>NZ_CP012357.1:612759-1225519 GCF_001267155.1 Spiroplasma litorale
CTGCTTCTGTTGGTTTTCCTGAATTAACAATCATTATAACACTTCTTGGTTTATCAAGAGATTGTATTAATTCTTTAATTTCATTTTTGTGTTTGATATTATAATTGTCTAATTCTTTATATATAGTTTTATTTAAATCATATCCAATTACATCATAATTATTTTTCTTTATATTTTTTGCTAAATTTAGACCCATTTTACCAAATCCAATTATTCCTATTTGTTTCATATATACTCCTTTATTACTCTGGTTTTAAAAAATTATTTACATCATCTATAGATTTACATTGTTTATAAAATTTTTTTACTTTTTCTTCATCAGAAAAACTAATTGCTAAGTCATATAACATGTCAATTTGTTTATCGCTGTTTAATATTAAAACAATCACAAATAGTACTTCGTTTTCATCTCAAAATATTGGTTTTTTTAATTTAATAAAAATAAACTCATTTATTTTTATATTTTTTCCATACTCATATTCACAATGTGTTATTGCAAGATAACTACCGATTGCAACACTTGCTTTTTCATCTCTTTTTATCATTGAATTTATAGTTTCTTCATTACCTAGATTAAATTCTATTAATTTTTGTTTTATAAATTCAAAAACTTGTTTTTTATCATCGAATTCTTTTTCTAAAAAAATTAGTTCTTTTTTAATTTCCATTATTCATCCTTCTTTGCTTCTAGTAACATATTTTGCAATTCAGTAAACACATCTTTACCTAAATATTTTTGCACTGTATAAATATATGCATTTGGCGAATTTTCCATTGCAACTTCTTTAAAATTAATCATTGTAACAACAATATCAATATCACTTGTTAGATCTTTAACTGCACAATTATCAACAATAATATCAAGATTTTTATCTTTAACTCATTTTTTTAATATTCCTGCTGCCATTGCACTTGATCCAACACCCGCATCACACGCTACCATAAGTTTTTTAGCATTCTTAAGATCAATAGATATTGAATTATTAATTACATTTTTATCATTTGTGCTATTTTTAAATTTGATACCTTCATCAGTAACATTAACTTCTTGTGTTTGAATGTTGTGTTTTCTTTTAAAAATCATTATTATACTTGCAATCGCAAAAGAAACTAAGGCTC
Source organism: Spiroplasma litorale (assembly GCF_001267155.1). Taxonomy (NCBI): domain Bacteria; kingdom Bacillati; phylum Mycoplasmatota; class Mollicutes; order Entomoplasmatales; family Spiroplasmataceae; genus Spiroplasma; species Spiroplasma litorale. Next base: position 613,879 of record NZ_CP012357.1, read on the forward strand.
CAGTAAACAATGCTGCAACATTTATCAATATTCTAATTCCATCTCCTGACATAGAAATTACTGATATTATACTACCAGGCGAAATTCCAGCTATTGCTCCACCACCTGCTAATGAAATTATTGATAGACTTGTAAATGCACCACCAATTGTAGCTAGAATCATTATCGGTTCAGAAAGAATATAAACATAATGAACTTCATGAATACCACCAATAAGTTTTATTACACTACTACTAGAAGCTGCACCTCTTTGTTTTTTTCTTCATATTGCATATGCAATTAATAAACCAAATCCAGGTCCGGGATTACCTCCAACCATGAAGAAGTTTGAAAAACCTCTTCCTTGTTCTACTTCGGTTAGTCCTAACGGAATCATAACGCCATAATTTAATGCATTGTTTAAAAATACAGCTCTTAAGGGTTCGGTTACTATTGCCATAAAGGGAAATAATCAAGGAATTTTAGTGAATAGATTGATTATTTCAACCATTACGTAGCTAATTCCATACATTGCAAATCCTCATACAAAATATGAAATTAAACCAAAGAAGATAGCAAATAAAGCTAGACTAAAGTTCTTAACAACCATTTCAAATCCAGGTTTAATTTGATTTATATATAAAATTTCTATGTTTTTATAAGCATAAGTTGTGAGCGGCGCCATAATCATTGCACCAACAATTTGGTTTGGAGCTCCTACTTTCGATGCTACGCTATCTCCAATTACCCAATCACTTGCAGTTGTTTTATAAGTTCAATCATTACCTAAAATAATTAAAAAAGTTATAAATGCTGCAAATACCGCACCACGGGTTTTATACACCATATTACCTGCTGTATAACCAATCAATACCGGTAATAAATATTTCATTGTTAGAGCAATTATCTGACCAATTGCTTCTGATTTAAATCACCCAGTTCTTACCCATTCGCCATTATCGTCATATTTACCAATAAAAACTGACGCTAATAAACCTCACGCAATAAGTATACTGACAGATGGCATAATCATACCAGCCATAAAACTACCACATCTTTGTATTGTTTTTTTTAAGCTTTACCTTAAATGTAGATGTTTTTATCACATCTTTTAAAAGATCTTTAGTTTTAAAATTATTATTATCATTTTTTAATAATTTGTTTTTATCCATATGTACCTCCTAAATAAATTATATTTTTTATTTAAAAGACGATTTCGGTAAATAAAAACATTGACATTGTTTATGTTTTAATGAACTATTTTACTTAGAATAATTAATTAAATATAATATTTGCATAACAATTGTTAAAAAACTAATTATTGAACTAGTTTGATCTTCTAGAATCTTTTCGTTGTTTTTAATTAAAAAATTATAATCACTATTTATAAAAAGTGGAGATTCAACATTTGAAGTTGCAATAATTAATACTGTATTTCTATTTTTAATATCATCATATATTTCTAACATAGATTTTGTAAGATTTGAATAAGTAAATATAAAGCATATATCTTGTTCATTAACATTTTTAGTTATTCTTTTTTGAACATCAAAATCTGTTGAACTTACACAATTAAAGTTTAGCTTAGATAAATAATTTCTAAAAATATCTATTACGTGTATGTTTGGTCCCTTACCAAATAAAAATATATTTCCTTTACATTTTTTTTATAAGTTCAGAAACTTTTAAGAAAGTATTAAAATTATTATTTTTTAAATTATTTATATTTTCTTCAATTTGTGAAAAATATTTTATATTCAAATTATTACTATCTATTTTATTATCAATAACTTTAAAAATTGAATATTCTCACATCAAAATTCTTATTAATTCTTTAAACCCTTCCAAACCTAATTCTTTGCAAAATTTTACAATACTAGATTTACTACAATTACAATCTTCTGCAACTACATTTATATTCATATTCTTTAAATTTACTAGATTATCTAAAAAATAATTGGATAATACAAATTTAACATCTTCTTTTGTTGAACTACTTTTTTTTAAATTTACTTATTAAATTTGTGTTGTTCATTTTTATTTACTCTTACATTTATTATTTTAATTCTTTTTTTACTTCATATAAAAATATATATTTAAAAAAAGCAACACATTAAATTAATTGTTGCTTTTTTTTGAAATTAATTTTATAAATATTTTTTTGATTTTTAATTGCTTCTTTATATAAAGATTTATGGATTTTATTATTTTTATAATCATTTTTTATATTTTTTATAATATATTTATTTGATTTTTTTAGCTTTCTCTTATAATTTTTGTTTTCATCATTCATTATAGTTTAATTCCTTTTATTTATATTATAATATTTCAATATCTAAAATATTTCATATAAAATATAAAAAAAATAACAATTAATTGTCTGTGCTGTAACCTTTTTCCGGACACATTTATTTTATAACTTTATTCTCCTTTCATTATAAAATTTTGAGTATAAATTAAAAATGTATATATATTCTTCAATTGATTTATATTTTTTATTCTCTATTATAGCTTCTCTTTTTAATACGCTTCAAAAGCCTTCTATATAACCATTATCAGTTGATCTACCAACTCTAGACATGCTTATATTTAAGTCAAAATTCATCAGCATTAATCTATATGTATAGGATTTAAACTCTGACCATTATCAGAGTGAATAACGCTATTTGGTTTAAAAACTCCAAACTCATCAACCATTTTTAAAAATGATTCAACAACAAGTGATCTACCTTTTGATGTCTTTGTAATTAATCCATAAATTTTTTTCTGCTTAATATTATAAAAACCACAAGTGTAAAGTCTTGATTTATTAATAACTTTTTTTGTTATGTCAACACTAAAAACATCGCCAAATTTTTTCAAATCTGCGTTTGTTTTTATTAATCTCTCATATTTACCAACTTTTTCTATGTGATTTGTTGTTTTCTTTGGGTTTTTGTAATTATTTACTTTAAAATTTCAAAAAATCATATATCTTCTTACTTTTTTATGAGAGCATATATTGTTTAAATCAATTGCTAATCTTCTGAACCATATGTTTTCCCAGAATCGATAAAACTTTTCTCAATATTTGATAGTAATTCATAATCTATATGTCTAAACTTTGGTTTTTTATTTTTAATTCAATCATAATATGTTGATTTACCTAGTTTTATTATTTTGCAAAGTTTTCTTATTGTTATTTCATTATCCACAATTTTTTTTATTGTGTACAACAATGCATTTGTATATGCAAAGCTGCCACTTATTTACTTTTTTTTATTTATTAACCTTCTTAAATCTGAATACATTTCATCTCTTAATTCTTGATCTTTAAGTTGTTTTTTTAGCTTTTTATTTTCTTTTTGTAAGCTTTTAAGTTTTTCTTCTAAATGTGTTTTTGAATTATCAAAAGCTCCGTCTCAGAATAAATTATAGTTTTTAACTCAATTTCTTAAACAAATCGATGATAGTTTATAGCATTTTGAAAAATCTTCGTATTTAGAATTGCTCTCTAAAAATAATTTACATATTTTTATTTTTTCTTCTTTAGTGTATCTTTTCATAAAAAAACCTCTTTCCTTATAATTTTATAATCTTATTTAAATTAATTTTAAATTATGTCCGGAAAAAGGTTACACTACAAGCAATTAATTGTCATTATAATTTGTAATATTAATGTAATTTAATTTTTTATAAATATTTTTATTATTTATCTCGTCATTAACTAAATATGAATTTTTTTTATTTGTTAAAACTAATATACCTGCAATAAAATTAAATAAATTGCCAAATAATAATACAACAAACTCCAAGTGCTGTTGCATCTTTATATTCGTGTATTAGTTTTTTTGTATTTAAAGTCATTGGAATTAATCAAGCTAACGGTATAATTAAAAATGATCACAACACAGTTCCCACTATCATAAATACGTATGCAGTTCTAATTTTTTCATTATAATGATCATGTTTTTCGCCATTGTTATTTTTAAATATAATAACTCATTTATGTTTTTTAGAATTGTAAATAAATAAAATCATAAAAACTAAAATTAAAACTATCATAAATAATAAACAAGAGTTAATTAACAATAAAATTGGTTGGTATAGATATGTCGCAACAATATATAAATATGTTAGTATTCATAAAGTAGGTATAGATATACCAATTAAAGTTCCTAATTTTATACATTTTTTATTTTTATATAAACATATCAAAATTAAAGAAACTATTGAACAGATAAAATTAATAAAAATAATTGTTAGTAGAACAGCAATAATGGGTGCCAATTTTGTTCCTAATAAATCTACCGAAAACAATATTGCTAACGGTAAATCTATAATGCACATAGCTATACTAAACGAACAAGCAGTAATTCCAAAATCTCAATAAACTTTTTTCATAATTATTATAAAATCCTTCTTAAATCAATATTTATTTTACAATAAAATAAAATGTTTTAACAAAATATTAATTAAATTTTATAAAGTTATTTATTTTTTGAATCTATTAATTCTTTTAAATATAGTCCTGATTTTTTTATATTAGTTTTTTGAGTATCTAAATCATATTCAATGAGTCCATATCTATTTTTATATGCATTAGTTCAACTTCAACAATCAATAAAAGTTCATAATGAATAACCAAAACAATTTGCTCCTTCATCAATTGCTTTTTTAAGTCAGTCTAAATGTTCGTTTATAAAATCAATTCTATAGTCATCATTAATTATATTGTCTTTTCTAAATCTATCTTCATCTTGTACACCCATTCCATTTTCGCTAATCATTCAAGGAAAATTATTATATTTCTCTTTTATTAAATTTGCAATATCATAAATTCCTTCAGGATATATTTCTCAGCCTCTATATGGATTAACCCTTCTATCTGGTCATTCATAGTGATCATAAAAACTTCATGGCATAATTTGATTTTTGATTGTTTTTGATTCTTTTTTCATTACTCTAAATGGTTGATAGTAATTTAAAGAAAGATAATCTATTTTATGTTTTTTAAACTCATTTAGTTCTAGTTTTGTATATTCAGGTAATAAATTATTTTCTTTTAAAAATACTATAAGTTCTTTACTTAACTCTCCTTTTAAAACTAAATCTAACTGAGAATAAGTAATTAACATGTTATTAAAATCTGAAGCTTTTATATCATCAATATCATTTGATCTTGGATATGATGGAGTTACATTTAATATTATGGTTATTTTATTATGTTTATTTTTAAAATTATCTTTATAGTAATTTACAACTTTGGCATGGGCAACCATCATATTGTAAAATACTTGTATAGATCTTTTGAAATTTTTTATTTTTGGATAGTGTCAACCATATAAATATTTAGAATCAACATCTGCTAATGGTTCATTAAAAGTTGCTCACTCATCAACAATGTCTTCAAATAATTCAAAACATATTTTTGCAAATTGAAAAAACAAATAAATAGTTTCTTTATTTTCTCATCCACCATTATCTAATAGAATTTTTGGTATATCAAAATGATGTAAATTAACTACTAATTTTATTTTTCTTTTTTTAATTTCTTTAAAATAATTTAAATAAAAGTTTTTTGCATCATCATTTATTTTACATTTATATATATCATCAATTAATCTTGTTCATTGTATTGAAGTTCTATAAACTTCTAAACCTATTACATCTAATCATTTTAAATGTTCTTTATAGTTATTATAAAAATCACATGTATAATTTGGACCAATGCGATCATAAAAATCTTCGGGTTGAATTTTAAATCAATAATCCATTACACTTTGGTTTTTTTTATTTTTATCACCTTCTGTTTGTGGACCAGATAAAGATACACCAAACAAAAAATCTTTAGCAAATTTTATCATTATGTTTCTCCAAGTGAAATGCACCAATTAAATTGGCATCATTTGTATATTTACAATTTTCAATTTTTTATTAAAAAACTCCACACTATTTTAATGTGGGGTTTTAACATCATAATTAAATTTATTATATAAATTTTAACTATTAATATATTATTTATTTTCATTAGGTGGCAACATTACAGTCGCATCAATTTCAGTAGATTTTTCAAAAGTTTTACTTGGGTTTTCTCCATTATTTTTTTTGTCTATTAACTCAATTGCTTTATCTATTGCGGCCTCGACTATTTTTTTATATTCTTGTTTTACTGTTGCATATATATGATTTCTTGAAGTTTCTGATCAAGAATTAACATCATTTGCAACATCATCTGATCCATCAAAACCTGCGATATAACCTTTTGTTTTACCTTTTTCATCTTTTGAACTAAACCAAGATTTCATTCCTTCATTTAAATCAATTGCTTTTTTCATACCAAGTGCCATTGGATCGTTACCAGCTCAAATTATATGTGCATTATTTGCTGATTCTTTACCATTCCACTCATCTGTAAGTACATCTCCAGCTGCATCACCTGTATTTTCATTACCTTTTGCAACACTTCCTTGATTAAAACCTTCACCTTTTCTATTCACTATTTCTATTCAGTCGGCATTATCTAAAACGAATCCTTGGAATCTTTTGCGTTCAGCATCGTTATCCTGATTTGATCACATCGCATAAACTTTAACTTTATTTTCTTTATTATCATTTGAAGGTAGTTCACCATAAATTTTTTTGTATATATCTTTAAACATTTGTTGACTTGCTTTTGTTTGTTCAGAAACAAAGCCTGCAGCACCTCTTTCGCCTACTGCTTTATCATATTCAGTATCAATATTTAGAACAGGAATATTTTCATCAAGAGCAGGTTTAATTGCTTTATTATTTTTTACATTTGCTGGATTAATTATTATTGCTTTATCATCTTTTGTTATTGATGATTGTACGTTTGTTTGATCTTTTGCACCACTAACGTCTGCTTGTGAGTCATATGTGTTTAATTTATAACCTTTTGATTCAGCATATGTTTTTCCTGAACTCATCATATTTTGAAAATAAGCATTATTAAAATTTGAGATTAGTAATCCTATAGAATCACCATCATTACCACATGAAACAACTGATACTCCTACAGAAGATACTAAGTTAACACTAGCTAGAATTGTCATTAATTTTTTCATTTTTTCTGTTCTCCTTTTAAATAACTTTTAATAAAATAACTTGTTTAATAATTCATTGTTTAATTTTATTTACTATTTTATATTCAGTATTAGAAAGTACTGCAACCATTATTATAAGACCTTTTAAGATTGATTGAATATCACTTGATAGGCCAATTAAATTTAATGCATTTTTTAAAACACTAAGTGAAAATCATCCTAATATTGTAAGAAATATACCTCCTTTTCCTCCAGTTAATAATGTACCACCGAGAACAACACAAGCAATTGCGTCTAATTCTCAAGCATTACCAGCTGAAGGGCTAGCTGTTTGAATTCTTGCAGCATATATAAATGAACCAACACCTATACAAAGTCCTCCAAATACATATACAGAAGTTAATATTGTTTTTGCTTTTATTCCTGAAAGTTGTGCACTTCTATAATTACCGCCAACAGCATATACATGTCTACCATAAATAGTAAATCTTAGTATTATAAAAGAAACTATTGCTAATAAAAACATTATTCAAACAACAATACTTAAACCTAGAAACTTTGTTTGTATAAGTTGAGTTAAATAATCATTATCAAATGACTGAGATGTATTTTCTAATATAAATTGTGTCGCACCACGTCATACCATCATAAGTATTAAAGTAATAATAAATGACGGAAATTTTAGTACACTAACAAATATTCCTGATATTAATCCTGAAAATCCACAAAATAAAATAACAGCTATTATTGATAATCAAACATTAGTACCACTAAGAATAAGTTTGGCCGCTAATGCAGTTGCAAAAGCCATTGTCGAACCAATTGACAAATCAATTCCACCAGTAAGTATAATCACAGTAACTCCAATTGCCATACAACCAATATCAGCATTCAAATATAGAATATTTTTTCAGTTATTAGCCTTAAAGAAACCAGGTTCAATAATACCAACAATTATTGCAAAAGCCATTATAATAAATATTAATTTAATGGCATTTATAGCACTTAAACTTTTATTAATAAATTTATTTTTGTTTGAAAAACTAAATATGAAGCTTTTTTTTAATTTTATCGAATAATTTTTTGATGTTTTTGTATCTTGTAAATTATTGTACTTATCAACATACAAATTGATTTGATCTTTATAATTATTTTTTTTATTTTCATATTCAATAGGTCCAATATTTTCATTTTGTAAATCTAATTCTAATTTATTTAATTTTTTAGAATAATTAGAATTTAATATATTATTTTTTTTACTTAATATTTCTCTTTTATCTTTTTCTATTAAAATATCACTTTTATTATTAATATCACTCTTTAAATTTTGTGTTTTGTTTTCTAATTTATTTAGAATTGTAGATTTTTTATCCTGGTATTTTTTTATTGAAATTTTATTTTTTTTAGATTTAGTTTTTATAAGTTTATCTCATTTAACATTTTTTTTATCTATAAATAAATTAATCTTATTAATTTTATTGTTGTGATTTTTGTAATCACCATTTTCAATTATCTTTTTATTTTTTTCATATTCAGATTTTGTTATTTCTAAGTTATTATACTTATATTCATTTTTGTCTAAATATAAATTTTTTAAATTTTCTAATTTATCAATTTTAGCTTCTAATTTTTTTATACAACTATCTCTATAAGAAGACAAAAGAAAAACAAAATCTAATTTCTTCTCTTCTTTTATTTTAAAAAATTTATTTATAGCAGTTTTTTCGGACTGCTCCCTTAAATTTATTTTATCTAAAATAATCTCTTTACTATTCTTTTCTAATAAATTATTCATTTTTATCTTACTTTCTATATTGAATGTTTCATAATTTCTTCAGGTGAAAGTCTCTCTCCTTCAATTTCAGTAATTATTCTTCCGTTTCTCATAACAATCACCCTATTACAAAGACCTAATATTTCAGGTAAATCACTAGATATTACAATTACACCTATTCCATTTCTTTTTGCTTCATAAATTAAATCATAAATTTCTCTTCTACTTCCGACATCGACACCTCTTGTAGGTTCATCGAAGACTATAACTTTTGGCTCTGCAGCAAAAGCTTTTGCTAATAAAACTTTTTGTTGATTTCCTCCACTCATACTGCCAACCGAGTTTTCTGCACTTAGTGTTTTTATAGACATTTTAGATATAAATCTTGAAGCTAATTTTCTTTCTTTCTTTAAATTAACAAAACCGCACATTGATATTTTTTTTAATGAAGATAATGAAATATTTTTTCTTATTGGATTATCTAACAATAGTCCATCATTTTTTCTATCTTCTGTTACATAATAAATACCATTTTTTATGGACTTTGTAACATTGTTTAATTTTAGTTCTTTATTATTCAAAACAACTCTTCCAGATGCTTTTGAAAATAATCCAATTAATGATTTGAACAATTCACTTCTTTGTGCTCCTACTAAACCAGAAAATCCTAAAATTTCATCTTTATATAAATCAAATGAAATATTTTTAACAAACTCATTCGACAAATCTTTTACACTTAAAATTTTACTGTTATATGTAGGTCAATCTTTTAAAGGATATTTTTCAGTAATTTCACGACCAACCATTTTACTAATAATTTCATCTTCATTAAGTTCATTTACAAGATATTCACCAATATAATTTCCATCTCTTATTATTGTTATATAATCACAAATTATAGGTATTTCTTCAAGTTTGTGAGAAATATAAAATATTGCTATATTATCTTTTTTTAGCTTTTTTATTATTTCAAATAACGATTCTGATTCGGATTTACTCAAAGATGAAGTTGGTTCATCGAAGATAATTAATCTACTTTTTCTTAAAATTGCTTTAGCAATTTCTACCATTTGTTGCTCTGCGATAGTTAGGTTGCACATTAATTCATTTAGATTTATATCGAGTTTTAAAGTTAATAAAATATTTTTAGCTAACTTTTTTTGTTTTTGATAATTTACAAAACCGAACTTACTAATTTCATGACCTGCAAAAACATTGTCCAAAACTGTCATATCATTAAAACAGGCAATTTCTTGGTGAATTATTGATATACCGACTTGCTCGGCTTCTTTTACATTTTTAAAGCCATTTTTTTCTTTTCCTTGCCAAAAAAATTCACCTGAGGTTTTTTGAATAACTCCACTTAAAATATTCATTAAAGTAGATTTACCTGCACCATTTTCACCCAATATACCCATTGCAATACCTTCGAAGGCACGTAAATTAACTCCTTTTAAAGCTATAACATTTCCAAAACTTTTTTTAATATCTTTTAAAACTAATAATGGGTCATTTTGAATATTAACATTAAATATATTTTCCATAATTTCTAAATTTAATATATATTTTAAAAATTTCTCCTCCTCTAAAAGTATTTTACTCTTTTTTAGAAAAAAATAAAATAAATAATTAAAATAAATAGAAAAAATTCCAAATACTTTAATTATTTAATGCTTTAGAAAAAATATATTTTAAACATTTGAATTAATTTTATTTTAATTTTAATATGTTTCCATTTACATCAGGAAAATGCGATACTATGATTATTAATTTGTTATTAATAAGCTCATTTAATATGTTATATGAAATAATAGAACTGCTTTCATCCATTGCATTATCAAATTCATCTAATAAAATTATTGCTCTATTTTGTAGCAATGTTCTGATAATCAAAAGTTTTTGAAATTCCCTTTTGAAAATAGATTAACATCATCTTCAAAAATTGTATCTAAGCATAAATTTAGTTTATTAATTTTTTCTAATAAGTTAAATTTTTCAAGTAATTTATATATTTCTTTTTCATCAACATCATTACATCCATATGCTAAATTATCCTTAATTGATATGTTAAATAACCATGAATCATGGCCAATATAAGATATTGAGTATTTATGATCAGATGATAATGATTTATTTATAGAAATTTCACCTTCATAGTCAGTAATAATGACTGCAATACATTTTAATAAAACTAACTTACCAACACCATTTTTACCTTGAATATAGTTTAATAATTTATTTTTAAATGTAAAATTAACATCCTTAAATATAGATTTATTATTAATTGTCATTGAAAGATTAGATATAGTTAAATCTGTGACTAATTCATTTAAATTTTCTTTTTTTATAGTATTTTCATCATATTTAAAATTAAATTTATCTTTATTTAAATTATTAATTAATTGCATAAGAGGCAAAAACATCATACCAATTGATATTAAAAAAATTGAAAGTAATGTTGCAATTTTTGAACTATCTGTTGCAAAAATGTAACCTGAAAATATTATTAGTGGTGCAATTGTAAAAGGACAAGAAAAAGTTATCAAAGCATCAAAAAGATTACTATAAATTTTACTTAATCTAAGTTTTCTAGTTTTACTTTTTAATAGTTTATCTTCATTATTTATTTCATCATTTAATTAATTTAATAGCCTTATTTCATCAATATTTTTACATAGATTAACAAAATAAAAATTTTCTTTATTAATTATTTCTTTGTTTTTACGATCATTTACTCTTTTTAAATATAGTAGTAAAAAACTTAATAATACAAAAGAAATAAAATAAACCATTATTACAAAATAAAACATATAACTTTTAGTAAATAAAATAATAGAATCTCCAATAAATATTAATACTATTTGACTTATTGTTAGAGGAATTTTTTTTCAATAGTTTTTATTATTTTCAATTAAAGTATTTATATAATTGATATTTAAATTTTTAATTTTACTATCATTTGATGTATTACTGTGCTGTAACATTTTTCCGGACACATTTATTTTATAACTTTATTCTCCTTTCATTATAAAATTTTGAGTATAAATTAAAATTATATACATATTCTTCAATTGATTTATATTTTTTATTCTCTATTATAGCTTCTCTTTTTAATACGCTTCAAAAGCCTTCTATATAACCATTATCAGTTGATCTACCAACTCTAGACATGCTTATATTTAAGTCAAAATTCATCAGCATTAATTTATATGTATAGGATTTAAACTCTGAACCATTATCAGAGTGAATAACGCTATTTGGTTTAAAAACTCCAAACTCATCAACCATTTTTAAAAATGATTCAACAACAAGTGATATACCTTTTGATGTCTTTGTAATTAATCCATAAATTTTTTTCTGCTTAATATTATAAAAACCACAAGTGTAAAGTCTTGATTTATTAATGACTTTTTCTGTTATGTCAACACTAAAAACATCGCCAAATTTTTTCAAATCTGCGTTTGTTTTTATTAATCTTTCATATTTACCAACTTTTTCTATGTGATTTTTTGTTTTCTTTGGAGTTTTGTAATTATTTACTTTAAAATTTGAAAAAATCATATATCTTCTTATTTTTTTATGAGAGCATATATTATTTAAATCAATCGCTAATCTTCTTGAACCATATGTTTTCCCAAAATCAATAAAACTTTTCTCAATATTTGATAGTAATTCATAATCTATATGTTTAAACTTTGGTTTTTTATTTTTAATTCAATCATAATATGTTGATTTACCTAGTTTTATTATTTTGCAAAGTTTTCTTATTGTTATTTCGTTGCTCAAAATTTTTTTATTGTATACAACAGTGCATTTATATATGCAAAGTTGTCACTTATTTACTTTTTTTTATTTATTAACCTTCTTAAATCCGAATACATTTCATCTCTTAATTCTTGATCATTAAGTTGTTTTTTTTAGCTGTTTATTTTCTTTTTGTAAGCTTTTAAGTTTTTCTTCTAAATGTGTTTTTGAATTATCAAAAGCTTCTTCTCCAAATAAATTATAGTTTTTAACTCAATTTCTTAAACTAATTGATGATAGTTTATAACTTTTTGAAAAATTTTCGTATTTAGAATTACTTTCTAAAAATAATTTACATATTTTTATTTTTTCTTCTTTAGTGTATCTTTTCATAAAAAAACCTCTTTCCTTATAATTTTATAATCTTATTTAGATTAATTTTAAATTATGTCCGGAAAAAGGTTACACTACATTTGATGTATTACTATATATTTTTTTTAATAAATTTTCTTTAAAAATTTTATTTCTATTTTCTGAAAGTTTATTTGCAAAGTAAAAACAAAAGTAAATAAAAATAAAATTTAAAATTACAACAAATACTGATATTAATACTCAATTTGTTCAAAGCATTTTTTGATTAAAAAATATATGAATATACATATAGTTCATTATATAAGATATTTGGATAAAATGTTTGTATATATTCTTTGCATAACTTATTATTTAATCCTGCTAATTTACCTAATTTTACATAATATCTTGCAATTAGTAATGATATTATTTGTTCACATAACATTAATTGTATCAATAATAATATTGTTGAAAATAAAACAAAAAATAATAAAAGTATGAAGTATTTATTTTTTAAAATTGTTTTCATAAAAAAAATAGATTAACACCTATTTAAAATCATCTTCAAAGATAATGTTTTTATTAGCATCAATCTTAAGAGATAATATTGATTTATTATTATAATTAATATACTTCATACTTAATTTAGTTTCTTTATGTTTTATATTTATAAATTTTAAATTCGGATTTATGTGTCACAATTTTTTAAACTTAAACCAGCAATTTTATAATCAATTAATTTTGAATATAATTTATTTATAAGTTTATTAGAACTCATTATTAATGATTGTTTTAGCATTTCATCCTCCTTTAAGTAAAGTTTAACACACAATTTATAGGTCATAAAAAAAGAATTGATAACATGTTGAATAAAACAAAACACTGGCTTGAACCAGTGTTTTAATTATTTTATTATTTTTAATAATTAGAAAAGTTATAAATTATTTACTTGATACTTTTACTTTGAAAGTAATTGATTGTGCACCTTCGTAAGTTAATGTAACATCTTGGTCTTGTTCTGTATCTTTATTAGATGAAACTAAAAACACAGTGTAGTATGGATCACCTTCACGACCAGCTATTTCAACATTAAGATATTCATTTTTTACAAATGTTGTTTTTAAAATACCTTTACTTGTTTCGTTATCAATATATATTAAAATAGATAAGCTTTGATAGTGATTTAATTCATATTTACGTTCTTTATTAATTCCTTGAATTACTGGGTCTTTAACTTCGGCTTTCGAAACTTTTACTTCAACTTCTTTTGAAACATTACCATAAGTTAACTTTACAATACATTTTTCTGTTGCACTCAAACCATAAAGCACTAAATCAAATTCACCACTTCTATCAGTATCTCAATCCCTCATTGAAAATGCATCAACATTTTCTTTTCCTTCAATAATTTCAACAGTTATTTTTTCATTCTTAATTGGATTTTCAACTTTAATTTTTGCAATAGATTGACGTTTTTCAAATACTTCTAACTTACCAATTTCATTAAATACAGGTTTTTCTTTAATTGTTGCATTAAATTCCTTTGTTGCTTCTCCATAATTTACACTTATTGATATTGCTTCTTTTTTAACTTTTTTTGCATTTAATTCAATTAAATAAATTCCATTTTCAGCATTTAAATCAGTCTTTATAACATCTATATATTCTGAATCTTCACCATTAGTTAATTTAACTTCTAAATTCAAATCTTTTCTTGGGTTAAATACTATTGCTTCTCTTTTAACTGTTGATTCTACTGACATTTCTAAATCTGCAATATCACTAATTTCTGGCTTTGCATTTGGATCGTTGTTAACAACAACTAGTTTAAACATTGATTGTACTGCTCCATAGTTTACAATAATATCAAAACTTCCAACTTTTATTCCTTTTATGTTTAATACAATTGGGTTTTCTATGTTTTCATCAGTTCCACTATTAGTTTTAATTGTAGCAATATCATCTTGAACTATTGTCAATTCATATTCACTACCTTTAATTCTATTTGCAACATCTAATTTAAATGGAGTTTCAATTTCTTTTGAAATTTTAGGTAATTCATTTATTGGGTTAAATGATGGTCTATTTTCAATTTGGCTTAAAACTTTGCAATCAAATGTTTTAACTGAATCATCATATTTAACAGTAACTTTTGCTTCTTTATTTGCTCATTTACCAATTAATTCAATTAAAAAATAGTTTTGATTTTCTTCGCTTATATTTTCTTTTAAAGCAGCATGTAAAACTTCTTCATTTGAAGATGTTACTTCGATTTTGGCATTTTTAACAATTTTATTAATTCTTACTAAAACAATTTTATTATCTTGTTCATACAATGATTGATTTTTAATATCATTAATTTTTGCACTATCTTTTTGTGGGTTTGATTCACTATTATCAGTAGTATTTCCACATGAAACAGCAACTGCTGAAGCTGATGTCACTAAACTTAATGATGATAATATACTTATTAATTTTTTCATTTCTTATTCTCCTAATATAACTATAAATAATTTAATAACCTATATGGTTATTACACATATATATTATCAAATTTTTTTTATTATAATAAAATAACATTTTCTATTCAACATAAATTTTTATAAAAAAAATATTATATTCATTATATTTTTTTATAATATATTAGATTAAGGAATATAAAAAAATGAAAAAAGAAAAGTACATAGCTGAACCTTTTGAAAAAATTAAAACCCCTTTTTATAAAATTGAAAATACAAAAGACATTTTTGGTATGGCTATACCTATTTTTGTGCAATTATTATTTACAATATTAATAACTCAAATAAATCTAATTGCAATTAACAATTATAAAGGTGGTGCCTATGCTGAAGGAACATCTAAGGCAGTATTAGCATATAATACTTTACAATTTGTACCAAGTTTAATTGCTACAGGAACTATTATTGTTGCTGGAAACTTAATCGGTCAAGGAAGAAAAGAAGAAGTATCTAGGGTTATAGTAACAGGTATATTAGTTAATTTAGCTATTATGTTACCAATATTTATGATAATTACAATTCTTAGTGATATGATTGTTGGTTGGGTTGAAGCTTCTGCTAATGAACCAATTAAAGATGTAAGTGGTCAATATATACTTGAACCAACTGAATTAAAATATGTATCAGATTATTATCGCTTTACTAACATTAATTTAGTAATGATGAGTGTTTATCAAGTATTTGTTGCAGGTTTACAATCAATTAAAAAAAGTAAAGTTGTTACAATTGGTACAATGATGGCAAATGTTATTGATTTAAGTTTAATATCAATACTATTGTATGGTACAAATATACCTCCAGTATATAGTTCTTTAGTATTGCCAATAACTGGATTATTTCAAATATTTTTTATGATGTTTATGTGCTTTAAGTACTTAGATTTTAAAATTAATCGTCATAAACAACTAAGCTGAAATTATGCAAAAGAAACATTAAGAACTGGTTTACCTATTACTATTGAAATGGGAGTTTGAAATCTATGTAACTTTGGAACATCAGTTGCAATAGGTCAATTACATTTGGGTACAGGTAATCATTGAATTATATTGCACAGAAATGCAAGTAGTATTGGTCAATATTCTTCTGCATTTATTCAAGCAATTGGTACAGTAACTGCTGTATTTGTTTCAAGAAAAATTGGCGAGAAAGATAAACAAGGTGCATATGAAATTGCATTGGATTGTTGAAAAGCTGCAATTTATGTTACTTTAATATCTAATTTAGTTATGATTGCAGTAAGTTATCCTTTATTATGAATATTAAACTCTAAAGATACAGCTGTTCCATGAGGTGTTTCTTTACTTACAATATTTTCAATAAAAATATTATTTGACACAGTCAACATGACACTACTAAGATCTTTGTGAAGTGTTGGTGACTTATGATTCCCTATCATCGTTTCATTTATTACAATGGGTATTGGTATGGTTATTCTTCCATTTATAATTGTTAAAGCACTTAATATTGTTGAAGGACCTGGATTATTGTTAATATATACAGCAGTTATTGTTGATCCATTGCTAAGGTCAATTGTATATGTAAGAAGATGATTAAAAGGTAAATGGCAAAAATATATTCACATTGTGAAGTAAAGAACTTAAAAAAAAAAAAAAAATCTGTTTTGAAATTATCAATTAAAATTGACATTAAAAAGATACTTTCTCCATACGAATTTCGTATGGAGTTTTTTTATGTTTTAATGAAGGTCTAACATAATTATAAAACTCTATATAGTCTGAGATAATTTTATAAATATTTGAATGATGTAGTTCTTTTACTTTATATGTATATATACATTCATTTTTAAAAGTTCCAAAAAAAGACTCACAGGCACCATTATCTGGTGAATTTCCTCTTCGTGACATAGAAATATTTATATTATTAGTTTTACATAATCTTTCTCAAGTTTCATTTGTATATGGTGATCCTTGATCTGAGTGGATTATCTTTGGTGCACCTCTTTTTTTAATGGCGCTTATTAAATTTGTATGACATAATTTATTATTAGGACTAACCGATAACTTTCAATCAATAATTTCTGAATTAAACAAATCCTTTATAACAGATAGATATACGTTTCCATTAATAGTTTTTATATAAGTTACATCTGTTACTCATTTTTCATTTATATTTTTAGATTTAAAGTTTCTATTTAGTAGATTTTCAAATCTTAATGGACCTGATTTATATAGTTTGGAACTTTCTTTTTCTTTGCTGCTTTTAAACTCATTATTTTCATATATCTATAAACAACTCAAGGGTTTAATCTTTCTTTAAAGTATTTGTTTAAAAATAAAGTTATCATATTATAACCATATCTTTTTTTAAACAAGTAAAAAAGGCATCTTATCTTAATTGCTAAAATTCTATTATAATTTTTATACTTTGGTTTTCCGTTTTTAAGTCATTTTAAATATCCATACCTTGAAACTTTTAAATATAAACAAGATAATTTCAAAGAAAACATTCTTTTAACATTAAAAATGGCGAAGTACTTTTCCTTAGTTGTCTTCGCCAAATGCTTTTTTAAAGCTCGTTCCAGTTTCAAAGCCTCTCTTAATTCTTCAATGCTCATATCATCAGGTTCTTTAAAAATTCAATCATGAGATTTAAATTTTTTGATATTTCCTTTTGCTTGTGTTCCGCTACCTCATTCAAGAGCGCCTTCACCTTTAACTTTTACCTCTGATTTTCATCTTTTAATTGTGCTAGTACTAATATCAAACTTTAATGCCGCATTTAAAATACCAATTTTTTTTGATTCATTAATTATATAAAGTTTTTCGTTTTTTGTTCATTGTTTTGCCATATAAAAAGAACACCTTTCAATAAAATTTTAACAATAAAAGTACTTTTTTACTGTCAATTTTATTTTAGATGTTCAGTTTCACATAATTTTATAATTTTTTAAATTATTTTTAATTAAATTATGAAAAAGATTTTTTTTATATCTTATTTTAATATAAGGAATCATCTATAAATTTTTTAAACCAAAAATAGCTGTTTTTTTTATATCTTTTTTTAGAGCCATTTCCATAATCATCTTGATCAACATAAATAAGACCGTAACGTTTTGACATTTCATTGCTACCGGAAGAAATAACATCAATTGGAGTTCAAGTTGTATAACCAAATACATTAACTCCATCCTGAATTGAATTTTTAAGTTCATTTAAATGAAGTTTTAAATATTCTATACGATTATCATCAATTATTGTAAAATCGTTTTCTAATTTGTCATTAATTCCTATTCCATTTTCAGCTACAAATAAAGGCAAATTATATCTATCTCATAAATCATTTAAAGTTATTCTTAACCCAATTGGATCAATTTGTCAACCTCATTCACTTTCCGTTAAATATGGATTTTTACCCATTTTCACAAGATTTGCTTCTACTTTTGAATTTTCTGTTAAAGAATTTACACCACTCATATAATAACTAAAAGATATATAATCTATCTTATTATCTCTAATCAACTCTAGTTCATCTAATTCTATATCAAGATTAATATTATTATCTTTAAAGTATTTAAGCATATATTTTGGGTACACACCTTTAACCATTAAGTCATAATAAAAATAAACCTTTATTTGTTGATCTTTTAAATTATATAATACATTTTCTGGTTTACAATCCAACGAATAACATGTAAACTGAGCTAACATACAACCTAATTTAAATTTTTCATTAATCTTTTTAGCTATTTTTATAATTTTTGCATTTGCTACAAATTGATTATGAAGTGCCTGGTAGCAACTTTCTAATAAATTTTCTTCTTTATCCACTATAATCCCAGCACTAACTCATGTAGAAAAAATAGTTGCATTGATTTCGTTAAATGGAATCCAGTACTTGACATAGTCTTTAAATTCATTTAAAACCACACTTGCATAATCAATATATAAATCTATAACTTTTTTATTTTTTCAACCGCCATATTTTTTTACAATTTTATAAGGCAAATCAAAATGTGATATTGTAACTATAGGTTCTATGTTATATTTTTTACATTCTTCAAATACATTTTTATAAAAATCTATTCCTTTTTTACAAACTTTATTATCATCTACATTTGGTATAATTCTAGATCAAGAAATAGATAATCTAAATGCATTCATACCCATTTCATAAATCAATTTAATATCTTCCTTGTAATTGTTATAAAAATCTATTCCTACTCTTTTTGGAAAAAACAGGTTAGATTCATTTTCAAAAGCAAATTTAATTTTTTTAGAATTAGTTATTTTTGTTTCTTTTATATCTTTTCTATTTTTAATATCTTCAAAATATTTTAAATCAGCTACAGTTAATGACTTACCATCTTTATTGTAAGCACCTTCAATTTGCGGAGCTGAAGTAGCTCCTCCAATTAAAAAACCTTTAGGAAACTTCATTTTTATTTCTCTTTCTATTTATATATAACAAATCTTCTTTACGTTCATTCAATTCGAAATGTATGTCAAGTGAGTGAATTGAATTGTAATAATTATTCATAATTTTATTTGTATTATTATTTATAGTAAATATTTTTTTTAACTCCCTTTCAATTTTAGATAACAAATTATTCTGCAAAAATTCTAAACTTTTCAAAGCTTCTTTATAATTTTTTAAAAACTCATTTTTTTTATTTTCTAATTTTAGAATTTTATTATTATTTTTTAATTTATTTATTTTTTCTTCAACAATATTTAATTTATCTAAATTTTGATTAATATGATATTTATTTTTTTGCATTTCAAATTTAACAATCATTTCATTTTGCTTATCTAATAAATTAATAATTTTAGATTCAATTTTAGAATTTAAAGACAGCATTTTTTCTATCCTTTTAATTTCAAGCTTTTCTTGCTTTGAGAATTTAAAATTTTGATTGATATTATTTAATAATTTATCAATTTCTTTTTCACTTAAAATATTATTTATTTTTATAAACTTTACTAAAGTTTTATTAGTTTTTAATATAAGGAAATTTTCATTATGTCTTTCTTTATACATTAGGAAAGTGAAAACATATGAAGCAAAAATTGATATAAATGATCCTAAAAAGAATATTCCAATTTGATATGCGCCTCCTGGTATAAATCTAGTTACACCTAATAATCCCATACCACCAGCAACTGATGCATTAATATTCAATAGACCAGTTATTAATCCTGCTAAACCTGCACCTAATGAACCTGCAATGAAAGGTGTAAACTTTGGTAAAGTTATACCATATATAATAGGTTCAGTTATTCCAACTATAGCAGACGGAATTGCAGAATAGGCAATTTCTTTTGTTTTAAAGTTGTTGGTTCAGTTACCAATGCAAATCACAGCTCCTAATTGTCCAAAAACTCCAAATACAGAAGCCGCATATAATGGACTAGGTAAATTTTGAATTACAGCCATAATAATTGGCACATGAACACCTGTAAGTACAAGAGGCTGTCATAAAAGTGCAAACAGCATTGTTCCAATGCCATAAGGAATATCGCCAAGTCATTTTACAGCAACTCCTACAAGACCCTCTACAACACCTAAAATTGGTCCTAGGATAAACATTATAGATGTCATTACAATACCAAATGATATTGCAGTTCTAAAACAAATATCAATTGATGTTGGCATTCAACTTTTTACTCATTTATCAACATATACATATAATGATCCAGCAACTATTTGTGGGATAATAGAATTATAATATCCTCCTAATTTTATTTTAATGAAACCTCAATCAAATAAAGTATAGTTAATACCTCACATTAAATATGGACTTGCAATTGCAACACCAATTAAAGCGCCGACAATTATATTTCCTTTAAGATATTTAACAGTACTTATGCATAAAAATATACCCAGCATACCAATTCCAACTTCTGAAATAATATATATAAATGCTGAAAATAATTTTGCATTTCTCATTTGATCATAATTTTTTATATCATCAATTACATTAAATTGTATTAATAAAGATTTTATAGCCATAAGAATACCGGCAGCTAAAATTATTGGAATTGTAGGGACAATTACTCCACTTATAAATCCTAGAGCCTTATCTTTAAATCCTTTTTTAACTGCTTTAATTTTAATATTTGTATCTTCTGGTATAATTTTATCTATTTCTTCTTTTACTTTATAGACATCTCCACCAATAATGATTTGTAATTCTTGACCACTTCAATTTATACCTTTAACAATTGATAGCTTTTTTATTTTTTCTTCAGAAACATTATTTTTATCATTGATTATAAATCTTAATCTAGTCATGCAGTTATAATAACTAGTAAAATTAGTTTTGCTTCCCACTAGTTTGATTATTTCTTTTGCGCTTGTTAAAAACTTACTCTCTTTTTGTAATTCTGTTTTATTCGAATCAGTTTTTTTTAAAAATAGATATCCAATTAATTCTCCTTGTTTTACTTCTCCACTTTTGTTAAGTTGAAAATTAACTGACTCATCATTGTCAAAACAAATCATTGTTTGTTTTGACAATTTATTTTTAGCAATTAAATCGTAGTCTACTTTTAGAATTAATTCATTCACATTTGAAATATTATTAATTTCTTTAAAGTATTCAAATGGTTGTCCATTCAATTTAACAGTGTCAATTCCGATATGAATCAAAGCTTTTGGACCATATATAGACTTAATAAAAAAAGCATGTTTTGTTTCAAAGAGCATTTCTATGCTAGATTCATCAAAGATACTATGTACTTCATTTGAACTAGGTTCAACTAAAAAACCATCACCTAATATTTTTGAAGAAAAAGTTTCATCTTCACACTCGGTAATTGATTTAATAACACCTGAAATTGGTGCATAAATTTCTATTTTTTCCATTCTATTCTCCTTTAAGTATATCTTTGCAAAAAATAGAAAATTATTCCATAAAAACATATATTAAATAAATTAGTTTCCAAAAAGGAAACTAGTTAACTGTACTTATTATTTGAGCGATTAAATAATCTAATATTATTGTTCTCATGTAATAATTTGTTGAAGAATTAGTTATGTCGAAAATAATTTTGGCATCACATTTATTAATTCTTTTACTTAAAGCTCTACTCGTAAGAAAAATTATATTATTATTATTTTTTACTTTTTCATAAACTTTAAAAATACCATCAACTTCCATACCACCAACCATGAATAATATCGTTGTTTGATTTTGATTTATATCAATATTATAATTAGCAACCAACATATCTGTAAAAAATACTTTACATCCTTTTTTATTTAGATAAAAATATAAAGTTTTAGCATGATTAATTAATTGATGCGATGCAACTATGTAAGTATTTTTTTTTAATAATTTTGCAATAATAACTAACTCATTTTTATAATTATCAAAATAATTTATGCAATTTACTATATAATCTTTTGTTTCTTCATAAGTATTAATTTCAATATTATTATTAAGTATTTTTATATAGTTTTCTCTTTCAAACTTTAATCTACTAACCAATTCTCTATATCCTGTAAATCCTAATTTTATACAGAATTTCGATATCGCTGATTTACTTACAAAACAAATTATAGATATGTCTTGAATTGATAAAAAATTATTTTTTTCAAAACACTCTAAAAGATTTTTTATTATGATTTTTTTTAATTCATTTTCTGTTTCATTATATATTGATATAAGTTTTTCTCTAAGATTCATAGTTACCTTCTTCAATGACGTACGAATTGATTATAAAACAATGTTTATGTTTTGACAAATATCTTCACTTAATTTAAATATTTATTTTAAATTAAGTTATATTTTATAAGTTTGATTAAATAGTGACTCTAGATCACATTTTTCTACTATTCCATTAACTCTAAAACGTTGGAATTGAAAATCTCCTTCATTTTTTATCTCATTTTGATTATCAGCTGCTTTAATGGTTATTTTATACATTCCAATATTATCTGAGTTAATTGCTGAGCTTTTTTTAAAACTATGTCATTTATTTTAATTGGATTTAATGCTTTATTTATGGTTACAAAAGTTTCTAATATAACTTTAGCAACCTTTTCCTTATTAGACAAATCATCCTTGGATTGCATTTCATAAAAACTATATGTATATACTAATCTATTTTCTTTATCAGATAAATCTAATGAACTTGCTATAAAAAATATATTATCTAGTTTTCCTTTAACAACCTTAGAATATGAACTTGCAGTTAAATTAAAATTACGATTTATTGGTTGTCCTTGTACAGACTGATAGTTATCAAGAATTAAATTATTTAAATACTTTTTATACCCATTTAATTTAAATAAATTAAAAATTAGTATTTCTTTATCATTACTATTTAAATCGCTATTTTGTTTTTTATTTTCAAATCCTTTAATATAACCAATTTCTATTTCAAATTTGCTTATATCAAACAAATCTGTAACTGTTACCTTAAATGAACTATTGGTTGCGTTTTTATATTTTAATGTAATATTAGTAGTTCCAATTTCTAATGGTTTAACTGTTAAAAGATTTTTATCATCATCATAAGTACATTTGCAATATTTGAAGATTGATTTTCAATTGTTAGTTTTTCACATTCAATTTTATTTTTAATATTTACATTTTGTGTTATTGGGTTGTCTTTAATAGACATTTCAATATCATTGACTTTATCAATTACAGGAGTATTATATTCAGTTACACTTATTTTTAAGTATTCAGATTTAGTAGAATTAGTTGCATAAAACTCTAATGTTTCTTACCAACCTTGACAGCTTCTATAGTAATTAAAGATTTTTCAATAGTTGCTTTTATAAAATCGGGGTTGGATTTTGTTTTTAGATCAAGTATTTCATTATTATATTCAACAGTTTCTTTGGGCTTTACACCATCAATTATATTTAAGTTAACTTCTTTTTTACTTAAGTTAATGTCAACTTTATTTTCAATTTTATATAAAATTACAGTTAAAGTTTCTTTTAAAGAATTTGTAGAACTGAAACTTATTATTGTTTCACCAACATTTATACTTTCTAAATTTACTTTATTTGATTCTTTATTAATTGTTGCTTTAACAATATCTGATTGATAATATGAATCTATTTTTAAATCAATTACTTTTTTATTATAACCAACTTCTAAACTATGACCATATTCAACCCTAAAAGGAGATAAACTATCGTCAAATATTTTTCCTGGAATTCCAAGAAACTATGCCTTTAAAAAATTTGATATAAAAATTTAACATAATAATTCCCAATAGACGTGTTTTTATTTATTTCTAATGTAATTAAATAATTTCCATATCTATATGAATTTTAAAATCATCATGGGATGATTTATTGTCAATTTCTATGTCTTGAATATTTTTATCATAAGAAATTGCTTTAGTAGTATTAATTTTTTGAATAAAAATAATGTCATTTTTTTCAAACATTTTATTAATCACATTAGAATTAGCTTCACCATTGTTTGAATTAGGCAAAAATAAAAATAATACTCCAGCTATTAATAAAGTGAATATTAATAATAATATAATTCATATTTTTTACTTTTTATTGGAGATTATTACTTGTTTTTCTTCAAGGGTAACCTCTTCTTAATCATCGTTATCATCAAAATTAATTGTTTTATAGTGACTGTTTTTTCTAAATCAGGTTTTATCAGTTTTTCTAATTCTTTTTCTTTTATAGCTTAATTAATTTTTTTCAACTACTTTTTGAGAATCATCATGTTTAATATTTTTATTACCAAAATTATTTTTATAATTATAATTAAATATTAAATTTGGGTATATTCATAGGTTACTAAATTCTATTAGTGTTAAACTATCAAATGGAATGTTATAATTTACATCATATTCAATAGTTGCAATGTATACAGGTACTTTTATAAGGGTAATATATTGATTTGATCGATAATCTTTGGAAATATAAAGCTTTGCAATATAAACAAATGTGTCGCTTACATAATTAAATTCAAATAAAATATTATTACCTCTAATATCAACAACATAGTAATAGTTGTTTTTAATTATAATGCAATACAAATTTTTCTCACCTCAAATCATATATAGAATATTAATAAAAATACAAAAACTTAATATTACAATTAGTATTTAAATACAAATAAATACACTTATATTATATAAAAACAAATAATTAAATTATATGTTTTTTACCTTAAAAATAAAATGACAAATAAAAAAGTTCATTAAAATGAACTTTTTGATATTTAAACTAAAGCTACAACTTTTTGATATATTTTTTCAATGCTATTTACAGATAGATTTTCATCTTTATTTTCAAAGATTCCCTTATAAACAAATAATGTAAAATTTGAATCTCCTTTTGTTCCTTTTATAGTCATTAAATGAGTTGTGATAACATTTACGTCACCTTCTTCAACACTTGGATTTAGATCATCTAATTCTTTAAATATTTCTTTTATTTTAGCACCTAAAAGACTAGAATTTTCATCATCTGAATCAGAGAAATTAATAACCTGACCATCTAAATTAATTTTACCTATTTTTGGTAATTCAGTTGTATCTTCATAATTTACACCTAATTTTTTATCTTCACCAACTTGTAAAGGTTTTTTAGTACTTAAAATAGTTGTCAATTCTTCATCTTTTAAAATATTGACAACATCTATATTTTTTTTACCCTCTTTATATGTTAGTTCTGGAGCAGGTTTTATATCATCACCTTTAGCATTATCTCCACATGAAATTACATTAGCTGTAATTCCAATTGTTGAACTAGCAACCCCTAAAGTTGCAAATAAACTTAATAAATTTTTCATATTATTTCCTCCTATAAGTTACAAATAAGATTATATCAAAATTAATAAATATCATTAAATTTTTATTATAAATATTAATTATTAATATTTTATAAGTTATAATCAAACTATAGGGGGATATTATATGAAATTTAGATATAAGTATTTAATCAATTCAATTGCATCAATTATTATTTTTATAATATTGGCTATTACAATATATTGTATTGGTATTAATATTACTAATTCATATGATAATTCAGAAGTATTATTTAAAGGGTGAAATAAGTATGAAAACGGTTTTAATAGCCTTAATAATTTAGGTTCATTTATTGAACGATCAAATTTCAACAACTTCTCAATATTATCATTTGCATTTTCAATTATTTTATTTGTTATTTCATTAACTTATTTTATATATTGTTTTGTGTTGTACTTATTAACTTTTATTAAACCTGAATTTAAAGTAAGTTCAAAAATTCAACTAATAGTTAATGTAATTTTTATTTTTTTAATAATATTATTTTCTCTTTTATTTATAATGTCAATGGTTTCTATTTATTTAGACTTTAAAAAATTTATTGGATTTGAAGATATAAAAATGCAAATTGGTACTAACTTTTATATTAGTGTTGTATTAAATGTGTTCTGTTTTATTATTTTAATTTCACTAGTAACAGTATTAAATACAAAATATAGAGAAAATAAATAATTATTATTATTATTATTATTTAATGCTTTCATTTGATTTTTTTAATTTTATTCAATTTATAATTCCATAAACTGAGTTAATTAAATATGAAATGTACATTATAACAAATATTATTGCAGTTGTTTTTTCATAGACTTCATTTTGAATATTAATTATTATAATTACTCACATTGTTAAATTCATTATATTTGCCAAAATTCATAGAATTCATTGATCAACATATCTAAAAACCATCAATAAAATTGCGATTATTGTACTTATTAGTATGAAACAGTCAAATCATACGTTTTTTGCAATTGAAAAATTATACATTATTAAAGAATAAATTAAATACATCACCATTAACATCATAAAAGAAAACATAATTCCTTTAAAAGATAACCTTCTTGCAATTACATCATCCTTTTTGTTTCTATTTTTAATTCATAAAAAGAAACCTACAATATTCATTGGTATATAAAAACATGTATGTAAAATTACTGAACTAATAAGTATACCTTGAAATGCAATTATTATATACATAATTGAGTTAACTGTTGCGATTATAAAAGCACTTAATTTACCTTTTGCACCTAAAATTACACCAATTGTACCAGTTATCCCTGCAATAATGGCTACAACACTATCTTTTGCAATTATTCCTAAAGTTAGGATAAGTATCGATGACGAAATTAGTAATGTTAGTTCAAATATTTTTCATCCTGATATCTCGTTTTTTAAAAAACTTAAAAATTTATTTTTATTATTCATACGTACCTTCATTAAATTATATATTTTATTACATTTTTGTTTGCATACTCAACAGCATCATTAAATGAATTATTTTTATTAATAAGTCATGAAATTATTAGTCCAATGTGGGTATCTCCTGCACCAGTTGTATTATAAATTTTTGTTTTATTTGATATT
Source organism: Spiroplasma litorale (assembly GCF_001267155.1). NCBI lineage: Bacteria > Bacillati > Mycoplasmatota > Mollicutes > Entomoplasmatales > Spiroplasmataceae > Spiroplasma > Spiroplasma litorale. Next base: position 641,633 of record NZ_CP012357.1, read on the forward strand.
TTAAATTCTAAGTATTCACCATTATTATAATATGAACTACCTTCGCTTCCAAGAGTTACAATAATAGCATTATTACTTTTTTGATATAAATCTTTTAAAGCTATTAAAATATCATCGGTTTTGCTATATTCTAATAATTCTTTTTTATTTAAATGAATAATTGGTTTTAGTTTCATTATTCTATTCATCAAATCATTGTCAATATTGGTTATATTTGGTCCTGGACAAAATATAAACTTCTTGTCTTTATAATTTTCTAATTCACTAATAATTAAATCCCCACTATTATCTGACATTCTATACCCTTCAAAGTATATATATTCATATTTATTTAAGTTATATTTATTAAATCACTTTTTTTTAAACTGTTTTTCAATTCCTTTTGAAGTTACAAAAGTTCTTTCGCCATTATTTTCAACCAAAGTCAAGCAATAACCATTATCTTGACTCTGATCAACTACAAAATTATTATATTTATTTTTATCTAATTCTTCTTTGACATAATTTGCAACTATTCCTTTACCAACTGGTGAAAATAAATCAAAATTAATATTTTCATTTTTTAAAACTTTTGAAACATTAAAAGCACATCCACCAACTCTAAATTCATTATTTTTACATAAAACATCAGACCCACTTTTAGGAAGTTTGTCAATGTACATAATTATGTCTACAATTGCCGCGCCAATAACAAGAACTTTCATATTATTTTTTACCTTTATCTAATAAATATTCATAAATTAAATTTGCATATTTGTTCAAATTTATATTATTATTTTCATCAATTATTTTTACCCAATTTTTATCAAGTTTATCATAACCTTCAATTGCTCCACAAATTGCACAAGCCATTGCGCCAATAGTATCAGTATCTCCACCCATATTAGCAGATAACAAAGCTGCTTTTTTTACATTTTGTGAATAATATGCAATTGCAATTGCAGAAGGCACTGATTCTATAGTGCTTACACCAGCACCAATTACGTCATATAATTCATTAATAAATTCATTATCATTATATTTATATTGATCTGCAATTTTAATTGCAAGTTCAATTCTTTTAGATAATGATGGACTAAAAGTTTCTGACCCTATTTTTAATGCTATTTTGTCAACTAAATATAGTTTTTTTAATGTTTCAATGAATTTAAAATTGTTTAAAGAACAACAAACTGCCATTGCTATAATTGAAGCACCCGAAATAGCAATATCACTTGAATGAGTTATTTTAGAAATTTCATAAACAAATTTTACTAATTGCATTTCTTCATTTGGTGAAAATAGTACTCCAATTGGAGCGATTCTCATAGAAGCACCATTTGATAGTGCTTTTTTAGTAATAAATTTATTATCTTTATTATTTTTTATTAAATTCAAAGCTTGTTTAGAAGTTGGTCCTAATATATTATTTTCAAAAGCTTTATTATTTAAAGCTCATTTTAATAAATTATCTCCAATAATTTTTGAAGACGGTTGAAAATTATTTTCTATTAAGGAGTCAAGTATCACTAATGCTTGGGCAGTATCATCAGTAAATTGTCCTTTTGTGTAGTTTTTTGCAACTTCATTTTCTAATGGTCCATCTAAAAAAGTAGATATTCCATTTTTAAAATAATTTTTAACTTTATTTTTATTTCATAATTCAGAAGGCATTCCCATTGCATCACCTATTGCCATTCCGTATAGTGCCCCTTTAATTTTATTTAGCATATTCAAATTCCTTTATTACTAAAATAATTTTATAACTAAAATAAACAAAAAACTATTCACAATGTGAATAGTTTTTTGTTTTATTTTTTTGAAATTAATTTATATACTTTAATAAATTTTTTAGCCATAATGATTAAAGTTTGTGTGCTTAGCATTTGATCTTCTGCATGAACAAAAAGTAATTTAAAGGGATGATCAATTCCATTTGCCTCTTGTGAAATTACCTCCATATGTTCTTGTTCAGCTTCTATCATCAAATTTTCAGCATCTTCAATTAGTTTTTCTGCAATGTCAAATTTAAAATTTTCAGCTTCATCAATTGCAATAATTGCATTTGATTTTGCTTCTCCTACTAAAGAAATAATATTCATACTTATTTCTTCTCAATTAATTTGTTTCATTATTCTATTGTTCCTCTTCTTTTTTTATCATAATTTTCAAGTCATTCTTTAGAAGGTTTTTCAATTTGCAAAGAAGTAAGTTCAGAATTTGGTTTTGCGATATATATTTCAACATCTTCATTTTGATTACCCACTACAAATGAAAATTCACAATTTGTACCCACTCCTCAATTGCCATCCTTATCCAATGCAACAATTGATATTGCTCCACAATAACCTAATTTTAAGTTTAATAAATCATTAAATTCTTTAACTACTTGCTGAGGCGCATCTTTAACTGATATACCATTTTTTAATTTTTCAACAACTTGAAAAGATAAACAACCTTTAAGTATATCTTCACCTAATCCGGTTGCAGTTGCTCCTCCAATTGAAGACACACAATAAAAACCGCTTCCTGCAATTGGTGAATCACCAACTCTACCTGGTTTTTTCATAAACAAACCGCTTGTAGATGTAGCTGCAAACATGTTATTTGCAACATCTAATGAAACCATCCCAACTGTATCATGACCATCATATGGAGATAGCTGTGGATTTTCTTTCAACTTTTTAATTTTTAATTCATAATGTTGAATTGCACGTTCACTTAACATATCTTTAATTTCAAATCCATTTTTTTTAGCATATTCTTCTGCGCCTTTACCTACTAAAAATGAATTAAATTTTGAATACGACAATTCTCTTGCAAGCTTTATTGGGTTTTTAACATTTTTTACACCTGCTATTGCACCAACTTGAAAAGTATTACCATTCATAAAACCCGCGTCTAATTCAACATCACATTCTTCATTAGGTAATCCACCATATCCAACTGACTTATAATATGGAAAATCTTCAATGTAAGATATAGCATTAACAATTGCATTTCCTTTTGGGTCAGGTTTTTTAAGCAAATTTATATTTTCTTTTATTGACTCAAAAGACATTCTTCAAGTTCCAATAAATGCATATTTCATATACTATTCCTCAATTTTTATTTTTTCTATTTCTTTGCCTTTATCCATAATTTTATATTCTGAAACATTATTTGCTTTGGCAATTTTTATTACCATTGATTTCATTTTTTCATCATTCAATGCAGTTGCAACTGTTTTTCCATTTATTCTAATTTTATAACCACCATATTCAACAACATCAACTGTTATTGTTTTATCAGCCTTAGAAATAATTTTAATATTTTCTTCTAGTTTTAAAATTGAAGCTTGTTCTTTTTTAAACATTCTTTGTTCGTGAATGACTTTTATTCTTTCATCATTTGGTAGATTTTTAATTCTTAGTTTTTCTTGTTTATTATCTAATCTAAGTTTTTTTCTTAATTCTTTTTTTTCTATTGCTTGTTCTTTTGCAATTTTGTTATCATTTGCAACAGCTGCAATAGCTTCTTTTTTTGTCATTCCTTGATCGATATATGCTTTTAAGTTTAAATTATAGTGATATTTATTTGCAATTAATACAAAAGGAATATATCAAACAAATGCAATTGCTAAACAGAACCACGATAACAACAATGCACGCCAATCCAATCCGGTTGATAATAATGCCCCTATTCCTGGAGGCAGGGTTCAAGGAACCATTATATATGATTTATTTACTCAACCAAGTGGTCCCACAAATATTCAAGCAACAAATGTTGTTAAGGGCATTGCAATCATTGCTGCAATACCATAAACTGGGTGCAACATAATTGGAATACCAAATGTAACCGGTTCATTAATTGAAAACACTGCTGGAACTGCGGCTAATTTAGCAACATCTTTTTGTTCTCTAACTCTACCAAATATTGCAATTGCAATTAATAAAGCACCTGTGTGTCCTCAACCAGTTGTTTGAGAATAACTTTCAATAAATTGAATATTTACAACACCTAAAGCATTACTTGCATTCGCTGCATTATATCCAAATTCAGAGACTGCTTGTGCATTTTGAACAAACATTTGTAGTAAAAATGGATAAAATGCTCCATTTACAACTGATGAACCATTTAGGCCAAAGAACCAAAAAAATCCAACAAGAAATTGATATAACATACCAAATCCTAAACCTACATTGTTTCCTGAAATGATTGCCATAAAAGGTGCAGAAACCGCTTTATAAAATAAACCTACTATACCATAAGCTCCACCTTCTAAGACTAAATTACCAGAAGTACTATTGATATCTCAATTTGTATATTTACCTATTGATCAAGCACCTGTATTTATAGTTGAAACAATTATAAGAGTTAATGCAACTGGAACTAATAATGAAAATCCAGTTGCCACCATTGGTGGTACAGATTTTGGCATCTTAATAAGCAATTTTTTATTATTTGCAAAAAATCTGTATAATTCTATAACTAAAAAGGTTTGAATTATTGCTGCAAGCATTCCTTTTGAATCATAAAAATAATTAAAATATTTTCCTGAACTTGCAAATGTTGCTGCTGTAATTAAAAACAATACTAGATTAAATACAGCTACAAACATTGGTTCTTTTAATCCACGTTTTTCTGCATATATAAACCCAAGCATAACTGCAGCCATTAATGAAAAAGTCCCCATACTATAATCAAAAATAGTTTGAAATATTTTTTCACCAATTTCATTCGCTACTGCTCAAGAACCATTAAGTTGTCAAGATTCTGCTAATGTTGTTTCATTAATAACAACAGTAACATTATTTGTTGCCTTAGCTAACAATCCTAAAAGTGATGTTTCAAGATTTCCTCCTGCACCAAATATTAATATTCCTAAAAGAAACGATATAGATCCTCCAATTATTATTGGAGTTAATATACCAAATGCATCACGAATTGCAGTCAAATGTTTTTGACTTGCAAGTTTTGTCATTGCTGGCATTAATTTTTCATTAAATCAATATTTAACGCCTTTTTCTTCAGGATTTACTTCACGAGTTTTTTTACCCATAAAAACACCTCCTATTTATTTGAGAGATAATTAATTATTCCTTTTACCATTGAGCCACTTGACCTATTATCAATGACCGCTGTACCAGCTATATCAAGATGTAAAAAATCTACTTTTGGTAAAATGAATTCTTTTAAAAAAGCTGCTGCTTGTGCTGAACTACCATGTTTTGATTTTATTGGACTGTTAGTTAAATCTGCTAATTCTGCACTTTTAATTTGTTTTATATTTTCTCTGTGAATTGGTAAAATTCAAACTTCATCACCAACTTCATCTGAATTTATTTTGAATGTTTTAGCTAAGTCATAATTATTTGTAAATAATCCTGTCATATATTTTCCAAGTGATATAGTGATTGATCCAGTCAAAGTTGCAATGGTAATTACTTCTTTACATTTATACTTATTTTGAGCAAAGCTAATTGAGTCAGCTAATACAAGTCTACCCTCTGCATCTGGGTTATCAATTTGAATTGTTTTACCTGAGTAAGATTTAATAACTTGACTTGGTAAAATCGCATTTCTACCTATTGAGTTTTCACATAAAGGAACAAAAACAACTAAATTTATTTTCAATTTCTTATATGCAACATATTTTATAACTGATGTTGCAACAGCACCACCACATTTATCCAATCTCATTGTTCTCATAGAATCACTTGATTTTAATGCATAACCACCTGAGTCAAAGGTTATACCTTTACCAATTAAAGCAATAAAGCCATCGTTTGAATTTTCATACTTTAATTCCATTAAATAAGGTTTATTTTTTGAGTATTTACCAATTGCTGAAATTAAATTTAAATTATTTTCTTCAATTTCATCTAAATTATATATATTTGTTTTAATTGAATCCTTATATTCTTTTAAATTTTCTTCTACTGCTTTTACAAAACCTTCAGGAGTTCCGTCATCATAAGAATCTAAATCAGCTAAATTTTTAGATTCATATACAACTTTTATAAATTCATTTATGTCTTGAATATGATTTTTATAATTATCTATTTCACTATTAATAAATGTAATTTCAATATCATAAGTATTTTGAGTTTTTTTAGAATAATATTGTCAGTAATTCATATATATTAATTCAAATACTATAATTAAAAAATCTTTGTCATAAAAATTAGTTACTTTTGATAAATCAAATTGTACTTTTTCATATTTATTTAATTTAATTTTTTTTATACTTTCAAATATTTCTGATATATTTTCATCAAATTTTATTGGTAATGTGTATGAATTTTCTGCTTCAATAATTTTTAACTCATTTTCTTTATTTAATAAAAATTCTATATACTTAATTGATTGATCTTTAATTTTTTTGTAATTCAGATATATCAATTTCTTTAACCTCTTTATTAATTTTGAATATAATTTCTTTAGAATTTTTATCATATTTTTTATTAAAATTCATTTTTGCAATAGTGCCTTTAAAACCATAAATTGCTCTTGTAAACTTGATTGTTTCTGAAAATTTTATTTCAGTCTTGTTTTCTTTTATTTTTGTAAGTTCAAATCTTGTTCAATAGTCAATGCCTTCAATTGTAGTTCTTAACTCATAAACTTCAAATAACTTTAATTCTGTTAATGTAAATTTATTTGTACTAACTTTTGACTTAAATACATCATTAACTGAATATTCAGATATTTTTCTCCAATTAGCACTTTTTAAAGAGCTAAAAGATAATTTTATAATTCCATAAAAACATTTTTCGATTGGGTAAGGTAAATTAAAACTATTTTTTTTAGTATGATAACTTTTCAAATTATCAATAATACCTAATTTGTTATCATTATTTTCATTTGAACTTATTTTATTTTTCTTAAAAATAGACATCATTATTTTATTTTATCCTTAATTGTATTTATAACTAACTCACCATTCATAGTTCCATAGGCTCTCATGTCAATAACTTCAACTGGTGTTCCAGTTGATGCTTTTTGAAATCTTCCTAGTTCAAATCTAACTTGTGGTCCTAATAAAACAAAATCTACTTCATTTACAAGAGAAATTGCTTTTGAAACTGGTTGTGCTCAAATTTCATATTCTAGTCCTATTTTTTTTGCAGCTTCTTGCATTTTTTGAACCATCATTGAAGTGCTTAGTCCAGCAGCACATGCAAGTAATACTTTTTTTGCCATAATTTCACTCTCCTATTTTATTTTGATATTTTGATGTATTATCTTTTGTAGAGGTAGTATAAATGACTATTAAAATTTTAATCATTTTTATTTGCATTTTTATTGTGGCACCCTTTTTTGTGTGAACTTTTATAAAATTTGTTAAGCACATTAAGGGATATCAGTTATGATTTAAAATTTTTTTACGTTTAACTTTTATAATAAGTTTTTCAATTGCATTAATTTTACTTATTGCGCTAATTATATTACTCTACTAAGGAATAAAACCTCATAATTATTCTCTTATAAAAAATTCTAATATCTAATATTTTATTAGAATTTTTTTTCATTTTTTTGAAATAATATAAAACTGAAAAATATTAAGTTTAATATTTTAAATAAACCCATACCCCTAATCGAATATAAATTTCATAACTTATTTTCTTCTGATGTAAAGTTTACTAATAAATCTGGTTTTTCAGTTCCGAAATCAAAAATTATTCCTGATGTTATATGTATTCAATTTGCACCATTTCATTTTGATTCTTTACCAAATTTTATTATAGAATCATTTTTATTAGACAACGATATTGAAATAACCAAGTCGTTTTTTGAAACAACATTAGACAAACTCTTTAATAAATGCACATCTTGTTCAACAACGCAAGCTTTACCGGCTGCTAAAAGTTTATTTTTAAAATCAACTGATTGATTATAGTTTATATTCATACCACCAATAATCACTTTGTTTGATAATTTTATAATTTTTGCCGCTTGATCAATAGTCCCGTTTTTAATTAATTCAATAATAGATGATTGTTGTTTTTCTTCTATTTCTTGATACTTTTTTTCAAATGCTAAAGTATTGTCAATATTTTTTGTGTTAATAATTAATTCGTTATTATTAATTTTTAAACATGAGTTTATTTCCAATATCGATTTTCTAAAATCATAAAAACCTTTATAGCTAAAAATTTTACAAAACCTTACAATTGTTGATGCTGATTGGTTTGTATAAGTAGAAATTTTTTTTATTGTTAATTTATCAATATCATTTCAATTATTTAATACATAGTTTGCTATTTCTTTATTATTTTCATTTAATTCAGAATACTTGGATTTAATACTCTTATAAAGGTTGCTTATACTCATTGTGTAATTCCTATTCCCTTATATTATATACAATATAAATAAAACATTTAAAAATACACATAAAAAAACATCTATAACAAAATTATATAAAAGATATATCTTTTATAAAAAATTTTATTTTAAATTTTTTTTAAGAGTTTCTTTAAATCTTGGGGATTAATATTATACCGCTATTATATTTAAATTTAGAATATTCTTCGTTATCAGTATAACTAGCTACAAAAAATAGAATTTAAGTAATTTTATAACTTTTTTTAGTAATCATCAAATGTTTCATTATAAACTTTAAAAAAAACTAGAAACTTTTCTAACATAATAAATTTTTATTATTCACATTTAAAAATTTATTTTGCAAAATCTAATTCAGTAAGATTTTTATCTATATCACTGAATTATTTTCACAATCATTATTACCACATTATATTACAAATTTTAACAGCATTAATGTTAACATTCTTATCTTCTTTATTTTGCTTTAAAAAATATTAATTAAATTAATATAACATATTTATTTTGCCCTAATTAGTTAGATTTTAAATATTATTAAATTATTTTATTAAATTTAAACAAATATAATTAATATACACAATCAACATATGCTAATGCAATAGATAGTATTTGTATATCTCTCATCAACTTTTTAATAAGCACTTCTTTAAAACTATTATAATTTTTTACTTTTGAATAATCAATTTCCCCGAAAGGAAAATCAGGAATTACAGATTTACTTCTTTTATTTATTACATAAAAATTATTATTTAGACCAATTTCATGAAAATTAGAATCTCTAATGTTTGTAAGTCTTTCAATAAACTTTGGTGATAAAAACAAAGGTCCCCTTTGAAATTGTCAATTAAAATTGACATTAAAAAGATACTTTCTCCATACGAATTTCGTATGGAGTTTTTTTATGTTTTAATGAAGGTCTAACATAATTATAAAACTCTATATAGTCTGAGATAATTTTATAAATATTTGAATGATGTAGTTCTTTTACTTTATATGTATATATACATTCATTTTTAAAAGTTCCAAAAAAAGACTCACAGGCACCATTATCTGGTGAATTTCCTCTTCGTGACATAGAAATATTTATATTATTAGTTTTACATAATCTTTCTCAAGTTTCATTTGTATATGGTGATCCTTGATCTGAGTTGATTATCTTTGGTGCACCTCTTTTTTTAATGGCGCTTATTAAATTTGTATGACATAATTTATTATTAGGACTAACCGATAACTTTCAATCAATAATTTCTGAATTAAACAAATCCTTTATAACAGATAGATATACGTTTCCATTAATAGTTTTTATATAAGTTACATCTGTTACTCATTTTTCATTTATATTTTTAGATTTAAAGTTTCTATTTAGTAGATTTTCAAATCTTAATGGACCTGATTTATCATAGTTTGGAACTTTCTTTTTCTTCACTGCTTTTAAACTCATTATTTTCATATATCTATAAACAACTCAAGGGTTTAATCTTTCTTTAAAGTATTTGTTTAAAAATAAAGTTATCATATTATAACCATATCTTTTTTTAAACAAGTAAAAAAGGCATCTTATCTTAATTGCTAAAATTCTATTATAATTTTTATACTTTGGTTTTCCGTTTTTAAGTCATTTTAAATATCCATACCTTGAAACTTTTAAATATAAACAAGATAATTTCAAAGAAAACATTCTTTTAACATTAAAAATGGCGAAGTACTTTTCCTTAGTTGTCTTCGCCAAATGCTTTTTTAAAGCTCGTTCCAGTTTCAAAGCCTCTCTTAATTCTTCAATGCTCATATCATCAGGTTCTTTAAAAATTCAATCATGAGATTTAAATTTTTTGATATTTCCTTTTGCTTGTGTTCCGCTACCTCATTCAAGAGCGCCTTCACCTTTAACTTTTACCTCTGATTTTCATCTTTTAATTGTGCTAGTACTAATATCAAACTTTAATGCCGCATTTAAAATACCAATTTTTTTTGATTCATTAATTATATTAAGTTTTTCATTTTTTGTTCATTGTTTTGCCATATAAAAAGAACACCTTTCAATAAAATTTTAACAATAAAAGTACTTTTTTACTGTCAATTTTATTTTAGATGTTCACTTATATCATCTTTTCTTACATTTATGTCATACATTTTATTAAATTCAATAGACTCTGTTTGAAAGTTTTTATCAAATAATTTCCCTTTTGTAATTTTTATATTATTAAATGATTTATCGAATTTTGTATTTTCTAAATATAATTCATAATAAACAGTATAGTTTGTTACTTCATTTTTACCTTGTTTTATTTTTGTTTCGATTGGTTTATTTGTAAAATAAGTACAAGGAACTCCTTTAAATTCAAAAGTTAGTACGTTTGTTTTATCTAATTTTTCTTGAAAACTTTGTTTAAAGAATTGAATTTTTTCATTATAATACTCAAAATTTTTTTCACTAAAAGATAAATTAAATTTCTCAATTTTATTTTTTAAATTTGAACTTTGGATCATTTCAAAAAATAGTTTTTCCATTTTTTTGTTTGAAAATTGTGCTTTATTAATATCAAAAACCGATATATTTATTTTTTTATAATTGCAATAACTTACTATTAATAATACTAAAAAAACTATAGATACAATACTAAAAAAAATAAAGACATATAAAGCTATTATTGAATTATTATTACTATTACTAATAAAAACAATAATAGAGAATGATATAATTAGTGCTATTAATGAGCAAACTAGTAAAACCCCTATTGCATTACGTTTTTGAAATTTAGAAACGGTTTTTTTAAAAATTAATTGAAAATCAGCATCATTTACAAATAAAGCATCAATTTTTTGATTTAAAACATTTTTATCCATAATACCCCTCAAATTATTATAACTTATAAGTAGTATAATGAAGCTTATATTTTATTATTAGTGTTTAAAAAATTATCATTTATAAACGAATCTAAAAAAATACTAAAATCAACATAATTTATTTTATCAATATTAATAAAACTTTGTTTTAATGTTATCTTTCTTTGTTTTAAATAACTTTTTAATAATGTATAAGATGAATACATTATAACAAATACACTAAGTCATTTAAAAACATCAGTTATTATGTTTTTATCAACTTCTAATAATGTAATTAAAAAATAGAATACAAATGTATATGATATTAAAATTCCAATTAATCCACCAATTGACATAAAGAAACTAGTTTTAGGCATATAATTATTTTTTTTATAAAATTTATAAGCATTAATATGCATAGTCAATCCAGCACTACATGTCATAATTGGAAAAACCACTAAAAAGTTAATTCCTAAAAATGAAATTACTGCCATTGCAGGAGCATATAAACCAACTCCAAAACTCATCATAATTCCTAAAAATAGAAAGGCAATACATCCAATCAATAGTTCTCACCAAACATCTGATACCCCTATTTTAGTACCTGATGGAAATACTTCAATACCTTTTACAGTTAATAACATTAAAATTGAAGTAATAGCTAAAACCACACCCATTATTAAAGCAATAAGCTTTTTACTAATTTTGTTAACTATACTACTTCCAATTAAAGATCCAATAATAGCAGATAAAACGAATGATAATAAAGTAATTAAATCTACTTTTACACTAGTCATAAACAATACTCCAGAAAATAAGTTTGGTATTGCCATACCAACATTTAAAGTTCCTGGTAGTTTTTTATCATCTTTAATATATTTAGTAACTTTTAACAATCCTGCACTTGTTGCAAAAGCACCAACTCCTAATGTATCAAAAAAACTTGCTGTAAAACCAATTCCACCAGAAACATAAGACTTGTTGTGTGTATCTAATACAAACTTTTTAGCAGAAAATAGCAATAAAAAACCAAAGAAAAATAAATCAATTGCTAAAATTGTCATTGATATTGAAAAAGCAATTATTCCATTTTTAGACGTAAGATCTACTTTATTTACAGCTAGATAACTTACCAACAATGCTAAAAGCATTAATGATGGAATCATAATAACACCAATTAATTTCATGTTTTTAATTGATAACATTCTTTTATATATATTTTTATTATGATTATAATTTTTAACAAAATCATCATACTTATCATTTGCATTTATAAGATTATTATTGATAGTCTCTTTAAATTTTGTATTTTGATTTTTAAATGTAGCTTTTAGTACTTTTAATGAATCTTTTCTTGTTTCAGAATTAATTAATTTACTCTTAAAATCTGAATTTATTTTTTTTCGTATATTATTAATTGTTTTAACAAAAATTTCATATTTATTTGATATTTCAAATATATTATTAATTTCTTGTATTACATTTTGTTGATATGTTATATCAATATTTTTTGTTTCATCATCCATAATAACACCTCGTTATTATTTTACTCTCATATATATTTTTTATAATAATTAAAAAGTCACGTTTGTGACTTTTTAATTATTCAATTATTTTTTTTCTATTTTGAATTTTAAAGTAACATTATTATAGAATATATTATTAAAAGTATCTTCTTTTGGCAAAGTTACTGTTGCTGAAGTTTTAGAATTATCATCATATTTAAAACTTTTATTATTAATAGTTTCTCAGCAATCAGATGTAATATTATTTGCATCCATATAATCTTTATATTTTGTAGTTAAATATTCATTTACAGCTCTTAGTGCATACAACGGAAGAGAAGTTGAAGTAACTTTTAGGGTTCCTAAATCTGTTTCTGTAACTACTTTTGTTATATCAACTTTTTCATAAATTTTTGCATTAATAACTCCAGTAACATAATATCCTTCAATATTCATTTCTCAACCTTTTTTAACAGTTATACGTATTAGTTTAATTTTTTCATTATTATTTTGTAAAGTTGTTCCATTTTCATCACTATAATAATTTATATCAACCATTTCCTTTAATTGGTCAAATGTTATTTTTATACCTAATATTGAAGCTAGTTTAAGTAATCTTTCTGTAAATGTTTTAACATTATTAAACATCTTTTCTTTACTAGTAATTTCTTCCGAAGATGCTGTAACTCCTTTTTTAAATACTGCAGGACTAAAAGATGCATAATCACCTTCACCTTTTATTAAATCATCAACAAGTTTAAGATCAACTTCAGTAGCTTTGTTGTATTCAAAAGTTACATCTATTAAACCAAAAAATGATTCACTATTTTCAGCTGCTTCAATTGTTGCTTTAGTTAGTTCTTCATTTAATGAATTTTGTTTTAATTTTATATCTGATGATTTTATATTTTCTTCTTTATTAACTAGAATAAATTTATTGATTATCTCTTCATCTGTTGGTTTAGAATCTTTACCATATAATTTTTCTAAATCCCCTTTTAAAGTTGATAAATCTTTATTACTACTTTTTTCAAATTTATAAGTTACATTAACTTCTCCTTTAAAACTAGTTGATGTTTCTAAAGCTTTTAATTTTGCTGATGTTGTTGTTTGAGTTCCGTCAAATTGAACATCATTCTCTTTTAAGTTTAAGTTTTCGTTTACTTTATTAATTGAAGTTATTATTTCTTTTATTGTAGGTAAATTACCATTTCCTTTAATTGTTCCTAAGTCTTTATTTTTTAATGTAGACAAATCAAATAAATTTTTTTGATAATTATAAGACAGTGTAACTTCTCCAATAAAACTAGTTGATGTTTCTAAAGCTTTTAATTTTGCTGATGTTGTTGTTTGAGTTCCGTCAAATTGAACATCATTTTCAGTTAAGTTTAAATTTTTATTTATTTTATTCAACTCTTTAATAACCAAACTTAATGAAGGTAATTTATCATCACCATTTAAATTACCTAAATCTTTGTTTTCGATTTTGCTTAAATCTATTTTATCCTTATTCTTGTCTTCAGTTTCAGAAGTTCCTCCGCACGCTAGCACCAATGATGGTGTTGCCATCACAGAAATTGATGCTAAAAAACTAATTAATTTTTTCATTATTTTACCTCTTTCATTATAATTTTTAACTATAATGAAAATAAAAATTTTTAAAAGTAAATTTTTATTTATTAAAAATTATTTACTATATTTAAAAAAATTTTTACATTTAAATATAAAAATTTTTTTAATGATAAAAAATTTTTTATAAAAACAAAAAATACTCAATCAAACCTTAGTTTAATTGAGTATTTTATTAAAATATTTTATAAAGATTTATTAATATTTATAATAAACGCTAATAAGTGGGTAAATCTTTGTATAAAAATTCAACATCGCCAAAAGAACCTCACAAACCACTTGATCAACTACCGTCAGCTCCATACAAAGAAAACTTTAGTTTATAATTTGTACCATCTATTGGTTTTAGATCTTCTTCAGAACTTTTATCATTATATGAAACTATCATTGTTCATATTCTTTTTTCATCATCTTTTTTTATAGGGTCTGAGTAAAGAAATATATTTGAATTAACAGATTCTTCATTTCCATCTTTTACTATATATAAACTAGTGATTATTATAAAATCATTGTCTAAAATCCAGTCATTACCTAATATAAAAATAACCGAAATTGTATCTTTCTTTCCCACAAAATCATTTTTACTTGAATACGCTTGATTTTTATAAGTATGATATCCAGACTCATCATTACTACATGAAATTGTAGTTGTAGATATTGTAGACAATAAAGAAATGCTTGAAAGAACACTTAATATTTTTTTCATTTTATTTTCCCCCTATTAAATTAATTATTATTGCTTTTATAATTAACATTAATTGTACCGACTTCTTCTTCTATGTCTGTAATATTAAATTTAATTTTATATTTTGTATCTTTTAAAGGTTTAGTAGAATTATCATCAAAATTAAATATTAAATTTGCTGAATATAATTTTTCCTCAAATTTATTAGCTGAAATATTAGTTAATTTAAAATAATTAATTGTAGTATTTTGTTCTGATGAATCTTCTAAAATTTTTGCACTTATTTTAAAATCTGGTGTCTTATCTAAATTTTTATAATTACCCAAAATAAAAAAAACATCAATTTTATCATCATAACCTATTAAATCATTTTTTGAAGTATACACTTTGTTTGAATAGAGATTATAACCGGATTCATATTCTCCACAAGATATAACGCTTTGAAGAGAAAATGAAAATAAAGAAACAGATCCAACTATTGTAAGTATTTTTTTAATAATAATTACCCCCTAAATATATATTTATTATAACACATCAAGTAATTTAAAGTATTTTTTCTATATCTTAATTTTACATGCTTTTGAAAATACACTTTTTATCTAAAAATTTTTTTAAATCTAAAAGTTATAAAAAAATTATATGAGCTAAAAGAAATTTAAGTAGCCAGTAAAAATCACTGGTGTTTTAGTTTAAAGGAGATGGGTTAAGTAATAAAATTAAACCAATATTTTTACTTATAAGTTTTAACACTATTTTAAATTACTTATGAGATTATCATAATTAAAATAACTGTCTAATAAGTATTCAAATATATCTAACATGTATTTTATTTTAATTAGATAACCATACATTAAGGTAAATATAAAACTCTCATCTAAATTTAATATATCAATATTATAATTTTCTGACATTATACACTCTTCTAAAATAATTTCCTCATTTGAAATATTTTTTATGTCGAAATTTAACTTTTTAAATATTAAATTTTTATCAATTTCTTTAAAATTATAATTGTAAGCACTCTTGATATCTGAAAATGATTTAATATCTAAATCTAAAGTTTGTTTTAATTTACATGTAATTTTTTCAAGTTCGTTATCTTTGTCAAGATAATTAGCACTTAAATTAATATATTGGTATATTGTTTCTTTTAATATGCTCACAAGCATTTCGAAAAATTGTTTGTAATTTAAATTATTATTATAATCAAATATATCTATATCTAATTGCACTAAATTTAATATAATAATTTCTTTTAGTCAAAGATTTGTTTTTTTAAATACTCAATATTCATATAAATCATATATAAATAAATTTTTATTTTTTTTATTAATATCCGAATTGATCAAATCATTAATATATTTGCAAGTTGACTGGTCTATTTCAATATAATTCAAACTGTAATCTTTTAATATTTCATCAATAAAGTAATTGTAATGATAATTATATTCTGAATACAATTCTACTGTTTTGTATTTCATATTCATATTTGATTTGTATTTTTTAAAATAGATATCTATCAAGTCATTAAAATTAAAATAATTTATATCTATATTATTTATAAGTAATGTATCTCCACTTATTTTAACATAACTTATAATTCTATATAACTCTGTTTTTTCTAATGGATCTCTTCTCATTTTTTTAAATATTGAATATTTCATATCTTCTTTAATTAAACTTAATACTCTATTATTTTCATATTCATAACTATAATCATAACTTGAAAATAATCAAACATTTTGAATATAAACATCCACATCAATATATTTAAAATTATTGGTTGGATGAAACATAATAATATATCTAAAAATACCTGAAAATAAAAAAACATATAATGAAGTTAATGATTCATATGTTAATTTATTAACTAATTCATCATTTTCTTCAAAGTCTTTATTAAAATAATATGTTGCTTCTTCAAAATCTAACCTATCTTTAAAAAAAGATAAAAAGTAGTTAAATATGTAATTTTCATTTAGGTCATCATTTTGAAATTGTAAAAAATTATAAAATAAGTTTTTGAATATATAGTCATTAAAATTGTGATTATAACCTTCTATATTATTATATTCACATATTAAATTATAAGATTTTTTAAAAGAACTTCTAAAAGTGTCATAACAATTATTTAACATTAAAATTAAATCGTTTTCATTTTTAAGAACATCATCTTCAAAATTATTTTTTGATAAACTTAAAATTGATTCATAAAATATTAAAAAAGCGTCACAAATTATATTTACTAGATATATGTAATGTTTATATCATTCTATTTTTGACTTTTTTATCTTATGATTTTTGAAATGCATTGAATAAATATTTTTAAAATATAAGACATCGTCAATTGTATTAATTTTTTTAAGCTTATAGATTTTTTCATCAAAATCATTATTTTTACTAAAAACTGATCGATATCCATCTTTAAAATCTAAATAAAAACTATTAAAAATTCTAATAAGTGCTTTTTGGTATATAAAATTTAGTCCCTTTGTTTTAACTAATCACATACATTTATTTTATATTAAAATACAGTGGTTGTTTATTTTTAATTAAAATATAGTTTTAAACGATATAGACATTAAAAAAAAGCCAGTTTTTTGTCACTGGCTACTTAGGTTACTTTTGTTTTTTTGAATACAATTCAATCTAATAAATATGATTTATTTAACTATATTGTTTTTTTATAAAAACTATATTTTGTTTCAATATCTTGTTTTTCAGTAAGCATATAATTTATGTCACATGAATGTACTGCATTAAAATATGCAGAATTTAAATTAAGAATATAAGGGTGTTTAATTTCATTAGATATATTTAGCAAAATTGTATTTGACAATTTTAAAAACTCATCTTGTTTTTTTTCGACTTCATTTTCTAATTTTTTTCTATCTAATAATAAGGTGTATAACTTTTTCTTTTTTTCAACTGTTTTTTCAGAATAATCTAGAATTTTGAATTTTTCATTTAGTAATTTAATTTTTTCTATTTTTCCCTTATTTTGTAAATTGATTGCCCTTTTTATAATAAAAGCTTTTTTGTTTTCTAATCTTTCATCAATATTTTTTAAATAAACTTCAAGCTTTTGTGTTTCTTTTAGAGAATTATCAAAGTTTTTTATTAAATTTTTAAAATTATCATCTATAAAATTGTTTAATTTAATAATATTTTTGTTTAATTTTTCTTTCGATTCTTTTAGTGGTAAGTTACTTCAATTACTATATATTTTATAAACTAAATTATTAACTTTTTTTATTTCACTTAGTTCAGAATTTCTTTCTTTATAGAACAATATTGTTAGTAACATACTTGAAACTATTGTTACTATTCAAGATAATACGTATAACCCCATTTGAAGCCAACCACCTTCAACAACCCTTAGTATTGCAAATATACCTCCTGCAGAAACAGTGTAACTTGTCGCTGGGGTAAGACCAATGAAAAGTCCACCAATTCCAGCACCAACACACCCCATTAAAAAAGGTCTAAATTTAGGTAATGTTGATCCATATAGTATCGGTTCTGTAATTCCAAATCAAGTAGCAGGAATTGCTGCAAATATTGTTTTTTTTGAGTTAGAGTTTTTAGTTCTAATTAACATTCCAATTCCAGCACCCATTTGAGAAAAAACTGTAATTGTAAAACATAATCCTAAAACTGTTGGTTGGTTATTTGCAATTGACATATTCACAAAACCATTTATTGCAGTATGTAATCCTGTAATTACAAGAAATTGTCATGTAAATGCAAATAAACCAGCTCCAATACCATAAGGAACTTCACCAATTCAAGTCATAATATAATATATTCCAGATTCTAAAATACCTAAAACTGGACCTAATATAAATATAATTGGTAATACAGTTAATAAGTACGCTAAGAAAGGTCTAAATATAATATCAACTGTTGAAGGCATTCATAATTTTATAAATTTATCTAAATATATGTACAAGACTCCTGCTGCAACCATAGGAATTATTGAAGAAGCGTATGATTGAACTTTAATGCTTACATCACCTAATTTAAATAACTCTCAATTTAATCCCCCAGTTAAATAAGGATTCATTAATGTTATTCCTATAAAAATAGCTATATATATATTTCCCTTAAAATAATTAACTGTAGATACAACAAAAGCTACACCTAAAAATGCAAGACCTATATTAGCAATTGAAAAAACTAATGCCGAACCTAAGTCATAGTCAGTTAATAGTTTTGATATACCTCCAGCATTCATACTTATACTTACTTTTGCAATTGCATTAAGCTGCTCTAATATTGATTGCAGTGCTTTTAAAAGACCTGCGGTTATCATTATTGGCAAAACAGGTATTATTATTCCAGAAATAAAACCTAATGTTTTTTGTTTAAAACTTCTTTTTTTAGTACTTTTGTTTTTAATGTTATTTTTTGATGTTTTATCTACAAGATTTTGATAAGCTTCTCTAACCTTATATGAATCACCACCAATAATGATTTGAAGTTCTTCGCCATTTCAATTAATACCTTTTACAATATTAATTTTTTTAATATCATTATCATTTACCAAACTTTTATCTTTAACTATTAGTCTAAATCTAGTCATACAATTATATGCCTTTTTAATATTAATATTTGTACCTACAAATTTATAAATATCTTCTGCGGCTTTTTCATATTTATTTTTAAAATCAAGATTACTTAATAAGTCGTTTGCTTTTTGTTTAATTACAAGGTTTAATTCAGCAATTATATCACCTTGTTTAACTTTTCCTAATTTAGTTAAATTAATTTGATAATCATTTTTATCAAATTCAAAAACTATTGGAGTATTTGTTTTAATATTATTTTTTTTAATTAAATCCAAATCAACTTCAACAATTTTAGTTTTATTAGATACTTTTTCTTTTGAATTATGTAATAATTTAAAACCATTTCCTTTTAAATTAACAGTATCTAAACCAATATGCATTAAAGCAATTAAACCATCATTATGTTTAAAGTGAAATGCGTGCTTAGTTTCAAAAATATTTTCAAGTCATCCATCATTTATTGGTGAGTAAAATGTATTAGAAGTTGGTTCTATATACAATCCATCACCAAGCATTTTCTCAGAAAATACACCGTCATTTAAGTCACTAATCTTATTAACAAACCCATCACATGGTGCATATATATTTATTTTTTTATCCATTTTGCTCCTTATATTTTTACAATTTTTGTTTTGATTTCTGACTTAACTTTTGCTTCACCTGATTGAAACACAATTTCAACTTTTTTTGAATTAATTCTAAAATTAATATTTAGATCATTTGGTTTTCCAAATACATTTATATCTAATTCACAATTATCTAAATTATTAAATTTATAGTTTCCATCTTTTATAGTTGGAATAATTGAATTATTTTTAATAAAAACGGGTATTGTTTCAATAGGTGAATCTATAGTGTATGTTTTATTTCCTTCATATTTTGTTTTTTTATCATAAAAATCAATCCATTGTCCTTCTGGTAAATAAATTTGACGTTTATATGTTTTGTTATTTAATATTGGAGCAACCATAATTGAATCTCCCAACATATACTGATCATCTATTTTAGAAGCAATCATATCATCTTGAAATTCCAAAGATAATGGTCTTAAAATTGGTACACCTGTTTCAATTGCTTCATACTCACATTTTTTGTAATATGGTAGTAAACTTTTTTTAATTAATGCATATTTCTTAGAAATTTCGAGTTCTTTGTCACCAAAGTATCAAGGTTCTCTTGGACCTATTCCATGATATCTAGAAAATGGGGTAAACATACCTAATTGAGTTCATCTAATGTATAAATCTTCTTCTTTTTTATGATAAGGTTGAAAACCACCAATATCAGTACCTCACATAACATTTCCACTTAACGATAATGAAAGACCTGCTATTAAATGTAATTTTAGTTCAGAGAAACTTTGAACAGCATCACCAGATCATTTACCAACAAATTTTTGAGTACCTATAAATCCAGGTCTTGATAAAACAAATCCCTTATCTTTTCCAAAATACTCTTGTGTTGCTTCATATGCTGCTTTTAAATACATATATGCATAGTGCTGCTTAAATTCCTCACCTTTACAACCATTATACATAACAGCTTCTTTTGGTAAACCATCACCATAATCAGTTTTAATAAAATCCACACCATTTTGTAAAAGGTATTTTATTTTATCTTTATATCAACTAAATGCCTTAGGATTGGTAAAGTCAATTAACCCAGCTCCTTCAATATGTTTGTCAATCCCAGATCAAGGATGTGCATAGTTTTCATTGTCTTTTATAGATTTAACTAAAAAATTATTTTCAATAACGTATTTTGAAGTTTCTGAATTATCAACCTGAAAATAAGGGTTTATTCAGAAGCACATTTTAATATTATTACTATGAACTTCTTTTAATAGACTTTTAAAATCACCAAACGCCTCATCATTATATTCAAAATTACATGTTTTAGTATATCTATTTTTTATTCATTTAGGATCAAGAGTAATCACATCAAGCGGATAGTTGTTTTTTTTAGCATTAGAGATTTCTTTAAATAATTCTTCTTTATTGTTGTAATAAAGTCTATTTAGTCAAATTCCAAATGCTTCATCTGGTACTCCAGTTATTCTTCCTGTTAACTCAGTGTACTTACTTATAACTTCTTTCATATTATTTCCAATAAAAAGATAAAGTTCTAAATGTTCTTCATCAGTCATCATAGAATAAGCGTCTGTAACTGGTGATCCAATTTCAAAAGTTGTTCTATGACCTGAATTAAGTAATATTCCATAATTTTTATTAGATACAATAAAAGGAACTCCACCATATGCAAGGTTGTGGTTGCAAGTACTTGAAGGATCAACATTATATATATTTGTTTCAACACCATTTTTTATTAAGTTTTTATACTTCTCTCCCAAACCGTATATTAGTTCATCATTCTTTAATTCAAATGATATAAAAGGTTTTTTAATATCATTTTCAACTTGTTTAAAACCCAAAGGTGGTGTAATAAAATTTTCTAAATATTCATAACCTTTTCTCAAATTTGTTTCTAAAATTACTTCATTATTAGAATTAAAAACTATTAAATTAAAAGGATTTTTTTCAATAATAATTTTGTTATTATTTTTCAGATTTATTTCATAATTATTATCAGTTATATTTATCTTAGTTTTTATTTTTTTCAAATTATTATACAAACTATTTGAAAATCTATTTTCAGGTCATTGTTTTTGCGTATATCTCAAATTAATTGTCCCATTTTCATATTGAGTTATTATAATATAAGCTTTTTGATAACTTGTTAATCCAGTTTCTAATCATATAGTATTATCTAACTCTCAATAATCACTAATTGAATTAGCAACATGATAAGTGCTATCAATTGTAAAAATTTTTTCTTTTTCTGATATTTGATATTTAATCATATCTTTTGTTACGTTACTTTTTATCATTTTCATTTCCTCCATATTTAAATTATATTTAGTTAAAATATTAAAAAATGCTTGTTATAACAAGCATTTATAGGTTTTGAATAAAGTAATGTTCAAAAGAACTTGGTACATATCTTTCAATAGAAAGTTGAATAAATTCAAAATCATTATTTTGAATAACACTATATTTTGTTGGTATTATTTTATCGTTAATATCTTTGAATATCTCAAAATCCTTATCAACAACATTAGACATTTTAATTACATTTAAAGAACAATCAAATTCATTTTTATACTTTAATAAATCTAAAGTTGACTTATTCAATTTAACTAAATCAAGTTCACCAACAAGTTGTTTATTTATTCATATTTGCGAGTAAGAATGAACAACACCATTATTTATTCTTATTTTTATATAAGAAACAAAATTATTAGGGTTTAAATTAAATTTATTTACAAAAAAGTCGTCTAGTTTTTCTTCTGAAAAATAAACTTTACTTTCTCTATTACCACTTGTTTTTTTATTTCAACTACCACCTTTATTTCAAAAATTTTTAATATTAACAAAATATCCAACAGCCTTTTTAGATTTAATAAAATTAGCTTTTTCCAGTTTTTTAAAAACATTTCTTGAAGTCAATCTATTTATATTAAATTTTGTCATTATTTGGTTTTCAGAATAATATTTTTGACCATCTTTAAATTTATTATTATATAACTCATTTTCTAAAATTTTATATATATCATTTTCTTTACTCATAATTTACTTTGGTTTTTTAATTATAAAATATAATTACAATTAACTATATTATTTATATCTATATTTATAATAAACATCTAAAATAAAAAATGTTATTAAGATTATTATAAATGAAAAGCTTGTGTCTGTCATTCAATGACCTCTACACAATATTGTAGATAAATTCATATTAATTGCATTAAGCGATAAAAAGTAAACAAAAACAATCGATCAAATACTTGTTTTCTTATTTCTATCAAATTTAAGATATAAAAAAGTAACTAAACTAAAAGAAGATACTACATGACCTGATGGAAAACCATAATCATATGGGTTTTTATTTAAAAAATCTTCTTTTGATCTATTAAAAATAGAGTTCATTCTTCATCATGGTCATTCTCCAGTTACATTACCAGTATATGCATTAGTTGTCTCACTGTAATAACCATACCTAAATCCTGATTCAATATAATTTTGTTGTTGTTCTAAACTCATCTTATTAAATAATTCATTAAATATAACATTGTAATAATATGGTCTTCCACCAAACATTTTTATACTACCAACAATTATGTAATTAATTATAAGAAATAAAAGAGCTTTTTTAGCATCAATATAAAATTTATTTAATTTATTTACATTTATTTTATGAAAGTTTTTTATTAAATAATAATTAATATATCCCAATATAGGAAATTGATAAAACCCTGAAAATATTTTACCTGTAATTTTATATTTAACTGATAAGAATATTTCTGCATCAATTCCAACTCCAAACCCAGTATCTGAAGTAATATAAAAAACTAATTCATAAATTCATCCTATTATAAAAAATGATGTTAATATAGATAATATTAAATTAGTTATTCAATAATTTTGTTTATATCATTCTTTTTTATTTGCCTTACTCAAAAATTTATATTTAATTATAATCATAACCATAAAAATGATAACTAAAAATAAATCAGTATTACCTGCAACCAAGTAATATTGACTTACATACTTTAACAATTCTGATTTATCAAATAAATTTTCGAATCACTTTGCAACTTTTATATCATTTTGATATGGGGAAGAATAAATAAAAAAAATAATAGAAAAAATAAGTAGTATTATTCCCGGTATATAAATATAAAGGTTTTTATTTTTTAAATTAAACATAATTTCACCTTTTACTATTTATATATTACATTAATTTTAGAAGTGTAAATATAACAAATATTATTAAAAAAATAATAATCATGGTTACTTAAAATTACTTTTTTTTATTTTACTTAATAAATAAATATATTTTTGATTTATTTCTTTTTTTTTATAAAAAATATTAATCTCTAATAAATAAATTTTCTAAAAATTCTATTTTTTGTTGTTTTTTAGTATCTGTAAAAACACTTGGAGTTACTAATTTATATATAAACCTACTATACAAATCTTTTTTAAATGAAAATGCAGAGGCAGAATAAGGTTTATTTGATTTATCTAAATTTTTTGTATATAATTCATAAATTTCATCATAGGAAGCTTTTACAAAATCGGTTAAACCTGTTTCATCAAAACCTTTATAACTTAAAAAAATACTTTCATTATAAATTAATTTATTATTTAAAATTTCATCTGCCGAATCAATGCTTGTTAAGTAAGCAAACTCATCCTTGTAATTATAAATTAATCATAATGTTGATATTAATCAATTCTCTATACTTTTAATTAAGGTTTGAACAATAGGGATGTCACCAAAATTAATATAATTATTTATTTTTTTAATTAGTTTTGATGCATCTGTATAAAATTTAAAAACATTCAAATAATATTCTTCCTTTAATTTATCATTTTTGAATATCTTATTGTATAATTCATCACTAAAAATTTTAGATTTTTTTTGATTTGCTTCATATGGTTTCAAAAAAATTGTACTTAAAACATATTGTGCAAGCACATCATTTTCTAATACTAAAGGTTTCTTAATATTTAAATTTTCTGAAATATTTTTAATTACTTTATAGTTGCTTTCCCCTCTTTTTACATTTAGAACAAAACCATTTTTTTCAAAAAAATCTCTTAGACTTCTCATTTCTATTGAGTTTGATCTAAAATCACGAGGTTTTACAGGTTTCTGATTATTTGAAGATTTTGTAATTTTTTCAACTAGTAAATTATAGTCATTATTTTTAGACTGTACAATTTTTGCGATTACTTTTACTTTATTGATGTTGTCTTTTAGTTCATTACTTTTATAAAATTTAGCTAAATTTGTAACTGTTTGAGCACCATTTACAATTGAAAAATTTGTTAATTTGACAAGATTATTATTTATATCTAAATCACCAATATTTTCTGCAACAATTGTAATTCCATTATTGTATATGATAAATTTTTCTGGTTCTTCATTAACGGTCATTTTTATGCTTTGATCAACTGATTTTGATGCTGCATCACCAGAAATACTATACCTTATGTTTCTATCAAAAATTCTATTTTCAAATTTTTGATAACAATTAACAAGGGAAGTGGCCTCAAGTGTACATAATAAAATTTTTTCATTCTTAGTTTCATAACTAAATGTATTTGTTAGTTTAGTTTCAGCATTATTTTGGTTTACAAAAGTAAAATTATAAACTAGGTTACCATCTGTTAGGTTTTCATCCTCTTCTCCTTCTAATTTATTATTTAGTTTTTTTCTATCATAAAAGTTAAAATCTCCGTAATTATCAATATCGCTATAAATGCTTAATTTTTTATATAAATCTTTAATTTCATTATCAGATATATAATTATTAATTATTATATTTATATCGAAATTATAAGCATCATTTCTACAAATATTTTCAAGTAAATCTTTATAGTTAGGTCTTAAATTATCTGGAAATAATCCTTTTTTTAAGTTATCAATAAAAATAATTATATTTTTTATAGTATCATCTAGTTCATCTTCTTCTTTGATCATGAAAAATAGAATAGGTTTTTTAAAATCTTCTGCCTCATCATAAATAATAAGTTTAGGACATTTTGAATTATTTGAATAACAAATACTATTGTCATAATCGTAAATGGCATTTGGTAAATCTTTTTCTCTAGAAAAAATAAAATGACACATTATAATTAGATTTGTTGAATTTGAATATCTGCTTTTAAGTGCTACTTCAATATATTCTTCCAATTTATTCTTCATACATAATTTCCTCACATATTTTCTTTATAAATTTATCATAACAGTTTACATATAATTTATTATCATTAAAAATATAATTATTATCATATCTAAAATTAAAATTATTTTTAATTTCAAAATTATTAATTTCTTGTAAAATTTCTCGTTTACTAGAAAATTTTTGTATATCTAAATTGTCGTCATAGACGTTAATTAATAACCTGGACGGCATTAAATACTTATTGCTTTTAATTTTATTGTACATGTCTAAGTATTTATCAAAAAAACTTTGATTTATTTTATAAAAACTTTTTACTTTTTTTGATTCATCATAAACAGGTGTTACAGATCTAGCATTTAGTATCCAAAATGTTTTAATATCATTCAATTGAATATTTGCGGTTTCTCCAATCATATTTGATAGTGAATTTTTCAAATTTTTTTGAACACTCGATAGATATAATTTAAGTTCAATTGTTGCAACAACTTTATTTTTAACTACGTTTAATATTGCAATGTCTGCTTTTTTATCAAATAATAAACCTTCAACTTTATATTCTTTTTTATCAATTACTTTAGAACATATTTTATACTTTTCTTTATCTAAATAAAGTGATAAATGTCTATGTATTGCATAATGAAGAATGTCAACCTTTTTTGAGCTTCTTTCATAATTTATATGATTTGGTTGGCTTATTTTAAAAATTGTTTTTTCTAGTTCAAATAAAAAATCCTTTTTCATTTATTTACCTCATTAATTTTTTTGATTAATTTTATATATTTTATATGATAGGTATTGGTGCAAATCATTTGATGAGAAAAAATAATACTCCCCATTTTTATCTTTTCTCAAAATTTTTAAATATTCTATAAATTCTTGATCATATATGAGATTTTCGATATATTTTAAATCGTATTTTTCACTAATGACATAGTACCCACTATACGGGACTATACCAGGTTTTAATATTTTTGTTTTTATTGTATTAACTGTTTTAATTATATTATTGATCACTAATTTGTTTTTATTAACATCTTTAATTCCTTGTGTTCGTGCAAATTCAAATCAGTTTTGAGATTGTAAACTTCTTTTAGAAAGAATTTCTTTATTATTTAATAATAAATTATACATATTTTTGTTTTCGTTTTTAATTATATTTAAAGGTACTGTATTTCCATCTTCATCGTATGGATAAAACATTTTAGTTAATTTCATTTTAGATATTTTCATAGCTTCAACAACATATGAACCAGTGTACGAATCATTAATAAAGAAACTATCTAAATTTGTTGAAATGCCATTTCTAACAAATAAATCATTATTTTTCTTAACATTTAAAATTTCACTAAATTTTAACAACTGTTTAGTTTTTGAAAAATAAAAACAATCATTTATATAAAACTCTTTTTTTTCTAAAATATCAATTTCAAAATTAAAATTATTAATAGAATCATACTCTTTATATTTTGTTTTCTTATTTTTAATTTTTGAAATGACAGTAATTGCTGGATATGTAGTTATACCTTTGAAAGGATTAAAATGTCCTAAATTTATAACTGTTTCTAGCATCGATTTATCAATCAAATATTTTCTAAAAACATTGGCTGCATTTGATGTAAAGTAAGAATTTGGTGTTATGTATATAAGTTTACCTTTTTCATTAAGCATATTTAAACCTATTTCAAAGAATATTAAGTATAAATCAATCATCCCCTTAGTACAAAAATTATATTTTTTGTAGTCAATATTAAGATCATGAATTCTAATGTATGGTGGATTACCAACGACATAATCCATTTTATTCAAAAACTGTGTACATTCTAATGTATCACCATTTATAATATTTCAATTTATTTTAACTTTAATTCCATTTTCTAATAAAACATTATTTAAATTTGAAATACATATTTTATAAGAAATAGGGTCAATTTCAATTCCGTGTATGTATTTTTCTAGATGTTTCTTAACATCTAATCTATTTTTTTTTAATTTTAATAATTCTTTTAAATATCTTTTTGTAATTTCAACTAAAAAAGCCCCTTCACCACAAGAATTATCAACAATGTGTTTATTTAATATTTTTTTTCCTTTGTATTTAATTTCATCCAACATATTAATAACAATATAATTGGGTGTATAAACAACGCCATCTTTTATAATTCTTTCATTTATTTTTACACTATTTATGCTTTTCATAATATCTCCATGTTAATAAAATTATATATAATAATTTTTGCTATGTCTACAGATTTAAAAATAAATAAAATAAATAAAAAAATTATATATAATCAATATAAAGGTGATAATAATGAATGGTGTGTTTAAAAAATTTAAATTTGATCAAAACTCAATAATAGTAGATGACGATTTTAAATTTTGGCCCCATATTTATATATTATATTCAAGTAATAAAGAATCAATTAAATGTTATGTAGGCCAAACAAATAACATAAATCAAAGAATAATAAACCACATAAATGATCGAAATAAAGATTTTAAAGAAGTAATAACTTATACTAATAAGTTATTTAATATATCTTTTACGTATGAAATAGAATCTGGTTTAATAGAATTAATGTCTTCACATGATAAATTACTACTATCTAACCAAAAGTCGGGTAATAGTCATAATTTTTTTGAAAAAAATAAAACCCCTTATTTTATGGAAGAAATATGAAAGCACTTAGATAAATTAGGTTTAGTAAAAAATAGCCTTAAAACAATAAAAAATAGCTTATTTTATCAAATTAATCCCTTAAAACCTTTAACAAATCATCAAAATAATATAATTGAAGAAATAAAAAATTCAATTAAGAGCAATAAATTAAATTCTTATCTAATTAAAGGTCAATCAGGAACAGGCAAAACACTATGTGCAACTGCATTATTTTATTCTTTTTGTAACGATAATGAACTAAATAAATTAAAAATTGCTTATACTTCTGGAAATACTCAATTTAGAGACGATTTATATAGAACAATTAAGAATAAATCTTTTTATTTTAATTCCAAAAATATCATGAGTCCATCTCAAATCATAAAAGATTATGTTAAAAATAACTATGAAAAGTATGATTATATAATCGTTGATGAATCACAAAGATTAAAAAAGAGAGAAGCCTTAAGCAATTATGACGTTTTTGATAAAAATTCTAATATATTAGGACTTAATAAAATGGAAACTAACGAACTTGAATGATTAATGAGGGTGTCAAAAAATCAAATAATCTTTTATGACGATAATCAAACAATAAAGAATTCAGATTTAAATATAAATGAAGAAATTGAAAAATGCAACTTTATAAAATACAATTTAGTTGATGAATTAAGAATGGAAAATGCTGATGAATATTTAAATTTATTAAAAAATATACTATTTAAAGAAAAAAATAAAATAGATAGGGATAAATTAGTAAAATATAACTTTAAGGTTTTTAAATCCTTTACCGATATGTATAATATGATTAATTTAATGAACAAACAACATAATTACTCATTTTTATTATCAGGATTAGGATTTCCTAAAAATAATTTTAAAAACACAACTGGTTATAGCTCCAAAAAGAAACAAGTACTTGAAAAAGAAGATTTTAATATTGACGGTATTAATTTGTATTGAAATGTAATAACTCAAAATTGAGTTGACTCAGAAAAAAACTGTGATTTAAAACTGAATATAAATGAGGTTGGTTGCGTTCATGTAATTCAAGGAAAAACTTTAAATTATGCAGCAGTTATAATTTCTGAAGAAATAGACTATATAAATAAAAAACTAGTTATATATAAAGATAGATATAATGATAGAGTGATGAAAAATAATTATGATGAAAAGATTTTTTTAAAATATATATTAAACATATATTATGTATTATTGACAAGAGGTGTAAAAGGAACTTTTATATATATAAAAAATGTTGGGTTAAGAAAAAAAATTGAAGAAATATTTAAAAAATACAATATATCAGATTTAATTATTTAACAATTATTAAATTAATTATTTTTATCTAGTATAAATCATTAAACTATAATTAAATATATTTCATTAAGTAAAAATTGAATAGATTTTCACTATTCATTATTATGATTAAATATATTTAAAAACACAAAAAATTTTAATAAATTTTAAAAAAGGGCTATACAATAAAACAAATTTTTAAAAGAAATTGAACCTTCTGGTTCAAGAAATTTAAGTTGTTGAATTATATTTTTTTAATGTTAATGTTAGTTACAAAATAATAAATAAATTAAAAATAACGAGTTAGTTGATCTAGTTAAAATTAAAAGAAATTAAAAAAAGAACCGCTTACCAAATAGTAAACGTTGTACCAGACTTAATTAAAAAAATTTAGCATACATTATAACTTTCAAAAAATTTGGTGAATGTTTATTATTTATACCTTATAATTAAAGAAAAAAAATTAAAATATTAGTAAAGTTTGCTTATAATTGGTTTAATAGGTAAAAAAATGTTTATAATTTTTAATTTAACTGAAAATTCAGAAATTTTTAAAAAAACTATTTGTGAAGTAATAAAAATTATTAATAAACATAAGATTAATTGTTTAATAATTCAAACAAATAGAGCAACTGCAAATACATCTTATGCCATTAATAATGTTATTGATTTATATCCAAATATTGTTTTATCAATGTCTGAATCGTGATTTAAACATAATGCACCAACAGAATCTTTGAAAGTTGATATAAAGATTTTTTTTTTTTTTTTTGCAGAATATGGCAATAAATTTGAAAGTTTTCAAAAATTTAATTATCATTTGATCAATTTATAATTAAAAGAAATAACTTGCAAAATTACTTATATTATTAAAAAAACCAAGTATTATAAAATATTTTTAATCTCCTTAGGGTTGCATATTCTTTCATAAATAATTATTTTTTTTATTTTTATAAATCAATAATTTTATATTATATTTAATAAAAAGTTTTTTGCATTTTTTTCTAATATTATAATTTTAAGTTATATGAAAATCAGTTAATTTATTTATTATTTAAAATTTGTTTTAACAATGTGCTGCAACCTTTTTCCGGACACATTTATTTTATAACTTTATTCTCCTTTCATTATAAAATTTTGAGTATAAATTAAAATTATATACATATTCTTCAATTGATTTATATTTTTTATTCTCTATTATAACTTCTATTTTTAATACGCTTCAAAAGCCTTCTATATAACCATTATCAGTCGATCTACCAACTCTAGACATGCTTATATTTAAGTCAAAATTCATCAGCATTAATTTATATGTATAGGATTTAAACTCTGAACCATTATCAGAGTGAATAACGCTATTTGGTTTAAAAACTCCAAACTCATCAACCATTTTTAAAAATGATTCAACAACAAGTGATATACCTTTTGATGTCTTTGTAATTAATCCATAAATTTTTTTCTGCTTAATATTATAAAAACCACAAGTGTATAGTCTTAATTTATTAATGACTTTTTCTGTTATGTCAACACTAAAAACATCGCATTTTTTTCAAATCTGCGTTTGTTTTTATTATTCTTTCATATTTACCAACTCTTTCTATGTAATTAGTTATTTTCTTTGAAGTTTTGTAATTATTTACTTTAAAATTTGAAAAAATCATATATCTTCTTATTTTTTTATGAGAGCATATATTGTTTAAATTAATCGCTAATCTTCTTGAACCATATGTTTTCCCAGAATCAATAGAACTTTTTTCGATATTTGATAGTAATTAATAATCTATATGTTTAAACTTTGGTTTTTTATTTTTAATTCAATTATAATAAGTTGATTTACCTAGTTTTATTATTTTGCAAAGTTTTCTTATTGTTATTTCATTGCTCAAAATTTTTTTATTGTATACAACAGTGCATTTATATATGCAAAGCTGTCACTTATTTACT
Organism: Spiroplasma litorale; assembly: GCF_001267155.1. Classification (NCBI taxonomy): domain Bacteria; kingdom Bacillati; phylum Mycoplasmatota; class Mollicutes; order Entomoplasmatales; family Spiroplasmataceae; genus Spiroplasma; species Spiroplasma litorale. Next base: position 673,803 of record NZ_CP012357.1, read on the forward strand.
TTTTTTATTTATTAACCTTCTTAAATCCGAATACATTTCATCTCTTAATTCTTGATCTTTAAGTTGTTTTTTTAGCTGTTTATTTTCTTTTTGTAAGCTTTTAAGTTTTCTTCTAAATGTGTTTTTGAATTATCAAAAGCTTCTTCTCCAAATAAATTATAGTTTTTAACTCAATTTCTTAAACTAATTTATGATAGTTTGTAACTATTTGAATAATTTTCGTATTTAGAATTACTTTCTAAAAATAATTTACATATTTTTATTTTTTCTTCTTTAGTTTATCTTTTCATAAAAAAAACTCTTTCCTTATAATTTTATAATCTTATTTGGATTAATTTTAAATTATGTCCGGAAAAAGGTTACACTACACAATTTTACATTTATATAAATATTTAAATTATTTATTATTAATATTTATTACAATTTTTTAATCTCAAATTTAATAAATATATAAATTAAAGTATATTATTATACGTATTTAAAAATAATAATTTGTTTAATATTTATAAAATATAATAGTTCAAACTGATAGAGTTTACTTTTTTATAATTAGTCGAGTAGTATATTTAATCATATTTAAAAATCAGCATTTAGTTTTTTATTTATTAATTTTATAAAATAATCTCTTAAAGATAAATTTTCACTCTTAATATATAACTCATTATTAATTGAAGAATTACCCCCGACTATAACATCGGTCAATAAACTCCCGCTTACAAAATGTTCATCTTTAGTTATTTTAAATAAAGTATTGTGGTTTTTAGGAATTTTTAACTTATCCCAAAAATCTACTACTTTTTTAGAATATAATTCTCTATGATATGGATAAATATAAGAATCTTTCAAGAGAATAAATCCATCGTCTACTTTTTTTATAAAAGCTTTGTAATCATTACTAAATTTTTTATATAGTAGAGTGTCATTTTTTATACTTTTTACATCTTTAAAAAACTTAATTCCATAATTATATGGGAAAGATATTTTTTGTGTTTTTGCATTATTAATTATGTAATTAAAATTATTAATAATAAATTCAGATTTTTCATCGTTAAATGATTTTGTTTTTTTTAAAAACAATAATATATTAAAATTTTTAAAATTAACTCCAGATTGTTTGTAATATATATATTTATCATAATTAAAAATATCAATAATTACCCATTCATCATTAACAAATTCAAAAATTTCAAACCAATTAGTAAAATTATTGTTGAATATTAATTTATATTTTATTTTTTTACCACTATTTTTATCTATACATTCTAGGGGTCAAACTTTAAATTTATTACATAGATTTGACATTGCATATTCATTTTGTTTTTTTATTAATGTTATAAAATCTTCTTTTATAAGTCTATCAATATAAAGCTTTACACCTTTAAAAATAAGTTCATTTTTATCTATTAGTTTTTTTATATTAAAAGGTGACATGAAACATTGGAATCTATCAATTCAGTAATTTTTTATATTAATGTTTGTCGCAATATCAACAACCTTTAAAACTTTATTATTATATTTTCTAAGCCCCCTACCAAGTTGTTGAGTAAAAATTGTTTTTGATTTAGTCGGTCTTAAAAAAATTACATTACTTATTTCTTTTATGTCTATTCCTTCATTAAAAATATCAACAACACATAAAAAATTTATTTCTTTATTTATAAAATCATTAATTTTAATGTTTCTATTGATATCTCCTGATACTAAAAAATCTGATTTGAATCCATTGTTTATTAATAAGTTATTAATTTTTTTTGCATGATCAATATTTATACAAAATATTAAGGTTGTTGAATCATCAAAAAAATAATCATTAATGGATTTTAAAACTAAATTATTTCTTTTATCATTATCTACTTTTATAATTAATTTCATTTCATTTGCTAAATCAGCTTCATTTAATGTAATTCCACTATCGTCTTTTATTAAATAATAATCTATATCACAAACTAAGTTTTTTTCAATTGCTTCATGCAAACTCATTTTATATAATACATTATCAAAAATCGATGTTATATCTTTCATACCAGACATTCTTTCTGGTGTTGCAGTTAAAGCTATATTATTTTTGGGTTTAAAAAAGTTATATATATATTCAAAAATATTTGTATTAGTGGAATTATCAAAGTGATGTGCTTCATCATAAAAAATAATTCCAAATTGATCTTTTGAAAATATATTTTTATCAATTAAATTTTTAAGTCTTTTATTTGTTATAAATAAATTTTTACCTTTTAGATAAATACTATCTATATTATTAATATTTTCATCATTTACTAATAAAAAATCATCATTTTTACATATACTTTTAAATCTATTATATGCATTTGTTAATATCTCAGTTCTATGTGTGGTAAATAACATAAAGTCATTTTTAAATGCAGACTTATAATTCAAAAACATAAAAGCTGCTAAAAACGTTTTTCCAGTTCCAGTTGGTAAAATTACACTGTGGTTTATTTTTTCAAATTTATCATTTTCATATTTATTTAATATATCTAATTGATAGTAGTGTGGTTTAAAATTATCATCTTCAATAGTATTTATTCTATTAAAATATTTATTTTCTAATTTATCTCATTCTTTTTTTGATAGATCACTGAAGTTTATTAAGTTATAACCTCCATTATTATTTCACATATACTCAATATCTTTATTAGCATGATGTTTTTGTTCATCATACAAAAGTATACAATTTTCTTTACCAAATAACCCACTATAACTAAAATTTGCACTTCCTGAGAATATCGCAAAATCTTTATCATAACTAAAAAAAACATTTTTTTATGTAAGGGTTTTTCGCCTCTTTTAACATTTTGTACTTTAATATTTATTGAATCTTTGTACATATCTGATATATATTTTAAATCATCATAATTAAATGATTCTCATGTTTCATTAAAAGTTGAAGTAATAACATTTATTATTCCACCTTTATTAACAAAAAAATCAAATTCATTTTTAAAAACTAAAAATGCTTCTTTTGATATAAATGGAGAAACTATGTATATTAAATTGGATTTTTTTATATAATCTTTAAAAGTTTTAACTATATTTAAGTCATTTGAGTCAGAATAATACATACTAATTCCTTTTTATAATTATAATATATTAAAAAATTAATTATAATTATTTTTTTTCTTGCTGTTGTTTTTCTCTATTAATTAAATTAGTGTGTTTTAAAAAACATTTACTAGAGTTATTAATTTCTTTATCACTATTATAATCAAGCTTTATTTTATCAAGTATAATATTTTTTAATTGTACACGTTTTTTAGGACCGTCATTAATTACAGAGTCTCTTATTTTAAAACTACTTCTTTTATCTAAAATTTCCCTACTTAATATTTTCATTAAATTATTATAATTTTCTTCAATTTTAAATTCATAGTATTCTTTATTGACTTCTTCTAATGCTCTATCTATATAGATTTGTTTATATTTATTTAGAGTTGCAACACAATAACTATGAATTAGGTATCCTATTGTTAGAGTTAAAGTTACAACTATAATAACTACTGATATAATTAATAAAACAATCTGTCATGTTTCCATTATAATTCCCCTTCGTACATATTAATTTCAGATTTTATATTGTTAATAAACCTATTTTTAGCTATTTTGTTTTTATCTCATCAATCAGTTGATAATATTCTTAAAAACTTTCATCCTCTATTTTCTAAATATTTTTGTCTATCATAATCATTTTGTTTACTAAACACACTACTGTGAAAAGACAATCCATCACATTCGATTGCTAAAACATATTGTTTTTTTAAAAAATCATATATTGCTAAATCAATTTTATATCCTGATGCTGGTACTTGTGTATGTAATTTATAACGCTCTTTATTTAATCAACCATTTATTTCATCATAAACTTCAACTTCAAATTCACTATCAAATTCCAAGTTATAATCATCAGTTTCTAAATTAAAAAGCTTGGTTTCGTTTTTTAGCATCATTTCAATTTCTTTTTCATGCTTTATTGGATCTCTTAATAATTCACAATATTTCAAAAAATCTTTAAAATCAAGCACTCCTTTTTTTTCTGAATTAATAATTGATGAGTTTATAGATTTTATAACATACATTTTTTCTTTAGCTCTTGATACGGCCACATTCAATCTTTTTTCACCATTAACTTGTGCTAATGGACCAAAATAATTTTTAAATATGTTTGTTTTATCATAAGAAAATCCTACTGAAAATATTATTATATCCCTTTCATCTCCTTGAACATTTTCAATACTCTTTACAAAAAGTTCTTCTCCATTTTCTTTTTGATACAAATTAAAATATAGTTCAGCATTTTTTGAACTTTCTTTTTCTAGTAAATCTAGAATTAATGATTGTTGTTCTGAGTTAAAGGTGATAATTCCAATTGATTTATTTTTTATTTTTTCATTACTTAATATAAATTTAACTAATTCTAATACTGTATTTGCTTCTTCAATATTAATTCTATTTTCTCTTATTCCGTTTACTTCTATCAACTCTATTGGTCATTTAGTGTACTTAACTTGTTTGCTTACTATTAATTTATTTTCATAATATTTAGCATTAGAAAAATCAATTAATTCTTTATTTTTACTTCTATAATGATATCTAAGCATTGATGATTTAAACCTTCCTTTAGCAAAATCTAATAAACTTTCAAATTTCATAGCTTCTTTTGCTTCATAATTTATTTGGTTTACAACATCTTCATCATCTTCTATATCTTCTAATACATCATTTTTCATTTTAAAAAAACTTGTTGGCGCAAGTTGTTTATCATCCCCTGATATAACATATTTTTTTGCACGATATAGTATTGGAATACATTTTTCAGTAAATATTTGACTGGCTTCATCAAATATTGCATAATCAAATTCATTTCTTTTTAATGGAATAATTTTACAATCAGATAATATCTCAGGAGATCCAATTATTATTGGGAAAAATAATTTAATTAATGGTAGATAGTTTTTAAATAAAGTTGATATTCTCATATTTGTTTTTGTATTACTTATTTTTCTTCCAAGATCATTAAATAATGTTTTATAGCTTTTTTCTATACCATATATTTCATCTTTGTATACACCAAGTTTAATTTTATTTATAATATTATAAAAATAATTATTTATTATATTTTTTTTATTAATATCAACTTTATTTTCAGATAAATTGTTTATTTTTTTATATCAATCATCAGCCATAAAATCGAATAAATTTTTATTATTTGTTTTAAAAGAATTACAATATGAAGCAATTAAAACATTATTTGTTAATTCTAAATTTATTCTACTTGTATTTAATATTTTTTTTATAAAATCTATAATTGTTTTAACTTCATAACTTGAATATTTTGATAAAAATTCATTTGATACTGAAATTAATTGTGAACATTGTTCTGTACCCAAGAATTGTTTAAATTTTTTTCTATTTCAAATATTTATTTTTGTTTTAATCTTGTTTTTTATTATATAGTTATAAAATAATTCTGGAAGTTGACTATTTTCATATAGTGCGTCTAAAATAGATTCATTATAAGAATCCTTGTTTAATAATTTATGCAATAAATTTAAATCCATAATTAAATTATTTTTACTCAATAAAAGCTCTTTTACACCTAAAAATAAGTTAATTTTATCTTTTTTTATTTTTTCAGTAGTTATTTCCTCAAATTTAATTAAATATTTAACAAATGTTAGATATAATTTACCCTCATCTTTTTTAAATAATTCTTTATATTTTTTGACTTTATCATAATATCCATCTAATTTAACAGACACTTCATCATTTTTGATTTCATTATTATTATAAATTTGTAAGTATTCATTTACATTATTGTATATTTTTTTTATTTTTTCAAATATTATGGCAGCAGAATCGTTATTGTGGAACATTAAAGCAAAGTTGTTTAAATCATGTAGTTTATCATAAACCACTTTTGAAGCCACTTTTTTTTCAGTTACAAATATTGCTGATTTATTTTTATTTATTATATTTGCTAACAAATTTACTATTACCTGAGATTTACCAGTTCCAGGTGGACCAAATATAAATGTTGAATTTGATAAAGATTTAATAACTGCATTTTTTTGAGTGAAATCAAGTGATGAAATATTAACAAAATCTGATTCTTTATAATCAATATCAACATTTTCTAAAATATCATTAGTCTCTTTAAAAATCTCATCTAAAAAACTAATATCTTCATTTTCTAAGATATTATATGCAGATAATATTGTGCTAGATGCTATATCATATATCCCAAATGAACATACATTTAAACAAAATGCCTGATTAAAGTATTTATTGTTTTTTTCTTGAAAATTTTTACCCGCTTCATCTCTTTTATATCCTTTAGCGTTTTCAAACTCTAAATTAAAAGTGTTTTCAAAATTTTGTGGATCAGTTAACCTATAACCAATATCATTGAAATATAATATAAACTTTTCAATTAGAAGTTCTTTATCACTTAATTGTAATTCTCCTAATTCTTGATACTCTCATTTCTTTTTATTTTTTAATGCTAATATATTAAAAATGGAGTTATTTAATATTAATTCATCTTCTATGACTACTTTGTATAATGAACCTCCCATATCTTTTATTGCAATTTTTTTCAATATTAATGGGGCTCTAAAGTAATCACCTTCATTTGTTGATGCACAACCTTCCACAAAATACAGACCCATATATAAAACATTAATATTTTTTTCATTTGATTGCATTTTACTCTTTTGGATTATTTTTTTTATATGTTTTGCGTAACTCAATATACCCTTTGGTGTTAAATTTTCATCAGTTACTTCAATATCATAAAAACTTATAAAAAAAGTTTTAGATTCCAATGCTTTTTTAAGCGAAATTGGGGATTTATCGTTTTGGTTCAATCTTAGCAATTCTAATTTTTCTAACAATTTAAAATCTATTGTTAAAGCAGATGGCAAAAAACTGTTATAAAATATTCCACTATTTTTATTACTATTTAATAACCTACTTTTAAAATTTTTTAATAACTCATTACTATCCATATCTATCCTTATTCTTATTATGATAATATCAAATTTTATATTTAATATAATAATTGTTTTTTATATTTTAATTAAATTTCCATTGTTTAATATTATTATATAACTCTAATTAAAAACTTATAAAATAAGCATTAATACAGTTAATATAATATTTTTTAATTTATTTACTAGATAACAATCTATTTTGATTGTTTAATGATTTGTTCTTCTGTGATTTCTAAATCTAAATCTTCAAATATATAATTTTAATAATTAATTGGTGTATTTTCATCATAAACACTAATAAAATCATTTTTATACTTATTAGATTTATCAAATATTGAATATGATATGTTTGAGTTTATAAATTTCGAATTGTTTATGTCGGTTTTTTTAAAATTTATATCTGATAAATTACAATTTTAAAATTTAACATTGTTTAAATTTGAATCCTCGAATATAGAGTTTTTAAAATCACAATTGTAAAAATATATATTTTCTAAATTACAATTTTTAAAATTTGAGTTTTCAAAATTAGCTTTACGTATAGAGTTTTGGTTTCAATAAAAATCGTTTAAATCTGTTTCATTAACATCAACATTAAAGATCTTGCAATTAACAAATAATGAATTTGATAAATCACATAAATCAAAATTAACTTTAAATAGATTAGAACTATTTAACTCAATATACTTTAAAATATTATCTGTAAAGTTAACTATTTCAATATTACATTTGTTAAATACGGAGCACCTTAGTTTATTATTGTTAAATTCAATTTTTTTAATACTTGAACTTGTCATTTCTAAGGCATTGAATATATTACTATTAAATTCTGAATTATAATAAATTAAATTATTTCCATTAAAATTTGTGCTGTAACCTTTTTATGGACACTTATGAATAATAACAATTATTGAACATCTAAAATAAAATTGACATTAAAAAGATACTTTCTCCATACGAATTTCGTATGGAGTTTTTTTATGTTTTAATGAAGGTCTAACATAATTATAAAACTCTATATAGTCTGAGATAATTTTATAAATATTTGAATGATGTAGCTCTTTTACTTTATATGTATATATACATTCATTTTTAAAAGTTCCAAAAAAAGACTCACAGGCACCATTATCTGGGGGGTTTCCTCTTCTTGACATAGAAATATTTATATTATTATTTTTACATAATCTTTTTCAAGTTTCATTTGTGTATGGTGCCTCCTGATCTGAATGAATTATTTTTGAAGCACCTATTTTTTTTAATGGCGCTTATTAAATTTGTATGACATAATTTATTATTAGGACTAACCGATAACTTTCAATCAATAATTTCTGAATTAAACAAATCCTTTATAACAGATAGATATACGTTTCCATTAATAGTTTTTATATAAGTTACATCTGTTACTCATTTTTCATTTATATTTTTAGATTTAAAGTTTCTATTTAGTAGATTTTCAAATCTTAATGGACCTGATTTATCATAGTTTGGAACTTTCTTTTTCTTTGCTGCTTTTAAACTCATTATTTTCATATATCTATAAACAACTCAAGGGTTTAATCTTTCTTTAAAGTATTTGTTTAAAAATAAAGTTATCATATTATAACCATATCTTTTTTTAAACAAGTAAAAAAGGCATCTTATTTTAATTGCTAAAATTCTATTATAATTTTTATATTTTGGTTTTCCATTTTTGAGTCATTTTAAATATCCATACCTTGAAACTTTTAAATATAAACAAGATAAATTCAAAAAAAACATTTTTTTAACATTAAAAATGGCGAAGTACTTTTCCTTAGTCGTCTTCGCCAAATGCTTTTTTAAAGCTCGTTCCAGTTTCAAAGCTTTCTTAATTCTTCAATGCTCATATCATCAGGTTTTTTAAAAATTCAATCATGAGATTTAAATTTTTTAATATTTCCTTTTGCCTGTGTTCCGCTACCTCATTCAAGGGCTCCTTCACCTTTAACTTTTACCTCTGATTTTCATCTTTTAATTGTGCTAGTACTAATATCAAACTTTAATGCCGCATTTAAAATACCCATTTTTTTGATTCCTTAATTATATTAAGTTTTTCGTTTTTTGTTCATTGTTTTGCCATATAAAAAGAACACCTTTCAATAAAATTTTAACAATAAAAGTACTTTTTTACTGTCAATTTTATTTTAGATGTTCATTTAGGACTTTTTAAAAAAATATTTGCTATGGTATTTACAATTATTTCCTTAAATTTTAATATTAATAATTTTTTTAATTTTATTACTACATAATTTTACAGGGTACCATAACCCATTAATAAAACTAAACCTTCAAAGTTTGGTTCTACTACTACATAATTTTACAGGGTACCATAACATAATCTCTTTTGCAATAGATAAAGATTTTGTTCTACTACTACATAATTTTACAGGGTACCATAACTCTCAAGAAGCTATTTGCTTCATTTTGTTTGTTCTACTACTACATAATTTTACAGGGTACCATAACAACAAATTCGAATTACCAAATAATGCAAAAGTTCTACTACTACATAATTTTACAGGGTACCATAACTAACCTCGCTCATATTTATTTGACCAAAAAGTTCTACTACTACATAATTTTACAGGGTACCATAACTTAACTCCGTTTGCTCCTACATAATTCAAAGTTCTACTACTACATAATTTTACAGGGTACCATAACACATTGTAAGTTGGTATCGGGTTTTTATTTGTTCTACTACTACATAATTTTACAGGGTACCATAACTGAATAGATGAATTGACACTGTTGTTGAAAGTTCTACTACTACATAATTTTACAGGGTACCATAACTTCAGTTGAGTCTGGGTCAAGTGTTTCGTCGTTCTACTACTACATAATTTTACAGGGTACCATAACTAATGAAAAGAAAGGAAAAAGAATAATGACGTTCTACTACTACATAATTTTACAGGGTACCATAACCTGCTATTGTACTTTCAAAACTGTTGACAAGTTCTACTACTACATAATTTTACAGGGTACCATAACACCATTTTTGTTTGTGATAACGTGTGATATGTTCTACTACTACATAATTTTACAGGGTACCATAACGTTAATGAACATGAACTATTAGCATCTTTGGTTCTACTACTACATAATTTTACAGGGTACCATAACGCCTGTTCCTAATGCTAACAAAGTGAACTTGTTCTACTACTACATAATTTTACAGGGTACCATAACTAGAATCACAACTTGCAACCCAGATTTAATGTTCTACTACTACATAATTTTACAGGGTACCATAACCTCAACTAATTAAAATCTTATTTCATACTTGTTCTACTACTACATAATTTTACAGGGTACCATAACAATAAAAAAATGGTGAGATAATCAAAACTTGTTCTACTACTACATAATTTTACAGGGTACCATAACAGCATTTTATCAAATAAAGGGCTTGATTGTGTTCTACTACTACATAATTTTACAGGGTACCATAACATGTGTGATTTAAATAGAATTAGACAACCAGTTCTACTACTACATAATTTTACAGGGTACCATAACTGTGGAATTTCACTTTTTTCAATCTGTATCGTTCTACTACTACATAATTTTACAGGGTACCATAACCATTGTATTTAAATCATTCCATTTTTCTTTGTTCTACTACTACATAATTTTACAGGGTACCATAACACTTTTACACTCTTATTAGATTTTGCAGAGGTTCTACTACTACATAATTTTACAGGGTACCATAACGAGGACAAATAACTTATTTTATAGAAGTTAGTTCTACTACTACATAATTTTACAGGGTACCATAACTTAGCAAAGATAGTTATCAACCTTTTTTATGTTCTACTACTACATAATTTTACAGGGTACCATAACCCACCTTCTTTTGGAAATCAACTCATACCGGTTCTACTACTACATAATTTTACAGGGTACCATAACATCATATATTATTTTAGGAATTGCATAGCCGTTCTACTACTACATAATTTTACAGGGTACCATAACATATGAAATCTATCCATTGAAGATTTGAAAGTTCTACTACTACATAATTTTACAGGGTACCATAACATTTGTCTAATAAAACATTCATTATTTTAAGTTCTACTACTACATAATTTTACAGGGTACCATAACACAAAGAGATACCAAAAATAAAAACCCGATGTTCTACTACTACATAATTTTACAGGGTACCATAACGTAATGTATATCATATGAGAGATGACAGATGTTCTACTACTACATAATTTTACAGGGTACCATAACCCAATTCCAGAAATAATTGACATTGCACCTGTTCTACTACTACATAATTTTACAGGGTACCATAACCATGTCTAGCAACATTTACATATGTTACGTGTTCTACTACTACATAATTTTACAGGGTACCATAACGCAACTTATCTATAATTATCTTAAAATAAAGTTCTACTACTACATAATTTTACAGGGTACCATAACCAAACAACTTTTAAAATAAATTTTGTTTTAGTTCTACTACTACATAATTTTACAGGGTACCATAACAGCAAAAGAAATTATAGCAATTATTTTTCAGTTCTACTACTACATAATTTTACAGGGTACCATAACATCCTTTATGAATGTTTTTGTTAGTATAGAGTTCTACTACTACATAATTTTACAGGGTACCATAACCTCAAATCAATACTTTTTATTAATTATTTAATTATTTATTAAATATTGGAAAACAGGGTAGTTTATTTCAATTAATTCATTATTATAACTGCTTATTAATTTATTTATATTAGTTTTTAACTCTTCTATAAATTCATTTTCACTAATTAAATTTGAAAAATTCATGTAAAATTTTATATTATCGTAAATATTTGAAAAATCTAAAAAGTTACTATCATATCAAACTTTCAAAATACTATTATTAATGTTATCACAATATACAAATTTATCTGTTATTATTGTATATTTTGATATATTAGAAATTTCATTATAATATTCAACAATTTCTTTATAATTTAGGAAATTAAAAGGATTAACAAATAATAAATGTATATTTTTGTCTTCAATATTAATTATTGATTTAATTAGCTCTAAATAAATTTTTCTTAATTTACTTTGACACATATTAATTATATTTTCTTCACTGTTTATTGAACTAATTTTAAATATTGTTTGTTCAGCAATATAATTAATTATTTGATCTTGAATTTCATATTCAAAATTTAAGCCTGTTTTTTGATTTAAGTTATTTAATAAATTATCCAACAAACTTATTTCTGTTAAATCAATTGTATTAATAAAACTAAATAAGTTAGTAATGCTAGATGATGAAAAAGCATCATATTTTAAACATAATATTATCAACTCTTTTAAAATACTTTTGCCCCCTCCACAAATATCTTTTAAAAAATCAAAATATGTTGGTATTTTAATTATTTTATCAACAGATTTATCTATTGAAATGTCATTTTTTTCCATAATAATATCATATTCGCTAGTAGAATATTTATTATTAAAAATTAACGAAAGCACATTAAATATATCATTACTTATTTCAACGTTATTAATTAATATAATATTTTTATTCATCATATTGTAGTTAAAAAATTTATTATTATTTTTATTTATAACTTTCATTATAATTCTATAAGCCTCCTATCATTTATTAAAAGTTCTTTGTCACTTTTCTTACCAACAACAATTTGTATATTTTGATATTGTTTTTCTGTTACTGTTAAAAATCTAACATTACCCATTTTTGGTAAAAATTTATTAATTCTTTTTATAACAAAATCAACAGATTCTTTATTATAGCAAAGTTTACAATAAATAGAATATTGAATCATATGAAATCCTTCTTTGAATAAATTATTTCTAAACTTATTATAGTGTCTAACATTTTCTTTTGAATCAAATGGTAAATCATAAAATATCATTAGTCTCATGTATCTATAACTCATAATATTCCACTGATGAGGCTATCGGATATTGAACTGTCTCTAGATTCTTAGTATCAAAATAATTTATTATCATATCAACATACTTATCAATTGCATTTGTTAAATAAACTTTTACACCATCCAATAAAATTTTTGAGTTTAATAAATTTATAAGTTCTAATTTAATACTTCTGGTGAAATAATCTAATTGCATTACATTATTAAATACAAAATTGTCAACAATAGGTCTAAATGGTTCCATTAAATCATCTGCTAAAGCAAACGCATTATACATATTATGATGGAATAATGCAATTGTTGGATGTAATCCTTTAGCACTTATAGTTCTTGCAAATGCATGCCTTAATATGGTGTATCCAAAATTTAACGCTGCATTAATATGATTTTCATCACCTCTTGTGAATTCTTTTCCAAACAATTCTTTAAAATATACTTTTGCTGCATGCCCTTCTCTATTTGTAGAATCACTGTATTTTAATTCTTCAATATAATTGTAAAGTAGGTTAATTTTTGATAAATTTTTATAATTTAACTTTAATACATCAATTTGAGCTTCAATTTTTTGTTTAACAATTTTAGTTCATAAATTTAATTTATCTTCTTTTTTTCAATTAATTTGATTATTTATGATTTTTAATTGCATATGATTTGCTTCTATTGGTTGTATTATAGATATTGGTTTTAAATCAACATCGCAAATTATAGTTAGAATTTTCTTTTCTGCTAACTTGTTAATTGTTCTAGTTGTAATAATAGTTTTATAATTTTCAAATAATATTACATTAATATCATCAATTGGTATTTGATATTTAATGTTGGAATTTTCAACAATTATATTATTAAGAAATAAACTTACCCTTTCTCCATTTTTTATAATAATAGTTTTTCAAGACATAATTATAAAAAAAAGAGGAATAAATTCCTCAGTTACGGCATTAAAGCCTTATATATGGTAGTCCTGTAAAATTATGTAGTAGTAGAACATTGCATATACTTTAATAATATACTACATTTATTATAATTAGTCAATAATTTTTACTTTTGTTCTTGTGGAATTTGAAGTAATTAGTTTGATATTTTTCATTTTTTTAACTGTTTTATGTAATCTTTTATTATCATCTACTTTTTTATATAAATACTTAAACTCAAGTCTTTCATGAGTTTTATCAAAACCAACAACTATTAAATTAAATTTCTGTCCGTCATAATCAAAAACTAATTCATTATTTTTGTGCAAAGTAAATTTTTTTTCATATGTTTCATCAATTTTATATAAAATTTTCTCACTTTCATACTTTTTTAGTTTATATTTAATATTTGATGAGCTTTTATTAGATTCAAAATATGCAACATTATGAGTAATTGGCAATACTTTATATAAGTTATAAACTTTAGAATAAAATAAATCTCATCCTATAGTGTTAGATCCAATCATAACAATTTCTTTGTTTGCCTTAATTTTATTGAATTTATGAGTAATTTTTGTATATTGGTTAATTACTGATCCTTTATATCTTAAATACCTAATACTTGGTGGTGTATTTTCATTTGATTGTTTAGTTATTCTTTCCCCTAATTCATTCACAAAATGATAAAATGGGTTTTTTACTGGTTTATCATTTTTATCAACATCATTTACATATGCTTTATATATGTTTTCAAGATAGTCAAATGTTTTTTTATCAGATTCGTATATTAATAACTTATTTTTATTAGTTGTAAAAAGTTCTTTAATTATTTTAATTTTTGGTGGTTCAAGTGATAATAAATCAATTTTTTCTGTTTTTATTAAGTTTCCATTATCATTTATACATCTATAAATAGACTCATTAAATAATTGTGTATTTGATTTTTTTTCTACTTTTTTTGTGAACTTATAAGCAAAGTTATTAATATCATTTTTTAAATCACCTAATTCTTCAAGTTTTAGAACAATATTTTCATCATCACTATCAAGTATTTTATTTAGTGTTTTGCCTTCTGCTAAATCAATTATTGGAGCTATTGCACAAATTGTAGCATCAATTGCATGATGTTTGTAATCATCTCTATCTTTTTTTGGTAGTTTTAAATAAACATTTCTTATATAACTTGTTAAGCCTCCATTAATAGTTTTAATAGAATAACTTTTGTTAAGTTCCTTTTTAAAGAAAGTTAAGTAATTTTTGACTTCAACTGTTGCATATCTTGTATCATTTAAATTTCTATTAATAAACTTTTGTTTGACTTCAACATCATTAATATCTTCTTCTAAAACTAGGTTAGAATATTTTTTATTACCATATTTACCTAATTTTTTATTTTTGACATATAATGAATACATTTTTTCTTTAAATTCATTTCAATTCCTATTTTTATCTCTAAAATATTGATATGGTGATTTTTTACCTTTATCTTGATTTTCTTTTCATAAAACTAATACTTTATTAGTTCTTGAATCATCTAATGAAACTGAAAAAGGTATAATATGATCTATTTCACAATAATTTGGATCACTATATAATCTATCAATATCTATGGGTGTACCTGAATAAGCACATCTCCCATCTTGTTCATTAAATAAAATTAGTTTGAGTCTAGTTTTAAAATCTTTTTTTAATAAAGATACTTTGTGTTTTTCTAATATTTCTTTATTTTCTATCTCATTTTTCTTTTGAATTTCATTTATATATTTTTTAAAATCACTTGAATTTGATTCTCTTGCCAATTCAATAACAATGTCTTTTATTTGTAAATCTTTTATTTTTTCAATTTCTTTAATTATTTTAATACTTTCAATTAAAGATCTTTTTACAACTGGTGAAATATACATTTCTGATATTTTTTGTCTTAGCAATGGCATTGAATTAAATTTTCGATTAATTTTTATGTTATAGTCTGGTTTAATGTTTTTTTCTGCAAATATTTGCATATGATTCTTATTGTCATATCACATTTCATCAATTGCGACTTTCATTGTTTTAAAACTTAAACTATGTGTTCCGGTTAAACTAATAAAAGATATTACTTCAGCTTGTTCGTTGCTGAAACTATAATCACAATCAATTAATAACTTTTCTTTTCTAGATTCAGCTGTTTGATAAATTGTTAAAATTTCAGATATTTTATCTAATAAATCTATATTTTTAAGAGATATAA
This sequence comes from Spiroplasma litorale, assembly GCF_001267155.1. Taxonomy (NCBI): domain Bacteria; kingdom Bacillati; phylum Mycoplasmatota; class Mollicutes; order Entomoplasmatales; family Spiroplasmataceae; genus Spiroplasma; species Spiroplasma litorale. Next base: position 689,890 of record NZ_CP012357.1, read on the forward strand.
AAGATATATCAAGTTTAGAGTTAATTAATAATGTTCTTAATTTATTTATAAATTCAAACTTAGTAAAGTTCGGTTTATTTTCTTTATCAATTCTATAACCTTTAATATCAGATTCTTTAACTTTTAATAATGAAGAAATTAATTTTAAAGTAATATTCTTATTTTTAGGACCATTATGATTTATTACAGACTCTATTAATTCATATTTTTGATCATAAGTTAATCCTGATTCTATACCATCTATATTTATATTATTTAAATCATTTAAAATATTAAATAAATACGAAGTCATAGAATGTTTTGGAGCTCTTTTTTCATTACTGTTATATGTATCAAAACCAGTTAATCTACTATAAAACTCGTTTTCATCTTTTCACCCATATTCACTTTTTGAAGTTTTAGAACTAGTAGTTCACCCTGGTCCTTCAAAATATAATCTCTTACGGTCAAATAAATTAATATATTCTTGAACAAAACTTTGACTAACCACATTTTCTTCAACTTGTTTGTTAAGTATTTGTTCAAGTTCCTTTTTATACCATTCATGTGCAATTAATGAGTCAGTTTCTTTAACTCCTCTATATTTTCCATACTCATTAAAAATATTTGTCTGTATTTCAACAGGTAATAAATTAGTTTCTTTTTTTATATCATCTATACTAATATCATCAAACTTGTCTTTTTTTGATTCTAAAAGATCATCTTTATAATTAAAACTTCCTCTTTTTTTAATGTAGTTAAATAATAAAACAATTAACTCTTCCTGAGCAATTTTTTCTTTAAGTGCTTTTTTTCTCATTTCTAAATAATTAATATTTAGATTTAGATTATAAAAATCATTTGTTTTATTTAAGTAGTTGTATTTTACAAATAATTTTAACAAATCTTGTTTTCTTAATATTAGTCTTCTTAAATTTCTTCTTCTTCCTCTTTGCATTCTTCTATCAGATGTTGTAGAAGAGTTAGAACTTCCTGAATTTGATTCACTAAACAGCCTAGAACCAGCGTTTATAATTTTTTTGTTATCAATATCATAAATTGATCAACCAACTGAAGCAATACCAATATCTAAACCTATATTTACTTTTTTCATATTATTACCATCCTTATTCAAAATAATTATAATATTAGTTTACAAATAAATTTATATATAAATAAAATTTTTGCAATTCTATTATAAAAAAATCTAAGTATAGATTGATTAAAATATCTTTTACTTAGATTTTTATTTTACTTTAATATATCCAATTTTATTGAACTTACATTTTCCAATAAATTATCAATTAGATCTTTTGAGGCAATTTTGTTAGAAAAAGCAGTAGCACTTCCACAAACGATACCCATTATTAATGATTCTTTAAAGTTGTTTTTTTCAATATACTTAGAAATAAAACCAGCTAACATACTATCACCAGCTCCCGCTGCGTTAACTAAATTGTGGTTTCATTTACCAATGCTTGCTTTATATACATTATTTTTATTCATAAATATAGCTCCTTCACTTCCCAAAGAAACAAGAATATTTTCAACTCCTTTATTTAGTAACGTATTTCCAGCTTCAATTATATCTTCATCAGATTCTATCTTTTTATTAAGAGTTAAAGATAATTCATCTTTATTCGGTTTAATTAAAAAAGGTTTTTTATTTACTGCTTCTAACAATGATGTTCCATATGAATCTATAACAAATTTACAACCAATTTCATTTGAGAGAACTGCAATTTTTGAATATATATCATTTCCAACATTATTAGGAATACTTCCAGTAGCAATAATATAGTCATTAGTTTTAGCATTATTTCTTAAGTATTTAAACAATTTCTCAATTTCATTTGCATCAATTTCAGGACTTAAAACGCTACATTCTGTTTGTTGACTGTCAATTATTTTAATATTTATTCTTATATCTCCTTTTGAATTAAATTTTTTATATTTAATACTTTCAATATCTAAATATTTGTAAAAATATTCTTCAAATTTTCCACTTGAGAAAATTAATGATTCATTAGCAAAACCTAAATTATTTAAAATCATTGATATATGAATCCCCTTACCAGCTGGGTACATTTCAGTATAATAAGGTCTATTAGTTTTGTTTAATAAAAAATCATCGAATTTTAAAATATAATCAATTGCAGGACTCAAAGAAATTACATAAATATTATTTTTCATTTTTTTTCCTTTCATTAAATTTTTTTTAAACTAATTTTGGTTTAATTATGTTTTCTTTTATTTCCAAATTGTGTATGTTATTAAAATATAGATTTTTAAAATTATCTAAATTATTTAATTTTATAAACTCAATTTTGCTAACATATTTAACAATGTTATTATAATACTTTATTGTTTCGTCTGAAATTTCTTTTTGACTAACTTCAAGTTCTTTTACTAAGACATTAAATTTATCTTTTAAAATATTAATTTTACTTAATCTTCAATCATTTTCATTAGATTGTTTAATTAAAATATTTCCTTTTTCTTTTTTTTCGCTATTACTCATAAGCAACATTTTTTGTCCTTTATTAAATAATGAAGCATTTCTACTTTCTCTTAACTCTAAAAATCTATTTATACTATATTCTATATTTGTTTTTTTAATACTTAATTTATAGTGTTTTTTAGTTTTTGGTGCTAGTTCTTTTAGAGTGTTCAATGTTTTTATTATTTCTTGATAAGTACTATTTAATTCTATTTGTCTATCTGATCTAATTTCTTTAAGGTTTTTTATTAAATCTTTATTTAAATCCTTATCTTTTATATCGTTTTTTATATTAGAAATAAGTTGTAATAATTTAGGTTCTAAAATTTTATTTATTTTTAATAATTCATCTTTTAATGTTTTTATTTCATTAATTAATTCTTCTTTATTACAATTTTTTTTGTTTGAGCTTTTAATTAATTTTATTAATCCTTGAGCGGAAAAATCATTTAATCCTTTTAAATGTTCTGATTTTGCAAGTTTTTTTGTTGTTTTAATTGCTAATGATTTTTCTGTTTTTTCTTCTCTTCATAAAAAGAAAGTTATTAAAATACCTAAAGATAAAGAAGCTAAGTCTATTACAATAGCTAATATCAAATCATCAGTATATGCTAAGAAACCAACAATTCCACCTAATCCGGCTAAATTATCAAGCGTTACTTTAAATATACCAATTAATCAACCTCCTATTCCACCTGCTAGAACACCAGTTAAAAATGGAATACCTTTTGGTAAATTAACCCCGTATATACATGATTCTGTTGGACCCGAAATTACTCCCGGTAATGCGGCAACAAATGCAGCAGATCTATCGATTGCTTTTTTTGATTTTATTCCAACTGCAATTGTTGCACCCATTTGTGCTCATGCGGCTGCAAATGCAGCTGCTAAAAATATTGACGGATTATTGTTTACTGTTAAATCAGCTACAGCTGCAAAGAATAATATGTTATGAACACCTAATACAACAAGCGGTTGTCAAGTAATTCCAACAATTAATGCTCCAATTCCTATCGGTAAATTCATAAACCAATTAAATGCATTTAATAATGCATTTTCAATTATTCCCATTATAGGACCCATTATAAAGAATGCTAATAATCCACCTATTAATAATGTTAAAAAAGGATTTAATATAAAATTGGCTACGGGGTTGAAATATTTTTCTATTGCTTTTTGCATATAAGCAATTATTATTCCCATAACAATAAATACCAATATTGTTGAATAAAATGGTTTTAAAGTTATTTGTCAATTTCCTAATTTTATTAAATCTAATCCGCTTTCAGGTATTATTGGCGAAACCATTATCAATGATAATGCAACTGCTGTTGGTACTTTTCCACCCAAATACCTTACAACAGATCACATAGCTACAACACCCATCATTTTAAATCCGGTTGAAGCAATGATGTTAAGTACATAATCAAATATATTATAATCTACACCTAATATTGCACCAGCTTTAGTTGGATCAGAACCAATTTTTGTTCTTATTAATAATTGTTGAAAAGCCATTATTAGACCAACTCCAATTAAAAAAGGAATTAATGGACCAAAAAATGCTGATACTGATTTTATAAATTTTCTTCATAATGATATATTTTTATCTTGAACAATTTTTTTAGCATTGAAATCTGATGTATTTTGAGATTTAGTCACAGTAGTCGTAAGATTACTTTTTAAACTTTCTGTAATTTTAGAAACCTCAGCTCCAATAATTAATTGAAGTTCTCCATTTGATCATAATGCACCTTTTATATTTGAAATTGTCTTTAATTCATTTAATTTAGCTAAATCCTGATTGAATAATGATAGTCTCATTCTTGTTGCACAATGATAGACATCTTTAACGTTATCAGGACCACCAATTTTATCTAAAATATTTTGAACTAAAATATCTTTTTTTTCAATTTTACCCATAAATAAAAGTCCTTTCTTAAAACTAGAAAGGATACAATCTATTCCACTAAAATTGTATTTCCTTTAAAGTCAGAAGGTCTTTGTTCAGTAATTAGAGAAGTTTTTTTATTATATGAAACTTTAATTCTGTTTTTAGAGTTAAATTTACTAGAATCCATTAGTAGATATGAATTTTCAGTATTACTGATCACTTTTTCTTTTATTATAGCTTCTTGTATATTTGTTGTATAAAACTCATTATTATCATAATTATTCATTCCTATAAATGCTTTATCAAAATAAAAATTATCTAAGAATTTTAAAGATAGTTCACCTGCTGTTGCATGTGTAGATGGAATTATAGTTCCTCCCACTAAACATACATCAATATCCAATTCTAAAAGTTCCATAGCAATTGAATATCCATTTGTAACAATTGTAAGATTTTTATCTACTAAATATTTTAGCATTTGTTTAGTAGATGTACCAGTATCTATAAAAACTAAATCACCGTCATCAATTAATTCAACTGCTTTTTTAGCAATTTTATCTTTTATATGAATATTTACTAAGTTTTTTTCTTCATCAAAATGCTCTTGCATTTTTTTTACATTATTTTTTAATGATTTAGCACCACCATAAACTTTTATTAATAAACCTTCATTGTGTAATTCGTTAATATCTGTAATGATAGTTTGAATTGTTGAATTTGTTTCATTTGCTAGGTTAATATTTTTTACAAATCCTTTTTTATTAATTATGTTTAAAATTTTTTCTCTTCTCTCATCTTTTAACAAAGAAATCCCCCTAACTTAATAATACTATTAAATTTAAAAAAGTTTAAAAATATTTAAAAATATTTAATAAAGTTTAAAATAGTTTATAAATATAGTATTATTTATTTATACATAATTTATTATAAGGAGAAATTATATGAAAGCAATGTTAAAAGATGAATTAATAAAAGCAAAAAAAGGTAAATATGCGGTTCCTGCATTTAATTTTGATAACTTAGAAATGATGAAAGGAATTATTGAAGCGGCTGAGGAAGAGAAATCACCTGTGATATTAATGGTTACAGAAAGTGCTGCCAAATATATGGGTCTTGATTATGTATTCTCATTTGCACTAACAGCTGCAATAAATGCAACTGTACCAGTAGTTCTTCATTGAGATCATGGTTTTGATATTGAACTTATCAAAAAGGCAGTTGATGCAGGGTTTTCAAGTGTAATGCTGGATTCTTCATTAAAACCTTTTGATGAAAATATTAAAGAAACGCTTGAAGTTGTAAATTATGCAAGAAATAAAGGTGTTGATGTGGAATCAGAAATTGGTCATGTTGGTGGAAAAGAAGATGATAGAAACTCAGCGTTAAATGGTTATACAGATGTAAATGAAGCTTTAGAATTTGAAAAACAAACAAAAATTGATGCATTAGCAATTGCTATTGGTACAAGTCATGGTTTATTCAAAGGAGAAATTAAACTTCAATTTGAAATACTAGATGAATTAAATAAAAAAATAAAAACCCCTCTTGTATTACACGGTTCTAGTCAAGTTCCGCTTGAAGATTTAAAAAAAGCAATTAGCTTAGGTATAACAAAAATAAATATTGGCACTGATTTAAAAATCGCTTGTGCTGAAGGAATCAAAAAATGATTTAATGATAATCCAAATGGATATGATGCAAGAAAATATGGTAGAAATGCAGTTGATTTTGTTAAAATAGAAGCTAAAAAGAAAATTATTGCTTTTGGTTCAAATGGTAAAGCATAAAGTAAATTTTTACTTATAATTTATTATAATTATTAATACTATTTAATTTAGTTAAAATAAAAAACCTAAACAAACCAGTTAAAAATACTGGTTTTTTTTGCTAAAAAATAAATACATTAAAAATATAGCAACAAGATTAAAAAAATATATTAGTTAATAGGCAAAAAATAATTAAAAATTAATCTAACCAATTTTTAATAATTTTTTTATATATAACTTAAATTAATATAATTATAAAATACTATTGGAGGTACTAAAATGAAGAAAGAGAAAAAATATCCAAATTATTTATTTTTATGATTTTATTATATATCTATATTTATATTCGTTTTATTGCTGTATTTTTTATCCATACTTGCAATAAGTTTATTTTCTTCACTAATCGTAATAGATTTTATTGAAAAATTATTAATAAATTTAAAAGTAAATTGAACTTTTGAAACTTATATGTATATTGTTTCAGCTATTACTGCGTTTATTTTTAATTTATTTTTAATAACATTTAGAATATCGAAAGTATTTAAGTTTATTAATAAAATTTGAATATCTAAAAATAATTTTATTCTTTTTGATGTTCATTTTAAATTATACGAAAAAGAAAAAGAACTAATTAACAAAGCAAAACAGTTTAACTCATTTAACAAAAATAAACTTGAGGAAAAGATATTGAATATAGATAATAAAATTGAAGTTTACTTAAATAAGAGATTACAAATAGAAAATAAAAATATTATAAAAAATTAAAATCTTACTCTTTTATTCAAATTTAACTATTTACACTAAAACTTATTAAATATTCAAAAAAAATACATTATAAATATTTATAATGTATTTTTTTTGAATTATATTTTATATTATCAAAGTTTACTTCCATTACTGTCAGACATTAATTTAAATCATTTTCCTGACTCTTTTATTTTTCTCGATTTATCCCCTTTTCCAAAATCATCAATATTTACAAAAATTAAGCCATATCGTTTAGACATTTCTTTTGATGACATACTAACTAAATCAATAGCTGTTCACATTGTATAACCTATACATTCAACACCATCTTCATAAATAGCTAATAAAATATTTTTCAAGTGATTTTTTAAATATTCAATTCTGTAAGTGTCATTTAATGTGTCATTATTAACATCTCATTTTTCATCAACACCAATTCCATTTTCAACAATCATTAAAGGTTTTTTATATTTATAATATAATTCATTCATAAAAATTCTTATACCAATTGGATCAATATCTCAACCTCATTCAGTTGATTCTAAAAATTTATTTTTAATTCCTGTTTCATATTTAACTAAATTAGTAGAATTGTCAATAAATTTATTTAAACAAGATGAATAATAAGAAAATGAAATATAATCAACTGTGTTATTAGACAATATTTTTAATTCTTCTTCATTATAATCTAGTTTTATATTATTAAATGCAAAGTATTTTCACATGTATTTTGGATATTTTCCATCTGCAATTACATCATAGAAAAATCATTTATTTATTTGAGAATATTTTAAGTTAGCTAGAGCATCTTTTGGGTCTGGACTTGCAGCATATGAATGTGATGCAGCGTTCATTGAACCAACCTTATTTTCAGGATTTATTTCTTTTGCTAGTTTTACACATAAAGCTTGTGCTACAAATTGATTATGAACAGCATTATATAATTTTTCTAATCTATTTGGATCATTTTCATCAATTGTAAATCCTGCGCCAGTATAGCTTGAATGAAGTGTTAAATTTATTTCATTAAAACCAATTCAATATGTTGTATATTCTTTAAATTCATTAAAAACTACTTTACAATACTCTAAGAATTTATTAATTGATTGTTTATTTAAAAAACCATTATATTCTTCAAGTAATCATATAGGATAATCATAATGAGATAAAGTTAAAACAAGCTTTATATTATGTTTTTTTGCACATTCAAATATTCTTTTATAATGTTGAATTGCAAGATCATTTACAACTCCATCACTTTTTGGAATGATTCTGCTTCATGAAATTGAAGTTCTAAAAGTATTTAAACCAACTTTTTTAAACAACTTAAAATCTTCTTCATAATTATTATAAAAATCTATACCTCATCTAAATGGAAAAATACCATCATTATTATTTTTATTTTTTAAATATTCTTCAGTTGACATTTCTAACCAATTTAGTTTTGTATCTTTTCTGTCTAGATTTGGATTATAAGTTTTAAAATCTGCTACACACAAACCCTTCCCATCTTGGTCATATGCACCTTCATATTGTGTTGAAGCTGCAGCACCACCAAACATAAAATCTTTTGGAAATTTGTAATTCTTCATTATTTAGCTCCTTTATTTTTATATTCTTTAAAGATATTTTTTTCTTCTTTATTCATTCCATATAATCTAGTATCTTCATAACCATATGATATATCTACTGAATGAATTGCATTTCAATATCCATTTTTAAAATTATTTATATAAGGTATGTTAAATTTATTATCAATTTCATTTATTTTTTGTGAAACAATATTTTCAACACTTTTTATTTTTTCATTATAAGCGTCAATTATTTGTTTATTATTTTTTGTATATTCTTGTTTATCAAATACTAATTTTGTTTTAATTTCAGCTAAAGAATAATTATTATACACTTTAACTAATCCTTCTTTTTTCTCAATACTTTTAGTATCATTTTTATTTTCAAGTCTTGATATTTTTTTATACATATTTTTTTTGAAATTATCTTCTTTTTGTTCAACTTTCAATAATTTATTTTCTATTTTTGTTACATATTGTAAGTATTTTTCATAATTAGCCAGTTCTTTTTTACTGTTTAAATATTCTTTATTAATAAACTCTAATTCTGATTTAACATCTATATTTTGTTTAAAGTTTAAACTAAATATATGTTTTTTTAATTTATTAGATATTTTTTTAGCATACTTATACTCCATGATTCTTTCTCTATAAAAAAGCATAGAAAGCAGTATTCCTGAACCTAAACTGACGAGTGATCCAATAACAAAATACAATTGATCAAGTCCATCTAATCCCATAGGATATAGTATTCCATCACCAACAAGTCTTTTTAGTTTAGCACCCAATATTCCCATTACAAGTCCACCAAATGCACCTGAAACACAACCAACTAAAAATGGTCTACCTTTAGGAATGTTTACACTATATAAAATAGTTTCAGTTATTCCAAAAGTTGCACTTGGTAAAGTTCCAATTATAATTGTTTTAAAATTTCAGTTTTTAGTCATTATTAATACACCAATTGCAGCACCAATTTGACCTCAAACTGCAGCTTGTCCACCTGGTAGTATTAAACTTTCAGCACCAGGAACACCCGCTAATAATTGTGCTTGTAATGTAACATAAACCGCAACATGTACACCCATAAGAACTAATGGTTGTATTATAAATGCAAATATTGCAACCCCAATTCCTATTGGTCAATTTTCTACAAACCCAATTGCTTTAGCAACACCAATTTCAACTAATGATAATAGTGGTCCTAGAATGAATAAAGTAGGAAGTATTGTAATTAGTATTACTAGAGGATATCTAAATACAACATCAACTGTTGTAGGCATTCAAGTTTTAATTCATTTATCAACATATGTTGATAAAAAACCAATCAATATAAATGGTAGAATTGAACCTTCATATGATCTAACAGTTACTGGAAAGTTTCCTATATTAAATAAAAATCAACCTGAAACTCCATAATTTTTATCTATTACATATGTACCAAATTTATATAAATTTGGGTCCGACACTCCAGCTTGGAAATAAAATCTTGATACAAGTAGCAACCCTAAAAGTGCACCCAATAAAATATTTCCACCCAAATATTTAACTGTATTCATACAAAAGAATACACCCACTAATACTAGACCTGTTTTACTTAATATTTTCATTATTGTAGAAAACATATTTGAATCATCATTTGCATTAATAACATTAGTAGCCGCAAACAAAGCATATATTGCAGATAGAATTCCTGAAGCTAAAATTATAGGAACATTAGGAGCCATTATAGCTGTTATTACTCCTAAAGCTCTTTTTGAGAAAGGTGGTTTTAGTTTTGTTTTAGCTGATTTATTATTAATGTTTTTATCCATATTAATAATTTCATCTTTAACTTTGTAACACTCACCACCAATTATAATTTGTAGCTCTAAACCATTTCAAACTACACCTTTTACAAGTTTGTTTTTTTCTATTTGTTTAATATCTACTTTTTCTTTATCAATGATAGAAAATCTCAATCTAGTCATACAATTATAAACATCTTTGTAATTTTGTTTACCACCAATATTTTTTATAAAATATTCTGCTGCAATTAAGTATTTAGATTTATATAGTTTTAAGTCATCATTATTTAAAGCTTTTTCATCTTTTTCTTCATAACAAACTTCAAATAATACATCACCTTTTTTTACATCACCACTTTTTAAATTAGTTATATCATATTCATAATCACCACTTATTGTAATTGGAGTAGCAATGCTTATTTCATTTTTTTTAATTAGTTCTAAATCAACATTAACAACAAGTTTATTTAAATCAACTTCTTCTCCCTCAACAACTTTAGTATCAAAAGGTTTACCTTTTAATTTAACTGTATCTAATCCCATATGCATTAATATTTGATTTTTAAAATTACTATTTTGAAAAAAATATGCGTGTTTTGTATCAAATATTTGTACAACATTTCCACAATCTAATATAGAATAAAAATTATTATTTTTAGGATAAAAGACAATTCCTTTACCTAAAAAACCTTCTGAAAAAACACCATCATTTAATTTAGAAAGTTCTTCTACACTACCATCACATGGGGCAAAAACCTTTAAGTACATATATACCTCCTTGTTTATATTTAATAATTTTAATAATCTAAAAACAATAATAAAAAAGTACTATCATAATGATAGTACTTTTAATTTTGACAACACCATATTAATGAATGTTTAAATAATTCTGGTCCATAATTGTAGTTAAGCCTATTTTTGATTTGTTTAACATATCTTGGATCTGTAGTTCATCATTTAAATAAACACAAAAAATGTAATCTGTTGTAATTGTTAATATTATTTCTTAAAAATGTTTTAATTTCATTAAAACAATAATATAGTTTTTCAATATTACTTTTTTCAATATAGTTACTAAACTCTAAAAATATGTTATTTCTAATTAATTTTATTTCCTTTTTTAAACCATCATTTTCATATCATAATTTTCTATAATTATACATTTCAAACATAACAGCCTTACCCAATGATTCTGATTTAAAATAACCAAAGGTATCTCTATCTACTTCTAATGTATTATGTTTAATGTATTTATTAAAGTTCAATTCAAACTTGATACATAGTTCTTTTTCTTTTTGTAAATAATAAATAAAGATACTATTTATATCTTCTATAGATAAATTATCAATAATGATTTTGATGTCATCTAAACTGAATCCTATTTCCATTAAAAATTTAACTCGATACAATATCAAAATAGAATTATCATCCATTTGAAGTTTATTGTCTTTGATAATACTACTATCTTATACATTTTTGTTTATGTAGTTTTTTATTTGTTTTAAAGAACTATTTGTTTTATGTCTTACATATTTACTTTCATATTTTATAATAAATATATTTTATAATATTATAGTATTATTAAAAATAATTAATATGCTAAATTATTAAAAAATCGGTATTTTAAACTAAAATAAAAATCTTAAAGCAACTAATAATATCTTATGATATTCTGTTTTTTTGGCCTATTCCATTTACAACAAAAAAACCAAAGTATTTTGCTTGTCTACTTGGGCTATTTTTTATTATATTAAAATTATAATGAAACTTTTAATAGTTTTTAATTTATTATTTTGATGGTCCAATTATAGATAAATGTTTTCTATAATTTTTAATTTGGTCAATGTAATAAAATGTTTTTAAATTTGTTAATTTTTCATCTACTTCAAATTGTATATTCATAAAGTTAAGTTTTATGTTTCCATATATTTTATTAGATAAAAAACGTTCATATGCACCAAAACCAGTCTCTTTATTTGCATATATTAAATAATAAAGTTTTTCTCAATCAAAATTTCATTCATATATATCTTGCTGCCCATCATTTGTTATGTGATTTAAAAATATGCTTTGAGATGAAACTTTTAACGATAATAAATCATTAAAATATTTATAACCAATTGCTGCGCCCTCTCCAGAACTTAGCGTTTCTCACAAATTTTTTTCAATTCCTTCAACTTTTGGTACACCACTAAAATTAGATAAGCTAAATCCTTTTCAATTATAACCTTCACCAAATTTTCAAGCGTTATCCTCATTTACATTATCTGGTCCAAAATTATATATTTCCTTCATACTCTCAATACCATTAGCTAAATTTTTATAAACCGAACTAAAGATTGCACTTTCTTCAAAAAAATTATTATCAAAATTAGCACTTGCTAAATTGTAATTTAAAATATTGTCTTCTGCGCTTAGTGAAGTTAATACATTTATGTTTGGTAAACTTTGTTCAAAATTAGATCCAATTTTTAGCTTTAAATTTTTCAATGATAATGAGCCAACTCTAATGTTGTTTTTTAAGTTATCATAATTTTGAATTTGATTTTCATCTAGTTTAAATAAATTTGAAACTTCTTTATTATTATTTAAAAACATTTTTTTGAAATTATTTTTTAAATATTCATATAAATTTGTGTTAACCATAGCAGTTCTATCACCATACATTGTTACTTTTTTAGTTTGGACAAGTTCATTTTCTCTAAAAATGAAATCATAAAAATCTTTATTTGATACTGTATAATTCTCATTTATTTTATCATCACTTTTTCAATTAATTTTTTCTTCTACCGAACTAATAATTGAAAGATTTTTATACGATTCAAATATTTCTGAATTATTATTTTTTTCATTTATTACAAATTTAATATTGTCCTCTAATTTATAATTAGTATTAAAATTATTTATTAAATCATCTTTAAATTTTTTACCATTAATATACTCTTTTAATAAAGCACTATATTTATCATTTGTTATCCAGAAACTTTTTTTATCATTAATATTTAGTTTTTCATGTGTTATTTTAAACAAATCTTTATTTTTAATTGAGTCTAATAAGGCATCAGTTTTTAATTTATTAAAAATTTCATTTATTATACTATTTATTTGTTTATTATTTGTAATACCATAAACAAATCCGTTTGAAAAAGTTAAAAAACTTTGATTATTACTAATATCTTTATATGAGACTTTTATATTATATTGAAATAATACATTAGCAGCTGTAATTGAATTTACTTGTGCAAAAGTAATAATGACTGATTTATAATTTATATCTAATAAAATTTCATTTAAGCTTTCCAACTTAAATATTTTATACTTTTCTTCATTAAACAAATTGTTAATTAATTCACTTAATTTATCTCATACTAATAGTTTTTTTGTATCCTTTTCTAGAGCTGCCTTTTCTTCTTCTGCTAAATCTATTTCTTTACCTGTTGGATTTTGTTTATCTTTTAGAATACTTAATCTTAAAAATTCATTTTTAAGTGTTGAATTACCATTGTCTAATTCATATAAATTTGATATATTTTCATTCAAATGATTATTTATTATGTTGTTTACGTTTTTTTCAAAATCTTTTAATAGACTTTGAAATTCATCTTTTGGATCATAATCACTACCATTATTATCATTATTAGTTCAAGGTAGAATAAAACTACAAGAAACTGCAAGAGATGAAGATCCCGCAAGTAATGATAATGATAGTAATAATTTACACAGCTTTCTCATAATACCTCCATATATATTAACAATTAACTATATATTACTAAATATTGCATTAAAATGCAATATTGTGATTAATGTGCTGCAAAATCTTTATGTCAATAACATATGATATTTTCCTTATATATAACAAATTAAAATTTCCCAAACTATAATTATTTTATTGGGAGGTTTAAAATGAGGAGATATTTAAAAATGAATGAAAAAAAGAGAATGGAAATTATCAAAGACGTTATAGATCAAAAAATAACAAAAGAGTCAGCTTCTATAAAGTTATGTCAAACAATTAGAAATGTAAATATATTAATTAATAAATATAAAAAAATTGGTTACATAGCTTTTATTCATAAGAATACTGGCAGATTGTCTTACAGAAGAATTAGCAGTGACATTAGTCAAAAAATAATTAAATTATATAAAGATGAATTTTGTGACTATAATTACAAACACTTTCAAGAAAAGTTGGTAGAAAATTATAATATAAAAGTTTCGTATACATATTTACTTAGTTTATTAAAGGAAAATAACATGTATTCTCCAAGAATACATAGAGTAACTAAAAAAATAATTAAACAAAAAATAGCTAACAGTTTAAAAAATCAAAACATAAAAAATATAGAAGAAAAAGAGTATTTAAATACTTTATTAAGTATTGAATATAGTCATCCGATGCAACATAGAAAAACTGAGTTTGGAGAAAGGTTGCAAACAGACGCTTCTGTACATTACTGAATTAAAGAAGAAAAATGATATCTAGATGGTTTTATTGATGATGCTACTGGCAAAATATTGGCTTTATATTTTGACACTGAAGAAACTCTTATGGGTTATTACAATATCACAAAGAAAGTTTTGCTTAACTATGGAATTCCTAAAGAAATATTGACAGACAAAAGAACGGTATTTTGAAGTCCAAAAGAAAAGGATTCAGATCTACATTCTGACTCCTTAACACAATACGGATTTTTGTGTCACAACTTAGGAATAAAATTAACAACATCTAGCGTTCCACAAACCAAAGGTCGTATTGAAAGGTTGTGAAATACACTTCAAGATCGCCTGCCAAAGGAACTTAAAGAAAATAATATATCAACTATAAACCAAGCTAATTTGTTTTTAGATGAATATATAGATAAATATAATTCACAGTTTTCCCTTCAAATAGAGAATATCACTAATTCTTTTAGATTTTTTGAAGAAACTAAAAATATAGATTTTTATTTATCTAGAAGATTTGAAAGAACAATAAATAAGGGTTCAACTATAAAATACCAAAATAAGTACTATATTCCGCATTCAAATGGAGAAACAGTATTTTATAAAAATAAAACAAAGATAATGGTTGTTGAGACATTTGATGAAAAACTATATTCAAACTCATATAGCGAATGAATGCCTTTATTAGAAGTGTTACAAAATTCTACTTATAAAGAGGTGTATGAAGATAAAAACCCGGCTGAGATAAATAAAATTTATAAACCAATAAAAACAAGCAGTCCTTGAAAGTATACTAATTGAATATTTTATAAAAACTCAAAAAATAATTAGTTATTGACATATATTTAATACCCTATTTTTCGAATACATTTATTTTATAATATATTTTATCTTAGTTGTAGAATCTCAGGTATAAATTAAAATTATATATGCACCACATTTTTTAGTATTATAAGTATCTATTAAATGCGTTTTAAACTTTAATTATAGCCATTATCACTCATATAACAACTCTAGGGATCATGAAAATAAGTAAATTAATTAAAATTAAATATATATATGTTGATTTAATTTGCAATTAACAAAAATAATATATTTTTTTAATAATTTTATAATTAATCAATGTTTTTTTCATTGATTAATATTTTAGAAAATAAAACACATTATGTATAACTCTTTATTTTATTTCAACACTAAAAATATCTGCCCAACTTTTTTTTATTTCTTTATTTATTAAGAATTTAGAAGTTATTTATTTTAAAACTTCAAAAATTACATGGTTTCTTATTTTTTTTGAAAACAAATGTTATGAAATTAATTACTATTAATCTAAATATCTATGTTTTAACCGATTTTTAAAAGTTTTTTCAATATTTTATAATATGTAAATCAAACTAATGCAATATGATTTTATTGATTACTATTAATTGTAATAATATTATCTAATTTAATAAGTTATTTACCCATAATATTATTAAAATATATAATTATATAAGAATTATCAAAATATAAAAATAATATCAATTATATTTGATATCACATTTATTAATTGTTTGGTATTAATAAAATTCAATATGTAAATTGAAAATATAATGTTTTAATAAAAAATACAACGAATAAAATTTATTTTTATAGGTGATATTTAATAATTTAATATTAATTATTATTTCTATTATAAGTAGATACTGCTTCAAATATATTTATTTTATTGTTTTCTACACTATAATAATATCCTTTAATTTTTTTTACGTTTGTAGCTATTGTAACATTTGTATTCAAATATTTTGTAGTAACTGAACTTTTACTTGAAACAAAGTAATTGCTTGATGCTTTATTATAAGTAAAGTATAGGTAATTACTATCTCTATTATATTTTGCAAAGTTTATTTGGTAATTAGTTTGTAAGTAGTCATACTTACTTGAGCCATTTTTTTTGCTAACTTCTTTTGTAGAAATAATTAAATTATCTTTTTCATCGATATCTATGTAATTTACATCAACGCTATATTTAATATCCAAGTCACTCATACTTGTAATTAATTTATTATTATTTAGATCATATTTATATATACTTCAAACTGAATCTTTAGAGTTCTTAATAGTCATAATATATACTTGTCTATTTTTTATTACATAGTTGATTTTTACATTATCACTTGGATACTTAATGTTCTCAAGTATAGTTTTACTCTCGTTTGAGTTTTTTAAATTTTGATATACTAGATTTCCATTAGAACTAGTATAAACTAAATCATCATTTACAATGTTAAAATCATCAATAGAATATTTAAGATTTATAGTTGATAATTGATTGTTAGACAATTTATAAATATAACTATCTAACTCTCCAAAAAAGTAAGTTGAATTATCAAAATGCTTTACCTTTTTAATATCCAATGGTTTTGGTATTTCAAAAGAATTCAAACTAACCAATCCATCATAATAAGTTATATTTGCTACATGTACTTTTCAGTCATTTGTGTGAATTAAAATATTATTGTCTTTTATTCTAAATACACTATCAATTCTACTTAAATCAATTTTTCCACTAAAATCAACTACTTTTGATGATGATAATTGATTTTTGTATACTTCTAATGACGACACTTGGTCTTTACTATTTTTGAAGACTGATAAATATACCACTTGCTTTTGAAAAATCAGTATTCTACTTGGTCTTTACTATTTTTGAAGACTGATAAATAATCTAAACTATTTGATGATAATTGTATTAACTTATCAACTTTTTTACTACTATCATAACTAAAGCTATCGTATTTTTTATCACTTCTTACATCATCATTAACTCAAGTGTATTTGAATAATTTAGTTCCTACATAATAATCTTTGTCATGAGAACTGTGAGAAGGATTTCTGTAAACTATAGTAACTGTCATTTGTTTATTTTTTACTACATCACTATCACTTTCTTCAAATGTAATTTCTTCTTCTTTAATATCAGTATTTAAATAAAACGATAAAGTATCTGCTATATATTTATAAACTAATTCCCTATCAACAACTAATTTATTATTAGATAATATTCCTAAATAATTATCAATATTTAAATCATCTATTTTAATTGCACCGTATATTTTACCTTCATAACTGTTATAAAATTTGTTAAATAATGGATTAATAGATTCAATTGGTTTTATTAAAAAAGTTCTTTTATTTTCATCAAAAGTAAATTCTATTTGAGATTCTACTTCATTAGTGCTTGTATCTGATTTATTAGAAATTTCTTGAATTAATTTGTATTTTCATTGTTCTTGATTAGTGTCTGGTTTACAGTTAGTGTTAGTCACATATTTAATGTCAATTTTTGAAAGATCATATTTATTTTGATTATTTTTATTAGTAATTCATGTTCCTTCAAATCCGTCACTATATTTAATTTCTTTGTTATTATTATTTACAATTGTAAATCCATCTCTTTTAATATTATATTTTTTATAAATTTCTTTAAATTCATTTTTATTAACATAATAATCATAGACATCTGCACTAGTAAGCTCACCATATGTATTATTAATATCCTCATTTAATAGTACATCGATTGTTTTTTCTAATTCAAATTTTAGTTTTAATGAACCTTTCACATCTAAAATATAATAACTAAGTCAATTATTGTTACTATTTTTAAATGATAAATCAAAATCTAATGTAACTCCATTTCTATATTTATAAGTTTGATTGTATAGAAAATCAAGTTTAAAATCCTCTTCTTTAATAAGATTAGTAACACCGTATTCTTTTATTAACTTATTATATAAAGGTTCATTATCATTACTTAAATCTAGTTTACCTAAATCTTCATTAATATTAGAATATTTATTTTTTGCATCAACTTTACTATCGCAATTAAATGTTAATTCTAAATCACTATTACCGAATTTTAATGTAAATGATTCTTTGTTTTCGCCAATGCTTTTAACACTAATTGAATACTCATTAATTTGATTATGTTTTACAACATCGCTAACAAAATAATCAATATATTGTTTGCTTACATCAATTAAGTAGATTTTATTATCAATATATTTTTTAAATATATTATATAATTTAAGATCCTCAGGTTTTGTTGGCACTTCTCCTCCGTTTGGGTCTGTAGGGTCAGTTGGCTCTGTAGGAGTTGTTGGGTTTATTGGGTTTATTGGCACTGACGAAGAATTTGTATTATCATTCGAACAAGAAATTACCATCAAAATTGGAAATATTAGCATTAATACCAATATTAAACAACTATAAATTTTTTTCATAAATTAATATCCTTCCATGTAAAAACTATATTACTCATTTTTACAATACAAAAAAAATATACAACATAAAGTGTTTTATTAACAAATAAGATTATAATTATTATTTTTAAAAATTAATAAAAAAACAAAGAAATACACATCTTTGTTTAAAAATATTTTATTCAATTACATTAAATTTTATAATTCCATCAATCAAACCATAAAGTAGTTCGAATTTCACTACACCTGCTTTTAGACCTGTATACGTTAATGTAAATTTACTTTTTATTTCTTTATCTTGTTCAATATCAATTTTATCATTTAAAATTAATCCTTCATCATTTTGATATGACTTACTTGCGCTTAATGTTGATCTATTATCACCATTAATCATAGTAAAAGTAAATGTAGCAGTTTTTCCTACGCCAACATCAACACCTTCTAAATAATCTTTTCCATCTTTATAAGGATAACTTGCAAAATCACCTTTATAATTTGTTAAAAATGTATAAGAACCTTTTAAATATTTACTTTCTTTAATTGCTATTACAGTTAATCTTCCTGTTAAATTACCAGAAGTTCCAGGTTGAAAGTATTCTTTTTTAAACTCGTAGTCTACACCTTCTTTAGCATTTGCTTCCAATTTGTTTTTTATAATATTATTAGCAGCTGCAACCGCTCCTTCATACGTATTATCTTCAGGGCTAATACTCTCAGATTGACTATTATTATTACTTAAAATATCTCTTAATTTGTACAAATCAGTTCTTTTATCATTGTACTCTAACATTAATAAAACTTTACCTTTAATAAATTTTGATGATTCAACTGCACTAAACTCTACATATCCATTTTCATATAATTTAGGTAATTTTATTTCATATGTGTAATCAACATCTTTTTCAAATTTAAAGTTATCTACTTCTTTGAAAAATTTTTTTATAGCGTCAATTGCTTTATTTAATGAATCATTTTCATTTGTTTCGACGTTTTTTATTTGAATTGGTCAACTTTCATCTAAAACGTTTTTTTCCAAAGCAGTACCAATATCAGTTCTTTTGTCACTCATATCATTGTATGCTAAATTAAATTTAACTTCTCCACTAAAAGGACAGTTATATGAATTTGAGCTTGCAACTAAAACACCCTTAGAGTTAATTGTTGGTGCAATGAATTTTGATTGATCAAAATTCATTTGATATGATTCAAATAATTCTAAATTATTGTAAATCAATAATTGTTGATAAGCGGCTATTTTTGCAGATTCAAAATCATTTCTAATTGGTTTTAAGTCTATATTTTTCATATCATTTAATATTAACTTACCAATATTGTCATTATATATCATAAAAGTAAATTCACCTTTATATTTAGAGCTATTTTCAACAGCAACAACTTTAATTAAACCTTTATTTGCTTTTGTTGGCGCTATAAAATTTTCAAATAATATATCTGTTCCTTCAATTAAATTTCATTTTTTAACTTTTAAATATACATCTAAAATCATTTTTTTAGATGTATCAATATCATCTCATTGGTCTTATCATTTTATAATCACCACTTAGAATTAATAATTGTCTTTCATCTTTACTATTAGAGGTTTTATTATTATCACCACATGATATAGTAGTTAATGAAGTTGGCGCAATCATTGCAACTGATAATAAACCAATTATTTATTTTATTTTATACTCCTTATATTTTGTAAATATTATATACTATGTGTTTATAAATTTATAATAATTAACATTTTTAAAAATAAAAAAACATCAATAATAAAATAGAAAATAGACAACCCTAAAGAGACCAAATTATTTATTTTATTTTTGATGTTAACATTTAATTTAAATTTTTAATTATTCTTATTACTATTTATATTTTGTGTTTACTAATGAAGCACAAACCACATGACCAATAAGACCAATTACAATTAGTGCTGTTGTTATTGCAAAATTAGTTCCTAATTTAAATTTTGGATCAAGATTATTTTGAACATATGGTTTATTCAAATCTGTTGAAACAGAAGCCATTCCAGCAAGTGTTATTACTGCAAATAATGCAATTAATATTGTAAATACAATATCTAAAATTAATTGTGTTTTATTATTTATGAAATCTGTTTTTTTAAAGCTAACAATATATATTATTGTTGTGTATATAAAATATAAAAATGAAAATAGAAATGCAAGTACTGATACAGCAAATAATCCTTTGTTTAATATGCTTTGATAATCAGTATTTTTAAACACATCACCTAATGAATTAAAACCAGTTGATGTTGATTTACCATCAGATGCAACAGTTACATCTTTTGATCATCCTTTAAATATAGTTTTAGAACCACCATCTCCATTTGCAGCAACAATGTCAAAACCAATTGCTAATATACATATAGTTATTATTAGTCAAACTATACATGAATAAATCATTCTTCATAAATATTTTTTATTTAAACTCATAATTTTCCTTTCAGTAAAGATTATTCTTTACTCAAATTTTATTATATTACAATTTTTAAAATATTATTAAAATATATAACAATAAGGTGTATATTTTATTGTTTTTAATCTTTTTAGCGGATAAATTTATTTTTATGACTTTATCCTCCTTTAATATAAATTTTGAGAATAAATTAAAATTATATATAATCTTCGACTAATGTAAATTTTTCGTTCTCTATTATAGATTCTCTTTTATACGCTTTAAAAACATTCTATATAAGCATTTTCAGTTGATCTACCAAGTTTTATTATTTTGCGAAGTTTCCTTATTGTTATTTTATTATTCAAATTTTTTTTATTGTATACAACAGTGCATTTGTATATGCAAAGTTGTCAATTATTTACTTTTTTTAGTTGCTTTTGGTTTTGTTTCTTTTGTTGTTTTATACATTTAATTAATTTATCAATTGAATAAATGTAAACTTTTTTTTCTTAATAAAAACATATTAATATTAAAATAAACTAAAAAAAATATTAACTTTTGTTAATGAAAGTATAAAATTTTAAAAAAATAATAATTTAATTTTTTAAAGACGAAATTGGATAGTTTTATTAAAGTAATGTAAATTATATTCATAATAAGACGCAAAAAAGCAATTTATTAAAAAAACTAATTATTATATAATAATTAGTTTTTTTAATATTGATTATTTTTTAAAAATTATTAACATTATTTAGTACTTAAACTTTCAAAATAGGTTTCATGCTTTCATCATTTACAAGTTTATTAACTGTTTTTTTCACTTCAGAGTTGTCATATGTGTATTTATTGTCTTTATTAATATCATTATTTATAATTCAATTTTTCATACAAAAAAAATCCCCTCTTTTTTGTTAAAAATACATATTATACTTCTATTTTTGCATTTTTCATTAAAAATTTGTATAAATCTTCATAAATTTCATTATCTTTTTTTAAAACATTGGTTATTTTAATATCATATTGCTTCATTTTATTCATTTTAATTGAGTGTTTGTATTTACTAGCAGTTTCTAAAGCTAATTTTTCAAAATTAGCAACGAAGCATGAATCGTTAAATATATCATTAGTTCCGATGTAAATATTTTGATTTATTAGAAAAACATACAAATAGGCTAAAGCAGTTCTTTTATTCCCATTAGCTAAAAACTGTGTTTGAGCCATTCTTATATAACATTCTATCGAACGTTCAATCCAGCTTTTATTATATCCTTCTTATTTTTCAATTGAAGAACTTAGACTATCATATGATCATTTATAATATACTAGACTATATAAAAGTGTTTTTTGATCTTCGGTTGGCAAAAAATAACTTTTATTCTTCATCATAGTTTCTAAAGATAATTTTTTATAACCTTCTTTTACCATTAAATAAGGTATTTTTAGTATAACTTCTTCTAATATTTTTGTAAAGTGATTGTATAAATTATCAGATTCAACATCCAAATACAGGTAATTAAATTTTAAAAATATATTTGATGAATTTAATCTTGCAATATCATTTTTGTCTATTAAATGCAATACCAAACCTATCACTAGGCCATTGTCTTTAACTACGATTTCATCAATAACATCTATTTTTATGTTAAATTTGTTTTCATTAACCAAATAATAGTATAAATCAATGTCTTTTTGGGTAAAAACATTTAAATTTATAACACGAAAATTTTCATAAATTGTATGGAGATCAATTATATTATTTATTTTCACTTTTCTAAATATTTGTTTATTTTTCATTTATCTCTCTTAACTATTATAAATATATATTACGCTTTATTAATAAAATATGGTTAAAATTATTATTTTAACCATATAAATATTCGTACTAAATTGCAATATTTTTAAGATATTAAAAAACATAATATTTTTATATTTCCTCTTTAAGTTTTATTTATTTAAATAGATTATTTGTTTAATTAATTTATATCCTATTTTTTATTGTGTTGTTCTTTAAATTCTTTTTTACTTAATTGTTTCAATTCAAATATATCAACATTAAAATCTTCTAATAAAAGATCTCTTGATCTGTTAGAAAATCATTTTACTTTACCTAAAATAATTGTCATTAAAAAAGTCACTACACAACTTACAATTATTGAAATTGCTCCTCATAAGAATCCACCACCAGCTCAAGTATTTACCCCGGTTGCAAATGGAGCTTTGTGTTGGAACATTAGATATCCAAATATTGAACTTGCGCCTTGTAAAGCAAAAGTATTAGATGCCACAAGGACTAAACTTCCACAAAATACACCAATTGAACATGCGATTAATGGATATAAATGTTTAAGATTAACTGTAAATAATGAGGGTTCAGTGATTCCACCAACAATTGCAGACACTCCATTAGAAACACCTAATTCTTTTAGCTGTTTTACCCTTCTATTTAATACAACAAAAGCAATAGTGGCAACTCCTTGTGATACATTTGATAATGTACATAATCCTTGAATAATTGTTGCTCCATAACTAGCTTGTCCTTGTAAAATTATTGGGGTTAATGAGTGGTGTAATCCAGTTATAACTAATGGTCCATATAGTGCGCCCAATAATGGAAGTGCAATATATTTAGCAATATAGTTAGTACTCAATCAATTTACACCAATTGACAAGTAATTTGTAAATAACATCCCAATTGGTGCAATTATAAATACAGCAAATAAGAATGTAACTGCAATAATTAACACAGGACTTAATATATTTTTTGCTGTTGTATTGCTTATTTTAGAAGTCCATCTTTCCATATAACCTCCAAAAATTGCAACACCAATCATTGGTACCATTAAACCATTAAAATTAATTTTATATGGATAACTTACTCCATCACCGAATAATGATCAACTTGGAAATTGACCTAAAATTGTTTGACCTTCTTGGGGTTTCACATCTCCCATGTTTGTAAGACCTGGTGCTGTTAGTACAACAGCAATTAATATACCATAAATTGGAGTACATCTCATTGCTTTAAAAACAGTATATCCAACAGCAATTGTAATAAATAATGAAAAAGTACTTGTTAATACATTTAATATATCTGCAAATTGATTAAAGAAGTGAACACTATCACTTGCAGATGTTCCATCACCATTTCATTCTACAGTGAGTAATGATCATATTGTTAATAATAATCCATAACCAATTAATGGGTAAACTATTGGTGAAAACACTTTTGAAATAAATGATAAACATTTATTAGCAAAACCTTTCACTCTAAACTTACTTTTAATAGCACTAATTTCTTCTACTTGTTTTGTTTTAAAATTTGTATTTTTATTTTGAACTAATGTTTTATCTATAATTGTTTTACCATCAATATCATAGTTATTTATTTTACAAAATGTTTCATAAAAATCTGAGACATCCATTCCAACAATTATTTGATATTCATTTCCTCCAGGATTTTTTTTAATACCTGTAGCATATGCGCTTTGTTTAATGTTATCTTCTTTAACAATATCTCAATTTTTCAATGTAAATCTCATTCTTGTCATACAATGAGTAAATGAAATAATGTTTTCATAACCACCAAGATTATTAAATAAATCTTGAACACCATCTATGTATTTCTTTTTTATCATATTAATTGTCTTCCTTGTTATTTATTAATTCTTTATATCAATATGCAGATTTTTTAAACTTTCTAGATTGGTTTGTTAAATCAACTTCAATTAAACCATATCTATTTTTAAAAGCATTTCTAAAACTTCAACAATCAAGAGCTGCTCATATATGATATCCAAAACAATTTGAACCATTATCAATTGCTCTTTTAATTTGTGTTAAATGATTATTTAAAAACTCAATTCTATAATCATCATTAATGACACCATCTTTATCCCTATATTTATCTTCAGATTCTACTCCCATACCATTTTCTGCAATATATCATGGGATATTGTTATATTTTTCCTTAATTTCCATACCAATTTCATATAATGCTTCAGGAAAAATTTCTCATCCTCTGTGTGGGTTAATTTTTGCATTTTCTGGTATTTGAATAATGTAATTATCCATAATTCATCTATTTTTATTATTAGGTTTTAATTTAACTCTACAAGGAAAGTAATAGTTTATTCCTAAGAAATCTACTTTTGTTTTTTTAACAATTTCTATTTCTTCTTTTGTGTACTCAGGTAACATATTATATTGTTTTAAAGTGTCTACTAATATTTGACTAATATTTCCGTTATACATTATATTTAATGGTCCTCTGTTAACATATGCATCATATACTTTTGCAGCTTGAATATCTTCTTCTTTATTTGAAAATGAGTAAGTATAGTTTCAATTAAATACAACACCAATTGGTGCTTTTAAATTAAATGTTCTATATGATAACAATACTTTTGAATGAGCTAAAAATATACCATAAGCTTGATTAACTGCTTGTTTAGGGTCATTAATTGCTGGATAATGCTTGTCATTTAAATAACCTTCATAAACTGGAACCAATGGTTCGTTAAAAGTAACATAATAATCTACTTCATCATTAAATTCTTTAAATACAAATTCACAATAATTAACAAATTTGTCAATAACTTCTCTTGATGATCACCCTCCTTTTTCATGTGCTCATAATGGCATATCAAAATGAAATAAGGTCATAAATAATTTAATATTATTTTTTTTATACTCATTTATATATGAATGATAAAAATCAACTGCATCTTTATTTAAGTTTTCACCATCTGGAAACAATCTCGCCCATGAAAACCCTGTTCTTAAAGAGTCAAAACCTATTTCTTTAAACATTTTTATATCATTTTTATAGTTTCTAGTTATATCACAAGTAATTGATGGGCCAACTTTATCAAAAAATAGTTCAGGGCTTTCTGAATAATATTTATCAAAAGCTAAATCACCAATTTTTGTAATACCTTTACCTTCTGTTTGCAATGCACTCATTGATGCACCAATTTGAAAATTCTTTTTAAATTTAAGCATATTAATACCTCCTAATTGAATATTATTATTTAGAATTTATTTTTACAATGCAATTCTATAAATAGAGAAATTTTTAAAAAATTGAGAAATATTTTTGCTAATATTAATTAGAGGATAATGTATGTTTAAAAGTATTAAAGAAAAATTGACTTTAATTAAAAATAATCCAGAAAATCAAACACATGTTGCAATAGCGAATTATTTACTAAATTGTATTGAAGAAAAAAAAGTCCCAAAAATTATTGAATGTTCAAAAGAATCTTTTTGTTCAGAATCAGTAATTACTGCTTTTTCAAAGAAATACGGATATGATGGTTTTAAAGAGCTTGCAACACGAATAAAGATAGAAACTGAATACTATAATTACAGTAATGTTGAAAAAAATGCAACTAGTTTAGATTATAGAGTTATAATAGATAATTCAATAGATATGATTGATCAACAAGTTGAAAAAATTAAAAAACTTATCAATTCTATTGATAAGGAAAATAATATTTATATGATAAGTTGTTATCAACAACTTTTTAATGTTGAATTATTTGCAAGTGAATTAAATTTATATGGTTATAATGCATTTTTTAATTATCAACGAAAATTAAATCAAGCTTGAATAAACAAAGCTAAAAGAGACGATGTTTTTATATTTTTTTGTTTTGGTTTAGACAATCAATACATCGTGAATTATTATAACTTAGTTAAAAATACAAATAAAAATGTTTTTGTAATTTGTTCACCATCACAAAAACATAAATTTGATATTTATAAGGAGTGTATAGTTGTTGATTATTATGAAAGAAGTGTTATTTTAGAATCAAGTAGAAATATATTAATAATGTATCTATTAAGTTATATAGTAATTAATTTACTAAAAAATACTATTAACAATTAAACAACTTCAACATTAATTTCACAAGTTAATATATTATGATAATTTATTTTAATACTCTCAGTTCCTTTTTTTAATAAAGTGTAAGGTATTTTATACCTTCCAGTACCTTTTCTATCAATAAATTTTTTATGATTAAAATATAAACTATCATTATAAGAAATAACTTCTAACAATTTTAATTTTTCTGGGTTTATTATATTAATTGTTAAATAAAAAGTTTTGTTTTCATTATTTTTTAAGTAAATTTTTATATCATCAGGTTTTACTAATATTGGTTGTTTAATATCATAAGGTTCAAAATTTTTTGGTAAACTTAATCTTTTTGCTATTTCTAATTGTTTTTTGCTTGAATAATCTACTTTAAAACCATTTTTAACTAAGGCATTTTTTAATTTTTTATAATAATTATTTGTAAATAAAAAGCAAAAAATTGGTATTCATGATCTTTTTAAAGATTTTAAATAAATTTTGTAAATATATTCTTGTTCATTAACTTGATTTATAAATACAAATGTTTTTTTTAAATAAAATATTTGATATCAACTTAGCATAAAAACTAAAAACAAAGATATTAATAGTGATATATATTACAGAGGGTCAATTTCTATTGCAGCTATAATAGAAGCTATAATAGAAGCTATGGTTGACATTATAAAAATTAACGAGTTAATTAAATGATAGGTATAAATAATTTGACTTAATTTTTTTGAATAGATATCTTTTTTTGTATAATAATAATTTATTCAAATAGTTAACATAACATACCTCTTTAAATATTTATATTATACATAATAAGTGAAGTTATTATCTTTTAATAAAATTGTTTTATAATTTAAAATATTTTTTAGTCAATTTTTTATAATAAAAAAACACCTTTAATAAATTTTTAAAAATAAAATATTTTTTTTATTATTAAGATTTCATTCAGGTGTTTTTTTAAAAAAGTTTATTTATTAATTGCAAATATAAATTAAGTTTTATCTTTTGTTATTTCATCTAAAACTAAAGTATCCTCCAGTAATTAATAATGTTGAGTAAAAGAAAGCTGTTAAACAAGGAATTCATAATTGAAAACCAAAACTTATCATTTTACCTTCTCTTTCTGGATTCTCAAATGCTCATTTAACTTGTTCAGATGATGCTGCAATTATACCTACTCATACACTATGTTTATGAGGAACAAAGTAGCTCATAATTGTTAAAGGTTTAGATACGGACATTAAATCTAACGGTAATAAACAATCAGAAAATACTATACTAAACAAAACTATAATTAATGTTATTGTTTGTGATAAGGCAATACTATTAATTAAACCACTTATTATAACTCCAATCGAAATTGAAATACTTATATTTAAACTTAATGAATATATTATACCAATTCAATCTTTAAATTCTCATAGACCAATTATTTCAAAAAACGATCCATTAGTTGCATTAAAATATATTAAAGATATAATAGACATTACAATTAGTGACATTAAAAAAGAAACTATTCCAATTATAAAATTGAAAACATATAATGAAACAAAAAAGTTTAACCTGGATACCCCAGCACTATGTATCCTTTTTAAAAATACCGAGTTTTTTCATTCCGAAACTGTAGTATTTACTAAAAATATAATTGCAAATGTTGGTAAAATCATATACAAAAATAGTCTTGGTGGTTTAAACACACCACTTGTTGCATTTGTATATCATACATAAATCATTAAAAAAGCTAATGGTATAAAAAATACATAAACATATGTTCTAAAGTTTTTTAAAATAGATAAAGAAATAATTATAAAGTTATTTTTAAAATTATTGAACATAGGTTTGAATTTAAATAATTCTTTATTTTTCATATAACTCACCTTTATAATATTTAATTAGCATATCTCTTACAGATTTATATTTTTTTCTAACTTCAACAATTTGCATATCTATAAATATTTTGCCACCATCAATAATCATGACTCTATCACATAAATTTTCAACCTCTTCAGGTATGTGAGAAATTATTAAAAGAGTTTTCTTTTCTTTCTTTAAGTTTTGAAAAAAATCAGCAAGACGTAGTTGCATTTTTAAATCAAGACCAGTTATCATTTCATCTAAGAAAATATGACTTGGATCATTTAAAATCGCAAGTAAAGTATTAAGTCTTTGTTTTTGACCACCACTTAATAAATTTAAGTCTTTGCTTAATATTGAATCAAGTTCAAATATTTTTATAAGTTCAATTGTTTTTTCATCAAATTTATTTGACCATTTTTTCTTGAAATATTTAATTAATAATTTTGATGACATTCCTTTGGGTCAAAACCCTTCTTGAAATTGTATACCAACATTTTTATAAACATCGGTTTTACCATTTAGTAATACTTGACCGGAAGTAGGTTTAATTTGTCCAACAATAATTTCCATCAATGTTGTTTTTCCGGCACCATTTGACCCAAGTATACCTACAGCTTCTCCATCATTAACAGTAAAATTTATATTATCTAAGATTATATTTTTGCCATACTTTTTGCAGACATTTTTAACTTCTAACAACTTTATTCCAGCTTTCTATATTTATAAATCAATACTAAATCATTTAACATTTGAATTTAAATTATTTACTAGTTTTATATATAATTTTGGACAATTTCAATCTATATTTTTTATATAGTAATCATTTTTATTTCCTTCTGCAATTCTTAATATTTTATTTGAGTAATCACCATATATTTCATAATATGAATATAAGTCTGAATCTTTTAATAAATTATCAAAATTTAATCGGTAATTTCTTAAACCACTATCTCTGCTTATATCTAATTCTGATGTTACTTTATCAAAATTGTACGTGCTATTAGCAACTTGTGAGTCGCTATTCAATACTTTCATTTCACCAACTTTAACTGTACCTTTACCACCCTTAAAGTTAATTCCTAATTTTGATATAGGAGCGCCACTATTTACTTCACCAGTTATTCTTGTTCAATCATTTTCTAATTTTTTTGTAGTAGTTTTTGTTGCTTCTAATGATTTTTCATTATCTTTAGTTGTATCATAAATTACTTTAATTGATTCTGGATCTAAATCACCAGTTGTTTTAACCACAAATTCTACTTTTTTATTTTTATTTGCAGAGTAGTTTGAACCCATTATTCATCAATCATAGTTAGTGCTTGATTCTAGATCAAAGTCTTGAATTTCACCTTTATCATTAAAACCACTTCCTAAACTAATTGAATTACCTTTTAAATAAGGATTATAGTAGTCATAGTATCCAGAAACTTTATCTGAACTTTGTAATTTTTGATCTGTTGAACTTGCAATTCTTCATTTGTATGTTGGTTGAACATCCCCAATATTTGAATTTGATCATGGATAGTTATCAACACTAGTTATTTTTCCATCATCATTAATTGAGTTAAACATTTTACCATTTCCAGTTGAGAAATTAGTAAAGAAAACATTATTGTTATCATTTAAAACAGTATTTTCTTGAATGATATGTCCCATACCATAACTATATTTTTCTAGTTTTTTATTATCACTTGTGTAAGTAATTACACCTTTATCTTTTTCATCAAGGACTCTGTTATGTCCAGTATAAAGCATATCATCATACATTGCAGCTGAAACAAGTTTATATATGTCTCTTTCAACTTCAGTTACATTTTTTAATTGATCTCCTAAACTATTTGCAACATCATATCCATCTTGTGAAGCAAACATCGCAACAGAATTACTAATTGCATTTTCACCTAATGAAGAATTATCATAACTATATTTAACAATTGGTTTACCGTCACTTCCTTTTTCAGTTTCATCTTTATTACTGTATTTATAAGCAAGTTGTTTTGTATCATATCTTCCTATTCTATCCTTGTTATAATAAATTTCTTCATTAACTCATCCACCAACATTGTACATATTAAATACTTTTCGTGCTGCTTCTTTATTGTTATTTGTAAATCTTTCAGAACTATTAAAATTTTGACCAAAATCTGATAAGAAATAATCTGAATTATTATAAAGTTCGACAGACTCGTCACTAGTTTGTTTGTTGCTATCATCCATACCAAGTGAACCATTATTTTTATATGAAAATAATGTTAAGTTTTTTATATACGAATCATTTGAATTTTTAACTTTATTATTTCATTGTTTCATAATTTCAATAATTTTTTTATAACTAATAATTGAACCATCTGGAGAGTATCCATTTGGTTCATTATTTCAAAACCATCCATCAAATTGATATTGTTTTGCTAAATCTATTAGCTTATCAACTATTAAATAATTACCTGAACTATCTTGTTTTATGAAATCTCTAAGCATTTCAACTTTTAAACCATGATAACCATCCAAAAAAATGTTACCCAAAATCTTTGTACCATTCATATGAGCTTTTTGTACTTCATTTGATGCTGGAGGTAAAAGAATTCCTTCATCAGCCGCTCCACCTCATGATACTGTTATATCATTGTATTGATAGTTATTTATTCCTCTTGCATAAGCTCTATTATTACCAACTATTGTATTTGCAAGTGAAGTTGACTCAATAACAGTTGACATATTCATTTCTTGAATATTTTTATCTTGACTACTAATTCATTTTTTAGCAGTTTTAGTTGTTTTTTGAAGTGGTATTCTAGATACATTATATTTAGCGTCACGATCTGAATCATAACTTCAATCTAAAATACTGTTACTTTCATCAAATATATCACTCTTAGGAACAACTTGTAAGTCTTTTTTGAAATTACCATTTGGCATAAAGTGCGAGTTTAAAGGCACTCCTGTTGGAGATTGTTTTTTTACATCATTTGCAGTTTTAAAACTTGTATTAAAACTTGAATAATCAATATAATTTTTAGAGTTTTCTTTAGCCAAAGAAATATTTTTTTCAACATTGGTAGGTATATTTTGTTTAGTCGTATTTTGATAACCTTCAAAATAAGGTTCTTCTTTTTTTCAACTATAATCTTCTAACTCAGATAAATCTGTACCATAAATAGTTTTATCACCACACGAAACTACCGCGGTCAATATAGGTGTTACTAAAAAAGTTACATTAAGTAACATAATTAATTTTTTCATTTTTATTCCCCTTTGTATTACTTTTTAAAAAATATTTAAAAAGATATATACAATTTGATTTTAACCAAAAAAAAAAAAAAAAGCAAATGACACAAGCGAGGGGTCGTAGGAAATTTTAGACTTAATGCAATTTTGTTAAAATTTATAAATTAAAAAAATTAACTTTCTTTAAAAATCTAATAAAGATTTTTAAAGAAATAAGGAACTTAATAATGCTGATTATTAAAAAAATAGTTTTTTTATCTATTAATATTTATTTATCTAAACATTTATTTAATAATCTAGGAAAATAAATCCTTAGATTATGAAAAACCGAATAGTACAATAGTATTATTCGGCTTTTCATATATTTATGTAATATTTAAATTTATAAATTTTATTAATAAAAATTAAAATTTTATAAGTACTTTTAAAGCCTTATTTTCTTTTGCATTCTTAAATACATCAAAAGCTTTTTCGATTTCACTAAAATTAAATCTATGAGAAATTAATTTATCAATTGGAATTTTATAATCATTTATATTTTTTATTAAATCTAATGATGAATACGCATTTACAAGTCCTGTAGTAAGTTTTATGTTTTTTATTCATAAATCTTGTAAATTAAACTCTACTGATTCACCAAAAACGCCAACAATAGCTATATTTCCAGCTATTGATACTATTTTTTGAGCTAAATCGAAAGTAAATTTAGTTCCGATTGCTTCAATTACAACATTTGATCCTTCATTATTGGTTAACTTCATTACTTGTTTTATTGCTTCATCACCTGTTGCACAAATTATATCTGTTGCTCCATTATTTTTTGCAAAATCTAATCTAGATTGATCTAAATCAATCATAATTATTTTTTTAGGGTTTTTTTGCTTAGCTGACATTAGTCCTGCTAATCCGATTGGACCAGCACCAATTATTGTAACAACACTATCTTCTTTAACTTCTCCATTTAAAACACCAATTTCATATGATGTTGGAAATATATCACTAATTAAAACTAGATTTTCAAAACCAGGTTTACTTGGATCTAATTTGTGTAATGAATTAGTGGCATGTGGAACTCTTATATATTCTGAGTGTGTTCCATCAATTAAATGCCCAAATATTCAACCCCCATCTTCACAATGAGATTGATAATTATTTTTACAATATTTACAAGTTCCACAACTTGTAATACAAGAGATAATTACAACGTCACCAACTTTATGATTTGATACTTCACTACCTAATTGTTCAATTACACCAATACCTTCATGACCTAATACACAATTATCAGGAACTTCAGGTACATCTCCTTTAAGAATATGTAAATCTGTACCACAAATTGTTGTATACATCATTTTTACAATGGCATCTGTTTCTTTTTTTATAGTTGGTTTTTCAACTTCTTTTACTACATATTTTAAACTATTTTTTTCAAAGCATGCTGCTTTCATATTATCACCCTTAAATATAATAACATTACAAAAAGTGTTTTAATGAATAATATGGAATTATTTTTATTTATATTATATATTTAAGAAATATTTTTATTTATTTTAATAATTAATTTAGTTTTTTATAAAATTATAATTTAGTTGTATAAAGTTAGAATATGGTGAATCAGGGTTATATGTTGAAACAAACTTTGGTCCTATATAGTTTTCTTCATCAAAATAATCTAATTTAACATTATTTTCAGTTAATTGATATTTTTTTGTTTCTTCTTTATTATTTCACTTATCTAAAACATCTTTTAGTGTTTCATGTTCTTCAGAACCATTTATATCTCCTAAATCAATAAACGCCCCATCATTTATATCTTGAAATAGATTTATTCTTTGACATTCAATATGAACTATCTTTTCAAGACCTGCATATTTTAATAATAGAGACACTTGGAAATGGAATTTTTCAATTTCTCCATTGCTTTTTGCTATGTATTTATTTAATTTATATTTAATTTTAAATAAACCCTCTATTTTGTCATCTTTAATTGGTTCTAAAACTTCTAGACATTTTGAATCTTTTTCTTCGTTAGGTATTAAAACCTCGAGTTTTTTATCGCTTTCAAAATTGTTAATTTTAATACTGAATGTCTTTTCTTCAAAAACTTTTATATATAAATCAATATCATCAATTGAAAAACTTGGTTTAATTTTTTCATATGTATATTATAAAACAACACTACCTTTAACCTTTGAAGAGTTTGGTAATGCCTCAATTTTAGCTTGATTTAAAGTTGGATTATCTGAAAATTTTACATCATTAATTGAAAAAGAATCATCTTTATTCATTTCAATAATTTTTGATATTATATCTTTTAAGGTTTGTAAATCACTATTACTTTTTATTTCCTTCAAATCTTTTTCTCTGATTGAAGATAAATCTCTTTTTTGATCTTCAATGTTTGGTGTTGTTGTCTCTGTTGACTGGTTATTGTTATTCTCACAAGATAGCACATTACTAGGAACAATTCCAATACATAAAATCGCATTTAAACATAGTATTAGTTTTTTCATTTTATTTCCTCCTTTATAAATTGTGTTTTAATAATTATTTAATAAAAAAAATTACAATAAATATATATTTTTAATTTATATTATAAAATATAACGCAAAAGAAAAGTATTCATTGAAAATACATTTATTAATATTTCAATATAATTACTAATAATTTAATACAACAATATTTTATATTTTCAATTATGTTAATAATGAAAAATAATTATCTACATATATAACTCATGCAAATAAAATAAAAAAACTCCAACTTATTTAAAATAGACAACCCTAAAGAGACCAAATTATTTAAAATTTTTTTAAATAATTGTTTCTACAGAAAGGGTGTTTTTTTATGCCAAAAATAATAGACAAAAAGATAAAATTATTAGCAATTAAGAAATTTCTTGCTGGTGAAAAAGCTTCTAAAATTGCCGAAGAATTAAATTTAAAAAGTGGGCAACCACAAATAAAACAATGAGTAAAAAGATATAATATTAGTGAACTAGAAAGCGAATTAGATTATTCGCCTTGTGAGGTTAATATTTATATGAAAAAAGACATTGAAAACAAGATTCTTAAAGAAGAAAATAAAAAGTTGGAAAAAGAATTAAGTAAACTTAAAAAAGAAAAACTAAAATATAAGGCTAAAATAAATTTTTTGGAAAAGCGCATGCCTTCTTGCATGAATTTATCGAATACTCAAATGAAGATAGAAACAAGTAAGAAGGTTTGAAAAAATAACGCCTATAACATAATTTATTTTGATGATTCTACTGAATTAAACATAAAAGATAAATGCAAAGCTTTATTTGTTAATTTTGCTAACTATGCAAAATGAAAAAATAAAAATCAAAAAGAACTATCTGAAAATAAAAAAGTAGAATTAAAAAGAAAATATAATGATAAAGCGATAGACTTAATAAACAAGTTTTCAAAAAAGAATGGATCTTCTGGTTCATGAAATGTAAGTTCTTGAATTAGAGATGTTTTTAATATTAATGTTAGTTACAAAATAATAAATAAATTAAGAAAAAATAAGTTAGTTGATCTAGTTAAAATTAAAAGAGATTCTAAAAGAACCACTCACCAAAGAGGAAACTTTGTACCAGACTTAATTAAAAAAGATTTTAGCACACAATATAACTTTCAAAAAATTGGAATGGATGGTTCTTACTTAGACCTTATAATTAAAGGAAAAAAAGTTAAAATATTAGGAGAGTTTGCCTACAATTGATATAACAGGGAAATGATTGCTTATAATTTTGATTTAACTGAAAATTCAGAAATTGTTAAAAAAACTATTTGTGAAGTAATAGAAGTTATTAATAAACATAAGGTTAGCCATTCAATAATTCAAACTGATAGAGGAACCGCAAATACATCTTATGCTGTTAAAAATGTTATTGATTTATATCCGAATGTTGTTTTATTAATGTCTGAGTCAGGATTTAAACATAATGCACCAACAGAATCTTTGAATGGTTGATATAAAGAATGTTTTTTTGCACAATACGATAATGAATTTAAAAATTTTCAAGAATTCAAATTATTATTCGATCAATTTATAATTAAAAGAAATAACTTGCAAAATTACTTATATAATAAAAAAAGAAACCAAATATTATAAAATATTTCTGGTCTCTTTAGGGTTGTATATTCTTTTCTAGAAGGAGTTATTTTTTAAAAATTAATTTTTCAATTTTAAATAATATCTATATATTTATATTCATAATTTAAAATTAATTCATTTTTTGTTTTTATTAAAATTTTTTCTGATGATGTGTATTTTGGAAATTTGATTGATGAGTAAACTTTATTACTTGGAAGAATTACTTCTATAGTAGTTCTGTCGATAATAAATTCAATATCTATATTGTTTTTAATCACTTCATCTAAATACACTTCTCTTTTTTTTGAAAAAGTTTCATTATTAGTAAATATACTATTAAATCTAGTAATAATAATTACGCTATTAAAAATATCAATTAATAAATTAAATGAATATTCATTGCCAATTATTGAAATTTCAACTGTGTTTTCTATATTATTAAGTAACTCAATATTTATCTTTAAATTAAAACTATCTCCTTCAATATTTGTAATTTCCAATTTATCATTATTAGAATTTAGTTTACCTTTATTTATTTTTTTATAATATTTTTCAGGTATATAAAACATACTTTCTAAAGTATATTCATTATATTTTTTAAATAGATTTAGTTTTCTAACTAATGACATGTTGCCTACCTTACCTTGATTTGGTACTGAGGTTGCATAATTCCAATTACTCATTCAACCGGATATAAATAAACTATTTTTATTATTTTTTCATGTTGCAGCACCATAAAAATCAGGTCCAAAATCAACTCTTTTCGGATTTTGCTCGGGTATAAAAATTTTATTTTCTATATGTCCAACAGAATAATAAGTACCAGTTGTTAATCTATCATCACCTTCATTACCACCATAAATCAAAACTCATTTCTCATCGCTTGCAGAATTAGTTACATTAATTTTAAATAAATTTGGACATTCTAACGTAGGATATGGCATTTTTAAATAACCAATATTTTCAAAGTTACCTAAGGGGTTTTTAGATGCGTAAATTCCAAACCTATCGTTTTCTGCCAAGTATATAATATAATCATCTTTCATTTTTAATATTTGAGGATCTCTAAAATCTTTTTTTCCATTATTTAATTGTATTGGATAATCAACTATAGGATTAAACTTGTACCCGTTGTCAATTGAATAATAAACCATTGTATTTTGACCTTTATCACTATATGCAGTAGCATATGCAATTATTGCATTTGATCCAAATCCAAAATCATTATCAAAATCTTCATATATACTTCCTGTGGCTACATCACCTCATTCTGTTATATATTTTTCAATCGCAACACCCTCATATTTTCAGTTAATAAAATCAATTGTTGTAACGTGATATCAAGATGTACCATTTCCACCTAAGTTTATCCCATTACTCATTAATTTTGCATCTTTATTGTATAAAAAATATAAGTGTCACTTTCCTTCTCGAAAGAATGCTCCTTGTATATCATTCATCATACCAAAGTCTGGCATTTGTAAATGAAATTTGTTTTTATATTTATCCACATAAACCTCTGAACTATTTTTAAAATTATAAATAAAGCTAATTAGACCGCTTCCACAAATAATTAAAATTAATGACGTTAAAATTTTAATTATATTTTTCATTAACTACCTCATTATAGTCATCTAACTACATATTCGTTTAAAGTACTGCTATCAGATCACTGCATTGATATTTCAACTATTTGATTATCCCAATAATTAACAATATGTTTTTTTATGCAAAAATCTTTATCCTTATCAAATAAATCAATGTCTAATATATTTACTGTAGATATGTTAAATACATTTTTTGTTATTACTACATTTTTTAATCTAAAAAAATTATTTAAAGAAATTTTAATTTCATCATAGTCAATTTCTCCTACAATTTTTTTATTTATATATATAATTGATATTTTTTCAACTTTATTTTCTTTTTTTACAATTTTTTTAAAACATGAAAAATCTTGAAAATTAATGACTCTATTGGATATATTTAATTTAGTTAAGATTTCTAAAATTTCATTTGCATCAAATTTATGTATTAATATTTCACTATTATAGGTTTTATCATAAGTTTTTTTATTTTCTGTCAAAGCTTTAATGGCAAATATATTAACTGAATCTCTTACAAAATAACCCGACCCTTTATGGGATTCTATTAACTCTCTATTAATAAAATATGACATTACTTCTCTAACTGATGATCTAGTAATTTTAAATTTTGTTGCTAAAAAATATTCTGAAGGTAATTTATAATTTTTTATATGAATATTTTCTCTAATTAATTTACGTATATAATCAATTACTTCATTTCTTTCATTTCCCATATTAGTGCCATTCTAAATTATTGGTTATCAACAATTATTAAGTATTATTTATATAAATTTAAGTAGATTTAATGTTTTTTTAACATTAATTAATAAACATATATATTTATTATATTTAAAATTTATAAATATTTTTTGATTTAATCAATTCTTTTCTCGGTGACTGCATCAAATAAATGATATTTATTAATTTTTAAACCGTAATCTTTGCCAAGTTGTTGAATATTTGCAAAATTTTCAATTGTCACAATAAAATTTTTATCTTCTTCATATTCAAATGTTAATTGAGTATTAATACCTAATGATTCTTTATTTCTTAGTTTTAATATAATATCAGGTGTTTTTTCTTCTAGCTTAATGTCCTCTGATCTTATTCCAATTGCAAGATGCTCAATTTGATTATGATTAATATTTTTAATTTGAGAGTCGGATAATTTAAATTTAATTTTGAATTGCTCATTTATAAAGTATCCTTCTTTAAAATCACCCGTAACAATATTAATAGTTGGTGAACCAATAAATTTTGCTGCAAATAAATTTGCGGGTTTATTATATAATTCCTCAGCTTTTCCAACTTGTTGAATTACTTGCTCATTCATTAAAACGATTTTTGTTGCCATAGACATTGCTTCTAGTTGATCATGAGTTACATATATTGTTGTTGTTTCAAGCATATTATGAATTGTAACTAGTTCAGTTCTCATAGTTTCTCTAAGTTTTGCATCTAGGTTACTTAACGGTTCATCCATTAAAAATAGTTTTGGTTTTTTTACAATTGCTCTTCCTAATGCGACACGTTGTTGTTGTCCCCCACTTAACTCTCTTGGTTTTTTAAATAAATATTTTTCAATTTTAAGCATCTTAGCAGCTGCTCTAACCCTATAATTTATAACTTCTTTTTTTTCTCTTTTTAGTTTTAAACCAAATGACATATTTTTATAAACTGTATAGTGTGGGTACAATGCATAACTTTGAAAGACCATTGCAATATCTCTATCTTTTGGTAATAAATTATTTGCTTTTTTACCATCAAATAATAAATCGCCTTTTGTAATGTAATTAAGTCCAGCAATTATTCTTAGTAACGTTGTTTTACCACAACCAGACGGACCTAACAAAACACAAAAGTCTTTATCTTCAATTGCTAAATTTATATTTTCTAAAGTATAAAAGGAATTTCCTTCATACTTTTTAGATATGTTTTTTAATTCTACTTTCATATTTCTATCCTTTCTCTTTATTTCCTGACATTCCATTTGAAATTGTGTTTTGTAGTCCAATAAACAATAACATAAGTGGAACAGCAACTAATAAAGCACCTGCCGCATATGCACCTTGTTGTAACCCGGCTTCACCAGCTGATAATGACGCTAAACCGACAGCTACAGTCATTTGTCTTGTATCTCCAAATAATATACTTGGTCAAAATACATCACCAAATGGTCCAATAAATGATCAAAGAGCAATAATTGATAACATTGGTTTTGCCAAAGGAACAACCATTCTTCAATAAATTTGAAAACTATTACATCCATCAATTTTAGCGGCATCATCAATTTCACGTGAAATATTATCCATATATCCTTTTAATACAAATGCATTACCAGGTAAGGCTCCACCAGTATATATAAGTATTAACATCAAGTTTCCATTGATACCAACACTAGTTTGTAATAATGAATACATTATATAAAAGATAATAAAACTTGAAATAGTTGGTACTGATTGTATTATAAATACCATCATAAGACTTAAATTTTTTCCTCTGAATCTATATCTACTAAATACATAACCAATAATCGAAATTAGTACCACGACAAGTAAGGTTGTTATTATTGCAATTATAACTGTATTGTAAAGTCATGTTCCAAAATATGTTTCATTAAATAGATATCTAAAGTTAGCTAAGGAGAAATCGAAATCAGTTAAGACAAAATATGCAAATCTTCCAGAGTTTTCATATGATGAGTAATAGTTAAAAGCCTGTACAAAAACCTGTGAAATTGGATAAACAATTATTAGAACTCAAATTATTATTAATAAATAACAAAAGAACATACCTATTTTTCCTGAAGTTGTCAAAGGTGGTCTATCTAATAAATACAATTTTGTTTTGTGTTCTGTTAAAAATGTTACTAGATTATTCTCTTTTTTTAAATTATTAACACCTAAATTATCATGAATTTTTTCCAACATATTATTTTGAACAATAACCATATTATCATATGAAAATTTTTCATTAATAAAAGATAAATTTTTTCTTTTATTTTTTTTCAAGCGATCATATTCATACATTTCATTGTTATAAAATCAATATGTCAAAACATCACACATAAGTTCT
The DNA here is from genome assembly GCF_001267155.1 of Spiroplasma litorale. Classification (NCBI taxonomy): domain Bacteria; kingdom Bacillati; phylum Mycoplasmatota; class Mollicutes; order Entomoplasmatales; family Spiroplasmataceae; genus Spiroplasma; species Spiroplasma litorale. The sequence continues at coordinate 730,958 of NZ_CP012357.1, forward strand.
TTATCAATAGTTATAATTTTATCTAAAAAACTTACAATTCTTTTAGATTTTTCAAGGTAAGATAATTTAATATTATCAGTACATTTTATTGAAAATACTTCTTTTAATTCATTATCGTTTAAACCAAATTTTATAAGTTTAAATTTTAATATATTTTCTATTATAGTTTTGCTTTTAAGTAACGTATTATTATGTGAATCATTTTTGTAATCAAAAGATAAATATAGTGCCAAAAACTTTATAAATATTACAATGTCATAATATTTTTTATACGGAATATTTTTGATTTTAAATAAATATTCAAATACATTTGTTAATCTATCACTTTTATCATATTTTTTGTAAGAAAATATTAGGGAATTTATATCGCTTCTATTAATATTATTTAAATCTTTATATTTGTCTGCTCCAATAAATTTAGAATATTTTTTTAAATAAGTTATTTCACTATGAATTGATTTCAATATTTTTTGAGATGTACAACCATGCATTTTAGCTTGTCTTGAAGCTTTTAATTTTAATAATTGTTTTTGAACAACATCTCCAAAAGTTTTTTTATGATTATTTGTTTGAATACTAATAAATATTTTTAAAATATTATTTTTTAAATTGCTGTCTAGTTGAAGGTTAGAAACATCATTTATAATATTTCTTAGTTGATCTTCTAAACTATTTCTTAAAAAATTTTCATTTAAATTAAGAGATTGAACCATTGTTTCTTCAATCAGAGTTTTTATTTCAGCTTTTATTTCATAACTAAAAATAAACATCTTGAATAATTTATCTTTTAAATAAAGTTGTAAATCATTTGTAAAATACTTAGATATTGTTTCATATATTTTATATATATATTTTTTATTAAAATATTTTTTTAAACCAACTTTTAAAATATTATCAACAATTTCATTAATTTTATACTGATCATCATCTGATATATTTAAATCGTATTTAAAGTTTCACATTTCATAATCAATGTCATCATTAAACTTTAAATAAACATTTTCATACAATTCTATAATAAATTTTTTTCAATTTTTATTATAATCTTCTTCACTAGCTGTAAGTTTATAAACGTCTAATATTGAAAATAAAATTTGATTGTTTTTAATAATACTTTTATATAATAAATTATTTTTTTTATTTAATTTATTTAATAAGAATGTCTCTAGGTATTTATATTCTTTACTAAAACTATTTTTTTTATAAACATAACACTTATCTAGAAGGAGCTCATCAAATACATAACTTTTTAAATTAATATTATTTATTTCCATTACTTTATTATTCATTTTTTCCTCCTTCTATTTATTTTTAAAAACTTTCATTCTTCTTAATGAAATTGCATTTAATGCAACCACTATTGATGAAGAAATTAATAACATTGCAGCTGAGATACCATAATTATAAAAACTAGCTGTTGTTGATAATTTATATATAAATGATATAAATATATCTACAACTCCTGGGTTTCCTTTTAATGGAATACCTGCGGCATCAGTTGCAATAACATTTGCATTATAAAGTGCAATCATATTAAAGTTACCAAAGTTAGCTATAAATGTTGCAAGTAACATGGGTGCGATTTGTGTCGCGATTATTGGGATTACAATTTTTATATTAAATCCAGCTCTTGAAGTTCCATCAACAATTGATGCTTCTTCTAAATCTTTTGATATTGTTTGTCTTATTCCTGTTACTAATAAAAAGAAATTAGATTGCGCAAGTCAAGCTTGAATAAATATTATTGCTGTCCTTGCCTCAGACTCTTTAGTCCTTCAACCTGAAACACCTAAATATTTTTGAGTAAAATCATTAACTTGTTTAGATCCTAATAGAATACTAAATACAAGTATTGTTATAAAAGAAGGTATGGCTCAAGGTAACATCATAACTAATCTTAGCAACGGTTTACACATTACTCTTTTATTATTCATTAAGAATGATGCGGCTCACCCTGCAATAATTCCTCCAACAGAAGCTAAAATTGTTCAAATTAAAGTTCATTGTAATACATAAGCAAATGAATTTTTATATTCTCCTGCAAATAATGTTGTAAAGTTTTCAAATCCCACTCAAGATATATACTGATTTAGTTTAGCAGGGTCGTTACCTTTTCCATAATTTGTGAAAGCAATTAATACAGTTGCAAATATTGGCACTAATGATAAAAATATTATTGATAATATAGCTGGTAAACTTACAATATAGGGTACTCCTTGACTTGATAAAAAATTTCTAGTCTGACTATTGTTGTGTGGTCTTGCACCCATATTTATTTGTTTATTTACAATTATCGAATCATATATATTACATATCCAATAACCTAAAACAAATGTTAAAAATACTATTGATAATACACCTTCTACTAAATAGTATCTTCCATCAGTATCTGGTCCTGGTGTACTTTTACCAAAATCACCTAAACCAAAAATACCATTACCTCCTATATTTATTATTCCTAAACTGTAAATTAAGAATATTATATTTAAAGGTAGCAATAATAAATATATAATCGCTTTTAAATTTTGTTTATGTATAAATTGCGACGCTCCTGGAATAAGCATAAATAATGTTGCTAACCAAATTGTTCTGCTTTTATTTTCTATTGGTATTTCATTATTTATTCTTTGCATACCATGTGCTCTATTTAATTTATTTTTTTTAATCTCTGAAATGTATGTAAATTTTTCAGATCTATAATCATCATAATTTTTTTTATAAATTTTAATCTTTGTAAATAAATTTATTTTTTCTGTAGCATTAGTTTTAAATATTTGTTTTCTAAAATTTTTTATGTTATTTAAATGCGACTCTTTAATATTATTTATTTCATTATAATATTCTATGTCGACAATACATTTTTTATATTTATATTCATAATCATAATTAAAATCTTTATAGTTTTCATAATGACTTTTAATTTTGTTTAATTTTTCTAACTTATCATCATTTTTAATGCTTATTATTAAATTTTTATATTCTTTTTTTTGTAACAATAGATTATTTTGTATAGTTTCAGATGAATATTTAACTTTTTTTGAGTACATAATATCGCCGTCATTATTTAATAAAATGTCAAACTTCTTAACAATTTTTAGGGCCGATCTATGTGCCAAACTTAAGAAAAGAATGTTAATTTTTTTAATGTATTTATTTTTTAAAGAATACCATCTTAAAGTTCAATAATGTTCTTTTTTTTCAATGTATTCTAATTCTTTTTCATTATTAAATGTATCAGCTTTTATATTTTTAAGTTCACTTTTTTTATAAAAAAATCTTCGTATAAATTGTTCATCTTTATTTTCTAAATAAGAATTTATTTTTTTAGAAGAAAATAAATTCTTATTATTTACATCGCCATTGTTTATAAATTGCATTTGTTTAACATTCACAAGAAAGGTTAAATCATTTTTTATTGTAGACTTTAGTTCCAAATATATTTTTTTAGCATAATCATTATTTTTTTTAGAGCTTTCTAATTGTGTTAGCTGCTTTTCTTTATTTAAAAAATCTATTTGGGAGTTGATAAAACTATTCATTTATAAAACTCCTTTCTATTTATATACTTTTTTTATCTATTTTATTAGTTTGTTTTTTAAACATTGCTTTATTAAGTACATACTCTTTATAAACAAAATACATTACTACACAAAAAGCTAAAAATATAATTAATGGGAAAATACTGGTAGCTTTAATACCTTTATCAAAAATTATTGGTGCAAATGCGTATCCTCAAAATATAATTACTCAGAATATAATAAATATTAATCCAACTCTAACTTTTTCTCTGCTAGATAATAAAGAATATAAAACAAATATAAGAATAAAAGCATAAAATGAAATAAATTGAACTATCCATGAAACAAATAATTTATTTTGCATCTCTTTGACTTTTGTTTCATTAAACTCTCCTTCAATACTTTGTTTTGCAATGCTATAAGAATTAATATTTTGATACATAAATACTATTGTTGTGTAAAATACATAAATCAATGAAATAATTATTAATGATATAAAAAGTTTTTTATTCAAAAATATTTTTTTTGAATGTATATTTTTTTTATTTGTGTTTAACATTATTAACCAAATACATATAATTCTTTAAAGTGTTTTCATTGATTTATAAAATAATAAGTTAACGGATTTAACTTAAAGCTTTTTCCGTTTGCATCAGTAGCATTTAAATCTAAGTTAGGTTTTTGAGGTGAAGCTTGATAGTTATGTCATAGTCTTACTGAGTCATGATATGTATCTCAATATATATCAATTAAAGTCTCATCTGAACTAAAAGTAATTGATTTGTCAATACCTGTTGCTCCATAATCTTGATAATCTGAATACACTCTTTCCATTCCTTCTAAAAGAACATTTGATAGTATTGTATTTTCTTCTTCTAAGTATTTTTGAGCTTCTATTTTGTTTTTTTCGTAAGGTGAATATCTTCCTAATAATTTTACTCACTGCGCTGAATATCTAGGTTGTGTTAACTCTCTAATAATCATTGCTGCTGCATCTTTTTTTGTCATCTCTTCACCATTATTTGTAGTTTCTGAAATTTTATCTATAGTTGTTTTAATGCCCATTCCAGATCCAATTTGAAAGCCGCTTAGTTTTGCAAGTTCTTGTTTAGATTCTTCTCCCCCAACTTTAACTCTAATATCTCCTAAACTAAGAGCTTTTAGGGGTGCTCCTTTATTCTTATCAGCTTGTGTTAAATAGGCTGTATATGCTGGTATTGAAACAGGTTGCAATATGCTCATACTAGTTTGTCCAATTTGAATTAATTCAATTTGTTTTGCAAATGATGTTGCAATATCGGTTAATGATTCATTTAAATCATTTCCTGTTGATAATGATCAATTAATTATTTGTTGAGCTACATCATTTAAATCTCTTATACAGTTCTTGTTTTCAAATATAGAATCATAATCAGATTTGTCTCTCGAATCTTCGGTTTGACTTTTATTTCAAATTACAGATGCTTTATTATTTAATGCCGCTTTTTTAATCTCTTCTTCATGTCTATTAACAATTATGTTCAAAAAAGGTGCTCCTGTTTCATAACTATTCATAATTTTTGTTGAAACAATCGGTTGTCCGGAACTGTTTTCAGAAGTATTAAGTTTTGTTATACCATCAATTGTTAAATCATATTTTTTTCCATTGTATAACATATATCCTTCGTCCGTATTAATAGTTAAATCTCTTGCGTTATATACTCATAAAATATTTTCAATTGATGCTGGAACATTATAGTAAATTCCATTTCTGTTATAACTTTTCCAACTTGTATTACCGTCAATTAATTTATCATTTGTAGAATCATATTTAATTTGGTATACATCTTGATCTTCTTTATTTGTTGCATAATATTTTTTTATTACATCATTTAACTCTAATATATTTCCTTGTTGGATTTGAGTATTATATTGATCAGATTTTATTGAAAAGACATCAGGAATGCTTCTTTCTCTTATTCCTTTTTTATTAATATTTCCAATGTTATCTCCAAGAGGTATAATAGTTTTTTCAGCTCTGAAACTAACTCCTAGTTCTTCAAATTTTCTATTAACTTCGTTTATAGCTTCGGTATAAGGACCTTCTATTTCATAATCAGTTTGAACTTTAATAATTGGTGTTTTACCAAAACTACACGAAACACTAGTAGCAGTAATGATAATTAATCCTGTACCATAAGAAAATGATAGTAGTAATTTTAATAGTTTCTTCATAGAATAATCTCCTTTCACTAAAATTTTAATATATTTTCCAAAATTATATTATTTATAAGAAAATTTATTGTTTTCAAATTATTAACTTGTTGACAGGTTTTAAAGTTTTAAAATAATTTGTCTTTATAAATAAAAAACATATTCCACACTTAACAGAATATGTTTAAAATACTTTATTTTAAATTTTTTATTAACTAATTATTTATTACATTTTTTATGAACTGCTATTAAGTTATCACTTATGTTGCCGCCACCTTCTGATTTTGGTTTTATATGTTCAACATTTCAACAATTAGGATTGCTTTTTTGTCATCCTTAATATGCTCCATATTCCATTTGCTTATTGCATGAACTACATTTTTTATGACCTCTTTCGCTTGAGTCTTGTTCGGCTCCACAATTACAGTTAGTTGCATTTGTTCATGCTTTTCTTGCATTTGCAGGTAAATCTTTTTTTGCCATATTACACCTCTGAATATTATAAAAAGTTGACAAACTTATATGCTTATATTAATTTTACATTATAATAAATTAATTAAATTAAAAAATTATTTTTAAATTTAATTAATTTTAATTTTATATTCAACTATTTTATATAAGTTATAGCTAAAAAATATAAATATCGGTTGAACTAGTGAATTTATAAAATATATAACTCATAAATATCAAATCAAATTAACTGTTTTGAAATCAAAAAATACATTCATAGAATCAAATGGTAGTAATGTTATCATAGTTACAACTATTGCCATCAACATAAATCCTACTAAAAAATAATTAATTTTATATTTATCTTTATTTTCAGTTTTATTATTTATTTGGATTGGTAAAAACTTATTATCATATAATATTGAATAAAATATTGGTCCAAAAATAATTCCTATATAAACTCCTGCTTTTGCATAATCTTGAGCATAAATATTATTATCTAATAATAAAAAAGTTAATTGATAATTTAATATTGAAAATAATGAATTGAATAAAGTAGTTAAAAATATTTGAATTATTATCCCTTTTAATATAATTTCTTTTTTATTAATTGGAGGTTTATTATTCATAACCCCTTTTCTCTCTTTGGTCATACCAATTGGGATTGCTATAATTGTTTCTACAATAAATATATGAAATAAAATATTTACAGAATTTAAAGCAATATCTTTATCAATAGCTAAAATTAATAAAATTGTTAAAATTTGACTTAAGTTAGCTGCAATTAAAAATGAGATTGAATATTTTATTTTTTCATAAACATTTCTACCAGAGTTAACTCCAGAGATATTACTTTTAAAATTATCATCACTCAAAATAACGTCACTAACTTCTTTTGCGACTTCACTACCATTAATACCCATTGCTATTCCAACATCAGCTTTTACTAAACTTGGTGAATCATTAACTCCATCACCTGTCATTGCAACAATATTTTTATCTGATTGTAATATATCTAAAATTTTTGCCTTATGATCTGGATTTACTCGGGCAAATACATTTGTTGTTTTTAATCTTTCTCTTAGATCATCAATGCTTAAATCTTCTATTTCTTGTCCAGTAATTACATCATTGTGTTCTTCATCGACTATTCCAAGTCTTGAAGCAATAACATGAGCAGTAACTTTGTGATCACCAGTTATCATAATTACCCTAATACCCGCTTGATGAGCAATTTGTACAGCTTCAAAAACTTCGGGTCTTGGTGGGTCAATTATCCCTAAAGCCCCAAGAAATATTTGTTCTTTTTCATATCTTTCTTTACGTACTGTTAACTCTTTATAAGCAAGACCCAATAAACGCAACCCTTGATTTGCAAATTTATCAATTGTTTTAAGAATAATAACTTTATTTTCTTCAGTTAAAGGTGTTTTTACTCCATTAATTAATTTATATGTACAATTTTTTAAAACATAATCTAAGGCACCTTTTGAATAAACAACTTTTTTATCGTCAATTAAATTTAATGAAGTCATCATTTTTCTTTTTAAATCAAATGGAATTTCATCAATTCTTTTATATTCTTTTCTTAATTTTTTATAATTACACTTTATTTAGATGCAAACTCAATTGTCGCAAGTTCCGTTGGACTACCTATTTTGTTTTTAGCAATAATTGCATCACTGCATAATGAAATACAATCAAAAAATTCTTTATTTTTTTCATTATATTCAATTTCATTGATTTCAAATTCTTCAAAATTACAAAAAACCTTATCAACTGACATTTTGTTTTGAGTTAATGTACCTGTTTTATCTGAACATATTACATTAATATTTCCTAATGTTTCAATTGATTTAGGGTTTTTAATTAAAACATTTTTTCTTGCCATTTTTTTTGTAGCTACCATTAAACATATTTTTACAATAATTGTTAATGATTCAGGAATTATTGATATTGCAGCAGATACTGCAATTAATAATAATTTATTTCAAGATCTTATATTTTCACTTAAATAATCTCTAATAAATCATGCTAAAATAAATAAAATTGACCCTAAAATTAATGAGATAATTCCAATAATTGTTGTAAGTCTAATAACCTTTTTTTCAAGTGGTGTTTTTTGTTTTTTAGATTCAGTAATATTAGTTGCTATTTTTCCAATTTGAGAATCTTTTCCCGTACCAAAAACAACACCTTGCATTTTACCTTCCATAATTATAGTCGACATAAAAGCAATATTTTTTTGGTCTCCAAGTACTAAATTTTCAGAATCATTTACACCATCATCTTTTAAAACTGGTTCATTTTCTCCAGTTAATGCTGATTCATTAATTAATACAAATTGATTGTCAATTATTCTTATATCTGCAGGGACAAAATCCCCTGCTTTAACAAAAATAATATCTCCAGGAACCAATTCTTCAATGTTTATCTGTTTTTTTACTGAGTTTCTTAATACAATTATTAATTTTTTTCTTTTGAATCAAGAGATGAAACATAGTTTTATGATTTTACTTCTTGAATTGTAGCTATGATTGAGTTAATTATAACAATTAAAAAAATGATTATTAATCCAACAATATCAGGTGCAGCTAACTCATTAACAATCAATAATATTGTTAATGATAATAGTCCTGCAACAATCATAATTAAACTAAGTGGGTCTAAAAAAGTTTTTAAAAATATTAAAAATATACTTGGTTTTTTTGATGATGGTAGTATATTTTTTCCATATATTTCCCTTCTTTTTTCAACTTCATTGTTATTTAAACCCTTATTTGGGTCAACTTCAAGTTTGTTATAAATAGAATCATTAGATAACTGATATCATTCTGAACCATCTTCTAAAATGATTTTTTCTTCCATAAAATTACTCCTTAAAGGAAATATTACTCTTATTAATAAATTTATGCAAATTGATTAATTTAATTAGACATTAAAAAATCTAACAATTAATTGCTAGATTTAAATAATTTTATAATTTTGATTTAAACTCATTTACATATTTTATATGTAAATCTATTTTTTTGTTTATATATAACTCTTTATAATTTTTAACAACTTTATTTTTTTCTTGTTTTATAATACTATAAGTTTCTTTTTTACTATCTAACTTTGTATTATCAATATTTTGTTTAATATCATTTAATTTATTAATTTTATTTTGTTTTAGTTTAATAAAGTAATCTTTAGTTGATTGTTTTTGTTCAATTGTATTTTTTTTGTCTTTAACTTTAATTTCATTAAATACTGATTTTGCTAAAGTTAATTTATCACTTAACTCTTTATTTTTAAGTTTAAGTTTTTCAATTAATTGATTTGTGCTATTTATATCATTATTTTTTTTAGCTAATTTAATATCATTTTTAATTTCTAATTTTAATTCTTTATAGTCATTTTTTGTTTTTTCAACATATATTACATATGCTTCTTTTAAAGAACCAATAGTACCTTTTTCTGATAATAATCAAAAACCATATAATAATGTTGTTAATGCAGCACCGCAAGCAATTGCAATAAAGAAAATTATTGTTTGTTCACCATAAGGAACTGCTCCAAGAATTGCTACAATTGGTCCACCATGTCCAGCATTATCTTGCACTCTAAATGCACCAGCGATACCACCGGCTAAAGCTCCTCCAAGAACATTACAAGTAATAGCTCTTTTTGGATCTCTAATAGCAAATGGAATTGCTCCTTCTGAAATTCCAATCATTCCCATTACTAATGCACTAGCGCCCATTGATCTTTCTTGATCATCAAAAAATCTTTTAAATATTAATGAAGTTAATCCCATTCCAAGAGGAGCTACTGGTATTCCAGCAGCTAAAGCACCCATTGGTTCAGAAATTTGACTATCTAGTAAAGCAACACAAGTTACAAAACCTATTTTATTAATTGGACCACCCATGTCAAAAGCAGCCATTGCACCAAGAACTATACCAAGTCCAAGTCCAAGTCCAAGTCCAATTGATTCAGAACTATATGCATTTTTAATAGCTGTAGAAAATTGTTGCATAATTCATCCAATTGGACCACCAATAACATAAATGAATAATAGAGAAATACCGACTCCACCAATAATTGGAATAAAGAATATTGGCATTGCAGCTTTTAATGATTTAGGTACTTTTCAAGTATTAACTCATTTTGTAAAGTAACCAACCAAAAGACCTGCTATAATTGAACCAATAAATCCCATTGGTGTAATTACATCTGGCATTCCAGGAAGAGGCATAAAATTACTTGCATCATTACCAATAAATCCACCTACCAACGCAGGTGCTATTGCAGCTCTTCCTCCAATAGAGTTAGCTATGAATGCAGCTAAAATTGGAATCATCAAAGTAAATGATGCAGCTCCTATTTTTTCCATAACAGCTAAAGGGTTTCAAGGATGTTCAATATTATTTGGTCCTGCTGTACCTGCTGTAGGTCCTCAAATTGCCTTAGCAATTCCAAGAGATGCAGCTAAACAAATACCTCCAAGAATAATTATTGGAATCATATAACTTATACCAGCCAATATATGCTTAATTAATCCTTGATTTTGTTTTTCAATTCCTTTTTTATTGTTAAATTCAGAACCTAATTCACTATATATTTTTGCATTTAATAATGCTTCATCTAAAAGTTTTAAAGGATCTTTAACTGCTTTAGATATTTTTGTCTCATATAAATTTTTACCAACAAATCTTGATTTATCAACATTTGTATCTGTTGCAATTAATACTAAATCTGCATTGTCAATCTCTTTTTGAGTTAGTTTTGTTCCAACGCCTTTAGATCCTTGTGTTTCAACTCTAATGTTATGACCTTCAATTGAATACTTTTCAATCAATCTTTCTTCGGCCATATAAGTATGTGCAACACCAACAACACATGCTGTTACTGCTACAATATTTAGTTTTTTGTTGTTTTTAATTTCTGATTTTTTAATATCTTCTTTGTATTCTTTTAAAAGAATTTCTTTTAATTCATTTGTACTTTTTGCATTAATAAAATCATTTTTGAACTCTTTTTTTAATAGTTTAGTAGCTATTGAACTTAATAAATTCAAATGATCTTCATTTGCATTATCTGGAATTATTAGACATATAATATATTTTATAGGTAATCCATCTAGAGAGTCTCACTCTATACCATTTTTATTTTTTACTATAACAACTGATGGTTGTGTTATATTTTTTACTTTTGCATGAGGGATTGCAAAACCATCTTCAAATCCTGTTGATGCTTCTTTTTCCCTATTTATAAAGGACTCAAATAATAAATTTGAATCTTTTACAATATTTTTTTGAAACGCTTGTAATGAAACGAAATTTAATAAATCATTTTTATTATTAAAATCCGTATCTATAAAAACAAGAGTGTTCTTTATATTCATAATTATTACCTCCCAAAAAAATAATAACATTTTTTTGTTATTTAAATTTTTATTGGAGATTTTTTTATTGTATTTTTTTCATAAAATAGAAAATTTTTTAGATATGTTACATTTTTTTATTTTTTACAACTCAGTTTATAAAAATGTAATCTAGAAGTTGAATCATTAACTGGGCTTTTACAGAGTTTATATTTCACAACTTATCTTCATCAGTGTCAATCACCAAATAATCATCAAATAAATCTTTGAAATTACAACTAATGTCCACTAATCCAATTAAATTTGTTTTCTTACTCATTTTATCTGCAATTTCATTAATAATATTATTTTTACCTGAAATTGACAATAATATAACTAAATCATTTTTATCAATTAAATTTAAAAATGTTTGAATTGATATATAATCACATTCAGAAATAATATCAACATTGTATCATTTTAATCTTTGACAAAAATTTTTAGAAATATTATAAGATAAATTAAAAGCAAATAAAAAAACTCTTTTTGAATTATTTATTAAGTTAGTGAAGTTATCAATCGATCTACTTTTTAAATAATTAAATTGTTTTTCAAAAGATCTTTTATGGATTTCCATGTACTCATCCATAAACTTATTATTTTGCTTTGTAATTGAACCCTTTACATCGACATTATAACCATCAATTAATATTGTTTTAGAAAAATCTGATAATCTCAATTTTAATTCCGAAAAACCATTAAGCCCAATTTTATGAGCATATCTTGTGATTTTTGTGGGACTAGTCTCACAGTCTTTAGCAATTTTTGTAATACTTAAATTGCTAATTATATTTATATTATTAATTATATAACTACTTATTTTAATATTCTCTTCATCTTTATCTGTATTTTTGATATTTTCAATTGTTTTTCATAAATCAATACTCATAATTATTCCTTATATAAAAAGGTTATGCTTTTACATAACCTTATTATATATATTATATACTTTTTATAATTACATTACTTGTCCACCAGTTAAATTAATAGATTGACCGGTACAATAATTTGCTTTATCAGATATATAAAATTCCAAAATATTGAATACATCTTCAAATGAACAACCTCTTTTTAAAGGAACTTTATCAATATAATATTGCTTTACCTCTGATTCTTTTATATTTAATTTTTTAGCATACTGTGGAATTAACGATTCAAACATTTCAGAATCCAGCAAATTTCCCAACATAAATGAATTTACTCTAATATTATATTCTGCAAGATCAAGTGCTAAACTTTGAGTAAGTCCAACAGCTCCAAACTTAGCTGCGGAATAACCTGAATTATGTTTTGAACCAACTCTACCAGATTTTGAATTTATTTGTGCGATTGATCCTTTTATATTATATTTAATCATATTTTTAGCAACTTCTTTTGAGCATAAAAAGTAACCATTTAAATTTATGTTTAATGATGTTATAAACTTATCATACTCAAACTTTGTAATTATGTTAGAATTTGCATAACCTGCATTATAAATAAATTTATTAATTCCACCATATTCTTTATCTATATTATCAAATGTATTTATCACATTTTTTTCATCTGTTAAATCACATACATAAGTAATTAAATTATCATTCTCTTTTTTTAACTCGTTTAAACTATTTTCATCAATATCCAAGACAATTACTTTATATTTTTTTTCACTAAATTTAATAGATAAATACTTTCCTAAACTTCTAGCTCCTCCTGCTATAACTAATACTTCCATTATTTATTCCTTCCCTTCAATATTATTAGCATTTAATATTTTTTTATAAAGATCATCATAAATTCCTTTTCCTAAAAATTTATCTACTGGGTAAATATATGCACTAGGTGCTTTTTCAGAAGCGAATTTTGCAAAACCCTTCATAGTAACAACTACATCAAATTTTGAATCAAGATCTTTTACTGCAATGTTTGAAACTTTAATGTCAAGTTTATTTTCTTTGACTCATTTTTTTATAATTCCTGATGCCATTGCGCTTGAACCCATTCCTGCTTCACAAGCAACTACTATTGTTTTTATGTTTTCTCAACTAAAACTTGAGTTTGCAATTGTGTTGGCTTCATTTTTAACATCTTCACTAAATTGGATTCCTTCATCAGTAATTTTAAAGTTTGTTGTTGAGCCTACTTGATTTCTTTTTTTATCAGAGATTAATAAAATTGATGCTATAGCCAATGAAACACCTGTTCCTACTGCAAATGCTAATAAATTAATTAATATTGCAGTTGTTCCTGGTGACAATGCAATCATTGATATTATAGAACCTGGTGAAGGGGTTGCGACTGTGCCCCCTCCAAGATAAGATGTAATGAATTGTGCTCCTACAACTCCTGCCATTGTAGCAAGAACCATTTTAGGTTTTGCTAATATGAATACAAAATATACTTCGTGGATTCCTCCTATTAAATGAATTGCAGAAGATCCTGCAGCATTTGTTCTGCTTTCACCTTTTGTAAATATTATGTAAGCAATCAACATTCCCAATCCTGGTCCTGGGTTTGGATCAAATAGGAAAAATATTGATCTAGGATTTTCAGCATGTGCTTTAGCAAGATTATCTACTTCCATGTAACCAATTGGTCCTAAAACACCATGATTAATGGCATTGTTTAAGAAACTAACTTTTACTGGTTCAGTAAATATTCCTAATAGTGGTGCTGCTCATTTATTATTACCAAATAATCCAATTATTTGCATCATAACTCATGTTATTCCTCACATTACCCAACCTCAGCCAAAGAATGCAACTAAACAAATTATTATTGAATATATTGCGATTCCAAAATTTTTAACTAACATGTCATAGCTTTTGTTTATTTTTTCTATGTAAATTTTTTCTATATATTTTAAAAATAATGCAGATAATGGTCCCAAAACCATCGCCCCAATAAATTGATTTGGAGAACCAGGAACAGATCCATTACTCAATCTTATAAATTCTTGATATGTTCAGTCTGTACCTACAATTGTACCAATAATTACAAAAGTACCCATCATACCACCTCTTATGCCATAAACAAGTTTTCCACCATTAAAAGCTATAAGAATTGGTAACAATCATTTTATTCCTGGTTCAATTAACCTCCCTAACATTGGTGCGTCAAATCAACCAAGTTTTTTATTTGCATCATAATCATACAAAAACATTGCTGTTCATAGCCCTCATGCTAGTAAAATACCTATCGAAGGCATTATCATACCAGCCATAAAAGCACCTGTTTTTTGTAATTTAACTTTAAATAGTTGTGCTTTATTACTTTTTTCTGCTTTTAAAATTGCTACAGTTTCATTTTTAATTTCTTTTTTCATACTACCTCCTACAAACATTATATTACTAAAATAAAAATATTTACATTAAATTGTAAATATTTACAAGAATTACAAATAAACTTATAGTTATAAGTTTATTTGTAAGAAAATAAATAGTAATATATCATTAATAGGAGGATATATGGCTAAAAGCATTTTTTATGACAATGCTGTTCTTATGTTAGAACTGCTTGGTGGTAAAGATAATATCAAAGATATACAACATTGTGCAACAAGATTAAGATTTGAATTAAATGATGATAGTAAATTTGATATTGAAAAAATAAAAAAACACCCTTTATTTAAAGGGTATAAAAAACAAGAATCTCAACATCAAATTATAATCGGAACTGGTGTTGTTGATAAGTTATTTAAACAAATAAAAATATTAATTAAAGACGATAGCAAAAGTGATGATTTAAAAGCTGAAAAAAAAGAACCTTTATGAAGAAAAGAACTATCAGTAAAATCAAATATATTTATGATCTCTAAAAGAGGAATGAACTCATTTGCATCAATCTTTGTACCATTAATACCAGTCTTTATCGCAGGAGGAATGTCACTGGCATTAAAATCATTAGTGTCAACATTTGCAAAAGGGTCTGGTTTTGAAAAAATATTAGATATAATTGGAGGAGCAATTTTGGGTTCATTACCTGCTTTTGTTGGTTATACTGCTGCAAAAAAATGAGGTGGGAACCCATTTTTAGGAATGGCAATGGGGCTAGTGTTGATTTCACCAGGACTGTTAAATAGTTATGCTACAAATACACCTGTATTGCTTGGGTTTAACTTACAAGCTACAAGTTCACAAATAGAAGAAGCAAGGAAAGCTGCATTTGAAAAATATTTAGCAGACGGTGGATTTACAGTCCCACAAAGTACTGATGAATATAATGATTTATTAAACAAAACAGTCGGAACATACTATTATATATTTGGAGATTTTGCTAATAATTTCTTTAAGATCAATTTAATAGGTTATCAAGCTCAAATTATACCTGTATTATTGGTGTTAGCAATTTCTGTAAATATTGAAAGATTACTTAAAAAAATAACACCAAATGTTATTGCAATAATTGTAGTACCATTAGTAACTGTATTGGTTTCATCATGATTAGCATTTTGAATTATTGGACCACTTGGTCAAATAATTGGTAATGGACTTTCAATTGGACTTGCTGGACTATTTAAATATACAAACTGAAATTTTATTGGATTTGGTGGAATGGTATTTGCATTCTTCTACCCTTTCCTTGTAATTACTGGTCTACATCAAGGATTTCTACCAATTGAAACACAACTTCTAGTTGATACACAACTTAAATATGGTCACTCATTTTCATTTATAACACCAATTGCATGTGTGTCAAATATCGCACAAGGTAGTGCAGCATTTATGTTAATATTCTTTGCTAAAAAGAATAAAGAACAGATTACTAAAGCTTCTTCAAGTGCTTTAGGAGGATTTACAGGTATTACAGAGCCCGCAATGTTTGGGATAAACTTACAAATAAAACCGTTATTTATATCAGCAGCAGTTGGTAGCGCAATTGGTGGTTGATGGTTGGGTATGACTCACACTGTTGCAAACTCATTGGGAAGCGCTAGTTGAATTGGTTTAGTACAATTTGATTGAACAACCGAAGCCACAAAAAACTATTTTGCAAGCGAAGGAATTAATTCAATACTACAATCAGTTCCAATGGGAGCACATATTTCAATTGCAATGTTAATATCAATAGCAGCAACGGCTGGGGTAAGTTTTGGATTATTAAAAACAAAATGAGGAAAAAAATCAATTGAAAATTTCTTAAAATAAATAAAAAAATGCACCAGATGAAATTGTCAATTAAAATTGACATTAAAAAGATACTTTCTCCATACGAATTTCGTATGGAGTTTTTTATGCTTTAGACAAGGTCTAACGTAATTATAAAACTATATATAGTCAGAGATAATTTTATAAATATTTGAGTGATGTAGTTCTTTTACTTTATATGTATATATACATTTATTTTTAAAAGTTCCAAAAAAAGACTCACATGCACCATTATCTGGGGAGTTCCCTCTTCTTGACATAGAAATATTTATATTATTATTTTTACATAATCTTTCTCAAGTTTCATTTGTGTATGGTGCTCCCTGATCTGAATGAATTATTTTTGGAGCACCTCTTTTTTTAATAGCACTTATTAAATTTGTATGACATAATTTATTATTAGGACTAACCGATAACTTTCAATCAACAATTTCAGAATTAAATAAATCTTTTATAACAGATAGATAAACATTTCCATTAATAGTTTTTATATAAGTCACATCTGTTACTCATTTTTCATTTATATTTTTAGAATTAAAGTTTCTATTCAGTAAATTTTCAAATCTTAATGAACCTGATTTATCATAGTTTGGAACTTTCTTTTTCTTTGCAGCTTTTAAACTCATTGTTTTCATATATCTATAAACAACTCAAGGGTTTAATCTTTCTTTAAAGTATTTGTTTAAAAATAAAGTTATCATATTATAACCATATCTTTTTTTAAACAAGTAAAAAAGGCATCTTATCTTAATTGCTAAAATTCTATTATAATTTTTATACTTTGGTTTTCCGTTTTTAAGTCATTTTAAATATCCATACCTTGAAACTTTTAAATATAAACAAGATAATTTCAAAAAAAACATTCTTTTAACATTAAAAATGGCGAAGTACTTTTCCTTAGTCGTCTTCGCCAAATGCTTTTTTAAAGCTCGTTCCAGTTTCAAAGCCTCTCTTAATTCTTCAACGCTCATATCATCAGGTTCTTTAAAAATTCAATCATGAGATTTAAATTTTTTAATATTTCCTTTTGATTGTGTTCCACTACCTCATTCAAGAGCGCCTTCACCTTTAACTTTTACCTCTGATTTTCATCTTTTGATTGTGCTAGTACTAATATCAAACTTTAATGCCGCATTTAAAATACCGATTTTTTTTGATTCCTTAATTATATTAAGTTTTTCGTTTTTTGTTCATTGTTTTGCCATATAAAAAGAACACCTTTCAATAAAATTTTAACAATAAAAGTAATTTTTTACTGTCAATTTTATTTTAGATGTTCAAATAGTGAAAGTTTTTTTAATATACGTCTGTTTTTTTTAATAAATTTATATAGTCTTATGATAAAATTATTTTTTCAACTATGAACAATAATATTGATAACATTGTAACTTCACCATTATCTCTATATGTTAAAAATCCTTCACTCATAGGAAAATCTATAATTATATCATTATTTTTTATCTTAATTTTTTTAGGCATATTTTTTGTAACAAAAATTGATGTGCTATTATTTTTATTAAAATTATATAATATTTCATTTCAAGAATCATGTCTAAATAAATAACTAACAATTATATTTAAAGAATTTTGATCTACTATTCTAGAATAAGCAACTTGATTATCTTTGTCATGTAAATAAACTACATTTATCCCAATTTTAATAAGGTAATTTCTAAATATTTTAATTATATAAGAGTTGTTCCAAAACCATATATATAGATTTTTTTTCTAAAAGTTATTAATCTTGCAACTTCATCTATTTTATCTGATATTGAATTTAAATAATTAACATTTTGATTTATAGCTTGTAAGAATGTTGGATAGTTTGCTCTTTAATTTTTTTCTATTGGTTTGCTCATTTCTAATTCTAATTTTAAAAATGATTTAAACTCCTTAAATCCTTCAACACCTAACTTTTTACAAAATCTTGTAATTGTAGGCATTTAAGTCGAGGTTTTTTTTGCAATTAAATTTATATCAAATTTATCAATATTTTTTAAATTATCTAAAATATATTTTGATATTATTTTATAACTAAATGACTCACTTTCATTTATATATATATTTTTTAAATTATTTAATATTTTCATTTATTATCCATTAAAAATTTCTTATACAATTACTACTATTATAAATGAAATATATAATATAAAAATAAATATAAATTTTAATTTATTAGGTGCTATTTTATGAAATTAAAAGTTTCTGAATATTATTTTTTATAATATCTGCACTAGTGCCTAATAATAATGTTTGATTTATAAAAAAGTTATAACCACATTGTTTAATATGTTTTTTTATCTCTGAAATTTTAATTTTTTTGTTTGAATATTTGCCTTGATTTATATCTATATACTCATTATCTTTATTTTCAATAAATTGAACCAAATATGCAACTATAATCGAATAATATAATTTTTTACCATGTTTTGTTAGTTTAGTAAAGTTGTCTACAAGTGTTTTAAAAAGATTTTTTAAATACATATCAATGTCAAAATTTTTATTCAATAATTGACAAATATTTATATCATAAATAATACTATAATTAGAGTTCTTTTTAATTATAAAAAAAGCTTCTAAAACATCAAGAAATTGTCTCATTGTCGATCAAGAAACACCATTTTCAAAAAAAGTTAATGAAGGAGTTACATCAAAATTATTACATAAAATTTTGTACCTATTATTTAAACTAATTAAATTTATATAACTTACCCTATCTGAAGATTTAATAACACTAATTTTTTCAAAAAAAGTTTCAATAATTGCAGGTATGTTTGTTCCCATTTTTCAAAATTGATAGTCATTATTATTTTTGAATAAATCAAGAATTTCATTAATTTCTTTTAATTTCATATACATCCTCTAAAAGTATTTGTGCTAATTTTGCACTTCTATTATCAATATCGTTGAATGTAAAACTATCAATTGTTATTAAATTTTCATCATTAATATTAAATGGTATTTTTGCCAATCTAGAAAAAGTATTAGAGTAATTTTGTTTCTTTTTATAAAATGATATATTTTTTAGTTCAGAGTTATTAGGTGAGTCTAATAATAAATAATTACCAATTTTATCTAAGCATTCATTATATTTATCTTCAAATTTACTATCTCATTTTTTACCATTTGTTAACATATTTTTTCATTCATCAGTTAGTTTTTGCGGCATTATATGTTCTACTGTCATCTTTTTATAGATAACGCTTTGGTCAGCTTTTGTTTCACTATTAATTCAATATTTTTCAATTCTAGTTAAAAATACTAATGATAACGCGTTATTTTGAACTTTATTATTTTTAAATGAATTAATTATTTCATCATAAGTTGGTAACTTATGGTCATTTGGAATTAGATATTCTAAAATTGATTTATTAGAAATTGGACTTTTTCCAGCAAATCAATTTCTCATTAGTTTTGGTAGATTTGATTTAAAATCATTTGAATACTGATATGATTTTAAATAATTTATAAGTCTTACAAAAATGGTTTCTTTAAAAGATTGTCCTGTACCTCTTGTTTGAACTAACAAAGAAGATCATTTTTCAATTTCAAAAAGAGCTTCTCTTAAATATTCTTTGTTATAAAAACTTATTTTTTTTTCATCTTTATTTCAGGCTTTATCAGAATACACATCTACTAAATAAAAAACTAAAACTGTAAAATCTTTATGGCTAATATTTTTAAAAATATCTCCGAATTCTGAAAATTCGCTTGCCGAATTCATATACATACCAACTTTATCTACTCTTAAAGTTTTATATATATAAAAATATCTACCTAATTCAGAGCATAGCTTATAATATTCTTCTTCATCTATATTATGTTGATCATAAAAAGATTTAAAACCTTTTAAAAGACTTCTTTTATTTTTTTGGATTTTAAATTTTAAGGCGTCTTTTTTTATAGACTTTGTTGCATTCAAATAAGTTATATAGTTATACAAAAACTCTTCATATTTTTTATTAGCCTCATCTCCTATCAAATCTGTTTTAGTTGTACTTAGTCTAAAATATTTTGAAAATTCCATCACAAACTCCTTAGATTTTGATCTAAATAAATTTATCTCTACGGTATTAAAAATATAATTTTTGATCATATCAAAAGTATCTAAATCTTTTCCTTTAGAGTTTAAATTTTCAAAAATTTCCATTTCGTTATTATTGTCATTACTATCAAACGTTATACAAGAAAATATGAATTTATTATAATAAAATTTATATAATTTTTCTAAATCTTCAAGACTTTCACTTTTAAGTTCATTATAAAAATACATGTAGTTATCATAAACTTGATTTTTTGAAAGTTTGATTCTTATTTCTTCATCATAACTTGCTCTATTATTGTATCCTCTAAGTATTATTGAAATACCTTCTGTTGTTGATTTTCTATCCGTTGTATAATTTTGATATTTTTCATTAATTCTTTTTTCTGAATAAACGCCATTATCTTTGTAATCAAACAATCATAACAAATCATCAGGCATTTCAAAATTAATATTATTTTCTTCTAATTCTTTTCTTTTCATTACATCAAATAAAGCCTTAAATAGGATTAACGAAGTTGTTATTCTCTGTTGTCCATCAATTAATTTTATTTCAAATTTATCTCTGTCATTTGGAACATTTGTGTATTTGCAGGCAATTGAGCCAAAATAGACAAGTTCATTTGAATTCATTTTATCAATAATTTGTTTTAGCAATTCAGAGCATTCATCTATAGTTCAACGATAGTCTCTTTGATATGGTGGAATAATAAAAAATTTATTTTTATCTAAAACCAAATTTCCTACAGATACCTTTAATATATCAATTTGCGGGTCATCAAACTCTTTTACGTTATCGTAGTTTAGTCTTCCTTTATTTGATTTTTCAAAATAAATTTCTTCATCAAATGGCTTAGATTCAACATCTTTTTTTTCAAGCTCAAATATAAAATAACTAAATATTGATTTTAAATGTTTTAAAATAGTTATGCATTGATTAAACGATGGGGCAATAGTATCCAAGTAATTATTGTTATCACCATGAACTCTTGCATTTCTTTCATAAACTATATAGTCAAGCAAATTTGATATTCTATAGTCGATTCTTTTGTCTAATCTAGATCTAAAATATTCCTTTAATTCACCAACTAATTTTCCTAGGCCTAATTTACTATTTTCTAATCCTAAAATATTTTTAAAATACTTTTCTAAAATAGTATAAGAATTAATTAATACTGCATTGTAATCAGATTCAATAATAAAACGTTCTTCAATGATGCTTAGTTCTTCTAATATTCACTTATACTCATAAAAATCATTCATAAAATTATAATTTGTACTAATCATTATTTTTTACCTCATTATCAATATCATTAATTTTTTTAAATATCGAGACTAAAACATTTACCGTTATCGAATTACCTGCTTGCCTATATAAAACAGCTTTTTTAATGTTATTTTTTATTACTTTGTTAAAGTCTTTTTCATCAAAACCCATTAGCAAGTAAGTTTCTCTGGGTGTTAAAAATCTATAATTTGATTTATGTTTTTCTTTTAATAATTTAGATTCTCTAATATCTATTATTCCTGCATTTGGATGTCTATCTTGTTTTGTTGTAATGGTTCGACACAACTGTAAATAATAACCGTCATTTTTTTTTACATAAAGTTTATTATTCTTTTTTATTGTTAGCGGATATTCATAATTTTTTTTAGTATATAAGATTGGATTTTCACAGTACATCCTAATCCTACTTGGAGTGTTATTAGGAATTGCATTTATCGCTTCATCTTTATATATATTATTCGTATAATTAGTTTTTAATATTTCGTTCAATGATTTAATTAAATTTAGTTCTTTTGAAACATTTTGAAACTTTTCATTCTCAATAATTATATTTTTTTGGTTTAAAGTATCAGGGAATAAATTATCATTACCCAATACACTAATCGCATAAACTCTTTCTCTTTTTTGAGGAATACCAAATTCTAATGAATTTAACAAATATGTTTGAGTATTATAACCTATTGTTTTTAAAAAAATTAATCACTCAATGTAGTCTTCTTTGTGTTTTTCAGAAATCATATTTTTTACATTTTCTAATAATAAATATTTAGGAAGTTTATTAATTTTTTTTAATTCTTTTAAAATTCTTTCTATTTCTCATAGCAAACCACTTCTAGTTCCACTTCCTTTTTTCATACCTTGATTAAAACCATGAAAGCTACCAGCAACAGACAAGTCTTGACATGGAAATGAATAAGTAATTACATCAACATCTCCAACATTTTTAATTAAATCTTCTCCCTTTAAATCAACTATACTTCCTTGATTATTACAAGCTTCATAAGAACTATATAGTAATTCTCTTGTATTTCTATCTAATCTATTTAAAAACTTTTTATCAATTGGTTTTTTACCATCATTGGAGTGTGTAAATTTTGATAAATATTTATTTATTTCACTATCTTTTAAATTTATTGCTCTATTTTCATTATTGTTATGCATTGCATTATAACTTATATTGGCTCAAATATCTCATTCACTTGTACCAACAACTTCAAAATCAATTTTCATTTTATTTTTTAATATCTTTAGAGCCTTATTTTGTGCTCCTATACCCGCAAATGCTTCAAAAACTTTCAATTTCGACATAAAAAAATTACCCCTTAAGGATAATTTTAGTTTTTTTTTTTTTTTTGCAAGAGTCTAGAAAGCTTTCTTTAATTTTAATAATAATACAAGTTTTTCTTCTTCAATATTAGACTCATTTTTTCTAATAATTGTTTTTCTTTCTATTACTTTTTCAACTTTACCAATAAGTTTTCTATTTCTATAAGTTTTTTTCTCTGAAATTTTATCATCATTGTAAAATAAATAAGTTTTATATAGATCAAGATTTAAAAATTCTGCTTGTTGATCATTTAATTTTTTTGGACCTACTTTTCAAGAATTTGGTGTATCTCAATAAAAAATATCATCTACATCATCATAGTAATTTCCACTATCTGAAAATAGGTTTGTTTTTGTTCTATTTGCATCTATACAAAACAATTTATCTTTTTCATTTTTTATAATTCCTTGAACACCTTTTCCCTTAAATCCAGCTTCGTTAATGTTTATTGAACACAAAGCTTGCATTTGCGAATGATTCAGTTCTACTCCAATAAAACTTTCAATGTTATCAGTTAATATATTATTAAGATTTTCTTCATTTTTTAATTTAAATTTCAATAAATACAAAACTTCTTTGATAATCAATTTATTTTTTTCATTAAATATTAATTCCAATGCTAAATTAATATCATTGTAGTAGATGTCTTTTTTATTTGGACTATGATAAAAAGATGCTAAAATTATGTATTTTATAAGTTTGCTTTTAGGAATTCTTTTTTCAGATAAAAATATAACGATTTCTTCAAGTAATTGTTTAATATTTGGAAATAAAAATGCTTTAATAACTGCTAAACTTTTTGAATTTTCATTGAAAAAAGTTTTATTTTTTGACAAATAAAAATCATATATATCAACATTTTTTTCTGTGAAATAATTTTCATATTCTTCAAATGTTCCATCAGCGCGATATTCTTCTAATATGGACTTGAATAAATGATTTTTTTCATAGTTTTTTAACTTATCAATAAAATCTTTTTTTTCTAAATTTGTTAAATGAAAGTTTGAATTACCAGGTAAATAATTATTTATTGAATTTATCGCTTTTTCTAGACAGTTAACTTTTATATTATTAGTTAAATGTATAAATGGTAAAAAAGGATTAAAGTTATTGTTTACATTTAAATCAACATTATTAACAAAATCATATATTTGTAATTTTTTATCTAAGCTTTTTCTAAGTCCTCTACCTAACTGTTGCAGATAAATTATTAAAGAAGTTGTTGGTCTTAAAAAGAAAATAGTATCTACTTCTGGTATATCTACACCTTCATTTAGTATATTCATAACGCATAAGTAGTTTATTTTTGCTTTTTTAAATAACTCTATATTTTGATCTCTATTTTTATTATTTTCAGTAGTTATGTAACTACTTCTTTCTCCTTTTTCTGATAAAAATGCAGATAATTCTTTTGCATTTTGAGTTGAAGAGCAAAACAAAATTGCTCTAATATCTTTTCTTTGTTTACCAATTCTATTAATGATTGTATTATATATAAACTCATATCTTTTTAAATTATTAAATGTTAATTCAAATTTTTTATCTTTAATACTTAAGTTTTCCAAGTTGATTGTGTCATCTTTTATGAAATAATAATCAAAATCAGATAGCATTTCATTTTCAATTGCATCATATAATCTTAATTCACAAGCATGTTCATAATCAAAATATTTATTTATATTAACTCCATCAGTTCTTTCTGGGGTTGCTGTCAAGCCAAAAACTTGTTTTGAATTATTTGCAATAAATTCAAAAACTTGTTTAAACGTTTTAGCTTCAACGTGGTGAGCTTCATCAAATATAACAAATTCAAATTTTTTGTTTTTAAATCTTTCTATTCTAAAATATAGTGTATCTTTAGTTATAAATATAAAATTCTCATTTTGAATATCTACTTCATTGTTTCTTCCATCATACAAATCAATACCAAAATCAGGATCATCTAAAATATTTCTAAATGTCATCATTGCTTGATCAAGAATTTCTTTTGATGGGGCAATGTAAATGAAGGAATTTATACTTAACATTTTAACTAATTTTTTATAGATAAATGCCATAGTTGCTGTTTTACCAGTACCAGTCGCCATAACTAGTAAATGTTTTTTCTTATTTGATTTAATTCTATTTATTATTTCATTAATTATTTTATTTTGATAATCAAATGGTATTAATGCTTTGTTTTTATTGTAAGTTTTTGAAAATATAGTATTTATATTGTTATTCTTATCATATTCTTGATCAAAATTATCCTCATTTAGTTGTTGTAAAGTAATTAATTCCTTAATTCTTTCTTCATCATAAACTCTAATGAAATTTTTATCATTTATAAGATTGTTAAAATCTCATAAAAACTGGTCAATTATTTGCGGTTCTTTAAACTCACTAATTTTTATATTATATTCTTTACCTGCTATCTGACCTGTTTTGGTAAAATTACTGCTTCCTATATATAAAGTGCTAAACTTATTGTTTCTTTTAAAGAAATAAGCCTTAATGTGTAACCTACTATTTGTTCTTTCAAATAAGTTTTCAATGTATATATTAACTTTATCTTTATATTTTTTTTCAAGCCTTACAAGCTGTTCTATTGCTAAAAACTTTGCTCTACCATCATAAGTAGTTGTAATAATTATCATTTTAAATAATTCATTTTTATTTTCTTTAATAAAATTTTCTAACTTATTTACCATTTCAGCACTAATAAATGGTGATATTATGTAAACAAATTCTGAACTTAAAAATTCTTTTTCAAGGTTATTTCATACTTTTTTAATAATTAACTCATTTTTACTTAGGTTATCTAATTTCACTTGATTTTTAGTATCAAACTTAATCGCCTTTATTGATGTAAAATTTTCAGGTACAACAATATTTAATATATTATTTAAAAAATTAATTTTATCATTTATATTATTTAAG
The DNA here is from genome assembly GCF_001267155.1 of Spiroplasma litorale. Lineage (NCBI taxonomy): Bacteria > Bacillati > Mycoplasmatota > Mollicutes > Entomoplasmatales > Spiroplasmataceae > Spiroplasma > Spiroplasma litorale. The sequence goes on from NZ_CP012357.1 coordinate 757,228, forward strand.
TCTTTTAAATGATCTCTTAAATATTTATTTAATTGTCCTAAAAGCCAATCATTGTCAATGTTGTCAATAATTTCTTTATCATCCTCTTTAAACAAATTAACATTTTTATTTGTTAATAACAAATCCAAATGCCCTTTCTTTATTTTTTTCATACTTATAACATTTTCTCCTAATTCCAGTTTAACAAAAAATTTTATATAATTTCCTTTTTTATTAAACTAGATTTAAAATACTAAGAAAATTATGATTAAAATATAATAATTTAATGTAACTTAAATTTTTATGATGCATCTAAATTTAACTACATAAACTAATTTAACTATTTTTAATATTACAAAAATGCTACATTTATAATTATAAAATCTTTATCATCTATAAAAAATATGATTTTTAAATAAAATAACAAAATTTATTAGATTTTTAATAATAAATATAGCTAAAAAAACCTAAGAAAAAGAGTTGGAATACATAAGTTTTTTTGTCTAGTAAGTAGACAAAAACAATCTCTAAAACACTTTATATTATGTTTAATTTTTATAATAATTTGAATGAAAGGAGAATTTTATGGAAGAAATAATAAAAGATATTAATAAAAGAGATATTAATAATAAATTTAAATTATTTATTATTAATAATTTTAATAAAAGAACCTCAATGAGAAGAATTCAAAAGTTTGGTGGTTGATTAAGCGCAATGATTATGCCTATTATTGGATTAATGATTGCATGAGGTTTACTTACTGCATTTTTTATACCAGATGGTTGAACTCCAGTGCAAGCAATTAATGACTATGTAGTTGGTAATATAATAACTTATTTAATTCCTATATTGATTGGATTTAATGCTGGTAGATTAGTTCATAAAGATCGAGGTGGTTTTATTGCAACATTTGTTGTTTTTGCAGTAATTGTTGGTAATCAAAGAAACCCAGGGTTTGCAGAAGGTTCTAGTGCTTCACCCCAATTTTTATCAGCAATGATAGTTGGTCCTGCATCAGCAGGAATTTTAAAGGGAATAGACAAATTACTAGAAGGTAAAATAAAACAAGGATTTGAAATGCTTGTTAATAACTTTGTAATGGGTTTTCTAGCATTTGGATTAGGTATAGGTGCATTTTATGGAATGCCTTATGTTTTTAATTCAATAACATGAGCTCTAGCTGAAATGGTTAGATTTCTAATTAATAATAAACTTATATTTTTAGCAGCTTTGATTGTTGAACCAGCAAAAATATTTTTTTTAAATAATGCAATTAACCATGGTGTGTTTACAGCACTTTCACCTGAAATGGTTTTGGGAAAAGGAAAATCAATTCTTTATTTACTAGAATCAAATCCAGGTCCTGGACTAGGAGCTTTAATTACATTAATAATTTTTGATAAAAAACAAAGAGAAAACGCTGCAGGTGCATCGATCATTCATTTTTTTGGAGGAATACACGAAGTATACTTCCCTTTCATATTAATGAAACTTGAAATGATAATTGCACTTATAGCTGGAGGTCTTGTAGGTGATGCAATATTTCAAATATTTGATGCTGGATTAGTTGCACCAGCATCACCTGGATCAATTATAGCTATTGCAGCATTCATTAAATCTGAACCAATGAATTATGCAGGTGTATTTTTAGGTGTATTTGGAGCATGTGGTGCTTCAGTACTTATGGGATCATTAATTCATATTATAATGAGAAAAAAATACAAAAAAATGAGTGGGCAAGAATTGGATAATGCTACAAAAAAACTTGAAGAAATTAAAGGTAAAAAATTGAATTTAAATAAAAATACTATAGTTAATTTAAGTCAAGTTGAAACAATTATATTTGCTTGTGAAGCAGGAATGGGTTCAAGTGCAATGGGAGCTTCGTTATTGAGAAAAAAATTAAAAGAAAATGAAATAGATGTTAAAGTAATTAACTATCCTGTAAAAGAATTACCAAAAGATTGTAAATACGTTATAACTCAAAGTCAATTAACTGATTATGCAAAACAAAAAGCTCCAAATGCAATCCATAAAAGCATCTCAAATTTTTTAGACAAACAATTTTATGATAAAATAATTAATGAGTTTAAAGAAATTAAAGAGATAAATAATGAAAAAAGAGAGACAGTTTAGAATAATCTATATATTATTAAACTATAAAAAGGTTGATAAAACTGTCTTAATGAATCATTTTAATATCAGTCAAAAAACTATTAATAGAGATATTGACGATATTAATATCTGACTAAATGAAAATAATGAAAATAATGAAAATAATATTATAGTAAATGATAATGAAATTGAATTCTTTGGAAAATCAATGAATATTTTGGATAAACTGCAGTTAGATGATAATTTTCTTTTAAAAGAGGAAAGACTTCTTTACATATATTTAACTGTAAGCAAAGACAATTGTGTTACAAAAACTCAATTAGTAGACGATTTAGATATATCACCCAATTTATTTGAAAATGACTTAAAAAACTTAAAACAAATTTTAAAGAAGAATGATATAAATTTATTCATAACAAAATACGGGGTAAAATTTTCAACTATTTCATCAGAAAGTAATATAAATATTTTAATTGAGTTGACAATTAATCATTTGTTATTTAAAAAAGTTTATTCAATTTTAAAACTAAATAAAATTGAAAAACTTTTTTCAAATTATATTTATAATTTTTTAAAAAGTAAATACAATATTAATATTTATAACAAAATATTTTATTGAATTTTAGAATATACATCTAATCAGATTAATATGTCAAATTTGAATGTAATTATTTTATCAATTAAGTTGACTTTTTGACTTAATCATAAAAATAATCAAAGCATATTGAATAAGGTTGATTATATTGAATACTACAATGAATTTATAGAAACAATTAAAAGTATATATATTAAAGATAGTATAGATATTTTATTTGAAGATAGTGGTAATCTTTTACAAAACAAATTAGTAATAAACAAATTTATTATAAAACTAATAAATGATATAGAAAAATTATTTAAATATAAAGTTAAAATAAATGAGGAAATCATTGAAAGAATTCAAAATCATATTTCTTCTAATTTATTTATAACCAATAAAGATGAGTTTATCTTAGAAGAGTATTCAAAGAATTTATCGAACTATAGGGATAAATATGATGAATTATGAAATGTTATTAATTCTAATGTTTTTAAATATTTTAAAGAATTTAATAATTATGAATTATTAAGCTATGAAATATTTATACATATACTTGTTTGATATGATTCGTACATCTATAGCTTAGATTTTAAAATTTTAACTGTGTGTATTGGCGGAATGGGTCAAAGTGCAATGATAAAAAATCATTTAAACTCTTTGTATAGGAATGCAAAAATTAATAACATGTCATATTCAATGATAAATATCAAAGAATTAAAAGATTATGATTTGGTTATTTCTTCAATTGACTTAAGCGAGTATAACCTAAGTAATTTATTGGTATTGCCAATTCTTATGTTGTTAAGCAAAAAAAATGAAGTACATAAAATTATATGTGAAAAAATATATAGAAAATTAATAGGTATTGATATGAAAAATAGTATTTTAAAAAAAGAAAATATAAAAATTAATCAATCTGCAAAAGATAAGTATGATGCAATTAAGCAATGTGGAAAACTTTTAGAAGAGCTTGGATATATAGAAAATAAATATATTGAGTCAATGTTAGAAAGAGAGAAAAAATACTCTGTATACATAGGAAACTACTTAGCAATTCCACATGGTATGAATGATGAGGGAGTAATTAATGATGGTATTGTCATTATTCATTTTAAAGATCCAATAGATTATGACTCAAATCCAGTACATTTCTTTATAGGGATTGCAGCAAAATCTGATAATCATGTTGAAATACTTGCAAATATTGCAGAAAAAATGATGGACATAGAATATGTTGAAAATTTAATTAAAAATCCTTCTGAAGATTTATTTGTAAAGGAGTTCAATTTTTAAATGAAAATAATACACTATGGAGCAGGAAATATTGGACGAGGATTTATCGCCCCAATATTATTAAACAATAACCAAAATAATGAATTTTGATTTGTAGATAGTAATGAAAATATTATAAATTTATTAAAAAATAAAAGCAGTTATAAAGTTATAGAATTAGATGAAAATAAAAATACAACATTTATAACAGGATACAAAGCTGTAAAACCACAAGATTTAGAAAAAAATGTTGATATTGAGAATATCGACATAATAACTACATCGATAGGTTCTAATAATTTAAGTTTTATTAAAAATCAAATCATATCAATAATTAAGATAAAAGAAGTATCTAAAAAGAATTTAATTATAATGTGTTGTGAAAATGGAGTAAATATTTCTAATTGGTTTTCTAAGGAAATATCAAAAGATTACTCTTATGATAATAAATTAATATTTTTTGTAGATGTAATGGTGGATCGAATAGTACCTAATAAAGTTTTAGAAGACGCTAATGTTGAGGTAGAACCATATTACTCATGAGTTGTTGATGAAACAAATTGGCCTGTTAAGGTTGAAAAAATAAATAATATAACATACACCAACAATATAAATGCTGAAATTTGCAAAAAAGTTTGAATGTTAAATGGTGGTCATGCATCATTATCTTGAAAAGAATGAAAATTATCAAAATTTAAAAATAAAATAATCAACAAAACTTTAAATGATGAAAATAATAAAGAACTAATTTTATTTCTAAAAAATTATTTATTAGAAATATCAAAAGTATTAGAGTTAGAATTTAATTTAAAAAAAGAATCTTTAGATACTTTTATAGACACAGTAATTAAAAGATTTAAAAATATTCATATAAATGATGAATTTGAAAGAGTGGCTAGAAACACAATAAAAAAAATTCAGCTAGATGAAAGGATTTTAATGCCCTTTTCTTTGGCAATAAAAAATAATATTGAATGCAACTATATAAAAGAAACAATTATAAATGCAATTTCTTATAATAATGTAAATGACGTAGATGGAAATACTATAAATGAATTAACTAAGAAAGGTTATAATAAATTCGATTTAATTAAAGAGTTAATTAATAATATAGATGATAGTTTAATTAATGAAATATTGAAATAATAAAAATGTAACTTAAAAAACGTAAATACTTAATCAATAAATAATGTATATTAAATTAAAATGTTGCACTAATTACTCCATAATAATTTTTGTGGAGTTTTTTGTATTTTAAATTTATATTTTACAATATAGTTTTTAGTATATTTAATACAAATAAAAATACTATTCACATGTATTAAATGATTATAAAAAATAAATATCCATTTATTAAAACTTTTGAACATTTAATTATTTAATTTAATAACTTACAAGTTATTAAATATAAAAATATTAGACAAAAAACCATCTATTTTTTTAATAGATGGTTAACTTAAGTTTCTGAATTCTTTCTTTATATAAATTTATTTATGTTAAAAAATATAGTAAATTATTAAACATAGACCAACAATAAAAAGCATTGTAAACACGGTATTAAATATAATTTTTGAGTAAACTTTTTTTTGATCTTTAATTACTTCAAAACTATCTTCATTAACTTTTTTTAAATTTATTTTACTTTTTTTTAAAAAAATAATAAAACCAATAACTGAAAGAGATACTAGTAAAATGCCAAATATTAATAAAAATATTTTCATATTATTTTTTTCAAAGTGCAATTAAGTGATCTGCTATATCTTTTAATAAAATTGTTGTCATTAGATGATCTTGACCGTGAACCATTGTAATTGTTACGTCACTGTAATTTCCCTTAGCTTCATCGAATAACATATCAGCTTGTGCACGATGTGCTTGATTTATTAAATCTGTTGCTTCTTTTAAAAGATCATCAACCTTATCAAAGTTATTATTTTTTGCTTCATCTAAAGCTTCTAATATATAACTACGAGCTTCACCTGCATAAGCAACTAATTCAAGACCTTTCATTGTAACTTGTTTTTTTGTATCAGACATAATAATACCTCAATTCTAATTTTTACCTATTTTCTTTAATAATTCATCAATATTAATTTTTTCATCAAGTCTATTTTGTTTTGATTTTTCTAATCATCAATAGGAACTTAATTTTTCGTATCTTTTTTGATTTTCAAAATCTACATAAAATAAACCATATCTTTTATTATACCCATTTGTTCAACTAAACATATCCATATGACTTCATAAATAATAATGTTGAATATTTTCACCCTTATCATTTAATTTTTGAATAACATCAAAATGATCTTGAATATAATTAATTCTATCAATATCTTTAATAAATGGTGTATTCTTTATATCTTCTAAATCACCAAATCCATTTTCAGTTATAAATATTGGTTTTTTACAATTATATTTATTAGATACTCAATCAACAACAATAGCTAATCCATCTGGATAAATATTTCAATCTCAATTAGTTGTTTTAACACCATCTTTTTTAACAACTTTTCATAATCAAGGAACGCTGAATTTTGATTTACCTTTTTCACCAGTAGTATTAACTTCAAATTCAAATTTATCATCTGGTTTTTCAACAAAAGTTGTAAAGTAATAATTTATACCAATTCAGTCAATTATTTCAGCTGCTTTTTTTATAATTTTTAAATCTTCTTCTTGAGGTTTAAAAATAAAATCATAATTTTTTAATACATCATTAATTAAACCTATTGTTTCTTTTGAAAATTCTCCTGATGTAATTGGTTCTAAAAAACTTCAATTAGTAATTGCATTTGCTCTATTAGAAGCACTAATACTTTCAGGTTTATTATCTATTGGTTGAAATGGACACACATTTGCAGGAACTCCTATTTCTCCTTTATATTTATTTTCTTTAAACATAATTACAGTTTTTGCATGTGCAATTACCATATTATATTGTTGTTTAAAAAAGTGTCCATATTCCAAATTAAAGAATGGAGGTAGTGCTGCTTTTATATTTTTTTGTTCTGAATAAGCGTTTATTTCATTAATTGTAGATCAATAATAAATTTCAGTAAATTCTTCAAAGCAGAATCTTGCAAAATATAAAAAGTCATCAACATTATTTCTTGATAAAAAGTCCCCTTTTTCAACAAATCATTGCGGTGAATCAAAATGGTGTAATGTTACATTTGGTGTTATACCGTATTCTAACATTTTTTTAAAAAACCTATGATAATGATCAACTGCTTTTTTATTCACATCTTTTGCGTTTTTTGGAAATATTCTACTTCAAGGTATTGATACTCTTAATACTTCAATCCCGTACTCTTTTGCCAACCTAAAGTCTTCGTCATATTTTGTATAAAACTCACTTGCAGGTTCTGGGTTATATTTTGCAATAGACTTATCATCTAATAAAACATCATCTCAAACACATTTTCCTCTATTATCAGTTTTTAAGTTACCCTCACATTGAAAAGCAGCTGTTGCGGTTCCCAATTTTACTTTAATCATTTTTTTTCTCTCCTCCACTAGTTAATTTTTCAATTACTTGTATTTTTGCAAAATCCTTATCATTAATCATTTTTAAAAACTCTGCACCTTTGGTTTGATATACCTTTAAATTTGAAGTTTTAGAAATATTTATTAAATCTTTTTCTATAGCTCTTGCTTGTGGTGATATTATGACTAAATCTGTGTCATTTATAAATTCTGAATAATTACCTGAAGAACAAGCTTTAGCATTAATTTTTAATTTGTCATCTTTAAAGGTACTGTTAATTGATTCGGCTAACATTGCGCTAGTTCCAGCTCCAATACATACAACTAATATTTCGATTTGTTTATTTGAATAATCATTAAGATTTTTAAATTTATTTGTAATATTTTCACTAGATATTGGCTGAGATCCTTTTGCATTTAAAACTGCTTTTTGTGCTAATATTTTTTCTATAATTTCTTTGTGTTTTTGTTTATGGAATAAGTAATCACCCAGTCATCTAACACCACTTCGATAATCAACAAATTCATCATTTTGAACTGATATTTCTTTTTTATAATAAACATTATCTTGCAATATTATAAATGGGAAATACATTCCAAAACTAACACCAAACCAAACAAATGGAACTATAAATGCTTGCCATTGGAATCCAACACTTATTGGCATCGCAAGGAATATCGGCATACTTCAGGGCATTGAAATGTAACTTGAATTCATCCCTAATAGTTCAACAAAAATAACACCAATTGTTCCATTTATTAATGGAGTTATCAAGAAAGGAACTGCCATTAATGGATTTAAAATTGATGGTACTCCAAATAATATAGGTTCATTAACTTGAAACATAACAGGAACCAAAGCAACTAGTCCTATTGACTTTAATTGTTTAGATTTACAAAATAAAATTATAAGTAGTGGAACTGCAATTTGTGCACCTGTACCACCCATTGAATATGCCCCCATTGCCATTGGATTGGGTCACATATTTTTTGCTTGCATCCCATTTTTTATTGCATCAATATTTTCTTGCAAACCTAAAGCTCCAAGACTATCAGTTACACCACTTCAAACTGATGTATGAATTCCGCAAAATCAAGTTAAAGCCAATACAAATGATCAACCTACAAAGAAATAATTATTTTTCGCCCCTTCAATTAAAGGTGTAAGTCAACCAAATATAGTATTAAGCATTGACTCTTTTAAAAAGTATGAAAATAAAAATCCAATTACACCATATATTATTATTGTAAAAAGCATTGGAAAGATATTTAAAAATGAGTGTGATATATTTTGAGGTACTTGTTTTGGTAATCTAATTGTTAAATTAAATCTATAACATAATCAAAATATTCACGGTACAGTAAGTCCTGTAATCATAGCTATAAAAATACCTTTTACACCAAATATTTCATAAACAACTTCTTTAAATGAACCATCAGCTGAATAACCTAGTGATATTAGAACATATGCTATCATTGATGCTGTACCAATTATAAATAAGTTCATTTTCTTTTCAGGTTTTAATGTTGAATTAATTTTATCTGCCATTCTTGCTGAAATGGTTGTACATAATGCAAAACCAAGTAATCCATATGATAAGTTGTAAAGTCTCATACAAAATGCATGATATGCAAAATAACCATCACCTTCACTATATTTCAAACCAAAAGATGGAGCTAATTCTGCTAACAAAATAAATATAGTTGATGCAATAATTATTGGCATTACTAAAATGAAGCCTTCCATTATTGAAGATACAAATTTATTTTGTGATACTTTTTGAGCAAACGAAATCATAACTTGACCAAACTTTTTTAGCTTGTTATTATTTTTGTTCTGCCCTTTTTCTAAAGCATTTTTCATTTGTTCAAATCCTTTCTATATAAAGTTTATTTTTACTCGTTATAATACCCTGAATCTCATTTTTTATTTTCTTCATCAAATATATTTTCGCTAAAGTTATCTTTTTTGATTAAACTGTTAATTTTTGAGATTAAATCATTATTTTTGTTTAAATATTTTGTATTTATAAACGTTTCAATAATTTCATACATTAATCCAAGACCAATTATTCTTCCTCCAAAACCAACAATATTTGCATCATAATTTTCTCTTGCATCAATTGCAGTAATTACATCTTTTGCTAGGATTGCTCTTGCGCCTTTTGTTTTATTAGCCCCATTACTTATACCAACACCAGTTCCACATATAACAACCCCAAAATCAACTTCTTTTTTTGTTACTAAAGTTGCAACTTTATGTCCAAATATTGGATAATGAGTTCTTTTAAAATCATATGTTCCACAATCAATAACTTCAATTTTATCGTTTTTCAACATTTCAACTATTTTATCTTTAATATCAGTTACTATGTGATCACATCCAATTGCTATTTTCATTATTCTTCCTCCAATAAATTTTCTAACATATTAATTCTAACCATATGTCTTCCAGCCTCAAATTTTGAGTTTAAATAAGAATTAATAATATTTAATAGATTTTCTTTTGCTAAGATTTTATAACCTAGTGATAATACATTAGAATTATTATGTTTAATTGTCATTTTTGCTGAATGATAATCACTTATTTGTGCTACTACAATTTTTTTAAACTTGGATAATATCATAAATGGTAGGCTTCCAAATTCATCTAAAACTATTATTCTATCAATTTCTTTGTTTTGTATCTTTTTAGCTAATGATTCCATGTCAGAAAAAAAATCAACTTCATTTTGATATATAAAAGCGAATTTATTATTAACAACCCCTTGTTTTATAAAATCCAAATATTTTAAATCTATGTCTTTTTTTGTGTAAATTAATAATTTTTCCATTTTCTTCCTCCATATTTATAATACACCTAAAAATAAAAAAATGATAATTATTTATCATTTTTTATCATTTTATATCTACAAGTTGAATTAATTTATTATAAGTTTCGTCATCTGGTTTTGAGTCAATAACCAATTTATTAACTTTACTTATTTTTGCAATTTTATTACCATATGTTGTGTTATTTAATTTACTATTATCAATTAAACAAATTGATTCATTAGATTTTTCAATTACTTTATTTGTCAAATAAGCTTCATCCTCATTATTATTAAACATATTAAATTCATTATCTAAATTTGTTATTGTTATAAAAGATTGAGAAAACCTCAATTCTTCTAAAACAATATTTGCAATTGGTCCGCACATTGCACCTGATTGTGGTCTTAATTTTCCCCCTATTAAAACTATCCTATTAATATTTAAGTTATTTTTTGCAATTCTTGCAACTTCAAAACCATTAGTATATAAAATTTTTATTTTTTTTGTAATTGCTTTAACAAACGCTTCACATGTGGTTCCTGCCCCAACAAAAATTTCATTATTATTTATTAATTCAACTGCTTTTAATGCAATTCTATTTTTTTGATCTCTATTTTTAAGAATTTTTTCATCTCTAGTTGCTTCGTATTCTTTTTCTTCTTTAAGTTTTATTAGTCCCATCTCAATTGTTATATAGTTAAATTTTTCTAGCTCTTTCAAATCTCTTCTAACTGTTATCTCTGGTATACCATATTCTTTGCCACAATTTAAAAAAGCCTTAATTGAAGTAGAAAATTCCTTATTTAAAAATGAAATATATATTTTATGTCTGTCACCTTTTTTAATTTTATCCATTATACCCTCTCGTAGTTAAATTTATTTATATTTATGATAATATTTTATCATTTTATTTCATTTTATATTAAAATTATAGTTAGATAATGGAGATAAATATGAAAGCAAGTTTAAAAGATGAATTGATAAAAGCAAAAAAAGGTAAATATGCAGTTCCTGCATTTAATTTTGATAACTTAGAAATGATGAAAGGAATCATTGAAGCGGCAGAAGAAGAAAAATCACCTGTAATATTAATGGTTACAGAAAGTGCTGCAAAATATATGGGACTTGATTATGTATTCTCATTTGCACTAACTGCTGCAAAAAATGCAACTGTACCTGTAGTTCTTCATTGAGATCATGGGTTTGATATTGAACTTATTAAAAAGGCAGTTGATGCAGGATTTTCAAGTGTAATGCTTGATTCTTCATTAAAACCTTTTGATGAAAATATAAAAGAAACACTTGAAGTTGTAAATTATGCAAGAAATAAAGGTGTTGATGTAGAATCAGAAATTGGTCATGTTGGTGGAAAAGAAGATGATAGAAACTCAGCATCAAATGGTTATACTAATGTAAATGAGGCTTTAGAATTTGAAAAACAAACAAAAATAGATGCATTAGCAATTGCTATTGGTACAAGTCATGGTTTATTCAAAGGAGAAATTAAACTTCAATTTGAATTACTTGATGAATTAAATAAAAAAATAAAAACCCCTCTTGTATTACACGGTTCTAGTCAAGTTCCACTTGATGATTTAAAAAAAGCAATTAGTTTAGGTATAACAAAAATAAATATTGGTACTGATTTAAAAATCGCTTGTGCTGAAGGAATTAAAAAATGGTTTAATGATAATCCAAATGGATATGATGCTAGAAAATATGGTAGGAATGCAGTTGATTTTGTAAAAATAGAAGCTAAAAAGAAAATAATTGCTTTTGGTTCAAATAATAGGGCTTAACTTTTTTAAATAATCAAATAATTCTAGATTAATATTATTAACTCTTTTAAAAATATATTTTAGAAAATAGAAGAAAAATCTATTTGAGTAATTAATATAATAAATAATTTATTATATTATATAAACATTTTTTAAATAAAAAATACCCTAATATAAACAATGTATGACAATTTATATTAGGGTGTTTTATTTTTTTTAAATTTTATTATTAAAACAATTCTATTTTAAAAATCTTTTCCTAATAGCATCAACTTTATAAAAACACTAGCTCCAGAAGGTTGAGAAGTAAATTGCTCATCAATTTCATATTTTATGTTCAAAAAATTCATTTTTAAATTGCCATAAAATTTTTTAGTATTTCCGCCAAAAACAGATACACCTTTTTGATTGTCTCAGTCAATATATCTAAATTTCATTCCATTAAAATCAACACTTCAATTATAAAATTCTTGCTCACCTGAATTTAAAATATATTTAAGATAGTCGCTTTGATTAGAGTTTTTTAAAGAAAGATTATTTGAAAGGTTTTTTTCAATTTCAGTCTGAAGGTTTTTATAATTAAAAGAGTCTCATAAATTTTTGCCATTTGTTCAGTTGTTTGTAATACCTTTAAAATTAGACATGCTTAAACCTTTTCAATTATAATTTTTGTTACTTTCTACAAAATTTTTGTTACTATTATCTTCAGTGAAACCATAGACATCTTTCATTGCTCTAATACCTAATATTGTATTTTTATAAACAGAAGCAAAAACATCGCTATTATCAAAAAAATCTTGATTAAATTGTGCTGAAGCTAAATTATATGATTTATTATTTTCATCTGATGAGAAAGATGTAAGAACTTTTAGGTTTGGTAATTGTTGTACAAAATTAGATCCGATTTTTAATTGTAAATTTTTTATACTTAATTCGCCGACTCGTACGTTATTTTTTAGATTTTCTTTGTCCTTTACTTCGTTTTTATTTATTTTCAATAGATTAGCTACATTTTCATTATTATTAACGAATATAGTTGGAAATGTATTTTTTAAATACTCATAAACTTTATTATTCACCAAATATGATTTGTCTCCACCAATTGTAGCAGAACTATCGGATGTTATTTTATTTTCTCTAAATAAAAAATCATATAATTCAACGTTTGTTGTATTATAGTCATTATTAATTTTTTTGTTGCTTTTTCAATTAATTGACTCTTCAACTCCCTTAATTTGTGTTAAATTATTGTAGGATTCAAAAGATTCTTTTTCATCTATTTTTTGACTAAACTTGAATTCTACATTATTTTCTAATTTATAATTTTTATTTAAATCATCTACAAAAATTTTTTTAAAACTATCACCATTTATATAGTTTTTTAATAAACTATTATACTTTTCTTCTGTAATTCAATTTTGTTTTTTTGCAATTAATCCAAGTTTTTCATGATTAATTTTAAAAATATCATTATGTTTTTTATCATCTAATACACCTTGGATTCTTAAAGAATTAAATAAATTATTAACTGTTTCAGTAACTTTTTTACTATTTGTGATTCCATATATAAATCTATTCTCAAAACTTAGTAAACTTATATTATTGCTAAAGTCTTTGTAATTTAAACTTATGTTGTAGTCAAAAACAACATTTGCAGCAGTTATTTGTTCAGATTCTGTAAATGCTATTGCACAAGATTTATAGATAATATCTAATATGATATCGCTATCTGTGTCAGGTTTAAGAATTTTATATTTTTCATTATCTAATACTTTTTTTATCAATGTATTTAAACTATCTAAAACAATCAACTTTGCAGCATCTTCTTTTAAGTTAATTTTATCACCATCAGTAAAATCAATTTGTTCCCCAAATGGTTTTTGTTTTGTTTTAAGTACAGATAAATTTAAAAATTGATTTTTTAACTTACCATCACCCTCATCTAATTCATATAAATTTGATATATTTTCATTTAAATGAGAATTAATAGTATTATTCACATCTTTTTTAAATTCATCAATAAGATTTTTGAAATCTCCTTGTGGATCAACACCGTTTCCACCACCATTTGGATCAACATTTCCACCAGTTTCGGGTTTAGTTCCATTACCGTTAGAGCTTGATCCGTTATTATTTGCACCTGGCAAGCTACCTAAACTACATGATACCGCAAAAGATGCAATTCCCGAAATTGATGATATAGATAAAAGTAATTTTGTTAGTTTTTTCATAGTACCTCCAATATATACTAATTATAACATATCCAGATAACTTGTAATAAGAAGTACATGTTTTAATAAAATTATTTATAGACTGAAAATAATTATACAAAGACTATAGAATCTTTATTAGCATTAAAATACATTACATCTATCAAATTATTTATTATTCGACTTCTATATTATTTTCTTTTAAAAGTTTGTTATAAATCTTTCTTAAAGAAGTTTCTTTAGTGTTGATTTTTTTGTATTCTTCATATAATTTTTCAATTAAACTAAAAGTATTCGATATAACTTCATCATAGTTATCAATATATTTAATAGCTTTATCTAAAATATCTATTTTTTTATCATAACTACTAATAGAATCAAATAAACTCATATATCTATCTACTGAGTTAATGATTGCCATTAATGTACTTGGTCCTGCAATTATAACCTTATTTTTAAATGCAAAATCAATTAAATCATGATTATCTGTTAAATAATAAAATATTGATTCACTAGGTATAAACATAATGGCATAGACGGTTTTATCTTCATCACTAACATATTTTGCGGTTTCTGTGATTCTTTTTTTGCAATCCAAAATAAATTGACTATTTGCAACTTTATATTCATTTGAATTAATTTTAGTTGAAGTTAATTTTTCATATGCGTTAAAGGGAAATTTAGCATCAACAGGAATATTAACAAAGTTTTGAGAACTTCCTTCAATAAAAAGATCTACTATTAAATTTTTATTTTCTGAACTCTTTTTTTGTAAAGTGTATTGTTTTTTATAAATAATGTTATCAGATTTACTATTTCCAACAATATTGCTTAATATTCTTTCTAATAAATATTCTCCTGCTCTACCAGCTTTATTATTTTGGCTAAGCAAATTATCAAGACGATCAACTTTATCTTTTACTTGACTAATTGGAAGTGTATGATCATTTAACTTTGTCAATCAAGTTTCAAGATCTTTTTTTGAGTCCTCTAGTTTTTTTCTTGTATCATTTGTTTGATTTAAAATAAAATCTCTGACTTTATTATCAACATTATTCAAATTTTTATTAGATTCTGAGTATACAGCATTAATCAAATTAGTTAAATCCTTTTCGGTTTGGTTTATAATACTTTTTTGTTCACTTAATATTTTTTCATTTTTAAGTTCGATTTCTTTTTTTAATAACTCAATATCATTTTTATCAATTCCTTCAATTTTAACATTATTTTTTTTCAATAAAAATAATATAAAAAAAGTTATAAATAATAACATTAAAATTGATACTAAAATAATTAATATTATCTCCATAATTAATTCCCCTAAACTTCATTTTTTGTATAAAAAAACATCTACTTTAATAATAACAATAAAATTTTATTATAATAGATGTATTTTTTATACTATTAAGTTATAGTATTGTTTTTTAAATTGGCAATATGTATCTCATATAGTTTTTGTAGTTTATTTGTAACGTGTTCAACATCTGTACCAATAATTAGTTGCAATCCTTGATTTCCTAATCGTTTAATTCCATAAACTCCTAGTTTTTTAATTGCATTATCATCAATATCAGTTTTGTTATCTTTAACTGTTAGTCTTAATCTTGTACTACAATTTTCTATTTTTAAGATATTGTCAAGTCTTACTAATTTAGCAATTCCTTCAGCTAATACTTCATATTTATCAGCTTTTAAATCATTTTTAGTAGTTTTTTCTTTATTATTTAAATTAGTTTGACCAATTGATTCATTGTCATCTCTTCCAGGTGTTTTTATATTCATTTTTTTGATTAATATTGTAAATGTGAAGAAGTACGCTGGGAATGCAAGACCTGCTAATACAAACATTCATAATGGATTTGACATTACTCCATATGTTGTACCATTTGCCATTCCTTCATATTTACTCATTCCTCATGAATTTGCAAATGAAATAACATAATCTATAAATCCACCACTAAATCCAAATCCAATGTGCATATGCATTGCAATTGCAATGGCTGCAAAAATTGATGTAAATAAAGCATTTATAACCCAAAGTACGGGGCCTACAAATATGAACGAGAATACGAGAGGCTCATCAATACCAGTTAACGCTGCAACAAATGCTACACCAGCTAAGAAAGTAGCTGTTTCTTTTCTTCTATCTTTTTTAGCACAATAAATCATTGCTACTGCTGCACCTGGTAAACCACCTCAAAACATTGGAAAGTATCCAGTTTGAAAGTTACCTGATACCATTGATTTTTGAAAGGCATTTATATCTCCAAATATAGTAAATGTTACCAAACTTCCTGTTTGTTGCATTAATACGCCATTTGGTAACCCCCCACCTCTAACATTAAAGAATTCTTTAAAGTTATCATTGGTTATATTTACCCCTCCAAATATTGAATCAGAAATAGCTTGCATAATTTCTTTACCTTGATCTGTAATGTTTCCAGCACTATCTAATAAAGTTGTACCTCCAGATAACATATCATTTCAAAGTTGGACATGTCCATAAAAATCAACTATATAACCATCAATAGGCATTTGAAATCATAAAAATGTATTTATAATGTGATGTAAGCCAGTTGGTTGCACCATTCTATTTATAAATCCATATAAGAAAGCTCCAGGTATTGCTCACGAATCACCTGATGAAACTAATTTACCAAATGATATTAAACCAAATTGGAATCATGGTCATATTGCAGCAAACAAGAATGCCACTGGAACTGAAGCAACCATTATAATCATAGGAACAAATCTTCTTCCACCAAAAAATGAAAGAGCTTGAGGTAGTTTAATTTCTCTAAATTTATTATATGATCATGCTGATAAACAA
The DNA here is from genome assembly GCF_001267155.1 of Spiroplasma litorale. Taxonomy (NCBI): domain Bacteria; kingdom Bacillati; phylum Mycoplasmatota; class Mollicutes; order Entomoplasmatales; family Spiroplasmataceae; genus Spiroplasma; species Spiroplasma litorale. The sequence continues at coordinate 774,292 of NZ_CP012357.1, forward strand.
CCTGCTACAATACCTCCTAAAACTCCAATATTTAAGATGTATTGCCCTCCAATTACACTTAATTTGCCATTAACGAGACCATATGTCGGAACATAGAATAAACTTGATAGTTTTTGACCTGCTTCTTGTCATGTTCCGTCTTCATTTTTTGTTCAAACATCAAATGTTTTTGTTTGATCATAAAATAATTTTGGTAATCCACCTTCATTAAGCATAGCTACAAGTATTAAATAAAACGCAGCTCCAACTAATGCAGCTTCACCTCTTTGGTCTTTTGATAAACCAAATGCAGTACCTATTGCAAACAATAAAGGTAAATTATCAAAAATAGTCGAACCTGGTTTAGCAATTATGAAACCAATTCACCAACCCGCATTATATTCAGACTCTGCATTTAATTCCATAGCAAGCGAACCAAATCTATTTAACAAAGCCGCAAATGGAAGTAAAGCAATTGGATACATCAATGATTTACCTAAACCTTGTAATTTTACAAGTAAAATACTAAAAAAATTGTTTTTAGGATGTGGTATATCATTGAGAACTTCTTTTTTTTCTTTTCTTTTAAATAAAGTCTTCATATTAATCTCCTTTCACAAACTAATTATAGAAAAAAAGATTTAATATTATTATAATATTTGGAAATTTTTTTAATATTTATGAAAGAGTTTGTAAAAATATTTCAAATTATTTCAACATTTCTACAATAAACATAGATAAACAGAAAAATACTATTAATGACAAGGTAAATAACATAAATATTTTAAATCACTTATTAAAAAATATGTATACAAATTTTTTAGTTGAGGTTGTAAGTTTTGTGTCTTTTTTTAAGTATTTATTGGAGTTAAAAACTAAATATAAAATGTATAAAGCTAATAATATTGAACTAATAATAAAACCAACCAATAGAGCAATTTCTGTATTATTCATTATCAAATATACCTTCATGAATTTTAAATTTTTTAACTACTCTATTTACTTCTCCTGAAGGACAAGGATTGTCTGGATTAAATCCCATACTTTTAGAGTTTCTTAATGCAAAAATTTGAAAGAATATTATGTATTGTAATATTGTTAAAATAGTATTGTATCCCTTCAAATCAAAACTAATATTATTAATTTCTTCTTTATTTTTTAAATCACTTACAATAAACAAGTTTTTAACTTTATTTTCATTAATTATTTCATTAATTAAATCAAACTCAAATTTTTTTGAATTTTTATTATCGGAAACCAAAAAGAATATTAATGTATTTTCTGATAATATTGATTTTGGTCCGTGTCTAAAACCTAAAAAAGAATCATAAAAAGTAGCTATTTTCCCTTGTGTAAGTTCTAAAAATTTTAATCTAGCTTCTTTTGAAAGCCCATAAAATTCACAATCTCCTAAAAATACAATTCTATTAATATTATTAATATTTATATTAGTTATTGAATTTTCGATTATTTCAAATGAATTTTCTACTTTTTTAATGAAGTGATCAAATTTATTAAATGAATCATCATTAATCATTATACTTAAAAATAATGAACATGCTAATAACATAGAAGTGAAACTTGATGTCATTGCAAAACCTTTATCATTTGATTCTTCAGGTAATAAAATTGTATTGATATTATTTAATTTTTGTTTTAACTTATATAATTCACCATTTTCATTACAAGTTATTATTAAATGATGAACGTTTTTAGTTACTTTATTTAAAAAATCAACAGCCGCCACTGATTCAGGAGAATTTCCACTTCTAGCAAATGAAATTAGCAATACCTTTTCATCTTTTTTAATAAATTTATAAGGGTTTACAACTAAATTTGTTGTAGCGATACTATAAATTTCTAAACCTTTTTCAGTAAAATAATTATAAATTGAATCTCCAACAAATTGACTTGTTCCAGCACCAGTCAATATTATTTTATAATCTTTAAACTTTTTAGCGATTTTTTTTAACTCTTCTTTATTTTTATTAAAATAATCATATACTTTTTTTCAAACTTGAGGTTGTTGATAAATTTCAACCTCTGTGTTACATTTACTATTCATTTTTACCTCCATATATTATATTTGTATTTCAATTAAGTTTATCAATACAAGTTTTTGATTCATAATCTGTAATAACATGACATATTTCTGATACATTGCACACTAAGTTAATCCCATAATCTAATAACTTGGTTGAATCAATTAAAAGAATGTTCTTTTGAGATTTTTTCAATGCTTCTTTTAATAAATTTGATTCTGGGGCAAAATCATCATATATATTCCCTTCTTTGTCACAACTAATACAAGAAAAGAAAGTCTTTGAAAACTTTATTCCTTCAATATATTTCTTAATATCCCTACTAAAAAATACTTGACTTTTTTCTTTAAAAATTCCACCAATTAAAAAAACATCAATTACATTTTTATTTTTTCAAGCTTCTAAAAAAACTGGAAAAGAATTTGTAACTATTAACTTAATTTTTTTATTAATTAATTTAACAAAATTCTCTATTGTTGTACCTGGAGCACAATATATAATGTCTTCATACTCTAATAATTCAACTGCTTTTATTGCTATTTGTTCTTTTTTATCAACATTTTTTTTAGCTTTTTCTGTTCTTGCTATTTCATATTGATCATAAACCTTAGAAGTTATTGCACCAAATGATAATAATATTTTATTCTCAGATTCTAACTCTTTTAAATCTCTTCTTGCTGTTGATTCATTTATTCCAATATCTTCTAAATAAATCAGCAAATCTTTAGTTTCAATGAATCTATTTTTATTGACTTTATCTAAAATAATATTCTTTCTTTCCAATTTGTGCATAAACTAACCTCTTTAAATATATTATATTAACTAATTTTATTAAAATGATAACTATTGCTATAAAATGAAAGAAAATGAAATAATTTACTAAATTCTTTCAATTTTATTATTTAATATTTTTTTAAAAGAAAACTATAATTATATTTGTAATAAAATACTACTGTAGTTTAAAGGAGAAATAAAATGAAAAAATTACTTAGTATATTTGCAGCTACAGGATTAGTGACAACTACTGGAGCAACAGTAGTTTCATGTGGTAATAAAGATGAGGAAGTTGAAAACATGACATTAGCAGAAGGAAAAAATGATTCTGATGTTGTAAATTATTTAGCTGATAAATCTAAAACCCAAATATCAAAAAATGCTAATAATGAAAATAGTAACGATTGAAAGCCTCTTCAAATTGAAGATAACAAATTAAGTGTAGATTATGAAAACTTTAATACAAATGAATGATATGATACTGAATATTTTAAAATTGGTACAATATCTGGTTCATTAGTTTTGATTGAAGACGGTACTAATACAAATTATTTTGGATCGATGAGAGATTACTTTAATGAAATTAAAACATTAGAGAATAGTTTTGATAATGTAGAAGGTAAAGATAATGTAATGACAGTAAAATTATATTATTTTACAGTCAAAGGTTTAAAAGGAAATAGCATATTCGATTTAAGAGTAATTTCAGTAGAAGGAACTTATGATTTTAATGAAGAAAAGTACATAACAGGACCTATTGTAAAGAACGAATTCTTAAAAAGAATTAAAATTTCATAAAAAATATTATTTATTTGCATAAAGTAAATTTATTAAAATATATTTATTTTAAAAATATTTTTTCAATATGTAACCTAAGTAGACCATTTATCCAAAAATAGATGGTTTTTTTTATTCATTATATTTAATTAATTTCTAATTTATTGAGTTAATAATAAGTGGTTTAAAAGTTTTATGAAACCACAATTAAAAACATTTATTTTAACTAAGTGTTATTTTTTTTTATAGAATTTACTTTAAAATATCTATTTTTCATATAAACGTTTTTTTAATAATATATATAAATATTTTATTAAAAAAAAAAAAAAACGAACTGAAATTGTCAATTAAAATTGACATTAAAAAGATACTTTCTCCATACGAATTTCGTATGGAGTTTTTTTATGTTTTAATGAAGGTCTAACATAATTATAAAACTCTATATAGTCTGAGATAATTTTATAAATATTTGAATGATGTAGTTCTTTTACTTTATATGTATATATACATTCATTTTTAAAAGTTCCAAAAAAAGACTCACAGGCACCATTATCTGGTGAATTTCCTCTTCGTGACATAGAAATATTTATATTATTAGTTTTACATAATCTTTCTCAAGTTTCATTTGTATATGGTGATCCTTGATCTGAGTGGATTATCTTTGGTGCACCTCTTTTTTTAATGGCGCTTATTAAATTTGTATGACATAATTTATTATTAGGACTAACCGATAACTTTCAATCAATAATTTCTGAATTAAACAAATCCTTTATAACAGATAGATATACGTTTCCATTAATAGTTTTTATATAAGTTACATCTGTTACTCATTTTTCATTTATATTTTTAGATTTAAAGTTTCTATTTAGTAGATTTTCAAATCTTAATGGACCTGATTTATCATAGTTTGGAACTTTCTTTTTCTTCACTGCTTTTAAACTCATTATTTTCATATATCTATAAACAACTCAAGGGTTTAATCTTTCTTTAAAGTATTTGTTTAAAAATAAAGTTATCATATTATAACCATATCTTTTTTTAAACAAGTAAAAAAGGCATCTTATCTTAATTGCTAAAATTCTATTATAATTTTTATACTTTGGTTTTCCGTTTTTAAGTCATTTTAAATATCCATACCTTGAAACTTTTAAATATAAACAAGATAATTTCAAAGAAAACATTCTTTTAACATTAAAAATGGCGAAGTACTTTTCCTTAGTTGTCTTCGCCAAATGCTTTTTTAAAGCTCGTTCCAGTTTCAAAGCCTCTCTTAATTCTTCAATGCTCATATCATCAGGTTCTTTAAAAATTCAATCATGAGATTTAAATTTTTTGATATTTCCTTTTGCTTGTGTTCCGCTACCTCATTCAAGAGCGCCTTCACCTTTAACTTTTACCTCTGATTTTCATCTTTTAATTGTGCTAGTACTAATATCAAACTTTAATGCCGCATTTAAAATACCAATTTTTTTTGATTCATTAATTATATTAAGTTTTTCATTTTTTGTTCATTGTTTTGCCATATAAAAAGAACACCTTTCAATAAAATTTTAACAATAAAAGTACTTTTTTACTGTCAATTTTATTTTAGATGTTCAAACTTTAAGTTAATTTATTATAAAATATTATTGTTATTTAAAAGGAGAAAAAAATGAAAAAATTACTTAGTATATTTGCAGCTACTGGATTAGTAGCAACTACTGGAGCAACAGTAGTATCGTGCGGGAATAAAGACGAGGAAGTTAAAAATTTAACATTGGTTGAAGGAAAAACTGATGCTGATATTATAAATTATTTAACAGATAAAGATAAAACATCAATATTAAAAAATGATAGTAGTGAAAATAGTAATGAATGAAAGCCGCTTGAAATTGAAGATAAAAAATTAAGTGTTGATTATGACGACCTTGATACAAATAAATTTGATTTTGAAGAAATTTATACTATCGGTAAAGTTACTGGGTCATTAGTCGAAGTCTTCGATTCCACTAATGAAACTTTGCTTGGGTCATTAGGAAGTTTTTTTAACGAATCTAAAACATTGGTAAATGAAAATGATAATAATGATGGTAAAAAAGATGTGTCAAATATTAAGTTTTATTGTTTTACAGTTAAAGGTTCTAAAGGAAGTAGCACTTTTGATTTAAGAGTGATTTCAATTACAGGTAGTTTTAATATTAAAGAAAACAAATACACAGCTACTCCAGTTGTTAAAAATGAATTTATAAAGACTATTACAATATCTTAAAATATTTTTATAAAAAGCAAGTAATTTAAAATTAACCATTTTAATGAGCTTGCTTTTTATTTATTTTTATTCTAAAAAAATATTTTATAGTGATTTAAAGTTATTATTTATTAATTTATGTTATTATTAAATATAAATTAAATAGTTTAAAAAAAATATTAAGGGTAATGTTGTGTTTAATTCATGAAATATTAAAAAAATGTTAAAGTGTTTTTATATATATTTATGTGTTTAAGTCTACTCCCCTTTTTCATTTCATTCTTTTTATTACAAGTTAACAGTGATAAAAAATATGTTGTTAATAATATGCACTCAAATAAAAAAGTATGTATGTTAACTTTTGACGATGGACCTTCAACTGAAAATGATAATGAGATTTTAAATATTTTAGAAAAATATAAAGTACCTGGAACATTCTTTTATGTTGGTAAAAATATTGAAGATAATATTAATAACTTAAAACCACTATTTAACAGAATACTTGAAAATGGTTCTTATATAGGAAATCATACATTTACTCATAACAAATATGTTTTAAAGACAAATTCACTAGTTAATGAAATTAATAAAACAAATGAATTAATAATATCTGTTTCAAATGAATTAAATAATGAATACATACCCTTAAGAATGCCTTATTTACAGTTTTACTCAGGAATTGATAGTGCTTTATCAAAGCTAAATCAAGATAATTTTATTGGCGGTTATTTAAGTGGCGATTGAGTATATGATAAATACGGAAAAGAAGAAATTATTAAAAATATATAAATAATGTAGAAGATAAAAATATATTAATAATGCATTCTACAAAGTATGTTAAAGTTTTTTTACCAGATTTAATTGAAAAATTAATTAATAAAGGATATAGTTTTGCAACATTTAATAAAAATGATAAAAACTATTATAAGAATTATGGAGAGTTAGTGAATTAATGGAATACTTTAACATATATCAAATAATTGATTTAATTACATCAATTATATTCTTGAGTTAATCAATTTATGTAATATCAAAATCAATTATATATAAAAAAATAATTAAAAAATATTTTTTAGCTATTGATTCAATTATATTGATTATAAATACGTATTTTCTTATTTGTTATGCATTTTCTATTTTCTTTTATTTAAATTCGTATTTATTTATAAAAATAAATTCGATAATATCAATTTTTTATTTTTCTGGAGTATTTATTTATTGATCAATTATAATGTTTTACAAAAAAAGTTTTTATCAAATTGAAACAAAAAAATAAAATACCTTTTCTAATTCATGTAATATAATTTATATTCATGATGTAAAAGGTATTTTATTATTTTATAGAGTTATAAATAATTATAATTTAACTGCTTGTTCTTTCATATGTCAATTTTGTTTCACCAGTGAATAATTTATTTCCTTCTAGTGCTTTAAATTTAATAGTTGTTCCACCTAATATTTCAAAACTATATATATTTTCGTATTTACCTTCAACATCTGATCTTGCTATTGGAAAGTAAGGATTTTTTTGAAATAATTTTGTACAAATTTCATATAATTTAACCTTATCAGTATCATCATCTTTAAAACTTAACTTACCTAATTCATTATAAGTTAAAGCATTTACGTCCATTTTTTTTAGGGTTTAAAATTCTTAGCATTGCAGAGTTTTCAAAATACTTAAAAGTATATTGATTATTTAACTTAGTTAGAGGTAGCACATTCATAATAAATTTTTCTTCTTCATCATCGTAATTGTAAGATTTAATATAAAAATCTAAATCATCAATCTTAAATATTTCATCAAACTTTTTAGTTTCGTTTTCTGATATTTTTACACTCTGATTAACAGTTGCTATTGTTTTATAGATTTGTTCTTTTGAAGGCATACTATCGGTATTATTTAAATCAATATCAGTACCATCATAATCCATAAAATCACTTTTGATGCTAAGTTCTGTTCTTTTTTTATCACTTATATTTACATTGAATTCTTTACTTGAATAATTTCCATATTTAAAAGTTATCTTTGAAGTTCCTGATTTTGGATTTCTTCAATCCTTAGGATAAAAGTTTAATTCAAAAACTCCAGTTCCATTATCTGTATACCTATATGAGTCAACTAAAATAACCTCTTCATTACTTGAAGTTGTTGAAATTTTAGTATCTTTTTTAAAATTTTTTACTGTAACTGTTGTTTTGTATTGTAGATTAAATAATTGAACGGTCGATGAATTTTCACCAACATAACCATTTATATCAGCTATATCTTGTATTTCTGGAGCTGGCGCTGATTCACTTTTTGAATAAGTATAAGTAACTTCAACACTTCCTGTAAATTTAGTTGAAGTGCTTTTAGCAGTTAATTTTGCACCTTTTTTAAGATCATTTAATGATGATGTGGTTATATCAACATCAGATGAAGTTAGATTGTAATCTTTATTTTTTTCATTAATTTGTTTCACAATCTCATCATTTGTAGGACTATCTCCAACACCTTTTCATTCTCCTAATTGTTTAACACTTAATTCAGATAAATTTTTTTTAGTATTTGTTGATGGTGTATCTTTTTCTTTACTATCACCACATGATATAACACCAGCACTTGTTGTTGTAACAAGTGAAACAGTTGCTAATAATCCTAATATTTTTTTCATTCTTTTTTCCTTTCAAATGTAAATAATTTTACATTTATTTCATTTTACAACTTTTATAATTACTTTTTTAATACTTTAATAAACTTAAAATATGTTTTATATATAAAAAGTTTTTGGTTTTTCAAATAAAAAGGTTTTATATAATATTTTGTTTATAATCAACCTAACCACTTAATAGTTGTACAAAGGAGAGATTATGAAAAAAAGTATAAAAGTATTAGGAGCAACATTATCAGTTTTAGGTACATCTGCATTAATATACCCTTTAACTAAATTAGGCTCACAAGAAAATAATTCAGTATTTGCTATCAATGAAAGCGAATTAAACAACAATAACATATTTAACAACTATGATAGAAGCGAAATAAATCTAAGTTTAGTTGGTGAATTTGTTGAAGGTAAAGGTATTTATGGTTTGTTTAACCCAGCAATTGTTAAAGGAGCAATAACTATTGATCCAGGAAAACAAAATTCACAAGAAGAAGTGTTTAAAGCAACAAAAGTTTATACAGAAAATTTATTAGGTATTGTCAAGACATTATTTGGTTATGACATTAAAATTGATACACTAGTTGAAATGATAAAATTTGAATATTATTCAGATGAAAATGGTCAAACATTACAAAACAATGATAAAGAAGATATAAAATCATTTAAAATTTCAATTATACCAGGCAAAGAAGATACAATTGATGGTTTACATGTTTATGGAAACACATTAATAAAAACAAAACTTAAAACTTCATTAAGTGATGCAATAAAAGTAAGAAAAATAAATGAAAAAATACTTAAGGAAGCACTCTTAAAACAAAGAGTTGCAGTTCTTAACAACTTGGTTAGTTTAGATAGAAGTATTGAAATAAAAGATTTTGATAAAGATAACAAAACTGCACAAGTAATTGTTGGTAATGGATTTAATAATGCTTATTATGATGATCAAAAAATAGTAGTAACATTTAAATAAGAATTATATATATTTCATAAATAAAAAAATCTTCATATAATATATGAAGATTTTTAATTATTTATATTAGTTTTATGCTATAAATTCTGTAATTTTAATTGTTAGTTCGACTTCATATGTACCATAAACTATTTTAACTTTAGTTTCAACGTTGGCTTTAATTGATTCTACTTTTGTTGTATAGTAACTTGCTCCTGCATTTCCTAAAAAATTCAAAATAAAATTATTTGAGTTTACATTTGTAGGTTTTACTAAATTTTCTGAATTAGTGTAGGCCCCTGCTGCATTTGTTTTAAATGAAATTTCTTTTTCTTTCTCATATGATACAACCATTGTTTTAGTTTGCTCATCATAACTTGTGTTATTATCGCTTTGACCTTCAAATTGAATATAGTTTAAAAAATATTTGAATGCAAGGGTTGTTTGTCCATAATAGTTTTTTGATGTACTTTTAGCCTTGATTTTTGCTTCTGTTGCAGTTGGTTGATTAACAAATTCAATATCATCACTAGTTATTTTATATTTATTATTTTTTTCATTAAATACTTTAATAATAAGATCTAAAGTTATGCTAGATACAGCACCATTAATAGTACCTAAATTTTTTTCAATTTCTGAATTTGCTAAATCTGTTGTTCTAGTTTCAACATATTTTAATGTAAAAGTTGCATTATTTTTTAATAATTTACTTGTTGAAACTGAATTCACCATTATTGAACCTGCAGATTCTGGTGTAGCTTCTTTAAATCCACTGAATGTATAATCTGCGTTTAATTTTGCTCCTGGAGAAAGTTTTGTAATTTCTTCAGTTGCAGCAGTTTTTGCATCTTCTTCTTTATTAGATTTTGGAGACAATTCTTTTCCAATTGTATTCAAATCTTTTTTTGCTTCTAATACAGTTACTTTAAAAGTAACATCTTTAGCACCATTATATTTAAGAGTAATTGTTGCTTCTCCTGCTTTAACTGCTTCTAAAGTTAATGTAAATTTAGCTTCTTCTTTAGTAGAAGATGGAGCAACTTTAACTTTAACAACTTCTTCAGTAGATGATGCTGCTGTTAAAGTTTTTTAACTTTTTGAGTTAGCAACAGTTACACTTATTGGGTCTATTTTTTCACCCATTTGGATTTCTTTGTCCCCAACAGCCCCAATTGTAGTTGCTTTTGTTTTACTATATGTTTGTGTTAAAGTAGCATTACCAGTATAATTAGTTGATGTTGTTTTTGCTTTTAATTTAGCTTGACTAGCAGTTGGATTACCGTCAAATTCAACATCATCTGATGATAAGTTAAGATCAGAGTTTTTTGTATTAACTTGTTTTAAAACTTCATCAATTGTTGGTAAGTCGCCAACCCCTTCATATACTCCTAAATCCTTAACTTTAATTACATTATTTAAATCTTCTTTTTGTGGTGTTTCACCATTTGATGTAACTTTAACTGTAAAATCTTTTGCAGCATCCCCATATTTAACAGTTAATTTTGCTGTTCCTTCTTTTAAAGCTGTTACAATAACATTAAATTTTCCTTCTTTTTTTGTGTCTTTTTCAAGAGATGATTTTCCTGTAACGATTGTAGTATCACTTGAAATAACGCTAATTGAAGCATCATCAATTGGATTTATAACTGTTACTTCAATAGTTTTTGATTCCTCAACTTTTAATGTTATATCATCAATATTGTTGATAATAGTTTTTTCTTCACTAGTCCCACATGAAATGACAGTAATGCCTGTTGTTGCAACGATCCCTGTTGCAGCTAAAATACTTAATAATTTTTTCATTTTTAAATTTATTCCTTTCTGTTGGATAACCAACTAATACAATTATACTTTTTTTTTTTTTTTTGTTAAAAAAGTATAAATAATATATAAACAAAATATGATAAATTGTATTAAATATTTATAAAAATAAAAAAATTAAGAAAAAAACACTTAATAAAGCACCATTAAAACAAAAAGCTTTATTTCTTAATAACTTGGTTGGTCTAGATTGAAGTAATGAATAATAGATTTAGATATAGATAACAAAACTGCACAAGTAATTGGTGTTATTGGGTTTAATAACGCTTATTATGATGATTAAAAAGTTGTATTAATATCTAAATAAAAAATTATATTTCAAAAAAAAAAAAAAAAATAATCTTCATACAATGTATGAAGATTATTAATTATTTCATTAATTTTATGCTGTAAATCCTGTAATTTTAATTGTTAGTTCAAGTTCATATGTACCATAAACTATTTTAACTTTAGTTTCAACATTCGCATTTATTGATTCTACATTTGTTGTTCAATAACTCACTCCTGGGTCTCCTTGAAATTTTAAACTAAAATTATCTGATGTTACATCTGTTGGTTTGATTTTATTAGCTTCACTTCATTATCAAATGTACCTTTTGCATTTGTTCTAAATGAAATTGTACCTTCTTTTACATATGATACATTCATTGTATTTGTGTCTGCATCATAACTTGTGTTATTAGCACCATCATTTCCTATTTCAATATAATTTGAAAAATATTTAAAAGTTAAATTGATTTCACCATAATAATTTTCAGATGTACTTTTAGCTTTTATTGTTCCTCCTGTTGCATTTGAAGTTAGCAAATCAACATCGTCCTTAGTAATTTTATATTTACTATTTTTTTCATTAAATATTTTTATAACCATATCTAAGGTAGCAGCAGTTTCTTTCCCATTAATAGTACCTAAATCCTTTACTATTTCTGGGTTAGCCAAATCCGTTCTTGTTTCAACATATTTTAATGTAAATATTGCACTACTTTTTAATAATTTACTTGTAGAAACTGAATTAACTTTTAATGAACCTGCAGCTTCTGGAGTTGCTGCTTTAAATTGATCAAATGTATAATCAGTATTTAGTTTTGCACCTGCTGAGAATTTTGTAATTGCTTCAGTTGCAGCAGTTTTTGCATCTTCTTCTTTATTTAATTTTGGAGATAAATCTTTTCCAATTGTATTCAAATCTTTTTTAGCTTCTAATACAGTTACTTTAAAAGTAACATCTTTAGCACCAGTATATTTAAGAGTGATTGTTGCTTCTCCTGCTTTAACTGCTTCTAAATTTAATGTAAATTTAGCTTCTTCTTTAGTAGAAGATGGAGCAACTTGAACTTTAACAATTTCTTGTGTTGATGAAGTTGCTGTTAAAGTATTTTCACCTTTTGAATTAGCAACAGTTACACTTATTGGGTCTATGTTTTCACCTATTTGGATTTCTTTGTCCCCAACAGTACCAATTGTAGTTTCTTTTGTTTTGCTATATGTTTGTGTTAAAGTAACATTACCAGTATAATTAGTTGATGTTGTTTTTGCTTTTAATTTAACTTGACTAGCAGTTGGATTACCATCAAATTCAACATCAGTTGATGATAAAATAAGATTTGAGTTTTTTGTATTAACTTGTTTTAAAACTTCATCAATTGTTGGTAAGTCGCCAACCCCTTCATATACTCCTAAATCCTTAACTTTAATTACATTATTTAAATCTTCTTTTTGTGGTGTTTCACCATTTGATGTAACTTTAACTGTAAATTCTTGTTTAGCATCCCCATATTTAACAGTTAATTTTGCTGTCCCTTCTTTTAAAGCAGTTACAATAACATTAAATTTTCCTTCTTTATTTGCATCTTGTGCTAAAGAAGATTCTCCTTTAGCAATTGTTGCATCACTTGAACTAACACTAATTGCAGCTCCTGTAACTGGATTTTTAACTGTTACTGCTACAGTTTTTGTAGCTCCAACTTCTAATGATACATCTCCAATTTTATTAATAACAGTACTTTCATCAGCCTTAGCGTCATCTCCACATGAGATTACAGTAGCACTTGATGTTGCAACTAATCCAGTTGCAGCTAACATACTTAATAATTTTTTCATTTTTATTTTTTATTCCTTTCTGTTGGAAAACCAACTAATTTCATTATAAACTAATATATTTATATAGGAGGAAATTATTTTAAAATATAAAAAAATACTAATAATTATATTATTATTATTTCAAGTTTTTATTTGATATCTGCATCATCGTCTATTATTAAAGTTAAATTTGGGTGTAACATTAATATTGAAGCTGGAAAATTACGATCTAATTCTAGTTTTAACAAGTTTTCAACTGCTTTTTGTTTATGTTTACCATTTACAATTAATAATATGTTTTTTACACTCATTATACTTCTTGGCCCCATTGTTATATAAAAATTAGGAATATCTTCTTCGTTTTTATAAAAATTTATAGCATCTTTTTTATTTAAATTCACAGAAACAGTTCAATCATCAAATGTTGTCACTCCTGGTAGATTTCCACAAAAATGTCCATCTTCTCCTAAACCTAATACTACCAAATCAATTCCACCAATTGACTCAATGTATTTGTCATGATTTTTATAGTTTAATGCATTTAAATGATAAAAAGATTCTAGATTTATATTTATTTTATTTAAAAAAATATTATTTAACTCTTCACTAACAAGACCTTTAGATAAATCATTTTTATATGGTAATTCATCAAAGTTAAAATATTTAATTTTGTTATTTTGTAATATATCTTTGTATTTTTCAGATAATATTTCATACATTCTAATTGGTGTTTTACCAGCTGTAATAGCAATATTTATTTTTGAAGAACTATAATTATTTTTAATAAAATCAATCATAAATTTTGCTGCTTGTTGACTCATATCTTCATAATCTTTAGCAATTATTTTTTTCATTTTTTTATCTCCTTAAAATAATTATATTTCTCCAGTTTCTCTAAACTTTTTAAATCAATGATATGATTTTTTTAAGTATCGATTACCACTACCATTGTGATAATCATCATAATCAACATATATTAATCCATATCTTTTAGACATTTCATTAGTTGTTGCACTTACAACATCAATTGGAGTTCACATTGTATATCCAAATACATCAACCCCATCTTTAATAGCTTCATTAATTTGTTCAATATGTTTTGACAAATATTCAATTCGATAATCATCTTCAACTGTGTTATTTTTATTTAATGTTTCTACAACACCAATTCCATTTTCAGAAATAAATAGTGGTAATTGATATCGATCTCATAATTGATTTAATGTAATTCTTAATCCAACTGGGTCAATTTGTCATCCTCATTCTGTTTCTTTTAAAAATGGATTTTTACCAACTGACATTAAATTACCGTTTGATTTTTCAACTGATTCTTTTGAAGTTGTTCCAGTCATATAATAACTAAATGTTATAAAATCTAGTGTATTATTTTTTAAAAGTTTTTTTTCTTCTTCACTAATAATTAAATTAACATTATTTTCTTTAAAGTATCTTCAAATATAGCTAGGATATTCTCCTCTTGCCATTACATCATAAAAGAAAAATCTTGATAATTGTTGAAATCTTTGGTTCTCTCTTTGATTAATTGGGTTACAATCACTTGGATAAGTAGTTACATTTGCAACCATACAACCAAATTTAATATCTTTATTCATTTTTCTACCAATTTCGAATATTTTTGAACAAGCAATAAATTGATGATGTAATGCTTGATATTTAGCCTGAATATATTCTGATTCAGACTTATAATCTTCTTTTAAAATACCAGTACCTAATTCTGGAGCAACTACACCAATATTAATTTCATTTATTGGTAATCAATAGTCTACTAAATCCATATATTCATTAAATAAAGTTTTACAGTATTTAATAAACATATCAATAACATCTCTATTAATTCAACCTTTGTATTTATCAATTATTGGTCATGGTAAATCAAAATGATTTATTGTTACCATTACTTTTAAATTATTTTTTTTACATTCAGTTAATAAATTTTTATAAAACTCTAAACCTTTTTTATTTGGTTCTTTTTCATCACCATTTGGAAAAATTCTAGATCATGCAATTGATAAACGATAAATATTCATATTTGCTTCTTTAAATAATTTTAAATCTTCTTTGTATCTATTATAATGATCTATTCCATATCTTTTAGGGTAATGTAAACCTTCTTTATTTTCGATTGAGTCTACTAATGATTTTCTTGTTAAAGTTTTTAAACTATCTTCAAGTTTTTTTCTATCTAATTTAGATTGATAAGGTCTCATTTCTGATATAGTTAATGATTTCCCATCAACATCATATGCACCCTCAACTTGTGCTGCAGCTGTTGCTCCACCTCATAAAAAATCTTTTCTTTCAAACTTCATAGCTACCTCTTTTATTTTTCTAAATTAATACTTTGTTATTTTAGATTTAGTTTGTACATTTTAAAGTTATTTTTTTCTTCTTTTGAAAAACTTATATATTCTTGATCAACATAACCAAAACTTATATCAGTTGCATTTATTGCATTAAATATACCTTTGTTATAGATTATTAAATTATCAAAATTAATATTTTTTAAAATACTATTCATTACGTCAATTGATTCTTTTAGCAATTCTTTTTTAAGTTTTTCAAAATTATTTATAGCATCTTTGTATTCTACTTTTAATTGATTAACTTTTTCAATTAAAGGTTTTTTAACATCTTCAAAACTAAATTCATTAAACAGTTTAATTGATGCATTCACTTTTGATAACTCTAATTTATCTTTTTTTTCAATAATTTTTAAAGCATTATAATATAATTTTTTACTTTTTTTATCTTCTTTATTATTTAAATTAATTAAAGCTTGTTCAAGTTTTGTTAGTTTACTCATATATTTAAAATATTCAGTAAATATACTTTTATTTGTTTTTATTTTATTCAAAATAACTGATTCTTGCTCAACAAAATCTTTTTTTAAAGATTGTTTTTGTTCTTTATTATAAATTACAGATAAAACTTTTTTATTAAATTTGTCGAATATATGTTTGGAATATTTAAACTCATCATTTTTTTCTTTATACAATAAAATTGTAAATCCAGCAGCTGATCCAATTGATATAAATCAAGTTAAAACATATAACGCTTGTTCTTTAAAACCATCAATTCCTGTAACTGAAAACACTCCCATACCAGAAGGTCTAATAAATTCAATTTTCAATATTCCAGAAATAAACCCAGCAACTCCAGCTCCTAAACATCCACAAAAAAATGGTCTAACCTTTGGTAAATTAACTCCATAAATCATTGGTTCAGTAATTCCAAACATCCCTGCGGTTAGTGCTCCTAAAGAAACTGTTTTTAATTGTTTATTTTTAGTTATTACTAATACTCCAACTCCTGCTCCAACTTGTCCGAATGCCCCTAAATAAACAGCACTTAGCATCAAAGTAGGTTGTGCTGGATTTGCCATAATTGTTGGAATCATAATTGTAAACACAATAGCAACGTGAACTCCAGTTAAAACTAATATTTGTCATGAGAAGGCAAATATCGCAACTCCAATCCCGATTGGTCAATCTTCAATAAATTTAACAACCATTGATAAACCATATTCAATAAATGAAAGTGCTGGTCCTAGCACTAAAAATACTGGAATTATTGAAAATAAATATACAAGGAATGGTCTAAAAACTATATCAATGCTTGTTGGCATCCAAGTTTTTATTCATTTATCAGATAAAGCACATAAAACTCCAGCTGCTATAAATGGCAATACTGATCCTTCATATGATTTAACCAATACATCATAGTTTCCTAATTTAAATAATAATCAACCATTCCCAACTCAATCACCAAATGTTGGGTCAGGGTTAGGGTTTGGCATTATTCCATAAAACATTCTTGAAGTTAGTGTTAAACCAACAACAATTGCCATAACAGGATTACCTTTTAAATATTTACAAGTTGTATAGCAAAACACTATTCCAATTAAATTTAATCCAACTTTACTAAGAATAAACAATACACCAGATAACATATCAGCAGATCAAACTGTATCTTCAGTAACTTCTTTTGTTATATTTAAATTTACAAATAAAGATTGTAAGGCAGCTAATAATCCAACAGCCATTAAAATTGGAATATTGGGTGCCATTATACCAGACAACATCGTAAGTAATCTTTTACTAATTGGAGGTTTTTTAATTAAATTTTTATTAATTACATCTTTAACAACGACTCCACTTTTAATTTTTACAACTTCATCTTTAACTTTATAACATTCTCCTCCAATAATTATTTGTAACTCATTCCCATTTCAGTTAATACCTTTTACTAATTCATTTTTTGAAATACTTTTAGTATCAACCTTTGTTTTATCAACGATATTAAATCTTAATCTTGTCATACAATTATAAACATCACTAAAATTTTGTAAACCTCCAACATCCTTAACAAAATCCTCCGCTGCAATTAAGTACTTAGATTTATAAGATTTTAATTCTAATAGAGTATCATTATTGTTATCAGTATTTTTTATTTCTTTAATATCAACATTTATAATTGCAATTAAATCACCTTTTTCAGCATTTTCTTTTATTAATTCTTTAGAGATAATTTTAGTTTTTTCATCTTCAACAATTAATATTGGTGTTTCAGTAGATAAATTATTACTTTTTATTTTATCTAAATCTACTGATAATAATTTTGATTTATTATTAACTATATCATTTTGATTAACAAAGTAATGAAAAGGTTCCCCATTTAATTTAACTGTATCGATCCCTATATGCATTAATAATTTTAAATTATTTGAACTTAAAAATATTGCATGTTTAGTTTCAAAGATTAATTCAACTTTTGCGTCATTAATCGGTGAAAAAAAATTATTTTCTAAAGGCTTTATAAAAATACCATCACCCATTACTTTAGAAGAAAAAACATCATCACTACAATTTTCAATAAGTTTAACTTCACACTTACAAGGTGCATATAATTTTATTTCCATATAACTCTCCTTTCTATATTTTGATTTTTTCATATTAAAAAAATATATACTACATTATTAAGCTAATAAAAAAGTACTTGCATTCTCTGCAAGTACTTTCTAAGTATCAAATTTTATTGAAAAGTATGTAAATAAATAAATTAAAGCAAAATGTCTTATAACAAATTGAGAATTATCCCCTTCAAAGTTTAGTATACATTTTTCCTTAAATGCCTTTAAATCAATTTTGTTTTTTTGGTATATTGAGGTTATAATGTAATTTTTTGAAAAAGAGTTTTCATTAATTCTATTTATAAAAAAATTAATTAGCGTTTCAACGTCTCTTCCTGTTAAAATCACAATATTTACAACATCTTTTTCATATAAGTAAGAAGTATCTCTCATAAAATTATTATGAATGTTAATTAATTCACAATATATATTTTTAGATTGAATTATCTTGTATATAAAATCAGATGATTCAATTGCTTGATATGAAGAAAATATTCTTACCTTTTTATTTATTTTAATGTCATTGATAAGTTCTTTAATAAAATATTCATTTTTAATTACCCAAGTATTAACAGAGTCAAAAACTTGAATATTTTTTTTATTTTTGATAATTTCTAAATCATTTTTTGTTTTAATTATTATTCTTTCATACTCCATTTTTAATTTTGTTAATAATTCTCTATAACCACTACAACCTGTTTCTTGTGAAAATCTAGTTATTGTTGATTCAGAAACAAAACAATCTTTTGAAAACTCTTTTTGACTTTTAAAACTTCCTACCAAAAACATTTCTAATATTTTTTTACTAATAATTTGCTTTGTTGTATTCTTGTTGTCTTTAGCCATATTTTCTAAAATTTCATATATATGCATTTATTCACCTCTAATAGAAAATATTAATTACTTTTATATTATTTTATATTATTTTAACTTTGAATATAAACAATAAAAATTAGCATATGCTAATTTTTATTGTTTATATTCTTTATAAGATTTATTATTTATTATAATCTACAATTTTGATTCCCATTTCAACTTCGTATGTTCCATATATGATGATTACTTTAGTATTTACATTAGCTTTAATATAATCAACAGTTGAAGAAAAATAATCTGGATTGTTAAGTTTATAAAACGAAATAGAAAAATCTTTATTAGTTACAGTACTTGGAGTTAGTGAATTTTCAGGATCATCAAATTCCCTTTTTGTTTAGTTGTAAATGAAATAGAGTCTGCTTTTTTATAATTAACAGTTATTATATTTGATTGTTCATCGTAAGTTGTATTATGTTCTTTTTCTCCTTCAAATTCTATATAATTTTTAAAATATTTAAAAACTAAATCTATTTCACCATATAGTTTTTTTGAGCCATTTTTAGCTGTTAATTTTGCAGATTTTGTATTTTCTTCTAATAAGTCAATATCATTTTTTGTAATTTTATATTCAGTATTTTTATCATTAAATGCTTTTACTATTACATCTAGAGTTGGAGTTTCTCCTTTACCATTAATTGAACCTAAATCTTTTGTTGCTTTTGATAAATCTTTTTTAGCTTCTAATACAGTTACTTTAAATGCTACATCTTTTGCATCCTTATAACTAAGAGTAATTGTTACATTTCCTGCCTTAACAGCTTCTAAAGTTATTGTAAATTTAGCTTCTTCTTTTGTTTTTGATGTGCTGACACTAACTTTAGCTATTTCATCTGAAGATGACGTAGCTGTTAAATTAATATCACTTTTTGAATTTGTAACTGTAACATCAAAAGGTTCAGACTTTTACCAACTTGAATAGTTTTTTTTCAACATTTGAAATAACTGCATTAGTTTTAACTGTAACTGTAAACTCCTTAATATAATTATCATATTTAACAGTAAATTTAGCAACGCCTTCTTTTAAAGCACTTACAACAACATTAAATTTACCCTCTTTGTTTGTATCTTTATCTATTGAAGTTTTACCACTTGCTACTGTTTCATCACTTGAACTAACACTAATTTCAGCATTTTCTACTGGTTTATTTACTGTAATTGCTACTGTTTTGCTCTCATTAACATTAATTAAAACATTTTCAATGTTATTAATTTCAGTTTTATTTACGTCACCACACGAAATAACAGTGGCACTTGTTGTCGCAACGATCCCTGTTGCAGCTAAAAAGCTTAATAATTTTTTTATATATTTATCCCTTTCTGTTGTAAACAACGTTTTATTATTATAAACTAAAATAATTCATTTATAAAACTTCTCAAGAGCTTAATTCATTCGAGTCACAAATATGCTATAGTTTGTAAAAAATACAATGTGTTATAACTTAATTTATAAAGAGGTACATATATGAAAAAAATACTTACTTTTTTAATATCAGCAAATTTGTTTACATTTAGTTTTATAAATGTAATTTCATGTTCAAATGATGAGTTTGGATATAATGTTAATACAAATAAAGTATATTCAACAAAAAATGAACTTATTAGTTATGGAGATAAAATATATCTATTTTTTATTCTTGGAAATTATAACGATATTGATAAAACTCCCGATTTTCAAATTGAATCAAAAATGATATAAAGCAATAAAGATACTAAGACTATTGTAACTTATTTTAAATTAGCCAATATCGTTAAAAATAAACAAGAACAAAAATTATATTCTGCAAATTTAGGTTTTAACTTTAACAATGAAAATAATAAGCCTCTAGATGATACGAATTATCAAATCGAGTTTAAAATTAAAGA
Source organism: Spiroplasma litorale (assembly GCF_001267155.1). Classification (NCBI taxonomy): domain Bacteria; kingdom Bacillati; phylum Mycoplasmatota; class Mollicutes; order Entomoplasmatales; family Spiroplasmataceae; genus Spiroplasma; species Spiroplasma litorale. Next base: position 795,260 of record NZ_CP012357.1, read on the forward strand.
TATTATTGATAGTTTAGGAATAATTAACATAATTTTTAAAAAAAATTAGTAGTTTAATGAAGGAGAAAGTATGAAAAGATTAATTTGTTTTCTTTCAACATTTACTTTTGTTGCATCAACATCAACAAATGTTATATCATGTGGTAATGAGGATATAAGTTATCATACATACAAAACAATGCTTATGCAAATAAAGAAATTTTAAATGGATTAGATGATAGTATATCAATTATCCTTATTTTGGGAAATGATTGAATTCTTAATAACGGATTCACAATAATCCCAAATTTATCCGTATATAAAAATGACTCAGAATGGTTTGTTACTAGCTCTAAATTATTTAAATATTCAACACCAGAAAAAAAGAAGATAATAGCAGAATTTGGACAATGATAGTTATAGCAAATTATGATGAATCAAATAAATATTTGAATCCAACTAATAATACTAAGTATCAATTAAGCTTTTCATTGTATGGTCCAAACAGTGACTGAAATCAAGGTTTGTTTGGAAGTTTTGGAAATGTTGAGTTATTGTATAAAGAAACTAATAAATAAAAAAATAGAAATATAATTTCTATTCATAGTTATAAGAAGTATTAATTTTAGAATAATATATTTTTCCTGGAACACCGTTTTTATCCACAGCTTGAACACCAATGTATATATACTGATTTTCATTTTCATCTAACTCATGAATATAGTGTCTTTTCATTGTAGTTTGGCCTAATTTATATCAACTTATTAAATTGTTAGAATAAAATAAATTATAATAGTCGGCTTCATTTCCTTCTGTTTCTCAATTAAATCTAATATTTGTATTATATTTTTCAGAATCTCTTTTAACGACATATTCATTATTTATTTTTTTAATTTTTGATTCAGTATTATCAATATTTGACTCTTTATTTTCAATTTTAAAGCATCCAACTGATAATAAAAACTTTTCATCTTTTGGGTTTATGTTTAAACCTAGTTTTGCAATTCTGTTTTCAGAGTTAATACTGTTAAGTGTACTTAAGTCAGCGCTTATCTTGTATCAACCATCATTAATTTCTTCAACATTAGTTGTTATTACGTTAGGTGATGAATTGTCTTTTGAGTCAGTATATGTAATATTAATCTCATCTGAAGTTAGTTTATTATTAAAACTTTTATCAGATGAACTTTTTTTAACATAATAAGATACTTTATAATTATTTTTTGATAAATTTGTTCCCATTAAATTTCAAAAGTATTTTTGGCTTGTATCTCATGTTGGTTCAATTACTTTTCCACCATCATCAAAGTCATAACCCATACCTATTGAAATCGAATTACCTTTAACATAAGGATTGTAATAATCATAATATGGACTTAATTGTCCTTTATCAGTTATTTTAGTTACACATTTACTACCATCATTTGTAGTAATTTTTAAAGTTTCACCACCACATGAATCACCAATAGGTTTTGTAAAAAAGTCTCATTGGTATGTAGGATTAACATCGCCTAATCTTGAATTTGATCAAGGAAAAGTTTGATTATATAACAATTTACCATCTTCATCCCTGTTAACAAAATAGATCCCTGAACCTGTTGAAAAGTAAGTAGTTAATGAAGGGTCATTATCTTTTTCAACATCTTTAATGTTTGTATCACCATAATCACTATAATCATTTTCAATAACTTTATCAGCAATTACAGTTTTTTCTAAAAAGTTTTTACCAACTCCAACTCCAAATTCATATAAACCATTATCTTTATTAATTTCAAAGAATTGTTTTTTTGGTGAAGTAATTTCTGTCTTATCAAATTCTGATGATTTAATTCTTGGATCGGTTTGATAAATTTCATCAATGTTTTGAGTACCTTGACTTATCATTTCATTGATTCCCTTAGATTCTTCGCTCAAATAACTGTTCTTACCTGTCATTTGATATATTGAATAAAGATTTGATATCTCTTGTTCCATAAGTAAATATTTATATTCATTTTCTTTTGTTAGAAATGGTTTTGAATTTACTCAATTTCTAAATGATTTTGCAAATTCATTTGCAGCACCTGAGCCAAATAATGCAAATGAGCTACTTGGATTTTCAGTATCATAGCCACTATCTTTAGATCAAGGAAATATCATATTTTCATAATCATATGTCCCAACACTTGGTATTGCAACACTTTCGTTATATAAATTATAGATATTTTTTCTTGCTTCATTATCATTATCTCTCTCTCTTTTAATGTAAGAATCAAGATTTAATGATCTTGTTGAAAAATCTAACTGCATTCCATCGGCATTTTTTGCAGCTTCTAAAGATTTTTTTGATTTAGGTTTGTTTGTATACTCATCATATTCAAGTGATGCATCATTTGTATAATAAAAAATTCTTAATACTTTACCTGTTTTTTCTTCGAATGATTTTGCTTTTTCTCTAAATTGGCTCATTATTTTATTCATTTCTTCATTTGAAATTACATAACCATCACCTTGTGAACCATTTGCCTCATTATTAATAAATCAACCATCAAATCCAAGTTTTTGACATTGTTCAATTAAAACATCAACAATTTTTAAATATCCGTCTTTGTCATTTTCTAAAATAGTTCTAACAGATTCTCTTGTTAAATCTTCTCAACCAGACATGTATCATAATCCTAAAACTGGTACCCCACTTTTATGAAGATACTCAGAATAATCTGCAAAAGCAGAAGTTAATCATCCTTTATTTGTAATAGCTGGTCAAGTATAAGATTGATGGGTGTAATTTAAATTAGTTAAATTTCCTCCAAAAGGATTTTTAGTTCCAATTATTGAACTTGATGAATTTGAAGGGTCATGAAACATATTAAAGAATGTTTTTGTTTGCTGAGTTTTTAAAGTTTTTTTAGCAACATAATTTCTATCTCTTAATTCTACTGTTGAAGTATTGTATGGTATGTCCATATCAGTTCCATCATTTCAATCAACTAGTTTATTAATATAATTATATTTTCTAGATCTTGAATTATATCCAAAATCGACCCACTGATTACCATTAGGTCTATATGATTTTATTAAAGGAGAACCTGTGGTTGCTTGTTTTCTTATAGAGTTATAACCTTTATAAGAGGTTGAATATTTATCATAATTAAATATCTTATCAACTGGACCTTGTCCTGCACTAATCTCTTCTAAACTAAGGTTTTTATTATCTAAATTACCTTTAAAATCATCATACATTCAATTATAACTATCACCATCATCTGTTTGTCCTTTTGATCAATCAAAATCTTCAAAAGATTCTAGGTATTCTCTAGATGTAAAATCACCAATATTACAAGAAATTACATTTATTGTTAAACTTGCGCCTAATGATATAGACATTGCTAAACTCATTAATTTTTTCATTATTTTATACTCCTCATATATGCAAATCTAGCACCAACTCCAAATAATACAATTCATATTGATGACATTACAAAACTAACTGGTAAAACTATTTTAGAATTGTTTGTAAAAAAAGTAAATGGCACTTCTAATTTTGGATTATCAATAATTTGCAAAATATTATAATCATAAGAAGTTACGTTTGTTAGTAAACTTAATGCTAATCATTGAAAAGCCTTAATTGGGAAGAAATATCCTGCTGCATTGAAAGCAGCATTTATTATTGTGTCTACAGTATAATTACCATTTAAAGCACAATCTCCTAAAATTAAAAATGTTATAACAATTATAGTATTTATTCCTTGGATTACATATTGCGATTTAATTAATGTACATAGTATGTATGAAATCAATAATAAACATATCATATAAAACAAATATGTATTAATAGACATTACTATTGAAAAAAAGAATAAAAAACCTTCTCCAACTGTTTTATCCACCATAAACAAATCACTTAAGTTATTAAAAACATGTAAAGTATTTTTGTATATAAGAAATTGTTCAACAATAAGCAAAGAAATAATAAATGTAAAAAATGAGATTAAAGATACAATTACACCACAAATTAATATAGATAAGTATATTTTTCACTTACTTATAGAAAATATCTTAGTTTGTTTTAATAGAATACTAGATTCAAAATTCGAGATAATAAATGATAATGTAAATAAAGAAAATGTGAAAGGTACTATAAACAATGTGAGAACTTCTCCCATTCTTTCAGAATAGTCCACATTCCCAAATTTAGTTTTAATTAAAAATAAAGAAACCCCTGCAAAAGTAGGCATAATTATTGAAAATATATACATTTTTGATGTTTTAAAGATTGCTTTAAAAATGTAATTAAATAAATCTCTAAAAGAAACTTTGTTAATTAATTGAGTTTTCATAATACACCTACTTTCATTTAAAGAATCAAATTGATAAAAATACTGTTGTGCTTGTTATTATAATTGACAATATTAACAACGCATAAATGTTACTAATAAAAACATAACTGTCCTTATCATTTATTACTTGATAAATCCCACCCTCATAATCTACAAATGAAAATGAGCTAGTCATCAATATCAATCAAGACATATATTTTGTTAAAGATAAATATCCAAAATAAGTTAAAAAACCTGAACTTGTTGTTATAAATGATGGTATTAATACATCAGAAAAAAGAGCTAGAAATGTAACCAATATTACTGGAACGATTGGTCTAAAAGATTTATATTTTATGACATCCATTATAGCGACACTAGTACAAAATACAACTATTTGTATTAAAATTAAAGCTAAAATAACTCAAACTCAATTTCATCATAATAAATTAGATAAATTAGAAAACCTTAAATTTAATTGAAAAGTTGACATTATATAGACCCATAATAGTGATAAACAAAAACCTATTATAGTGAATATAGAACTACAAATTATAAAAGAAAATATAATAGAGTATCTTTTAATTCCTACAAATTTCATCCTTTTAAGCAAAGATGATTCTTTAAGATTAGATAAATATAGTGCAAAATATCCCCCTGATATAAATGCAGGTATTAGACTTAGACATATTATTTGAGGTGGTAATAAAACAAAGTTACTTGAATAATTAGAATATCCAAATGATAAAATAGATACAATTATTAAAGAAGACAGATTTATTATTACCCATGCTCTTTCATTTCTTAAACTTAATGAAAGCGATATTCTCATTATTCTTCCAAAATTTGAAAAGCTTTTTTTGAAGTTTATTTTATTTTTGATCATGATTTATTTCCTTAAAGTAATTTTGTAAAAATAATCTAACAGATCCAAATTCTTTAACAATTTCTTTTACGCTACTATCTCTATAAATTTTCCCATTATTCAAAACTATAATTCTATTACTTATTTGTTCAATTTCTTCTGGTATATGAGAAATTATTAATAGTGTAATTTCTTCTTTTTTTCTCAATTCATCAAAGAATGAGATTAATTTCATTTGCATTTTTAAATCAAGACCTGTTATAAGTTCGTCTAAAATCAAAATTTTTGGTTTTTTAATTAAAGATAACAATGAATTAAATCTTTGTTGCTCACCACCAGAACAATAATTTAGTCTTTTATTAATAATGTTTTTAACTTCAAAAATATCTATAAGACTATTGATGTAATCATCATTTTTTCAATTTTTACCAGAAAGTAAATTTAATAAATCTATTGCTCTTGTATTAAAAGGTCAATCACCCTTTTGGAATTGAATACCAATACTTTCTTTTAAAACATTATCAGTTTCATTTTTACTATCTAAGAATAATACTTTTCCTTCTGTTGGTTGAGTTATTCCAGCGATTATTTCAACAAGAGTAGTTTTACCACTACCATTTGCACCAAGTATACCTATACTCTCACCATTTTTAATTTCAAAGTCAACACCATCTAAAACAACCTGGTTTTTATTATATTTTTTTGTTACATTTTCTATTTTTATCATATTTATATCTCCCTAGATTAAAGCATCTTATCCATTGCAAATAATAGTAAGTTTCATGTTTTTTGAACAAACCCTCTTACTTGATCATTAAACTCAATTCAAGGATTAAAACCAAGTTTAGTTCTATTATTATAATTATTTGTAACTTTATCAATATCATCAACAACAACATTATCTTTATTATTTTTATCAAATTCAATAATATTATTTTGATCATAACTTATATAAATGTATCTTAAGTCTGTTGTACTATAAGTCAATGCTATTATTCTCAAATCATAAAAAGAACCATATTTGTAAGCATAATATAATAATGAACCTGGGGTTGCTCCACCCCCTCCACCTTCTTTGTGTGAGAATACATTATCAATACCTTCTAATGGATATGCTTTTACATTATACATACTTGAGTTGGGATCAATAAAATCAATGTAGTTAAGTCCAATTTCAACATAGAACTTAATTAAATTACTTGCAATATAACATAATAGATTTTCATCATTGAAATTATATTGATTTCAATCCCATAATTTATATTGAATAAATTCATTTGATGTATGGGTAATAATTCTAATACCAAGACTACTTCTATGATATTTAGGATCATAAATACTTAAGACTCTACTGTCTGAGTCTTTTTTTGCTATTAGTTTTAATGTAATATTTTGATTATTTCATTTAGTAATTGTATCTTTATTTACTTTTGAAGACGTTTTATAAAAAATATTATCAGTATTATTAAAATTTATTAATTTATAATATTCTTTATTTTGATAATTTCTTTTTTCTGAATCATCAATATTTAAAATATTAAGCAAAGAATTTGGGTCTTCTTTGTTAATATACAAAGTATATCCTGCATTTTCAAGTGCTGTAAAATTTGATATTTCATATCTACCAATTTCATTTAATTCTGATGCACAAGGAGAGTTATGCCCCATAACTTGTAAACCTAAATAGATATCATCAATTAACTCACTTTTATATTTAAGTGGTTTTTTTTGTTCAAAACTAGCGTTTATATAATCCATATTCCCATCAATAACTCTATTCATTATGTTATTTAGATTAACTTTGTAGTTTCAATCATATGCAGAAGCATATGATTGTGAACCTTCTAGTAAATTATATCAATTTGCTCTAAATCTTGGGTCTAATTTTAAATCCTCAAAATTAAGTAAATTAGATAATGCTGTTGCATAACCATTTGCATTAGTTGTCTTTTTTACAAGCCAAATTATTGATGATATAGGTACTGAGAGTAGACAAAATAAACTCAATATCATCAATGAAATTGATTTTCATTTTTTTTTCATTTTTTATTCCCTAAAATTTCCTTCTAATTATGTAAAAATATAATATCATAAATTTTATAATAAAAAAAATCAATACAAATTTTAAAAGTTTGTATTGATTTAGAAACAATAATATAATTTTATTTTAAAAAATTTTATCTAAATTTTGAATTTACTAATGATGCTCCAACAACATGCCCAATTAGAACTATTACAATTAAAGCTGTTGATATAAAGTAACTTGAACCAATTTTATACACATCTATGCCTCAAGCTTTATTCAAATCACTTGTTAAACCACAAATTCCTGCAAGATATAAAACTGCAAAAATAGCTATAAATATTGTAAATAATATATCCATAATTAATTGAACTTTATTATTTATCAAATCTTCTTTTTTGAAACTTACAGCATAAATAGTTATATTGTAAATAAAATAAATTAATGAGAAAACAAATGCTAGTAATGAAAAAATAAAAATTCCTTTTGATAATCCACTGAACATTCCTGAATCTGTATCGTTATTAATTACTCTAAATCCAGAGGTTATTGACTCCATGTTACTTGCAGCAGTTGTTTTATCTCCTCATCCTTTAAAATATCAATATTCTGTTCCCTCAACTTTAATACTTGTCCCAATTGCTAAAACTGATATTGTAATGATTAATTAGACAATTCCAGAATAAATCATTCTTACTAAAAATTTCTTATTTAGACTCATACTATTTTCCTTTCTGTAAAGATTATTCTTTACATATAAGGATTATACACTTATAAATATGTAAACTTCAATGATTATCAACTAATAACTGGTTTATAAATTTAATTTAAGATTGATATAGACTTGAATATTAATTTTAAGCCCTTAAATAAAGGGTTAAAACTAATTATTTTTATATTAACAATTATTTATAAAATTAATTAAGATAATTTAATATTTTTAAAAAATATTTTTGAAGCAAAAAAACTTCCTTTTCCTGTATCACTTAACTCTAAACTAAATTCATAAATGCTAAATTGAAATAATGAATCACCTTTTGAACCTTTTATAGTTGATACATATACTGTTATTTTTAAACTATTTTCAGTTGTTTCGTTAATTGTCTGTAGTGAAGAAACTTCATTAAAAATTTCATTTAAATCTTTACCTAAAAATTCCATTGAATCTTTTGGCATTGATTCAAAAATTAAAACTTGTCCATCAACATTACCAAAACTATATTTACCTCAATTAAATTTATCAGTTAAATCTAAATAATCTTCTCCTAGTTTATTATCAATTACACTAACTGGATGATGTTCGTTTCCTTCTTCATAATTAAAAATATTTGTTTTAGTTTTATCTATAAATAAATTAACTACGTCTTTGTTACTTTTTCCGTCTTTAAAAGTAAGCTCTTTTGAGTTATCTGCACATGAAACTACATTTGATGATAATGTTGCAGATGATGATATTATTCCTAATGATCCTAATATGCTTAAAATTTTTTTCATAATTTCTCCTTGTTAAATACATTATAATATTAACAAAAATATTTACTTAAATAAAAAATAATAACACTTTAAAATTTATTTCACAAAAAAACTATTTATTATAAATAATAAATAGTTTTATGGTTTTATTTTTCTTATAAACTACTTGCAAAAGTAAAAGTTACAGGTATATCTTCATCTGTATATGATGCATTTCATTTTGCTTTAACTGTTGCACTTGTATCAGTCATGTTTGTTACATCAAAGTGAGAAGAATAAAAATTCAAATTCTCATCAGCTACTCCATTTTTAATAGTAATGCTTTTTTAATTGCATCAATTTTATCACTTTCACTATTACTTACTGGCGTGAGTTCACCTAAATCTCTAACTTTTAATACTGATGAATATTTTTTTACTTTAAGTTTAATAATTCCTTCACCTTTACAATGTACACCATCAATATCATCTTCTTTTCCTGGTTTTGCAGTTACTCTCATGTTTGCAATTGTAGTGTTTTCTGTTGGTTCGGCCACAACATTACCATTACTATCTAAAAATTCGATATTTGCTACATCTTTCATTTGTTCAAGACTTATAACAAAGCCAATCATTACCGCCATATCTAATAAAGGTTTTACAAAACCATCAAAAGTTGTTAAAATATCTTCTTTTTTATAACTTTTAATCATAAGTTTTTCCAATGTTTACACTATTTGGTCTACCTGCTGCTCCTAAACCTTTTCCATCAATTACATCTTTAAGCATTGAAACATCAAAACTAATTCTAAAATTATATTTTACATCAACAGTACCTGTAAATTTTATTGATTTTAGTTTAGCTTTTAAAGAAGTATCTTTATTTGAAGGACTTTTTACATAGTCAAGATCACTAGTTTAAATTTCAAAACCTGGGTTTTTTAAGTTAATTACTTCAACAATTTCAACAAGATCTATACTAGTCATTAAATCGGTTTTACCAATTATATCACCTAAATCTTTTGCTTTAATATCTCCTATATTTTGTTTTTTAAAGTAGCTGTAATCTATTTCAACTTTTCCTGAAAAATATTTCGATCCGCTTTTAGCTTTTAAGGTTGCTTTTTGTTTTGTTGGGTTTCCTTCCAATTCAACTTCAGCTTTTTTAGGTTCTCAATCATCATTTTTACTATTTATTGGAGTAATAATTTCACTTAAAACTGGTAAGTCTTTTATTCCTCCGATATCTCCGAGAGATTTAATAGGTAATGTAGATAAATCTTTTATGTTTAGTTTTGTATAAACATACTCAACTTCAACACTTCCTGTAAATTTTGTAGATGTTGAAAGTGCTTTAATTTTTGTTTTTGTTGCAGAAATCTGACCATCAACCTCAACTTCTGAAGAAGTTAAACCGTAGTTATCATTAATTTTGTTAATTTGTTTAACAATTTCATCTAAAGTAGGTAACTCTGCTTCTCCTTCGAAATTTCCCAATTCTTTTGTTGGAAGCCCACTTAGGTCTTTGGCACTAATTTTTGAATAACTATATGTAACCTCAACACTTCCTGTAAATTTTGTAGAAGCATCTAAAGCTTTTAATTTTATAGTTTTAATTGATTGAGTTCCATCAATTACTACATCACTTGTTTTTAAACCATAATTTGAGTTTTTATTATTTATAGCACTAACAATTAGGTCTATTGTTGGAAAATCAGTTGTCCCCTCTTTGTTACCAAGTTGCTTTGTATTTAATTTTGATAAATCTGTTTTGGTTGTTGTGGCATTTCCATCTGACGCCTTATCATCACTATTACATGAAACAACAACAGTTCCACTTGTTGATATTAATCCTAAAGTTGCTATTAAACTTAATAATTTTTTCATAAATTATTCTCCTTCTTTTTTTTACAAAACTAGATAAAAAATTAGAATTTGAAGAATAGAATTACCGTACCTTTCTTTTTATCTCTTAATTTTTGGTTTAATAATTTAAAAACCTTCATTGTTTTTTCATTTTTATATGAAGTTATTGAAACTAGTAAAAAATTTTGAAATACAAAGTTTTCATAAAAATAATTGGTATCATAATTTATATTTAAAAAATTAATAAAATTATCAATTACTTCTAAATTAAAATTGTTTTCTATAATTTTAATTTTTTTGCTTTTACACAAAAAGATAAAAGATAAAAATAGAGAAAATATTACTAAGTTTAATATTAAAAACACAGACAGCAATAGTAAAAAAGAAACAAATAAATCATAATTATCGTTACAATCATAAAGACTAAAAAACTCACAAATTTTTAATGAAACTATTGGAGTCATAATAAAAATATAGTTTTTTAATAATTTTATGTTTTTTTCTAATAAAAATTATAACAAATGATCATTATATAGGCTAGTTTTATATTCGTTTATTATTTTTACTAATAATGAAAATTTTCACATTAAGAAAGAAGAAAATAATATAATACAGGTTATAAAAATAAAGTTGTTAAAGTGCTGTATTATTTTTATATTTTTAAATAATTCTATATTGAATTCAAAAATCGTATTTAAAAAATATATTGATGCTAAAAACAACAATATATTTAATATAACTTTCTTTCCTTTTTTTTATTTTTTCATTTTAATCATTATATAACTTTATAAATATAAGTCAATTATTAGTGTACTTTAAAAATACCATTATATATGGATTAAAATAGAATTTAATTATTTATTTTATTTTAGTATTATAAAAAAATTTAATTAAAAAATTAGTCCTTCAATGTATTCTCTAATATTATGAAGTGCATTATTTTGCATTTTTTCACGTGCAATTCTTATATCATCTACACGTTTTAAAATACTTGATTCATTTTCCTTTATTCTTTCAAAACTATCTTCAAATATTTTTAGTAATTTTGGTAAATGTATTTCTTTTCAATTATTAAACTCTTTAATTTTTTCATCATAGTTTGTGATTAACTTTTGAGATTCATATTTATTTTCTATTTTTATAATACTTCTAATTATTTGACCTATAAAGACAAAGTTATCAGGATCACTAAGGTAAATATTAGGATTTAAATCTGATTTTTTAAATGGAATACCTGGGTATTTTTTATTGAAGGATGTGGCGACTATAATTCCATATTTTGAACCTTGTTTTGCCATGTCTTCAATAAGTTTTTTTTCTCACACATTACTTCACTCTGCATTTTTAACTTCATAAACAATTTTACCTATTAGTTTTGAGTCTAAAATTACTTCTTGTAAATAATCAGCTTTTTTATCTTGAGAAGTTATTTTTGTAACTCTATCTTCTTCAAAAACCTTAAGCAATTCGCCATGAACGTCGTGCTCAAAATTTTCTCCTTTTGTTTTATTTTGTATAACTTTATTTGTTGCATTTGCTATTTCTAATTGCAATATTTTATCATTATATGTTTTAATTTCATATTCATACTTATTCTCAATTTCTTTTTGTTTTTGAAGAAACTCGGCTTGTTTTTCCGCTAAAATTTTTTCAAGTTTAATATTGCTATTTGTCAGTTCTATATTTTGGTCATTTATTATTTTATTTAGTTTTTCAAGCTCTATTTGTTTAGTTTTATTAAATAATGCTTCTTTTTCAAGAATAGTGTTTTCAAGAGTACTTTTGTTATTTTCTACTAAAATATTTAATTTAGAAATTGTATCTTTTAATTGATCAATTTCTTTTTGTTTGTTACTATTAATTTCAATTTCTTTTTTTGACAATAATACTTCGAAATTTGATTTTGCATTATTTAGTTCTATTTCTTGATTTTTAATTAATAAATTTAGTTTATCAATTTCTTTTTGTTTTTCTTTATTAAATTCATTTTCTTTTAAAGCAAGTTGTTTGTCAATTTCAATTTTTTGACTATCTTTAAATTCTTCAGTTAATTGTTTTTTGATACTCTTTATATATTCTTCTCTGTGGTTATCAAATATTGTTTTTAAATTTGCTAAAATTTTTTCATTTTTATCAAAATCTTCTTCTGTAATTTTATGCCCACAGTTAGGGCAATTAAAAAATAAATTCATTAGTTTTCCCTCCTAAATCAAAAATAATAAATTTGATTTATTTATTAGTTTTTTAGTGATTAGAACCTACAAGTAAGTCTTCAAAAGAAAGTGAGATATTCTTCCAAAAATCTTTGAATAGATTTTAATCACTATCATTATAACTCTACATAAAAAAAATAATTATTATTTTTTTCCAAGTTTATTGATTTAAATAAACTTTTATAAGAAAAAAACCACATTAATGTGGTTATTATAATTTTTAAAATGTATTTTTATTTAAAAAAATTAGTTTAATTGTATATATTAAATTGTTTGTTTAAAATATTTCATATATTATCACTTATATTTTAAACGTAATTAAAAAATACAACAGTTATTATTGTTGTATTTTAAATTATTGTGTAATTTTAATTAAATATTAATATATGTTAAAGAATTCATCTCCATTTTCATTATAACAATTAATTCCTGTTATTACTCAATATGGACTTTCTGTATTTTCAGAAATATTTTCTCAAACTACTTTATATTTATTTTTAACATCAGTATAGTCTTGATAGTTACCTAAACCATCATAACTCATTAAATCATCATCACTTAATTTTAGTTGACTTTGTCCAAGAACTTTTCCTGAATTATCAATTTTTTCATTATCTAGTTTTGATTCAAATTCTGAAATATGTTTTTTTTGGTACTCAATCTTTGTTTGATATGGATTGAATTTATCTGGAACATTAACTTTAGTAGTTTGTTTAGAAGCGCTAGAAGTAGAATCTCCTTTACCAGTATATGATAATGTAAATTCCATTTTTCCATTTACTTGCGTGTTATGGTTTGTATCTATATTAACATTTGAAATATTTCAATATTTGTTTTCAGTTAAATATTGGAATATATTTTCATGTGGTGTTTTCATAGAATCTGATAAATAATTTCTAAACCCTTCAACTAATGATCTAAATTCTTTTTGACCTTTTACATTAGAATCTGTAAATCCTTTAAATAGTTTATATAAAATTGAATTTTCTTCAAATTTTGAATTGTTATATCCTAATTTTGAAGTAATTTCTGATCTTTCAGATATACTTAAATCAGCTATATTATTATAGTTTTCATATTTTTTTATTAATTCATCAGATATATTTCTATAATCTTCATTTGCAAACATTTCATAAATATTTGAACCTAATTTTAATAAGTTTAAACCCCCTGAATAATTATCAGAAGTAACAACATCATTTCAAACATCCTCTGACATATATTTAATTAATAAACTATAAGTGCTTTTAAATACACTTTTATCATTAACAAATAAATCTTCTGTAAATGATTTTTTTTCTTCATTGCTTTGATTTGAAACGTTTTCTAATATACTATTTATTATATTGAATATGTCTTTAGCATTTGTTCCTGGGTTTTTTATATCTCTTTCTTGTTTTTTATATAAAGCTTCAATTCCCAATTCTTCAACATTAACAGATGGAATTATACCATCTTTAATAGGTACAATTGCTTTATCTAAACCATTGATTTTTTCTTTAATATCATTTGTTAAAATTGAACTATGTTTATTAAATACGTCTTCATCTTTTTTTAAGGATTCTAATCCTTCTCAAATTTTTGTGATTAATGAAAAACCTAAAGCTTGTGTTAATTGATATGTGTCCATATTAAAAAAATTAAAAGATTTTTTTGAATGAATCATTGGTAATAAAATGTTGCTAAATTCAGTCAATAATGTTGCTCCATTTGATGTTTCTGAAAAGTTATCAAACATTGATGCAATAGATGAAATATAGGCATCGGCCTTATTATCCCCAGCAATTCTCATTACAAGACCACCTGTTGAATTAAATTCTTTTCTTTTTTTAGAATCATTAGTAAAAATTGATGATGAACTGTCGTTAACTATTTCTAAATCATCATCACTTCTTTTACTTCAAGACATATAGTCTAAATTTTTCATTTTTTCTGCAATATCATAACCTTCATAATAAGCACTTTTCTTTGCTTTTTGCATTAAAAGTAAAGAATTATAATATAGATATCCTGATCCATTTGTTCCACCAGTTGTAGGACTTGGTTTATTTACTTCATTTGATTTACCATTTGTATCACTTGGGTTAGCTCCATCAAAACCATTTGCTAATAAATAGTTTGATAATGCCCCAGTATCTTGGATTGCTCAAGATAGGTTTTTTCTACTTTCAATATTTGACAAATCAATGTTATTTCCTAATCCGGCTGCAAATCCCATTGCGTTATCACCACTTGTTTTATTAAAACCTTGATTACCATCTTTTGAAAATGTGTCATTAAAATAATATGATGTTGAATTTTCATTAGCAGAGTCACCATTTATCATATTCTTGTAAAAATCATTGTTATACATTCCCATAACATAACTTGCAGCCATTGTTGCATTTTTACCAGTATTAATTTTTTCAATGTTTGGTGCTAAATAATTTTTATATTTATTTATATCTGTAGACATATTAATATTTTCATCATTATATTTATATGTCATTGGTAATTTTAAAGATAAGGCTTCAGGTGATAAAAATAATGATAGTATTTCGTTAACATTGTAATTTAAGTTTTCATGTCTACCACCAATAATTAATTTAGACAACATACTTGCACCCTCAATCATATCTTTTTGAGTTGGTGTTAATGAAGATGACCAATCACCTTCTTCTTTAGTATTATTATTTTCATTTCCACAAGAAACAACATATAATAATGGACTACTTGATAGTAATAAACTTCCTAACAAATTAATTAATTTTTTCATAATTTCCCCTTATAAAATTAGTAAAATGTTTTACTAATAGATTAATTATATAATTTAAAGTTATAAAATAAATTTCAGAATTATAAAAATGTTTTTAAAAAATTTATGATATTCATTTTTAAAGAGTTTTATTTTATAACTATTTTTTTCAACCTTTAATTTTAGATTTGTTTAGTTTCTAACTTAAGTTCTTAAAATAATTAATCATAATTATGAAGTTTCTTAATATTTTTTATGTGTATAAGTGAATCCTAAAAAAATATTTATAAAGTACTTTAGTTAGTGCCTTTTTTCACAAAAAACCTCTTTGCTTATAATTTTATGATCTTATTTAGATTAATTTTTAAATTATGTCTAGAAAAAGTGGTTGTATTAAAATAACTATATTTTTTTGCTAATTTCATCAATTTTTAAACCGAAAATACTATCACTAAATTCATCAAATTCTATATAACTAGCAATTATAAAAAACTTATTATCAAGTTGATTGAAGTTATCTAAATGAATTTTATTAATTTTATATGTTCTTACTAAATTGTCCTTAATCCTTGATCACAAACGATTTGTTCTATTAACTTTATAAAAGTTATTGTTTTTTTCTAAAAATCGATATTCGTAATCGTCATCTGTATAAAACTTAAACACAAATCAATTTGTTTTAGTTTTTATAACTAAATCTGAATGTAAGTGTGTTTTTAAATTATTTTTATTGTAAAAATAGTCTATTTCTTTATAATTTGATTCAAACAAAAATTCTACATCTTCATATTTGTTAGTAATGTAGTTTTTTATTAAATTTGTTCATTGTTTTTTTAGACTTTCCATAAACACCAACCTTAATAAAAAATACAATGTTTATAATTAAATTCTAAATATATTATATATTTTTATGGTTGGAAATATAAGTCTAGACTGTGCAAATATAGTTTAATATTAATTTTTAGGTATAAAGTTACCTTTTGTAAAAGGACTAATATTATCTTTTTTTTCTTTTGGAACTATTTTAACTGGACCTCCACATAAAATTAAAACACCACCAATTAGTCCTCCACTAATTATTGCCACAACACCAGCTCATTTTAATACTTTAAAGTGGTCAGAAAGAACAAGCGATGAGAGAATTATATTGGGAAAACTTAATATCAAAATAATTAAAAAGAATATATTAGTTAAATTTTGAAAAGAAATACTTGAATTTAATTCCATCAACTTGTATTTATCATTTTTATATTTATCTATTAGACTTTCCAAATAATCCATATATATAAATCCATAAAAGAGATATGATACACAAAAAAATACTGCAAATGAAGTTAATACAATTGTAACTATGCATCCTGTTTTAGAAATTGAATTAAGTTTCATACTTTCTCCTTAATTTTTATATGATTATTATAATTAATATTACCTATTTTTTAAAGTTAAAATAAAAAATACAACAATTATTATTGCTGTATTTTAAATATAAAATAAGTTATATAAATATTAATATATATTAAAGAATTCTTCTCCTTTTTCGTTATAACAATTAATTCCTGTTATTACTCAATATGGACTTTCTGTATTTTCAGAAATATTTTCTCAGACTACTTTATATTTATTATTAACATCAGTGTAGTCTTGATAGTTACCTAAACCATCATAACTCAATAAATTATCATTAGTTAATTTTAATTGACTTTGTCCAAGAACTTTTCCTGAGTTTTTTATTTTTTCATTATCTAATTTTGATTTAATTTGTGAAATATGTTCTTCTTGATAATCAAGTTTTGTTTGATATGGGTTGAATTTATCTGGAACATTAACTTTAGTAGTTTGTTTAGAAGCGCTAGAAGTAGAATCTCCTTTACCAGTATATGATAATGTAAATTCCATTTTTCCATTTACTTGTGTATTATGAGTTGTATCAATTTTAACATCTGAAACATCTCAGTATTTTTTGTTTACTAAATATTGGAAAACATTTTCATGAGAAAGTTGCATATCTTCTGATAGATAATTTCTAAAGCCTTCAATTAATGATCTAAATTGTTTTTGACCAACAACATTTTCATCTGTAAATCCTTTAAATAATTTATATAAAATTGAATTTTCTTCATATTTTGAGTTACTATATCCAAGTTTTTTTGTGAACTCAGATCTTTCACTTGTAGTTAATTGTGATAAATTTGTATAATCTTTGTATTTCTCCATTAATTCATCAGTTATATTTCTATAATCTTCATTTGCAAACATTTCATAAATATTTGAACCTAATTTTAATAAGTTTAAACCACCTGAGTAATTATCTGAATTTACAGCATTATTTCAAACTTCTTCAGACATATATTTTATTAACATACTATAAGCTTTTTTGAAAACACTTTTGCTGCTTGTAAACAAGTCTTCTGTAAATGATTTTCTTTCTTGATCATTTTGTTTTGAAGCATTTTCACAAATACTGTTGATAATTTCGAAAATATCTTTAGCATTTGTTCCTGGGTTTTTTTTATCTCTTTCTTGTTTTTTATATAAAGATTCAATTCCTAATTCTTCAACATTAACATATGGAAACGAACTACCTTTAATTGGTACAATTGCTTTATCTAAACCATTGATTTTTTCTTTAATATCATTTGTTAAAATTGTACTGTGTTTAGTAAATACATCTTCATCTTTTTTTAAAGATTCTAATCCTTCTCATATTTTTGTAATTAATGAGAAACCAAGTCCTTGAGTCAATGGATAAGTTTCGAATAATCCTGGTTGTTTTTTAGTATGAATTATTGGTAATAAAATATTACTGAATTCTGATAATAATGAAGCTCCATTTGATGTTTCTGAGAAGTTATCAAACATTGAAGCAATTGATGAGATATAAGCATTAGCTTTATTATCTCCAGATGTTCTAAGAATCATACCACCAGTTGAGTTAAATTCTTTCATTTTTTCTTTATTACTTGTGTAAATTGAAGAAGAATATTTTCTTGTGATTACTTCATCAGGTCTATCTGTATATGACATGTAGTCAACATCTTTCATTTTATTTTTAATATCAAATCCTGGATAATATGCACTTTTTTTTGCTTTTTGCATTAATAATAATGAGTTATAGTATAAATAACCTGATCCATTTGTTCCACCTGTTGAAGCACTTGGTTTTGATACCTCTCCTGATTGACCATTTGTATCACTTGGATTAGCTCCATCAAAACCATTTGCTAATAAATAGTTTGATAATGCTCCAGTATCTTGGATTGCTCAAGATAAGTTCTTTCTACTTTCAACATTTGATAGATCGATATTGTTTCCTAATCCAGCTGCAAATCCCATTGCATTATCACTACCCGGTTTATTGAAACCTTGATTACCTTCTTTAGAAAAAGTGTCATTAAAATAGTATGACATAGAATTTTCGTTAGATGCATCACCATTTATAATATTTTTATAAAAATCATTTTCATACATTCCCATAACATAACTTGCAGCCATTGTTGCATTTTTACCATTGTTCATTTTTTCAATGTTTGGTGCTAAATAATTTTTATATTTATTTAAATCCGTAGATAAATTAATATTTTCGTTGTTATATTTATATGTCATTGGTAATTTTAATGACAAAGGTTCTGGTGATAAAAATAGTGAAAGTATTTCGTTAACATTATAATTTAAGTTCTCATGTCTACCACCAATAATTAATTTAGATAGCATACTTGCCCCATCTATCATATCTTGTTGAGTTGGTGTTAGTGGAGATGACGGATTACTTCCATTATTACCTCCATTATTGTTATTATCATCAGTGTCCTTTTTGCTACCATTACCACATGAAACTACATATGCTAATGGAGTACTTGCTAGCAATAAACTCCCTAACAAATTAATTAATTTTTTCATAATTTCCCCTTATAAAATTAGTAAAATTTTTTTTACTAACAAATCTATTATACATTTTTCAAATCGAAAATTATTTTATAAATAATAAAATTTTTTAGAAATTATTAGATTAGTTAGTATTAAAAAAATCTCTTTAAGTTAAAAGAGATTTTAAAATTATTATGACTCATTTCCAATTAAACTGGCAAGTCTTATTTTTGAAACACCAAATATTATTGAAATATATGAGATTAAGAACATTGTTAATGATAATAAGAACACCCCAGGTATTAAAACATAATTAAATATCATTGGAACAGCTATATTAACACTAACTAATATTTCTGGAATAATTAAATAAATAAGCAGAATAACAGCTCCAATTGCAAGCAATGATGCAATAAATGCAATTGGTAAGAATATCCATATTATAATAGAATTTATTTCTCTCATTGAATAACCAAATATTCGCATATTTGCCATAAATGTTTTGTATCTACCAATAAATATATCTGTAATCAAGAAAATTACAATAGTTGCAGCAATCATCGAAATAGATATAAAAATAGTCGCAATCGATATTACAGATGACAATAATTTATTTATTGCATCTTTTTTTGTATTAATTGAATCACTTTGATTTATAGCTTGCTTCATATAATCAATAAATCCAGCCATTGTATTATTTCCTGAATCAGGATTTAATATTATTTTTTCTAATTGGTCTGAATTAGTTTCATTTGTACTTATCTTTGCATTAGATCAAATGTTTATTTTAGTTTGACCATCAATATTTAAAACAGAATCAAAGTTATTATAACCAAGCAATTTGTTAGCATTAAGTTGATCGAAATAAAATTTATATCCATCATAAAAATCATCAACACCAACTATTTTTAAGTTTTTTATATCATCATAGAAAGTTGTATTAGTAATTACTGAATTTTTTAAAGCAATATTTAATCAACTGTTTGTTAAACCTGTTTGAACTAATTGATTAAACAACGGCATTGTTGTAACGCCATCATCTTCATAAATATATATGTCAAATGGATTAATGTAATAATAACTACTATCTTCTTTGATTTTTTTGTTTGAATACTTTGTGTATTCTTCATTTATTTTAGATACTTCTTCATTGTTAACTTGAGATTTAGGAAGTTTTAACAAAATATTTTTAGGGTTTACAAATTCTTTTCTATCGCCATCTTCTTCATAATAAAAGTTTGATAGATTATTAGTTTCTTTTCAATAAGTTAATTTTGAAAGATTTACATCCCATATACTACTATTCGAGTTTTCTAAAGATCATCAATCTTTATCAACAATCAATGGACTTTTATTATTATCAATTATAGTTAAATAATCATGACTAAGTTTTGAATTTAAGTAAGACCCGACACTATAACCTTGTAGCTGTAATTTTCTATTAATTATTATAGGAATATCTTTTTGATTTTCTGAGTATTTAATTATATCTTTATTTTTCAAATTTAAATTTGATTTATTATTCAAATCTATTCCATAACCAATTGCATCAATGCCATCTTTTTTATTCAATTGGACATTAACTTTTGTATATAAACTATCTTTTTCTTTATTAAATGGTATTTTTGAGAAATTAAAACTAAAATTTTTATAATTATCTTCATTTCTATCTCATCGCTCTTTTATTGAAGAAGGTAGAATATTACCAGATATTGATTTAATACAATTATTAAAATCCTTTTCATCAGTTATTTCTTGCTGATTAAATAATTGAGGTAATATTCTACATGCAAAAGTATTTGTAAATTGTGATACTACATTGTGTGTTGTTGCATCAATTTGCTTAGATAAATCAATTACATTTTCTAAAACAGCTGGCGAAACTAAAGTACCTTTAAAAGTAGCTAAATTATAAAGAAATGCATCTTGTATATATTCTGCAAATAAATTACTATTTGATTTTCAATAACTAACTTCACCAGGATCTATAAGCGAATGATATTTATTAGTTTTTTTGTCTTGGATTTGAATATTGAATATTGAAGCATCATTATTAACAGATGCGATTTTATAATTAGAATTATAGAAAGCATATCTTGAAAATGGGTTATTTGATACATTTTCAGAGAATCCGTACTCGTTATTATAATTCATATTTTTATAGTATTCTGTTGACATTTCTTTCAATATATTTGGAGTAATTGTAGAAATAGATAAAACAATTGTTGATAAGAACATAACAAAGAAAAACGATATCAAATCTTTAAAAGAAGATGCAAATATTATATTTCTAAGTTTTGATTTAAATGAGATAAATTTAAATTTTGAAAAGATTTTAGTTAAAAATAATCTTGGTTTTGCATTATTTGGTGGTTCTAAAAGTTTTAATGGTGATTGTCTTATTTTAAAGTAACTCACTAAAAATACCATTATACTTATTAAACAAAGGAAAAATCCAAATTCAGCAAGTAATGCTATCCAGTTTACCGAGAATGTTTCAGGTATTTCAAAATATGTTGCAAAAATGACATTCAATATTTTTTGAACAAATAAACTTACCCCTCAACCGACTGGAACAATTAAGAAAACAGGTATACACATATATGCAATATAATTAAAAACTATTTTCATATTTGAATAACCAAGTGATTTTAAATTTCCTATTTGAGATCTTTGTGAATCCATTACTTTTTTAAATAGTCTTTGTATTACAAAACAAAGAGATATTACAAACAAGAAACTAAACACAATTGCTATTCAATAAAAGATTTTTACAATTTTATTAAATAATGAAGATCTAAGTTTTAAAGTAGTTAATTCATCAAAGCTTTGAATATTTGCTCTGGAAAGACTTGTTTTTAATTCATTTTCAGGATTTTTTATTTGTTCTACAATTTTACCCAAATTAAGTATGTTATCTGCTAAATATAATTTATATGTATCAACATCTTCAGATACATTTGTTTTTTCTTCATCATGATATTTTAAATATACTCTTGATACATCTTGATATTTAGAAGGATCAATATAATTTTGATCATTTGAATTAGTTCTAAACCTTCTACCATATAAGCTAGTTGAAATATAAAATATTGCACTATTTTCTTGATTAACCATTAAATCTTCTTCATAAATTGTAGGATAAAGATTTAAAGCGTTTGTCATTATTCCATCTAGTCGATATTTTTGCTCATCTTTAATGTCGCCAGGAAAAATATTATAACTTTTACCCAAACTTAAAGTGCTATTTCTATAGTGCCCTAGAGAAGTTAGATATGAGTTCTCTGTAAATACATCATCTCCATCAATTTTTTCATAAATAGTATTAAGTTCAGAATTATAGAATTCCACTTTATATTTATTATCAATTTTAGTATTATAAAAACTAGAAATATATCTATATTTTTCTCCATCCAATCCTCACATAACAACTTCATTTGTAATTGTTGTATCAAAATTGGTTAGATCACCTAATACTTCCATAAATGAATCAAATCAATTTCTTGAAGTTAAGTGTTTACTATTTATAATATATCCTTCTTGATGTTCTAAAGTTTTAAAAAACTCTTCAGATTCATAATTTCTTATATAAACTGAAGCATATTTATTGTATAAAGCTTTTTCTTCTTTTGTAAACTTTTGTAAATTAGAATTTGTATAGTATACATCATTCTTTTCACCTTTTTTGTTAAAACCTTGATTTACATGACTATTTATTTTTTCAATTTTTTCTTCAATTTTGTCTTGCGTATTGTATATATCAAGTATTTCTTTTTTTATTGAATAAGTTACAAAAGAATTGTTTAAATAGAACATAAAATCAAAAATATCTAAAGCAGATTTTTTTGCTTCTTTTGATAAGTTATTAAATTCGTAATCAAAATTATTGAACTTTGCATATAACTTACCAATTAAAGATTCTTTAAAAAATGTTGAATCGAGATTAAATTTATATAAATCACCAAATTTTGCCCTTTTAACAATATTAAATTTATCAGCATTTGTCATTTTAAGTACTGCTTTTTCATCTGATGGGTAATAATGTGAATTTCTTGGTGGGTCTATTCCTTCTACATCACCAAAATGAAAATTAATATTTTTCTTTCCATCTTTTGAGTAGACTGACGAATCATAACAATCTTCACTAAAAGAATTTTCACAGTATGGATTAAAATAATATTCTTGTAAAGCTTTATCGTTACCAAAATTTAATGTTGGCATATTTTCTTCAGAAATTTTAGAATTGTTTTTAACTAATTCAGTATTAAATGCAAATCAAGGACTAAAAGTTTGTGTGTCGTTCGATTTATATCCACTAGAATTGAATCTATATGAGTAATCAAAACCTTTAAAATTTTTTGATATATTGTCGTTTGAAGATATTAAATTACTTGCAACAATACCAAATGTTGAAGTAAAAATAACTGACACAAAAATCAATACTATATAAATAGTAAATTGTGTGTAGTCTTTTAAGAGTTTTCTTAAACCATTTTTAAAAAGTAACATTTCCCGACAACTTCTTTCAAATATAACTTCAAAAATTATTATAACATCTAATGTATTTTATTTAATTTTTAAATCTTTAAAAATTAAAATTAAAATTTTTTTGTGCTGTAACCTTTTTTCCGGGCACATTTATTTTATAACTTTATTCTCCTTTCATTATAAAATTTTGAGTATAAATTAAAAATGTATATATATTCTTCAATCGATGTATATTTTTTGTTCTCTATTATAGCTTCTCTTTTTAATACACTTCAAAAACCCTCTATATAACCGTTATCAGTTGATTTACCAACTCTAGACATGCTTATATTTAAGTCAAAATTTATCAACATTAATTTATATATATAGGATTTAAACTCTGAACCATTATCAGAGTGAATAACGCTATTTGGTTTAAAAACTCCAAACTCATCAACCATTTTTAAAAATGATTCAACAACAAGTGATATACCTTTTGATGTCTTTGTAATTAATCCATAAATTTTTTTCTGCTTAATATTATAAAAACCACAAGTGTAAAGTCTTGATTTATTAATAACTTTTTCTGTTATGTCAACACTAAAAACATCGCCAAATTTTTTCAAATCTGCGTTTGTTTTTATTAATCTCTCATATTTACCAACTTTTTCTATGTGATTTGTTGTTTTCTTTGGGTTTTTGTAATTATTTACTTTAAAATTTGAAAAAAACATATATCTTCTTACTTTTTTATGAGAGCATATATTGTTTAAATCAATTGCTAATCTACTTGAACCATATGTTTTCCCAGAATCGATAAAACTTTTCTCAATATTTGATAGTAATTCATAATCTATATGTCTAAACTTTGGTTTTTTATCTTTAATTCAATCATAATATGTTGATTTACCTAGTTTTCTTATTTTGCAAAGTTTTCTTATTGTTATTTCATTATCCATAATTTTTTTATTGTGTACAACAATGCATTTGTATATGCAAAGCTGCCACTTATTTACTTTTTTTTATTTATTAACCTTCTTAAATCTGAATACATTTCATCTCTTAATTCTTGATCTTTAAGTTGTTTTTTTTAGCTTTTTATTTTCTTTTTGTAAGCTTCTAAGTTTTTCTTCTAAATGTGTTTTTGAATTATCAAAAGCTCCGTCTCCGAATAAATTATAGTTTTTAACTCAATTTCTTAAACTAATCGATGATAGTTTATAGCATTTTGAAAAATCTTCATATTTAGAATTGCTCTCTAAAAATAATTTACATATTTTTATTTTTTCTTCCTTAGTGTATCTTTTCATAAAAAAACCTCTTTCCTTATAATTTTATAATCTTATTTAGATTAATTTTAAATTATGTCTGGAAAAAGGTTACACTACAAATTAAAAAAATTTTATAACTATAAACTATTTAAAAAAATTATATATTTTTATCATCAATACTATTATTAGAAATGATCGTTTTATCTTTAATTATATTTTTATCATCTTTTTGATATTTACCACATAACATTAAAACACCACCAATTACCCCAGCAAAAATAATTGAAAAAATTGCAACAAGTTTATAATTGTTATATTTACCTTTCAATAGTAAAGAAGAAAGAATTATAGTTGGAATTAAAAATATAATTGAAATAATTGAAAAGAAAATCTTTAATCCATTTATCACTTTAATAAATTGATAAAAATATAAATCGTTTTTTGATCAATTTGAATGGTCATTAAAAGTTAAACTTGTGTAAATAGATAAGAAAAGAGCATAACTTAATCCAATAGATCCTAAAACAATCGATACAGTTGCTCCAGCTTTAAATAAGTTATCATATTTCATTAAATCACCTTTCTATTTATTATATCATTAATAGTAATTAGAATAGAAAAAGACCTAAAATTGAATAATAGGTCTTTTTTGTTTATTGGTTAATTTTTTAATCTTTGTTGGTTTATTTTAATGTTTGTTGGTTTATTTTAATGTTTGTTGGTTCATTAAATTAAATATTAAAGTTCAATTTTTGTTCATTCAACTTTTTTTGTTAAGTTATTTACTACTTTTAAATAGAAATTATTTGTTTCTCAATTTATATTTTTTACGTAATAATCATTTTTATTGCTTTCGGCTAATTTTACAATTTTGCCTTCTTTTTCAGCAAAAACTTCATAATAAGTATATAAATCATCTTCTTTTAAGAAATTGTTGAAATTTAATCTATAGTTATTTATTCCACTATCTCGTTTAATATGTAATTCAGAACTTATAGACATTAAGTCACTGTTTATCTGTTTAATATCTTTGTTGGCATTAGAAACTTCTAATTGACCCACTTTAATAGTTCCAGTTCCACCTTTAAACTTTATTCCAATTTTCGAAATAGTAGCTTCACTATTAATTTCTGCACTAACTTTTGTTCAACCATTTTGAGCAGGTGATAATTTTATATTTGATGCTTCAATTGGGTTTTCTCCTGGTTTATCAGTGTCATAAATTATTTTTAAAGAATTGTTGGTTGCTTCAACATTACCAGTTGTTTTAACCATGAATTCTACTTTTTTATTTTTATTTTTTGAATAATTTGTTCCCATTATTCATCAATCATAATCAGTACCTTTATCTAAGTTAAAATCTTTGATTTCACCTTTTTTGTTAAAACCACTTCCTAAACTGATTGAATTTCCTTTTAAATAAGGGTTGTAATAATCATAAAAACCTGTAACTTCTTCTTTTTTCATATGATTATTAGTTTTTTCATTTATAATTTTTCATTTATATGTTGGTTGAACATCACCAATATTTGCATTAGATCATGGGTAGTTATCTAAAATAGATATTTCATTATTTGCTTCTAAACTTGCAAACTTGCTTCCATTACCTGTTGAAAAGTTTGTAAAAAATACATCGTTTTCATCATTTAAAACTGTATTTTCTTGAACTAGGTTCCCATAACCAAAACTTATACCATTTTCATCTGGTTTAAAATTATAATCATATGATAAAATTCCTTTGTCATTATCTGAAAGCACTTTATTTCTTCCAGTGTACATCATTTCATCATAATAATTTGCATATACTAGTTTATAAATATCTCTTTCCATTTCTGTTATGCCTTCGAGATTACCCGAATCAATAACTGCATTTTCATAAGGATTATGAGCAGAAAACATTGCAATTGAATTACTAATCGCATCTTCTCCAACGTTTTCTTCTGGATAACTGAATTCATAAGTATCTTCATAATTATCATACTTTTTAACTTTTGGGTCAAACGCATATGCTAGTCTTTTTGCATCATAACTACCAATGTTATCTTTGTTATAAAATTTTTTATGTTCTTTTGTTCAAACACCGGTATTGTAAATGTTAAAAATATTTTTTAACTTTTCTTTATCTTTATTTACATAGTCTCTTGATTGATAAATTGTATTTCCAAAATCTTGAACGAAATAGTCTGAATTATCATGTAGTTCAGAAGATTCTTGATTTTGTGGTTTTCCAGTTTGTTTATCAACAGATAGATGACCTGCATCTTTATATGTAAACATAATTAATTTTTTAATATCTTGATTATCTGATTTTTTAACTTTATCATTTCATTGTTTTAACATTTCAATAACTATTTTATAATCAAGAATTTTTCCATTACCATAACCCCCATTTGGTTCATTATTTCAAAATCAACCATCAAATTTGTAAGTTGTGCATAATTGAATTAATTTATCAATAATCAAGTAATTACCTTCATTATCTTTTGCAAGAAAGTTATCTAGCATTTCTTTTTTTAAACCGTGATAACCATCTAAAAATATATTTCCAAGTATTTTTGTTCCATTTAAGTGAGCCTTTTGAACAATTTCAGCAGCTGGAGGAACTATTATTCCTTGTCCTGCATTACCTGCTCAAGCAACTGTAACATCGTTGTATTGGTAATTATTTATACCTCTACTATATGAAGCGTTTTTTCCTACAATTGTACTATGATTTGCAGTTACTTCATCTATGATGTTTGCAATATTTAATTCTTTAATATTTTTATTTTGTGAATTAACTCATTTTTTTGCAACCTTTGTGCTTTTTTGAAGTTCTATTCTCGATACATTGTATTTAGCATCAAGATCATTTGATAAATCTCAGTCTAATAAACTATTAATATAGTCATTTTCTTCACTTGGGTCAACAGTCATAATATCCCCTTTTTTATTACCGTTTGGCATAAAATGAGAATTTAGAGGAACTCCTGTAGGAGCTTGCTTCTCTATATCCATATTTACTCGATAACTTGTTGGATATTTTTTATAATCCATATACTTTTCTGTATTTTTAACATCAAGTTTCATAGATTTGTTTACGACATTTGGTATATCATATTTTTCAAGTGTACTAAATCCTTCAAAATATGGTTCTGATTTACTTCAGTTATAATCAGAAGTTTCTGGTTTCATATTGTTGTTGTCTTGGCTATTTGAAATATTTCCATTAGCACAAGAAACTGCAATTATTGATGCCGATAAAACGACATTCATTGCATTTAACGATAACATAAGTTTTTTCATTTAATTCCCCTTTTTAGTACAAGAATAATTCTATTTGAAGTAAATAAAAAGTCAAGTAATTTTAAATAAATAATACATCTTAAAGTTTATATATTAAATTCTGGGTATTATAAAATTTAATATAAAATTATGTTATGAGGTAAAATAAATGAATAATGTACTTATTATAGGAACTGGTCACATGGGTGAACAAATATTAAAGGCAATGACTCAAAATTTAAGTAAAACAGAATATAAAATAACAATAATTAATAGAAATGAATCAAAATCAATAAATCTTGCAAAAAATTATGGTTGTAATTGTTTAAAAAATATAAATGAATCAAATATAAATGATTTTAATATTTTTATTTTGGCTTTAGACCAAATGATGCAGAAGATTTTTTTAAAAACTTTTCAGTAAATGATAAGAGTAATAAATTAATATTTTCAATGCTTAATGCATATTTGATTGATAAAGTTAAAAAACATTTTGACGAAAATATAAACATTATTAGAATAATGCCTAATATGAATGCAAAAATTTATAAATCAACTACTGCATATTCAATTTATGGTTTTAATAATGAACTTATAAAAATAGGACTTAACTTGCTAAGATGTTTTGGGTATATATATGAAATTTATGAAGAAAAGTTTTCAAGTTTTGTTGCTTTAACTGGATCTGCACCTGCATTTATTTATGAATTTATTAAAGGTTTTAAAGATTTTGCATTAGAAAATGATTATGATGAAAATATTTCAAATGATTTAATAAAAGAAACAATTATAGCTTAACTACAATTGCGCTGCAAAACAAAAATAATTTAGAAGAACTAATAAAAGAAATTATAGTTCCTGGTGGTCCAACTGAAGCATGCCATAATGTACTAAAGGATAATGGATTTGCAAAAATATTATTTAATTGTTTAAAATCAACAAAAAATAAGGCGTAAAAAAAATGAAACGTTTGTTTCATTTTTATATTATTAAGCAATTTTAACTTCTAATTTAAATAATTTAGTGCTTTTTGAAGTTTTAATACTTTTATCTCCTTCTTTTTCAACTGATAAAGAATATTTATAAATTGCTAAGTTAAATTTCGATTCTCCGTTTGCACCTTTTATTGTTGCCACAAAACTTTCTCCTGTAAATTTATCAAGATCTGCATTATTTTTTAATTCTGAAACTTCATTAAATATTTCATTAAATTTTTTTGTAAATGCATTTGTGTTATCTTCTATAACTTGGTTTGTTTGTGCGGGTTCAGATAGGTGAATTAAACTACCTTCAAATCCTTGAATTTTTACGTTGTTTTTTTCATCATTAAAATCTTTAGTATCTTCATAACTAGTAGCTAATTTATTATCTTCTGAAATTTGAAGAGCTTTACCATTTTCAGGTTTAACTCTTGTTGTAACATTGATTTCATTGTAAATATTAACTTCTTTTTCAGTTTTTAAATAATTAATTAAGTCAGTTGCTGATTTACCTGATTTAAAAGTTAAATCTTTAACTTCTTGTTTTTGTTCAACAACATTTACTGTAAATGAAGTGGTTGAACTTGCATATTTAATTTCAACTTTGCTTTTACCTATTTTTAATGCTTCAATTTCAATTTGAAACTTACCAGTTCCGTCAGTATCTTTTGTTGGTACGTTTGTTAATTTTAAAACTGTTTCATCTTCAGACTTTACACTAATTGTTGAATCTTTAACTGGGTTATTCACCTCAACTGAAACAATTTCTTTTGTATTAATTATCAAGTCTTTATCTTCAATTTTTTTAATTGAAGTTTTATTTGATTGTTCACTATTGTCATTTCCACAAGAAACAACAATTGATCCTGTTGATGCAACTAATCCTGTTGCAGCTAATATTCCTAAAAGTTTTTTCATTTAATCCTCCATGTTTGTGTATAGCATAAAGCTACCTAACAATTATACCTTTTTTAATTAAAAAAAATAACAAACTTATAAGTATAAGTTATACTTATATTTCTACATCTATTTTATATAACTTTCTATTTGTTGTTTTTCTAGTTTCATACAAACCTTTTTTTTTCAAACTCAAATTTACCTCATAAATGAATAATGTAAAATTAGAACTACCTTTATAACCTTTTAAAGATAATAAATGTGTAGTACCACTATATTTAAAAAAATCAATGTTTGATTTAAGATCTTCAAGTTCAGGAAAAATTTCAATTAGTTCAGTTGGAAAGGAGTTTCCCTCAAAGATTGAATCTAGTATTACTTGATTACCTTCTATTCCTTGAATTTCATATGTTATATTATCATCAACAATTTTTTCATCATATATATTAAGATAGTCTTTTGCAAGTTTGTTATCATCAGTTATTTGTAAAGGAAGTTCTAAAACACTATCTTTAAAACTATCTGCTAGCTTAATTTCGGGGTTCAATAAAAAATTAAGAACGTCTTTATTTGATTTTCCATCAGCATAACTAAGTTCTTTTACTATTGGATTTTGAATACTACATGAAATTATTGGAAAGATATTAGTTAATGGTAATATAGAAAATCCAAATGAACCAATTAAAGAAAGTAACTTTTTCAAATTAAGCCCCCTATTTAAATAATTATATAATATTTTTAAGTTTGTAAAATATTTTTAGATATATTATTTATTTTAAAAAATTTGATATTATTTTATAAATTAGGAGGACATTAAATGAAAAAATTGTTAAGTTTTATGCTGGCATTTTCAATGAGTTCCAATGTTGCAATAACAGTTGTTGCTTGTGGAACAAATAGTGAAAAAACAGATGAAAGTAAAACTCAATTTAATTTAAACAATTTTTATGTAATTGGAGACAGTTTAAGTGATGCTGGGGGATATAAAAATCTTGCTCAGTCATTAATTTATTCAAAGGACCCAACAAGTAAATATAAATATGAGTTTAGTGGTAATTTTGAATCAAAAATATATGAAAATAAATATCCATCATATTCAAACGGTAAAACTGCCGTAGAATGAATAAATAATTTACTAGGTTTTGAAGGGATGATGAAACCAGCAGGTGAATTAATGATTGATGCAATTGTTAAAGATGGTAGAAATTATGCAGTTGGTGGTGCTAAAGCTTCAAGTGATATCAAGTTTTCATTTGGAGAGGCTGGTTTTGGAAGACCTGGTGTTGATTTGAAAGTAGATATTGTTTCACAAGCTAAAAGTCTTGTAAGTCAACACAAACTATCAAGTAATGATATTGTATTTATGGAAATGGGCGGAAATGATATGTTCGCTGGAATTGAAGCTTATTTTTCTGGTGGTGGAATAAATAAATTTAATGAGATCATTAATGAAGCAACAATTAATATTGATAAAGCCTTAAGTTTGGTTTTAAAAACTGGTGCAAAAGTTATGTATATGAATTCACCTGATATAACATTAGTTCCAACTGTACAAGGTGGGGAATTAGATAGAAATGGTGAAGTTACTGTATTATCTAAATTAGCTGTCACAATGAAAGATTATATCCATGAAAAACTAGATTTAACTTTTTATAACAAAACCTCACAAGTTATTGAAGACCTAAAATTTACTTATAAAGATAATTTAGTATTATTTGATTTATTTAAAGATTTTGGTGGCTTAATTAACGAGTATAAAACCCTATTCAAAAATACTTTTGACAAAGATGTAAATTCAATTAATAACTATGGATATGATACAACAATTTATGAAGGTGATAATAAATTAGTGCAAAGAAACACTACAATAAAAACAAATAATGATAAAGATATCGATACCTTCTTTTATATAGACCAAGTACACCCAACAAGATATGTTCACCAATATATTGGTAAAAAAATATACAATATGATGGTGGATGACTGGTTTTTTGGAAAAGATAAAGTCGAGATTTCACTTGATAAAATTAATTAATAAAAAAATGCATTTCAATTAATGCATTTTTTTATTAATTAATACAACAAATTAGGAAAAGAAATTATCTTTTATTTTTAATTTTATTTTTACTATCATTATCAGTTAAAAAATCCCCTATTAATATTAAAATCTCATATAGTAAAAAATATAAATAAAAACTAAAAATATTATTAATCTATTTTTAAATATTTAAATAACTTTAATTTAAATAAATAATACTATTATCAAAACTTTCAAATTATTATTTGAACATGCAATAGATAAAGATGAAGATAAACTAAATGTACCCAATATAGTTATATTTCTTTCAAAATTTCCTTGCAACTAGCATATGCTAATGCAATAAAATTATATAATAAATAATATTTTATGCAATGAAATTAATTCTAAAAGATAAAATGTTTAATATATTTATTTTGTTGTAATAAAACCATGATTTTTAAATATAATTAAATATAAATGGAGAAAATATAAATGAAACAAGAAGAAATTTTTGAGATTATAAAAAAAGAAAATATTAGATTTATTAAATTACAATTTACAGACATGTTGGGAATTTTAAAAAGTATTGAAATACCGGTTTCAAACATTAAAAAAGCACTAAATAATGAAGTCATTTTTGATGGATCATCTGTAATTGGTTTTGCCAAAATTGATGATGCTGATATGTATCTATACCCAGATCTTGATACATGACTAGTTTTAGAAGCTGAAACAACTAGTGAATATAAAGTCGGAAGATTTTTATGTGATGTTTATACTTCAACAAAAAAACACTTTGAAGGTGATCCAAGAAGTATATTAAAAAATTGCATTAATAAAATGAGAGAACTTAAAATTGGTCACTACTTTAATGTGGGTTTAGAACCTGAATTCTTTTTATTTAAGCTTGATGAAAATGGTAATCCAATATTAAAACATACTGATAATAGTGGATATTTTGATACACCGGCCTTGGATTATAACTATAAAGTTAGAAGAGAAATTATGTTTGAATTAGAAAAACTAAATTTTAAAATGGAAGTATCACATCATGAAGTATCTAATTCACAACACGAAGTAAACTTTGAATATTCAAATGCAGTTGAAACTTGTGATAAGTTACAAACATTTAAAGTTTTAGTTAAATCAATAGCAAAAAAACACAATATGCACGCTACATTTATGCCGAAACCAATAAAAGGTATGAATGGAAACGGGATGCATGTTAACTGCTCTATTGCAGATAAAAATAATAATAACTTATTCTATGATGAAAAAAGTCAAAATGGACTTAGCGAATTAGCTATTTACTTTATAAATGGTGTATTAAAAAACGCAAAGGAAATTTCATTATTAACTAATTCAACAATTAATTCATTTAAAAGATTGGTCCCTGGTTTTGAGGCACCTTGTTATATTGCTTGAAGTGATTCTAATAGATCAACAATGATTAGAATTCCAGCAGCTAACAAAAATGCGAAAAGAGCAGAAGTTAGATCAGTTGATTCAAGTTGTAATCCATATTTAGCTCTAAGCGCTATTTTAATGGCTGGTATTGATGGGATTGAAAACAAAATATCAAATTTTGCACCTATTAAAAAGAATTTATTTAAACTAACAGAGAAAGAAAAAAATGATCTAAAAATTGATAATTTACCAGTTGATTTAAAAGAAGCAATTGAATATTTCAAAAAATCTTCATATATTAAAAGTTTTTTAGGAGAAGACCTATTCAACAAGTTTATAGAATTAAAACAAAAAGAATGAGATGACTATAAAACAGAAGTAACTTCATGAGAAATAAAAAAATACTTAAACTTTTACTAATAAAAAACCCAAACAATTAAATTAATTTGTTTGGGTTTTTTTAAAGTTAAATACACATTAAATTATTTCGCTGTGTTATCAGTTGGTTTAAATCCCTTTGGATTTTTAGGACCCCTTCTATTTGAACTTGATTTAATTATAAAAAATACTAATAATCCAGTAATAACAGATCCTAAAACTAGACCTAATATAATATAAAGTAAATTTTTTTGATTTCCTTCATTTACTAATCCTGTACCAAATATTTTCCCTTTATATAATTCTTCAGCCGGAAATTGTTTTAAATAAGATGAAAATAATGACTTAACATTTTTATAAGTACCTTGATTAACCCCTAAAAAAGTATCAACACTATGACCCATTTCATGATTTAATGTTGTAAATTGATTTTTTGAAGATCATCAGTTCATATCATATTGAGCAAGTGATTCTTTATCACTAAGATTAAATGCTTTGGCATTATAAACAATATATGACATAGCTAAACCATAATCATTACCTAACATTTGGGTAAACCCCATAACAATACCACCACTAGTATTACCTTCATTAGTTATATCTTCATCTGGAGATATTATAAATGACAATAAGTGGTATTTAAAAGCATCATCATCACCAACATTTTTTCATTTTGTAATGAAATAAGTTACATTTATTAAGTCAAGAAGTTGTTTTTTAAATAACTCTTTTTTTTCTTCGGTTCAACTATAATAATTTGCCATTTCATCAATTGATGAGTTAAAAAAGATATTTGAACCTGTAACATTAGAACTATTTTTTGTTAAATTTAATAAAGTTTTATCCAATTCATCAAAATCTTTAAATGCTCTTGATTCAGAATTAACAACTTCATCATAACTTTTTATTGAAGACTCTGACGCTTTTGTTAAAGTATCATTCATTAAAATTTTTAATTGACTTAAATCTATATTTTCATTGTAAATTTCATAAAATTTAAATTGGTTAACAAATCCTTTAATCATATTATTAGCAAATGAAAATGAGGCATTATCCTGTGCCAAATATGAATAATAAGCATGAAGAAATGAATTTTCTCCATATTTATTACTTGTATTTAGTAACCCTAGATTATCTAAACTAGAATATCCTAAATCACTATAAGTAAGTGATCCTTGTTTTGCTAAATTTACATCATAATATAGATTTTTACTAGATTGATTTGAGTTATATTCATCATCAATCAAATTTTTTACTCTACTAAAATTTAAATTATCATTAATACTATTTTTTAAAGTATTATAAACATTTAAAAAATAATAATTAATTATTTCTCATGATTTATTTTTTGAATTATCACTTGTTGATGTTCATTTAGTGTATGCTTCAGCAAAAAATTCTTGATAAGTATACATACCATACAATGAAATATTCAATATTGGTGCAGTTAAACCCATATAATAAAAATCTTCATTATATTGAGAATTGCTATTTTTATTAACCTTATTGAATAATTTTTTAACATACTCATTTTCTTTTATATTTGTGTGCTTATATATAAAATATTGAAGAGAAACACCTGCTCATAAATAGTCATCAGCATTTATTCCTGCTTTTGTTTTTGAATTATTAGTTGATTCAAAATTTGAAAATAAATTGGTTTTATTTGAATATTCATTTCTATTTGATGCAAATAAGAAAATGTTAGATAAAAATAATATTAAAATTGTGAATACGCTTAATAGTTTTTTCATAAAATGCACTCTTTTCTAATAAAGATATTTTACTATAATTAATTTATTGTTAATAAAAATCTTTATTAATTATCTAATTTATTAAAAAAATCATTCAATAAATCAATTTCTTTCATTGAGTATAACTCATTCTCTTTAATTAAATTTATTAAATATTCTTTGTTTGATAGTGTTAATAATTTTTTACTATGTTGCTCAAAATTATTTTTAGCTTTAATTAAATTGTATGAAAAAATCGAACATACTCCTTGTACATTTAAATTTTTATCATCTAATAAATCACAAACTTTTAATACACTGCCTCCTGTTGAAATTAAATCTTCAATAACAACTACATTTTGGTTTTCAAAAAATCTTCCTTCAATTTGAGAATTTCTACCATGATCTTTTGGTTCAGGTCTTACATATATCATAGGTAGATTCATTTTTTGACTAATCATAGCGGCTCAACTAATTCCTGAGGTTGCAACACCAGCAATTAAATCTACTTTATCAAAATTATTATTTATTAGTTCAATGAAATAATCTACAATTTTGTTTCTATTTTCAACATAACTTATCAAAACTCTATTATCACAATAAATTGGGCTTTCAATTCCGCTTGCTCATTTAAATTTTTTATCAAAATTTAAATCAATCGCCTTAGTTTCTAAAAGAATTGATGCTACTTCTATTCCACTATTCATTTTCTCACTCCTTTTTTAATTGTAAATATTTTACATATGGTTCATTTGATGTTGTTATTTCTCTACCAACAACAATATAGTCACTTTTATTTTCAATTGCTTCTTTAATTGATGCTACTCTTTTTTGATCATTTGTTGATGATTCACTTCTAATACCTGGTGTTAATGTAATTAGTCTATTTGATGTATTTTTTATTAATTTTGACTCTCAAACCGAGCAAACGACCCCGTCTGCACCACCCATTTCGGTAATTTTAGATAGATCAATAACTGCTTCATTAAAGTTTTTATTTATTTTTAATTCATTTTTTAATATTTCATCATTTAGCGAAGTCAAATAAGTAACTGCAAATATTTTAGTATTTGGAGATATTTCATTTCTTGCATTTGATGCATATTTTATCATTTCTAAACCACCAGAAGCATGAATAGTTATTATGTCAGGTTTATATAATAAAATATTTTTTGCTGCTTTATAAACTGTATTAGGAATATCATGCATTTTTAAATCTATAAAAATATTGTATTTTTTTTTCTTTAAAAATCTTATAATTTTATTTCCATATTTATAAAACAGTTCCATACCAACCTTAACAAAAAGTTTTTCTTTTTTAAATTTATTTAAGAATTTTTTTACTTCATAAAAATTTGAAAAGTCCAATGCAATAATAATTTTATTAATCATTATAGTTCTGAAGTTCTAAAACTTTGAAATTCTAACACTTGTAATATTGCATTAACTGTTTCTAGGGAAGTAAATAGTGGAATTTGTGCTTCGGTTGCTGTTCTTCTTATAATTAAATCGTCTTGACTATATTTTTTTACTTTTTTACTTTTTGTATTTATTACTATATTAAGTTTATTAATTTTTAATAAATCAATTATGTTATTCTCGGTTTGCTTTTCTTCAATTTTAGATACTTCTATACAATTTATATTATTTTCTTTAAATACTTTTGCTGTACCTTTTGTAGCATAAATTTTAAAACCAAGTTCTTTAAATCTATAAGCAAGTCCAAGGGCTTCTTCTTTGTGTTCACCAATAGTGAAAAGTATACTTCCTTTTTTTGGGATTTCTTGATAAGAAGCTATAAATGCTTTGTAAAGAGCTTTATAGTAATTATTATCTCAACCCATTGCCTCACCAGTCGATTTCATTTCAGGACCTAAATCAGTATCTACTTGTTTTAGTTTAATAAAAGAAAATACAGGAGCTTTAACATAGATGTTATTTTTAGGTTCAATAAATTCTTTATAACCTTCTACGTCTTTTAAAGGTATATCAAACATCACTTTTGTAGCTAAACCAACTAAATCAACATCTGTAATTTTACTTAAAAATGGAACTGTTCGACTTGAACGGGGATTTACTTCAATTATATAAAGGTCATCACCTTTAACTATGAATTGAATGTTTATTATTCCTCTAACCTTAAGGTTTAATGCAATATTTTTTGAAGTTTCGATAATTTTGTTAATCATTTTTTCAGAGAGTTTCTGAGGTGGATATACTGCCATAGAGTCTCCGGAATGAACTCCTGATTTTTCAATATGTTCAATTATTCCTGGTATTAAAACATTTTGTTCATCACAAATCAAATCCACTTCATATTCATCTCCATAGATATATCTATCAACTAAAAGTGTACTGTCTTGACTATCTTTAAGCGCATTATCAATATATTTTTCTAACTCTTGTTGACTATTAACAATTTGCATAGATTTACCACCCAAAACATAACTGGGTCTTAATAAAACTGGATATCCAATTTCATTTGCAATTTTAATTGAATCTTCTTTATTTTTTGAGGTTTTTCCCAAAGGTTGTTTTATATTTAGTTTTGTAAGTAATTTTTCAAATTTCTCTCTATCTTCTGCTTCATCGATTTTATCAATTGAAGTACCTAAGATCTTTACATTTCTTTCATATAAAGAATTAGCAAGATTTATGGCTGTTTGACCCCCAAATTGAACTATTACTCCAATTGGTTTTTCATAATCAACAATATTCATTACATCTTCAATTGTTAATGGATCAAAAAATAATTTATCTGAAATTGAGAAATCTGTAGATACTGTTTCTGGATTTGAGTTTATTACTATTGCTTTATAACCAAGTTTTCTAATTTCTTGAACTGATTTTACAGTTGCATAATCAAATTCAATGCCTTGACCAATTCTTATAGGACCTGAACCTAATATTATTACTGATTTTTCTTTAAAAGGTATACTTTCATTCTCATATTCGTATGTTGTATAAAAGTATGGTGTTTTAGATTCAAACTCACCAGCACACGTATCTATCATTTTAAATACGGGTATTATTTTATTTTTTTGTCTTAAATCATATATATCTTTTTCTTTTTTATTTCAAAACTTAGATATTATGTTATCTGAGAATCCAAATTTTTTTACTTTTTTTAATAATTCAATATTATTTA
The DNA here is from genome assembly GCF_001267155.1 of Spiroplasma litorale. NCBI lineage: Bacteria > Bacillati > Mycoplasmatota > Mollicutes > Entomoplasmatales > Spiroplasmataceae > Spiroplasma > Spiroplasma litorale. Next base: position 834,121 of record NZ_CP012357.1, read on the forward strand.
AATTTTCTTTAAGTTCAATTTCTAAATTAATTATATTTTCTAACTTTCTTAAAAAAAGCATATCTATTTTTGTGGCATTATGAATTTTTATTAAACTAACTTTTTTTCTAATAGCTTCTGCAATAAGAAATACTCTATTATGATTTGGATTTGATATTTGATGTAGTAATTCTTTCTCGTTTAATTCTGAATACTCTTCAGAATTAATATGAAATTTTTTAATTTCTAGTGATCTAATTGCTTTTAAAAATGATTCTTCTATATTTCTACCAATTGCCATTACTTCCCCAGTTGATTTCATTTGAGTTGTTAAGTTAAAATCTGCCTTATCAAACTTATCAAATGGTCATCTTGGAATTTTTGTAACAACATAGTCTAAAGTTGGTTCAAAAAATGCCTTAGTGGTTTTTGTTACAGGGTTTGTAATTTCATCCAATGTTAATCCAACCGCAATTTTAGCTGATATTTTTGCAATAGGATATCCTGTTGCTTTACTAGCCAAAGAAGAAGATCTACTTACTCTTGGGTTAACTTCAATAACATAATAATTTAATGATTTAGGGTTTAATGCAAATTGTATATTACATCCACCTTCAATTTTAAGTGCTCTAATTATTTTTAAAGACGAATCTCTTAACATTTGGTTTTCGATATCAGTTAATGTTTGACATGGTGCAAAAACAATTGAATCTCCCGTATGAACTCCAACAGGATCAAAGTTTTCCATATTACAAACTATAATTGTGTTATCATTCGAATCTCTTACAACCTCATATTCAATTTCTTTATAACCTGCAATACTTTGTTCTAATAAACATTTATTTAAATGTGACTCTTTGATACCTTGTGAGACTATTTTTATTAATTGAGTTTCATTTTCACAAATTCCGCCACCACTACCACCAAGTGTAAATGCTGGTCTAACTATTAATGGGTAACCAACTTCATTAGCAAAGTTTAGTGCATCATTGATGTTATAAACTATAGCACTTGCAGGTATTGGTTCTTTTAATTCATTCATTAAGTTTTTAAATAGTTCCCTATCTTCAGCATTTTTTATTGCGTCAACACTTGTTCCTAGTAATTTTATATTCAATTCATTTAATATGTTTTTTTCATCTAAATCAATTATTAGATTTAAAGCAGTTTGACCACCCATTGTTGGTAAAATTGCATCAGGTTCTTCTTTTCTTAAAATTTTTTCAACAAATTCAACTGTTAAAGGTTCAATGTAAATTTTATCTGCTATACCTTTTTCAGTCATTATTGTTGCAGGATTTGAGTTTATAAGAATAACATAATATCCTTCTTCTTTCAAAGACATACAAGCTTGAGTTCCAGCGTAATCAAATTCAGCAGCCTGTCCAATTACAATTGGTCCAGAACCTAATATTACAACTTTCTTAATTTCTTTATTCTTTGGCATCTTTTTTACCTCTAAACTCTTTCATATTATTTATAAAATTATCAAAAAGATAGTAACTATCACTTGTTCCTGGACATGAATCTGGATGAAACTGAACTGAAAACGCATATTGATCTAAATATTTTAAACCTTCAATTGAGTTGTCGTTTAAACTCTTATGAGTGACAACAACCTTTTTATTTTTGCTAGTTAGTGATTTTTCATCAACAACATAACCATGATTTTGAGATGTTATGTAACATTTATTAGTTTCTAAATCAATTACAGGGTGATTAACTCCCCTATGTCCAAATATCATTTTTTTAGTGCTTATTCCATTTGCAAGAGCAAGTAGTTGATGTCCTAAGCAAATACCAAATATTGGATAATTTGATTGTAATTTTTTAATAATTTCAATCTGACTTTTTAGGTCATTAGGATCTCCAGGACCATTACTTAACATAACTCCATCAGGATTTAATTCCTTGATTTCTTCAAAACTTGTTTCGTAAGGTACGACATATATACCACAATTTCTTTTTAGTAATTCTTTTGTAATTGAAATTTTTAGTCCATAGTCAATCAACACAACTTTAAATTCTTTTCCAGGTATGTAATACTTATTTTTTGTCGAAACCTCTTTAACGTGTGTTTGTTTTATTTTAAATAATTTTATTTTATTCTTATATTCATCTATCTCATCTTCATTACAAACTATAGCAGCTAGCATTGCACCATTATTTCTAATTTTATTGGTTAAGTATCTTGTATCTAAATCAGAAATACCAGTTATCTTATTATCAACTAAAAAATCTGAGATATTTTTTTCTTTTCTAAAACTAGAACCCTCAGTACAACTTTCTTTTACAACAACACCTGAACAAGTTGGGAATATAGATTCATTATCTTCACTATTTGTTCCATAATTACCAATTAAAGGATAAGTAAATATAAGTATTTGACCATTAAAACTTTGATCAGTAATTGATTCTTGATACCCTGTCATTGCTGTTGTAAAAACTAGCTCATTTATAGTTGATTTATCATAACCCAAACTCTTTCCTTCAAGTATTGTTCCATCTTCTAAAATTAATCATCTTTTCATTTAATATCGCCTTTCAACAAAGTTAAAACATTTTTACCATATATTTCAGTTCCTAAAAACGGTGTATTGTTAGATTTAGAAACTATATTTTTTTTATCAATTATAGATTTTTTATTTAAATCTCAAACCACTAACGTTGCTTCTTGACCAACATCAATAGTATTAGCATTTAATTTAAAAATATTATTTGGATTAGTATGCATTTTTTCTAAAAGACATAGTAATGATATTTTTTTTGTTTTTACTAATTTCGTATACAATAAACTAAAACTAAATTCTAAACCTATCATTCCATAATTTGATTTATTAAATTCAATAAATTTTTCATCATCATGATGCGGAGCATGGTCAGTTGCAATACAATCAATGACACCTTTTTTTAAACCTTTTATTAACATTTTTTGATCTTTTTTCAATCTTATAGGAGGATTTATTTTATATAGACCGGTGTTACTTTTAAAATCATTTACATTTAATAGGAGATGATTTGGAGTTACTTCACATGTAACATTTAAATATTTTTTTGCTTTTTTGATAAGTTTTAAAGATTTAAAAGTAGTTAAATGTCCGACATGGTATCTACAGTTAATATCTTCTAATAGTTTTAAATCTCGTTTTAGCTGTAAATACTCAGACTTAGAACTAAAAGATTTTATATTATGCTTTTTAGAAAACTTACTCTTTTGGATCATTCCATCCTTTTTAATATCATTAGTTTCTAAATGTACTGAAATTAACATATCATTTTCTTTGACTTTTTGTAGTATTTTTTTCATAACTGATTCATCTTGAATTCCATAACCGTCATTTGAAATATAATTAGCTCCAACTTTTTTAAGTTCTTTAAAGTTTGTAATAATATCAGAATTTAAATTTTTTGTGGCAGAACACATTTGATGTATATTTATCTCAGCATTTTTCTTGATTATTGTTTTTACTAGCAAATAGTTTTCAACACTATCTGGCACTGGTGATAAATTTGCCATTGAACAAATTGTAGTTATTCCACCTTTTAATGCAGCCTTATTAATAGAGTTTATATCTTCTTTATATTCAAATCCTGGTTCTCTTGTATGCACATGCACATCTATTAATCCTGGTGTTATAAAATTCTCTTTTACATCGATAACTTTATATTTATCAGTTGGTTCAATTAAATCTTCAATTTTAGTAATAATTTTACTTTCTATGAGAATATCTTTTTTCACTAAATTTTTATTATAATAAAATTTAGCATTTTTAATTAATATCATTAAAATCATCCTTATACATATAATAAAGTATTGCCATTCTCATATATAAACCATTATTCATTTGTGTAAATATTTTTGATTTTTCAGATTCAACTAATGATGATTCAATTTCAACATTTCTATTAACAGGACATGGATGTAATATTATTGCATTTTCTTTAAGGCTATTATATCGATCACGATTTAATCCGTATTCAGACAAATAGTTAATGTTATTATTTAATCTATCTATATGTCTTTCATTTTGGACCCTTAACAACATTAACACATCAACTTCATGGATTAAATCATCGATATTTTTATATTCACCATATTCTAGATAACTTTCTTCAAACCACTCTTTTGGGCCTGAAAAATAAATTTTTGCACCTAGTTTATTTAAAATTTTCATATTTGAATGAGCAACTCTTGAATGTTTTAAATCACCACATATTGCAATTTTTAAATTTTTAAACGTTTTAAAATTTTCATATATAGTCATTAAATCGAGCAAGGATTGTGTTGGGTGTTCACCAACTCCATCTCCAGCATTAATTAGTTTTGATGTGAAGTTTTTGGAATTAATTAATTCATTATAGTATTCCTTATCAGAATGTCTTATTACAAAACAATCAACGTTTAAGCAATTAAGTGTTAAAACTGTATCATAAAGTGTTTCACCTTTTTTTATAGAACTAGATTCACTTTCAAAGTTAATTACGTTAAACCCTAGTTTTTTTTGAGCGATTTCAAAACTTTTATGAGTTCTAGTACTATTTTCAAAAAATAAATTTGCAATGAAAATATCTTTTTTTAATTTTGGTATGTTTTTATTCTTTTTAAATTTTAATGCTTGCTCAATTAATGATTCTATTTCAGTAATTGACAAATGTTCAATTTTTAAAAGTGCATTAAATGTATTCATTTTACCTCCATTTAAAAACTTTAATTAGTTATTAAAACGCAATCTTCAGAATCAACTTCGTTTAAATGAACTTTAATTTTTTCATTTAGTGAAGTTGGTACATTTTTGCCAACAAAATCAGCTCTTATTGGTAATTCTCTATGACCACGGTCTATTAGAACTGCTAGTAATATTTTGCATGGTCTATAAAAATCTAAAATACAGTCAATTGCAGCTCTAACTGTTCTTCCAGTGAACATTACATCATCAATTAGAATTACATTTTTATCTTTTAAATCATATTCTATTTTAAAATTTGTACTTTTGTTTTTATTGATATCATCTCTATAATCTGTAATATCAATTTCTATTACATTAACTTTAATACCTTCAATTTCTTCAATTTTTTTAGCTATTCTTAACGCTAAAAAATAACCACGTGTTCTAATTCCAGCTAAAACAAGGTTTTTAACTCCTTTGTTTTTTTCTAAAATTTCGTGACATATTCTTGTTATTGATCTTGATATTGCATTATTATCAATTAGTAATTTTGATGACATATTTACTCCTATAAGTGAAAGTTACCCCAAATAAAAAGCCTATCATAAGATAGGCAATTAAATAATGTCAAAAAATAAACACAGACATTACTTTCTTGCCTCCCGGACAAAATTAAAGTATTCTTTCAAAAATATTATACACATTTTTTATAGTTCTTTAAAATTAATATAATATTTATTAATGTCTCATTCTAATAAATTTTTTATATTTTTATATGAATATTTGTTATTTTTTAACTCCTTTTTATATTCATTAGTAAAGTTATTGACTTTTTCTTTATTATTTAACTCTTTTATCTGAATTTTAAATTTAGTTTTATTATTTTTTAGTTTATTTTTATAGGTGGTTTTAATTTCGGTTAGATAATCCTTCCTATGATTTTTAATATTTTTCAAAACTCTTAATTTATATATTTTATACTCACTATAATTTTTAAAATTACTTTTATAATAATCATTTATACAATTAATTAATAACTCATTATTTTTTACATTGTTATTTATCTTTTTTCTAATTTTAAACTCTTTAAATATTTCATTATTTGAATAGTAATAGAATGCTCTAGATTCTTCAAATAATAAAGTTGATTTTTTAAAAAACATTAATTCTTCAAACTTATAATTAATATATTTAAGACTTCTTATTTTATTTATTATAAAATCAATTAACTTCGGGTTCTTATTATATTTTATTTTCTCACGCATCATTTTTGCAATTCATTCCATTAAGAAGGTAAACAAAATAATTCCAAATGATAAGGCTCCAAACTGCTCAAATCATCGTAAAGAGAAGTAAGCATTTAGAAGATAACCCAATGTTCCAGCTCCTACTAAACCTAATGTAGCAACCTCTTTAAAATTAATATCAAACCTGTAAATAATATATGCAATTACATTGCTATTTGTTTGAGGTATAACTCCATATTTAAATTTTTGCAAAAAATTAAAACCAGTTGCTTGTAATTGAGAAATTAATTTTGTGTTAATACTCTCAAAAACTTCTCTATTGTACTTTGTTAGCATAGACATTGTTCCCATTGCAATGGCAAGAGATCCATTAAAAGGCCCTAAACCAATTACTGAAACAAAGATTATTGCGTATATATATGTTGGTACTGCTCTTATGATTATTGTAATAAATTTAAAAATCTTAGCAACATAAAAATTTACAATTGTATCAGAGCTTAACAATCCTAAAAAGTACGCTAGAAGTGAACCTATGAATGTTCCTAAAACTGCAGTCGCAAGAGTTTCAATAATTAAACTTATTACTGAATGACTAACTTTGTTTGTTTGCATAAAAAGTGACTTTCAATCAATATTAAATATTCTTTTTATACTTTGGTTTGTTGAATTAATAATTTCTTTATCCATTATTACAAATTTTATATTTGTAAGTGAATAGATAAATAGAATAAATATAATACCAAAAAAAATTAATCTTTTAACTCAATTTTTTGGTCTTTTACTATTAACATATCTTGGTGTAATTAATTTTTTATTATTTTCTTTTAGTTTTACCAACATTTCTTTTAATGATTCAATTTCAATATTTTTTAAAATTTCTACTTCTTTATTAAAATAAGTTACATAAGTTTTATCTAATCTTACTCAAATACTAAAATATTGATCGTATATAAATCATTTTTTAATATTGGGCTCATTTTTTATAAAACTATTGAATGATAATTTATTTACTCTTATATTATTTTTATGTGTCTTTTTAAATTTTTTTATTTCTTGTTTATTTTTCTTAATAAATTTATATTTTATATTTATGTAATATTTTAAATTATTCATATTTTTTATTTTATTTATTTTTTTGATAATGTTTTTTTCTTTATTTTTTCCAATAATAAAATCTTTATCCATTAGTAAATAATTTTTTGCCAAATATATTAAAGACTCTAAAATTACAATAAATAAAACTAATAAGAATAATAAAAATCCAACCCTATCTCATCTTTGCAATGAGATATTATTGTTTATAAGCTCACCAATACCAACTTTTGTTATACCACCAATTATAGCAATATATCTTATATTGGTTTCAAAAGCATAAAACATAACTGAAAAGATGTTTCATGTAAATTCTGGCATCACCCCCGCAATATATGCATTAGTTTTTGTTGAACCAGTGGCTCTGAGTGAATCATAAACTTTATAATTTAAATGTTCTATTTTTTCTAAATATAATCTACCTGTGATAGAAATTGTAAATAAACATATCGATATCATTAATGTTAATGATGATTGTCCAAAATATCCAATTAATATTAAAGAAAATACAAACGAAGGTATTGTTCTTAATATTGCCAATATTGAGATACAAATTGAGTTAATAAATTTATTTTTAACAACTCTATAACTAGAACATATAGCAATTATTAAAGATATAATTGTTCCTATTATAGTTCCTGAAATTGATATTAAAAAAGTGCTTAAAAGAGACATTAAAGCTCTATTCATAAACGACTCTCCAAACCTATTCTTTTCAAAAAAGTTTTTGAAGTCTCATTTAAACATTTGTTTTAATCTTAAAACTAAATTATTAAAGTTATTAAAAAGTTGACCTCAGTTACCATCAACAATAATAAAACTAACTATAACTGCATTCATTGTGAATATTACTATCATTTTATTAAAAAAATTTTTAGGTTGTTTGCTATATTTGTTGTTTATTTTAAAGACCTTTTTATTGAAAATATTATTTATTCTTCTTTTAATCAAACTTATAGATTCTCATAACTATTACCATAAATAATTTTAAGGTCTTTATTTTTTATATTTTTTGTACTACCATCAAATACTATTAAACCATCTTTTAAACCGATTATTCTATCGGCATGTTTTAAGGCTAAATCGATATGATGTATATTTATAATAATAGTTATTTTATCTTCCTTATTAATTTTTTTAAAATCTTGCATAACTTGATTTGCAAGTATTGGATCAAGAGCGGAAACAGGTTCATCAGCAATAATTAACTTAGGTTCTTGAGTCAAAGTTCTTGCAAGTGCAACCCTTTGTTGTTGTCCACCACTCAAATTTTCTACTCTAGTGTAAGCACTTTCTAATAGGTTAATTTTATTTAGGTTATTTAGAGCAGTAATTCTATCTGAATCACTAAATATTCCAAAAAGTGTTCTAAAAAAATTTAGTTTCGATACTCTTGCATTTAAAACATTTTTTATAGTGGTCTGTGATTCAATGTTGTTGTATTCTTGAGACATTAAACCTATATATTTTCTATAGTTTCTTAGTTTTTTACCTTTTAAAGAGTTTATTTCAAATTTTTGATTATCAAATTCAACAATAACTTCACCTGATGAAATACTAACCATTTTATTGATAGTTTTAAGTAGCGTTGTTTTACCAGCTCCTGATAATCCTACAATCGCTACAAACTCACCATCATTAATTTTTAAATTTATATCTTTTAAAGCGCTTTTGCCATTTGGTCAGACTTTATTTACTTTTTTAAAAGTAATCAATTTTACCTTCTTAAATAATTAATATAAAAAAATATAGTTAACCTATATTTTTTTATATTAATTTAATTCTTTTAGTAATTCTTTTATATGGCTTATTTTTAGTAAATTATTGTCTGCTACCGAGTCATTATGTTTTTCAAAATCAGCTGTTGATTGGTCTTTTTCTGGTTGAGTATATGATTTAGCTCCATAAAAACCAAATATATTGTCATTTTCTTTATCTGCAACTAATTCTGAAAATGCTTTTCTTAAATTATTTGCCATGCTTTCATCAACATTTTTTCTTGAATATATTAGTCCGTCATTTGGTATTGCATAAGTTGTTCCTATTATCATAGATTTTTCAAAAACATCATGATTTCCTTCTTCAATCTTAGTGCTTCTAACATCTTCAAAGTTAAATGCAATATTAAATTTACCGCTTGTAATTCCTTCAGCTGTTCCTCCAGAACCATCATAAGTTTGTTTATTAGTATATATTTCTTTAATCGCAAGATCATCATAACCTAATGTTTCTTGCAATCAACTTAGTGGATATAATGTACCTGAACTTGAAGTTACACTTTTGTTTAGTGCAATCCCATTTTTACCGTCTTTTCCAATTTCCATCGCTTTGTCAATTAGTGTTTTTACATAAGCATGTGTTAAATTATTTAAATCACTGTTTTTAAGAGTTTCTTTAACAAAATTAGTATTTGCATAAACATAAGATCTATAGTGACTTGTATAATTTTCAGTATCAGTTAGTGCTGTTGTAAGATCATCACTTGTTTGTACATTTTTATCAATTACATTTTCTTTTACATATTTATTATAGTGATTAGCCAATTTAATTGCCTTATCTTCTTTTCCAAATTCATATTTTCCAGCTTCAATATCTGAATATTTTTTAGTTGAAATGTCAATAAAATCTTCGAAATTAGTTTCACCTTTATTTGCATATTTTGTAGCGAAACTCAATACTCCTAAATCTTTATGTGTTCCATTTTCCACTAAATCACCTCTGAAACTTTCATAAGCATTTATTGGAAGAAAACCTAAATCTGAAGTACCTGATTTTAAAGATTCAGCAGAATTTTCATATGACTCTGTCATTTTTATTGATACACTCTTATTAAAGTTAGGGTCAATTTCCTTCATTTTGCTTTGCAATTTTCCCTCTAATGGTTTCATTGCTTTTTCTGTTTCAATTGGGTCCTTAACAGGTGTTAAATTTATAATAAATTTATTTGAATCACCACAAGATACAATGTTTGCGACTGGTGCTAAAATCATTGTTGATGATCCAAGGAATAGTAATAATTTTTTCATAAAATCTCCTTTTCATAAAAGTGTGATAGTTTTACTATTACACACAAATATTATATGTTAAGAAGGTTTACAAAAAATTCTATATTATGAAATTAATATCTTATGTATACACATTTTTCTTTCTCTATTATTAATTAGTTCAGTTCTATAAACATTTAACTTTTTAAATCCACATTTATCCATTACTTTTTCAGAAGCAACATTGCCTATTTCATGAATTGCATATAGTTCTTTAATACTAATTTTTTTAGTATAAAAACTTATTAAAGTATTAACCGCTTCACTGCAATAACCTTTTTTTTGATATTTTTTATTTATAACTCATCCAAAATTACTTTTTTTGTTATTATTTAACCTTATATCAATTGTTCCAATTAGTTTATCATTTTCTTTTAAAAATATTCCATATTTCCCAAATGGACTAAGAATGAAATAGTTTTTAATTGCAAACAATGTGTCTTCAATTGTTTTGTGTATTTCGAAGTCTAAAAATTTTACAGTTTCCTCATCGCTACAATATTCAAATATATCATTTGCATTTTCAACACTAACATTTTTTAAATAAATTCTTTGTCCATCAATATAACTATAATTTTCAATATCTAGCATCTAAAAACCTCAAAAAGCACTTAATATCTTTAATATATCAATAAAATGAAGAAAAAATAAATAATTATAAAAAAATATTGCATTTGCAATATTTTTAATAATCGTTTTTTAATAATTCAAAAAGAGTTTTTAGCATTACACCTTTACCTCTTCCACCTTCTTCTGCAGTACAAGCAATATCAAGATGCAAGTAAGGTTTACCTTCTGCAAATAAATCTAAGAATGCAGCTGCGGTTGAAGAACCTGCTCCAGCTCCCGGTTGACCTGTGTTAGTTAAATCAGCAATTGGAGTTGTTTTCATTATTTCAAGATGTTCTCAAATCATTGGCAATCTTCAAACTAGTTCAGATTGAGCGAAAGCAGCTTTATCAATTAATTGTCACAATCTATCAAATTTAGTAAATACTCCAGTATGTCATTTACCTAACGAAAATCTCATTGCCCCTGTTAATGTAGCAATATCAAATACTTTATCAACTTTTAAATCTCTTACTGCATAAGAAATTCCATCAGCTAATACTAGTCTTCCTTCTGCATCAGTATTATCTATTTGAACTGTTAATCCATTATAAGATTTAACAATAGATTCAGTTAATGTAGCATGTCCACCAATTCTATTATCAGTTAAAACAGCAACTGAAACAACGTTTGTTTTTGATTTACTTTTCGCTAAAGCCAATACTGTTGAAGAAACAATTGCAGCACCTGACATATCAAATTTCATACCTGAAATTGATTGTGAACTTTTTAAGTTATATCCTCCTGAGTCAAATGTAATTCCTTTACCGATTAAACCGATTTTCTCTTTATTTTTATCACCACAATATTCTAAAATAACCACTCTTGGATCAGTATCTGATCCAGCATTAACTGCGAGTAATAAATTTAATCCTAATTTTTCAATATCTTTTTTGTCTAAAACTTTACAACTTACATTATCAAGTTCTTTAGATTTTGTTTCAATTAACTCTGCAATTTTTGGTGCTGTTCCTTCATTTGGTGGTAAGTCTTGTAAATCTCTTGCAAAATTCACAAATTCTATTTTTATAATTGATTCATTGAAAAGCGCTTCTAAATCTTTGTGTTTTTCAGTAATTATATTATAAAGAACTTCATTATCTTTAGAGTTAGATTTTTTTCTTGTTATTTTTTTGTGATCATTAAATAAAATTGAATCAAAAATTACTAATGAAGCTCTATCAACTTTATCTGAATAAAGTTCTAAAAATGAGTCTAAATCGATGTTAACATTATATTTATTTGTATTAACAAAATTCGAAATATAACTTTGTAATTTTCTAACACAATTGCAAGCATCATTTGACTTATTATTTTTATCACAACCCACATACATGTACAAAGTATTTTCTTCTGATATAAGAGTTACTTGACCATTGTTTTTAATTATAAATGGATTTGTTGTTTCTTCTACTAATTTTAATGTTATGTTTTGTTTTTCTTTATTAAATGTAACCATATTAAATTATCCTTTCTTATTCAATAGTGTTATCACTATCAAATGTTTTTTCTTCACCATTCTTCAACTTTATTATAATTGTTTTTTTATTTTTTTTGTTTTCAACATTGCTTAAATTATGTTTTTTTTCATAATTTCTTTCCATTTTTCTAATAATAAATAGATAAGAAATATTTACAATAATGAATAATGTATGCACTACAATAAATAATAAAAATATAGAAAAAAATGTATATAAAATATTTCCAATCATATCCTCTGCACTACTATTACCGAAATCAAATGATTTACTTGAAACTGGAGCATAAGGATAAACAATTTCAAACGGGATTGAAGAAAAACGATCATCAGATAAAAATATAAAAATTCTGAAAATTAAATATATTGTATAAAATCATGGATAAACTAGATATCCTAAAAAATAATTTTTAAAATATTTTTTGACAGTAATTTGTGAGAAATCAATATTTAAAAACATATATGTTATTGTTGATATTGGTGTAATTATATGCAAGAAAAGTGAGTAAATTCAATCAATTATTCTTGTTTCATATTTATTCGCTAAAGTTGCTGGAAACAGGACTGTGACATAAGTTATAAAGGTAACGGTAATGTAAGAAGTAACATATAACAATAGCGTTTTATTTTTACAAAATCTTATTTGATTATCATAAAAAATAACTCTTATAAGAAAATAAGCAGCTACTAAACCATTGCTTTGAAAAGTAAAAAAACTTAAAAATTGACCTTGGAAAATTACTGGTGAGAAAGGATAATCAACGTTTCTCAACCAGTGACTATTAACCATATGTTCAACGTAAACAAAAATAAGCATACCAAAAATCGAGCTACACATTAATAGCTCTCAATAAAAGTTCTTATCCCTTCATTTTGATCTTTTCATATTAACAACTTTCTATTTTAAATAAACGAAATTGTGATTGTTTTTGGTTTAACTCCTAATGTTTTATATAACATTTGTTCAGATGAAGACAATATTTCATTTTGCTTAAAAATAGCTTTACTTCTATCTTCGAATTTGATTTCTATATTTATAAATAAGTTATTTTCTTGTTCTCAAGAAATATCAACACGTAAATCCAAATTTGCATCAATGTTACTTTTTATATCTTTTTCTAAAATTTTTTTAAGAATTTGATCTTCTATTTGCAATTCACCAGATGAATTTTTTTCTAATGTGATGTACATAAAATACTCCTTCTAGTTTGCTCTACCATAATACTTTCCATCATTTGTATTAACGATAATTTTTTCGCCTTCTTTAATAAATAATGGTACTGTAATTTCAATACCAGTCTCTAATACAGCTTTTTTTTGAGCACCACTTGTAGTATCGCCTTTAACTGCGGGTTCTACTTCAGTTACTGTTAACTCCATTTTTTCAGGAATAGTGATACCTAAAATCTCTCCATTATATTCTGTTAATTTAACTAATGTACCATCAGTTATAAACTTTAATTCTCATTCTAATTTAGTTGATGGAATTTCAACTTGTTCATATGTTTCTGTATCCATTAACATACATATATTTCCATCATTATATAAATATTGCATGTCTTTCTTTTCAATAAGAGCTTTATCGACTTTATCCCCACCTGTAAATGTTAAATCAACTCTTGCTCCTGTTCTTAAGTTTTTTACCTTTAAAGACACTTTACCTTGTTGTCTTCCTGTTTTAGAAAACGAATTTTCTAAAACTACAAAAATATTTCCATCATACAAGAATGTATTTCCTGGTCTTAAATCATTAACTAACATGTTATTTCTCCTTAATATGCTAACAAGTATTATTATATATAAAAAAAATATTATTTAAATATCATACCAGGTTTTATAAACCCATTTTTTTGGTTGTAATATGTTGAAGCGGGAAGCATTTTTTTTCCTTGCCTTTGGATTTCAAGTATTCTTATAAACTTTGTTTTAGTAGCAACTACAATTCCTTTTTTATCAATTACAGCTATTTCTCCTGGAAAAAACATTTTAAGTGGAATAATAACAAAATCATTTTCATCCATTAATGAGGTTTTTTTAATTTTAATTCTTTCATTATCTAAATAAGTAAAAGCAATGGGATTTGGAGATAAAGCTCTTACAAAATTATGTATTTTTTCATCTTCTTGATCTCAATTAATTTTTTCCTCGTCATTTTTTAAATTTAGTGCAAATGTTACATGATTCTCATCTTGTTTAACTGGTTCAATATTATTATTAAATATTTCAATAATATTTTCTTTAACAATTTCATACGCTAAATTTCCTAGTTTATCAAATAAGCTACCATTATCATCATTAATATCAATCGGTATTGATTTTTGAACATACACATCGCCTGCATCCATTTTTTTAACCATTTGCATTAATGAAATTCCAGTTTCTTTATCACCATTCATTAAAGCAAATTGAACTGGACTACCACCTCTGTATTTAGGCAATAAGCTTGCATGAACATTAATACAATTTTTAAATAAATTAAGGACTGAGTCAGGAATAAATTGACCATAAGCACAAGTAATTAAATAATCTGCTTCAATGGACTCTAATTCATTTTTTATATCAATTATTTTATTTGGCTGATAATAAGAATATCCATTTTCAATAGCATATTGTTTTATTGGAGATATGTTACTGTTTTTTTGTCTGCCAAAATTATTATCTGGTTGTGTGATAATAGCACAAATTTTAAACCCCATGTCTTCTAGTGCTTTAAGAGGTTTTAACGAAATACTTGGTGTACCACAATAAATTATTTTCTGCACATTATTCTCCCTTCTTTAATTTCAATATATTTACTTGCATAGTCAAAAATTCTTTGTAGTAATGCAACCATCGCTAACGTATCGCGATCACAATACTTCAACATATCTTGCTTTAAAAATTTTTCAAATTCTTGGTGTGAAATGTAATCATCTAAATATTGTCTAAAAATTTTACTTGCATTATCACCTTTATTAATAACTAAATCTTTATAAGAAAGATCTGGTGCCATAACAGGTTGTGTTTTTTTAATTGAGTATGAACCTTTAAAATCAGGGTGATATATTAATCAGTTGGTTTTTTTTCTTTTAAAGAATTCCATTAAATCAATAGTATTAGAGTAAATATATTTTAATGGTTCTGCAACTTCTGGAAACTGTATTATTGCATTTTTTAAAACTGTTCTTTCAAAAGATTTATTATAAGCCACATAAACACCTGGTCCAAATTCAAAACAATCTCTAATGAAATTATTTAAAAACTTTATTCTTGGATCTTTTTGTTCATTAGCAATAAAATTTCTATGTTCAATTTTTTTTAAAGTTTTATAGTCAAAATCATGAGATATTAGTGTATGAATTGAGTATTGAAAAGGTATTTGTTGATAAGAAAAAGAATTATTATATTTTGGAATTGCTCATTTAACAGTTTCAAAATCATACATATAAACTGGTGTATCTAAGTAATCACTAAGTAGTTTCATAACTAAATTTAATCTGTTTCTATCAACTATTAAATTAGACCAGTTTGGATTATTATTTATTTTAGACTGAATCACTTTTATTAATCTTATTTCATCATCTTTAAATATTTGTTTACCATCAACAAAGTAATTTTTAGATTCTGGGTTGACTATATTTTTTATATCAACTTCATTACCAAATTCGTTATAAAGTAAAGCAGCTTTTTTCTTAAACCTAGTAAAGTCATATATACTGTAGTCATTTTGATCATATCAACTTACAACGTGGTGGCAATAGCTTCTTTTAAAACTCGCATCAATTTCTTTATAATCATATTTTAATTTTTTACATTCAGGTTCTAATAAAAATCTTTCATTATTGAAATCATTTTCCATGTCTTCAAAAATTTTATCTAAATTTAATTTATTTTTTTCACCAAATATATTATTATAAATGTCAATGAAGTCTGGATATGATTTTGATGATTCAAGATAATTTACTGTTTTGATTAATCTATCATAGTCAATATCACTATCAATATATTTTTCTTCTATTTTATACGATTTTAACTTCGGTTCAATAATTTCATAGTAATCTGGACAATAGTATTTTTGCTCATCAAATCTTTCACTTAATGGGGTTTTTTCTTGAATACTTCCTTTTATATATTCTGGATTAATAAGTCCAATATAGACATCATCAATTATAAATCCATTTTTTTCTAAAACATATTTTTGATAAATTACATCATAAAAATATTCTAAATTGGATTTTGTTGATGCTTTAAATTCAACAATCACAAAATGGTTATTACCCTTGTTGATAAGCACATCACACTTAACCCTAAATCGATTATCAAATTCAAATGATGGTTCAAATAAATATAAATAATTATCATCTTTAATTATTTCTTTTGTTTTTTCTAAACTTTTAACAAAGTTAAAACTACTAAAATCATAAATTTTTTTGTTTGTATTGTTTTTTTGATTATATGCTTCTAACTTAGATTTATAATACTCAATCGCAGCATTTCCAACTGAAAGGCCATCCTCAACAGTTTCATTTAATGGTGTTAAATTTTGAACACCAATATCATTTTCTTCATTTTCATTTATTAAAGCTTCTATATCATAGTCTAAGATTGAATTTTTATCCTTATAGTATTTATTATATACATCTAAAAAACTAAATTTTGTAGTATCAATATCTTCATCAAGATCATCATCAGTTATTCCATGAATTACAATTAGTTCATTATTTAAATATGTTTTTGTTATATTTAAATTTTTTTCAGAGTAAAAAATTCATGCAATTTTGGGGCACTCATTTAAATATACTTTAAAGTCTTCTTTTGATATTTTTCTTTTCATAAAACTTTCTACTTATTTAAAATATAAATATTTAAAATAATTTTAATTACTATTTACATTGCTCAATTTAATTTTCATCATACTTGTAATTGAAAATATAATGAATATTGAAGCACAAACTACTAAAATAAATATAATTGGATTTATTAACAACATTGATAAAGTAATTGCTCAAGAAGCAATTAATGTAAGTATATTTTTATAAAAAATATAGCTAAATAATAAAGTAATTAAAATAATAGATAATACAATATAAATTACTGATTTTAATACATTTCAATTACCTTGATTGTTTCGATAAATAAATAATATTTCGTTGACAATTACTAATATTGGTACAAAAATTAATACAAGAGAAGAAAATTTAAACATTAAATTTACATTACAAATAACATCCTCTTTATTTTGAGGTTGACTTATTAAGTACACTCTCATCAAAGAAATGCAATTAATTACAAGAATTGATAATCCAAGTAATATTTTAATTACATTAACATCTTGGTTTATATAGTACATTAAAGCAAGATTTAATGTTGAACCAATTGAAGATAAACTACAAAATATTAAAAATAAATTTTGTTTTTTAGTTTTGCAATAAAAAAATCAAACCATTATTGCTGCAATTAACATTAATATGCAAAGAGTATCAAATGTAATTGATATTACATACTTAATTGTTTTTTCTCCTTGATTAATTGCTTCATTTAATAGAGTTGCATCAACAAGATAACCAAAAAAAACATTACTAAATATTGCTATTATGCTCAATATTAAAACTGATAATAGCAAATATTTAACTTTTTCAAAGTTTTTCATTATTTCACCTCAAAATGATTTTACTACTATAAAAAATAAAAAACTCTTTTAAATTTAAATATAAAAGAGTTCTATAAAATCAATTATTTATTTCTTCTAGGTACAAACTTAACAGTAGTTTCTTTTAATGCCTTATCAATTTGGTTTGTTGCATTAACATCTTTTTTTTGTTTTTCTTTTTCAGTCTTAAGGTTTTTAATTTCATTTTTCATTTGATTTTTTTGTTCTATTAATCGAATCTTTTCTTCATCTTTTAGAACTTTTTTTTCTTCTTTTGTTAATTTAACTTGTTTTTCTGCTATAGCAATTCTTTTTCTAGTGTCTTCTAGTTCAAGTTCTTTATTAACTTGTCAAGCAGTTGTATAGTTTTTCTTACCTTCTTTTGTTGTTATTCCTTCAACTTCAAAAGAACGTGTTGTCATTAAAGAGTTTGTCTTAGCTTCGTAAATGTTTACAACCACATCAAATACGTCTCTATACTTATACTCAGGTCCTTTACGTGCATATACTTTTTCATATTCTAATTTAATATTTTTTAAATTATTTGTTTTTGAAAGATAACTTTTTATTTCTTCACGTACAATTTTTTTACGCTTTTGTTGCTCTACTTTTTGAGCTTTCTTACTTGTTATTGATGAAATTACAATAAAAACCAAAACTATTACTATTACCACACCAATAATAACTGGGGTCATTAATTCGCTACTCATAAATCTTCTCCTTAATATATATAATTTTACAATAAATTAGCTAAAAACACTATCAATTACACCACCACCAAGACAAACTTCATTTAAGTAAAGTACTGCTTGTTGACCTTCTGTAATTGCTCTCAAAGGTTCTGTAAAATAAATTTCTATATCGTTTGTTCCACTTAAAATTTTAACATATACATTTACATCTTCTTGTCGATATCTAAACTTCGCATTACAATTTAATTTATCAGCACCAAAATTATTTTGAAAGTTTATGATTCAATTAAAATTTTTAACTATACATTTTTTAGAATATAAATATTTTTGCTCACTTAAACAAGAAACATACAATATTTTATTTTCTATATCTTTTTTCGCTACATAATAAGGTTCTTTATTACCACCCAAATTCAATCCTTTTCTTTGACCTATTGTATAATACATTATACCAATATGCTTTCCTAAAACTTTGTTTGTTTCAATATCAATTATATCTCCAGGCATATTTGGAATATAATTTTGAAGAAATTTTGTAAAATTTCTTTCCCCAATGAAACAAATCCCAGTTGAATCTTTTTTTTGAGCTACTACAAGTTTGTTTTCATGTGCTATTTCTCTTATTTTGGTCTTTAGATAATTGTAAAGTGGAAATAGTGTTTTAGATAATTGATATTGATTCAAGTCTGATAAAAAGTATGATTGATCTTTATCAATATCCTTTGCTTTTAATAATTGATACTCTTTTTTTTCTGAATTATAAATGACACCAGCATAATGACCCATCGCAATATAATCAGCACCAAGATTTTTGATTGCATAATTTAAAAACATATTAAATTTTATAAACTTATTACACAAAATATCTGGATTAGGAGTACGCCCTTTTTTATATTCTTCAATAAAATATTTAAAAACTAAATCTCAGTATTCTTTAATAAAATCAACTCTATGTAATTTTACATTTAACTGATTAGCAACTTGTAAAGCATCATTATAATCAATTTCTTGAGGGCAAACTTCACCCTTTAAATTATTTCCTAAAATATCGTTGTTTAGATTGCTATCCCAATTGCGCATAAATAAAGCTTCAACTAAATAACCTTCATCTTGAAGTAACTTTACAGCAACCGCTGAATCTACTCCTCCACTTAATCCAACAATAACCTTTTTTTTAATATTAATCACCTATTTTTTAGTTTCTTTTTTTAATCTTTTTTTTTCTTTTTTTGCTATTTTTGCAATGCTTTTAACATATTTTTGGTCATCGAGTAAACTTTCAAAATCGCTAAATTGAATAATTTCTTTTTGAGTTTCATCATTTTTAATTTTTTTTGCTTTTTGAACAATACTACTTAATAATTGTGTAGTGTCTGATGATTTATTTTCAAACATAGATTTTATTTGATCTTTTAGTTCTTGTTTAGAACTATAGTTGTTTAACACTTTATTAAAATCATCTAAAGTGTCACTAACTGTATACTCGTAGTCATTTGTTATCGGTGTACGTCCTTTTTTCTTTTTATTTAATCCTGGTATTTCAGAATCAATATCTTCTAATTTTGTAACGTTAATTGTTTGATTTACTGACTCATTTTGTTTTTGGGGTTTTATTTCAACATTTTCTTCAAAGTTTTCCTTAACTACTGGTTCAGATTCATTATTTACCTTTTTATCATTATTTGTTTCAGATGAATCTTCACTTAATTTGTCATAAAACTTACCAAAACTCTTTTGTAAGTCACTAAAAAAATCCTGATCTTCTTTTGTCATATTTTCTGAAAAAACTTGGGTATTATTTTGTTTTTTAAATTCTTCAAATGCTGTTTTGTCTTTTGTGAAGTCTTTATCATGAAGAAATGTTTTGAATCTAGATTTTTGAAAATCTGAACGTAATTTTGTCCTCATTTTTGAGAAGTTATTTTTAATTTCATCCATGTTAATAATTGTTGTATTTTCAGTATTTTCTTTTTTATCAGTTTTTTCGTTATCAGAAACTTTATCCATTGTCACTGTTTTATCTTTTTTAAATAGACTTTTTTGTTCTTTTTCAAATTCATTACTAGAATATAAATTTTGAGTTGCTAATTTATCATATAATTTTTGATCATTTTTTGTTTGCTCATCTGCTAGTTTATAATTTTTGAAATTATCTTGTAATTTTAAGTCTACATTTAGTTTATTTAATAAATTTTCTTTATCAATTTGTTCTTGTTCATAAGTAGCTCTTCTTAAATTAATAATTTCTTCTCTTATTCTTGATTGTTTGTGCTGAGAACTTTTATCTAATATACTAAATGTTTCATATTTTGGTTTTTGAAGATCAAATTTATTAAAAGTAAAAGTTTTTTCCGTTGGTCTAAAAAAATTAGAATTCGGATTTTGGATAAGTGATATTTTATTATTTTTACTTATTTTATCAATTTCATTAATATCAATTGTTCTATCAAAGTCAACTGTTGCAGTTATGTTTGTATCTTCTTCAAATCAAAATTTGTCATCATCATAACTATCGTCTTCACGAACTCCATCATAGTCTTCTCTTACTATTTTTAACACTTTAATTTTGTCAGACATTATATTATTCACCTACTTTATTCAAAAATTATCTTTTTTTATGTCATTTAAATGTTAATGAAGTTATAACAAATAAAAATACAATTATCAATAGAGAGCCTACAACTGGTTGTCAAGTACTTGTAAAATCAGCAAATGTAATTGGTTGATTATCATCTCACCTACCCGTATTAAACCCAGCAGAATTTCAATCACCTTTTTTATATTGTGAAAATAATAGTAATGAAACTGGATATTTTAAAGGTATAAAATATGTAAAAATTCTAATTCCCTCACTAGTTTCATATAATCTAGGATCGAGCATTATACCTGAAAAAAATATGCAAATAAAGTATATTATCATTGAAATACCTTCATTAGCACCCGAATCACTTAAGTTACCACCAATCAATGTAGCTATACCAATAGTCATTAAGTTAATTAAGCTTATCGCTAGAATAAAATACCCTCAATTCATGTTTTTGTATAATTCTAGAACATCATTTTGACCAATCGCTATTCCTGCAACAAGTTCAACAAGAACCCCAGATCAACCAACCAAAAAATAAAAAACTCAAATACATAAAACAAAACTTTTTTTACTTATTCCTGTTGTGTCTACTCTTTTTAAAAAAATTGAGTTTTTTCATTCCACAATTGAAGATGATAGTGAAGTCAATATTGTTAAACAAGGTAGTGCAACATATCCTAGGATTGCAGTTCCTTTTGAACTATAACTACTAGAAAATAGAAAATAGAATAATGTTGTAAAAAATATTGGAATTATATACGTAAATAATGGACCTCTCATATTTTTATAAAATGATTTACCTACTAATTTAAATAATTGTGTAAAAACAAGCATATTTTGTTTTATTGAAAAACTTATTTCTTCTTTTTTAGATTTATTTTTCATTAAGTTCACCTTTATAAAATTTTTCCATTAAATCTCTTACAGTTTTATATTCTTTTCTTATATCTTCAATACTTTTATCCATTAAAACTATTTTATTATCAATAATAATAACCCTACTACATAATTTATCTATTTCCTCAGGATGATGCGAAACAATTAAAAGAGTTTGCTTGTTTGAAACTTTGTTTTTAAAAAATTCTAGAATTTTAAATTGTAATTCCATATCTAAACCAGTTGTTAATTCATCTAGGATTATAATTTTTGGGTCATTAATTATCGACAATAAAGCATTAAATCTTTGCTTTTGACCACCACTTAATTTATTTAAAGGAGTTTTAAAAAAGTCTTTAATTTCAAATGTACTATCTAATTCTTCAAACTTTTCTTTTGTAAAATTTGGAAAAACAGTTAAATAGAATTCTATTATATCTTTAGCACACAAGCCAGAAGGCCAATTGCCTTCTTGAAATTGAATTCCAATTTCTTTTTTTAAATCTTTATCAATATTTATTTTTACATTACCTTTTGTAGGTTTTGAAATGTTGGCAATTATTTCTACTAATGTTGTTTTACCAGCACCATTTTTACCTAGAATTGCAACGGCTTCACCTTCGTTGATATCTAAAGAAATATTATCTAAAATTGTTTTATTTTTATAACTTTTAGTTAAGTTTTTTATTTCAATCAGTTTCATAAAATCTCCTTTTATTATTTTAACATTTTTGGACTAACAAAAGTGAAATTATAGGCTATTAAAAGTTTACAAATAATAATATTTAAATAAAAAAATCAAATTAAATTTGATTTTATTCTTTTATATTATTATCAATTTTAAATTTTGATTCTTTTTTTAATAATTCAAATGCCGCTTTTTCAGATGATGTGATTTCATCAGGAATTACAATATTAACATAAAGCAACAAGTTACCACGATGTGAACTTTTTACCCCTTTATATAGACCAAGATTTTTTAATGTAAGTACATCTCCATTTTTTAGCCCTTTTGGAATTTTTACAGTTTTTTCACCATCAAGTGTATCAAATTTTATTTCATTACATAATAGTGCATCTAAATAACTAACATCAAATTTGAATTTTATATCATACTCATTTATTATTGATAATTTTTTTGAAGCTTTTAACTCAATGTTTACATAAACATTGCCTTTTGCTTTAGATTTTGTTGAATAGTTTCCAACATTTCTCATAACAATTTGTTGTCCTGGTGTCAATCCTTTTGGTATTGGTATTTTAATTGTTTTATTTTTTACATAACAACCATCACCTTTACATTCTTTGCAAGGATTTTTAATTATTTGACCTTCACCTTTACACTTTGGACAAGTTTGTTGTGTTTGGAATTTTGCAATTCCCATATCTTGAACAACAGCAACAACCCCTTGACCTTTACATACGTCACAAGTTGTAATGTCAGATTTTGAAGCTGCACCAATTCCATTACATTTTTCACACTCACAAACAAGATCTAAATTTACTTCTTTATCAACACCATTTAATAGTTCACTAATAGATAAATTAATTTCTAAAATTATATCCTTAGCCCTGCTAGAGTGTGAATTTGAACTTCTTGAACCTGATGAAAACCCAGATCCACCTCCGCCAAAGAAAGATGAGAAAATGTCAGAGAAGAAATCATTTCCTCCTCCACCCATATTTGAGAAGAAGTCACTAAATCCAGATCCAAATCCACTAAATGAAGATCCAAATCCACTTAAACCATCATGTCCAAATTGATCATAGGCTTTTCTTTTTTTATCATCTAATAAAACTTCTGCAGCTTCTGTTGCTTCTTTAAACTTTTCTTCTGCATCAGCTTCTTTAGAAATATCTGGGTGGTATTTTTTAGCTAATTTACGATATGCTTTTTTAATATCATCTTCTGTAGCGTTTTTAGGCACACCTAGTACTTCATAATAATCACGCTTTTTTGCCATTATAAACTCCTTAATCTATTAACAAAAAACAACCTAAGTTGTTTCTTAATAATTTAACTATTTTTTCTCATCATCTTTAGAATCTTCAACTTTTTCTTGCTCATTATTTGCACCACTTTGAGCTTGTTGAGTCATCATTTCTGAAGCTGCTTTCATAGCTTGTTCAAGTTCAGTCATTTTTTTATCTAATGCTTCATAATCTTCTTTTGCAATTAATTCTCTAATTTCTTTTGCTAATTCCTCAGATTGTTTTTTTTGTTCTTCATTTACTTGATCTTTTGCTTCGCTCATTGATGATTCAATGATATTTAAGTAACTTTCTGCTTTATTTTTTAACTCAATGTTTTTTCTTTTTTTCTCGTCAGCTTCATGATTTTCTTCAGCTTCTTTTACCATACGATTAATTTCTGCTTCACTTAAACTTCCTGAGTTTGATATTGTTATAGTTTTTTCTTCATTTGTATCTTTGTCTTTTGCAGTAACTGAAACTATACCGTTAACATCAATTTTAAAAGTAACTTCAATTTGTGGTACACCTTTTGGAGCTGGTTTAATTCCTGTTAATTGGAATTGACCTAATGATTTATTGTCAGCAGCCATTGGTCTTTCACCTTGTAGTACATTAATATCTACAGCTGGTTGATTATCAGCAGCTGTTGAGAACACTTGTGATTTTTCTGTTGGAATTGTAGTGTTTCTTGTAATCAACGGTGTCATAACTCCACCCATTGTTTCAATACCTAAAGTCAATGGAGTAACGTCTAATAATAATACATCTGTTACATCACCTGCAAGAACTCCACCTTGAATTGCAGCACCCATAGCAACAACTTCATCGGGGTTAATTGTTTTATTTGGTTCTTTTCCTAATAATGATTTAACAAGGTTTTGAACTGCAGGTATTCTAGTTGAACCACCAACCAATAAAACTTGGTCAATATTACTTGCTTTTAATTTTGCTTCTGCTAATGCATCTAATACTGGTTTTTTTGTTCTTTCAACTAAATCTTTAGTCATTTTTTCAAATTCTGCTCTTGATAATTTTGTTGAAAAGTTAACTGGTCCATTTTCATTCATAGCAATAAATGGAAGGTTAATTTCTGTTTCTAATTGACTTGATAAATTAATTTTTGCTTTTTCAGCTTCATCTTTAAATCTTTGTAAAGCCATTTTATCTTTTGATAAATCAATTTTTGCTTCACTTTTAATTTTTTCAGCAATTCAATCCATAATTTTTTTATCAAAATCATCTCCACCAAGCATATTATCACCTGAAGTTGATAGAACATCATAAGTACCATCTGCTAATTCAAGTAATGAAACGTCGAAAGTTCCTCCACCCAAGTCATAAACAAGAACTTTCATTTCTTTATCTTTTTTATCAATTCCATAAGCAAGTGCAGCAGCTGTTGGTTCATTTATAATTCTTTCAACTTCTAATCCTGCAATTTTACCCGCATCTTTAGTCGCTTTACGTTGAGCATCATTGAAATATGCAGGAACAGTAATAACTGCTTTGTTAATCTTTGTTCCTAATTTTTCTTCAGCATATTTTTTTAAATATCTTAAAATTTCAGCTGATATTTGTTCTGGTGTATAATCTTTGTTTTCTAATTTAGTTTTTTTGCTTGTACCCATATCTCTTTTAATTGAGATTGCAGTGTTTGGATTTGTAACTGCTTGTCTTTTTGCAGCCCCTCCAACAATAATATCGTTATTTTTAAATGCTACAACTGATGGTGTTGTTCTTTGACCTTCTGGGTTTTCAAGAACCATTGGTTGTCCACCTTCCATAATTGCAACACATGAGTTAGTTGTCCCTAAATCTATTCCTATTATTTTTTCTTTTGCCATACTTAATTCCTCCTATATTATTTTGCTACTTTAACATTAGCGTGTTTAATAACTCTATCGTACATTTTATAACCGTTTGAAATTACATTTGTAACTTTACCACTACTATATTTATCAGTTTCAATTTGTTCGATCGCTGAGTGAATTTCAGGATCAAAATCGTCACCTTCTTTTACAGCAATTATTGAAATTCCTGAATTAGTTAATGCTTGGTCAATTTGATTAATAATCATTTCAAAACCCATTAAATAATTTTTTATCTCAGGATTATCAGGAGATGTTTTTAAAACACTTCTGAACATATCAATTGCTGGTAGTATATTTGCGGCTAGCTTTTCTCCGGCATATTTTTTTACTAGCACATACTCATTTTGAAATCTTTTAACTGTATTTTGATTATCTGCTACAGCCATTAATTTCTCTTCTTCTAATTTTTGATTTTTTTCAATTAATTCAACAAGGAAGAGTTCTAATTTTTCAATATCACTTAAATTTTTTATATCTTTTTCTTCAACTTGTTCTGTTTTTTTATCTTTATTTTTTTCAACATTTTCATGATTTTTATCAACTTTTTTATCAATTGAATTGGTTTTTTCAAGTTTAATCTTTAACTTATTAATAAGTTCGAAAATGTCCTTACTGTTTTTTATATCCATATTTACTCCTCTCCTAAAAACTTGCTTTTTATTTTTTTACTGATTCAATCTAATAAATCTGAAACTTTGTCATACTCAATTCTTTTTGGTCCAATTAGAGCAAGTGCTGCTTTACTTCCTGACTGAGTTGTAAAATCAGTTTTTACAACTGCAATGTCATCATTTTCAATACCTGTTTCACTTCCAATTTCAAAAGATGGTTTTGAATTTTTTTTACTTTGAGAACTGAACCATGCAAATGGTGAAGCACTTTCAATAAATTCAATAATGCTTTTGATTTTTTTTGGATCATTGAACTCTGGGTTTTCTAATAAGTATTTAACTCCACTTGTTTTAGATTTATTTGATTCTGTATGAATCAATGCGCCAACTAGCGTTTGAAGAATAAACTCATATTTTTTTACTTGTTTTTTTAATATTGGGATTATTACTTGAGACTTTGTTTCTATTTCAGAAATCTTAGAATTAACTAATCTTTCATTAAATAAATCTATCGAAATCATCAAATCTTTTAAGGCAAATTGTTCTAAATTGATTGTTTTGTTTTGAATTTGACCGTTTGACAACACAAATAACACTGCTGCTTTATTTTGAGTTAGTTGAATTAATTCAACTTTTGATAAAGTTATATCCTCAAATTCATTTGAAGTAACAACAACTGCTGCTAGTTTTGTCATTTCACTAATTAAATTAGAAGTTTTATCTAAAATTTCATCAACTGATAAATCTCTTTTTGCAAATATTTTTTCAATTTTTGATTTTATATCATCATAATTGTTAACTTTCATAAGGTTATCAACATAATATCTATAACCTTTTGTTGAAGGAACTCTTCCTGATGATGTATGGGCCTTTTCGATATATCCTTGCTCTTCTAAAAAGGCTGATTCATTTCTAATTGTAGCTGGTGAAATTTCAATTTGAATTACTTCATGTATTCTTTTAGAACCAACTGGAGATGCTGTTTTAATGTATTCCTCAATTATTGCCTTAAGAATTTGATCTTGACGTTTAGTTAGCATCATAACCCTCCATTAAAAACACACAATCATAGTTTACCAATAGCACTCTAAATATGCAAGTGCTAATTTAATTTATTTGAGGAACTTATTACAAAATTGTTATTCTGCACGTCCACAACATAGTTTCTTTTTGGTTCAATTTCTTCAGATACAATTGCTCTAGCTATTAAAGTTTCTAAGTTCTTTTCGATATATCGTTTTATTGGTCTAGCACCATATTCTTTGTTATAACCTTCTTCTAATATTTTATCAATTGTGGCATCAGTAAAATTAATTATGTAATCATTACTAATTAAAATTCTTTCTTTAAGTTCACCTAATGTTTTGACAATTATTTCTTTTATTATTTCCTTAGATAATGCATTAAAAGTAATTACATTATCAATTCTATTTACAAATTCTGGTCTAAAGTATTTTTTAAGTTCTTCATCAATTACGCTTTGGTCAACGAGTTCATTTGGTGTACTCATTAAGTATTCTGATGCAATATTAGAAGTCATAATTATAATAGTATTTTTGAAATCAACAATTTTTCCAAGTGAATCTGTAATTCTACCATCATCTAAAATTTGTAAAAATATGTTAAATACATCGGGGTGTGCTTTTTCAACTTCATCAAATAAGACTATTGAATATGGTGCTCTTCTAACGGCTTCAGTTAATCTTCCACCTTCTTCATAACCAACATAACCTGGTGGAGAACCTATCAATTTAGAGACTGATTGTTTTTCCATATATTCTGACATATCAAGCCTAATCATTTTTCTTTCACTACCAAATAGTGTTTTTGCCAATGATCTTGCAACTTCTGTCTTACCAACTCCTGTTGGACCTAAGAACAAGAAACTTCCTATTGGTTTGTTTGGGTCTTTAATACCACTTCTACTTCTTAAAATCGAATCAGCAACTAAATCAATTGCATGATTTTGACCTTTAACCATTCTTCTTATGTTTGTACCTAAGTGAAGAAGTTTTTGTTTTTCAGTTTCCATTAAGTTTTCAACTTTTATACCAGTTCATTTTGAAATTATTTTAGCAATTTCATCTTCTGAAACTTCTTCTGATATTAGTTTTTCTTTATTACCGTCCAAAGATGTATTAAGTTGTTTTTGCAGTGCTGGTAAAAGTGAGTATTGAATTTCTCCAGCTCTTTCAAATTTACCCTCTGATTTAGAAGTTTCTAATTCAAGTTTTAATGAGTCAATTGTTGAGCGATATTTATTAATATCTGCGAGTAAGTTTTTTTCATTTTCTCATTTTGAATTCAGCTCATTTTGTCTTAATTTTAATGACTCTAATTCTTTTTGACATTGATTCAAACGTTCAACAGATTTTTCATCAACTTCTTTTGATAAAGCAGCTTTTTCAATTTCTAACTGCATTATTTTTCTATTAAGTTGATATAACTCTGTTGGTACAGATGCAATTTCAGTTTTAATTGTTGCACTAGCTTCATCTACTAAATCAATTGCCTTATCGGGTAAGAATCTATCTGAAATATACCTATCACTTAAAACTGCAGCAGCAATTAAAGCACTATCATGAATTCTAACACCGTGATATGACTCAAATCTATCTTTTAAACCTCTTAATATTGAAATTGTTTCATCAATTGTTGGTTCACTAACAACAACTTTCTGAAATCTTCTTTCAAGGGCAGCATCTTTTTCGATGTATTCTCTGTATTCTTTAAGAGTTGTGGCACCAATAACTTTAATACCACCTCTTGCAAGAGAAGGTTTTAACAAGTTTGAAACATCCATTCCTCCCCCATTACCAGTTTTACCAGCTCCAACAATTAAATGTAACTCATCAATAAATAGTATTATTTCTCCATTTTCTTTTTGAATGGCATTTACAATCCCTTTAATTCTAGCTTCATAATCACCTAAGAAACTAGCACCAGCCATTACACTTCCCATATCTAACTCAAGTATTTTTTTATTTTTTAAGTTACTTGGTACATCACCTTTATTAATTCTTTGAGCTAAACCTTCTGCAATAGCAGTTTTACCAACACCTGGTTCACCAATAAGAACTGGGTTGTTCTTAGTTTTCCTACTAAGAATCCTTATAACCCTCATTATTTCATCATCTCTACCAATAATTGGGTCAATTTTTCCCTCTTTAGCATCCAAAGTTAGATTCCTTGTATATTTATTTAATATCTCAGGATCATTCATCGGATCTGGTCTTTGATTAAAATCCATACTTATACCTCCCTTTGGTTAGCACTCTACTTGTTTGATTGCTAAACATTAATATCATACTAATATTTTTAGCAATGTCAATATCTAAGTGCTAATTTTTTTTCTTTTTTTCATTTTTTTTAATTAAATGTTAATATCTTGATTAGAGGTTAAAATGAAACATTTAATAAAAAGTATGAACAACTTGCACTATTTTCTCTAAATTAATTTAATTTAATTTAGAGGAGGATATAGTGAATAATACACATAACGTAATATTAAAAATTACGATATCGGCGCTAATTTCTGCTTTTCTTACAGTGTTAAATTTAATATTCTTTCTAATACCAGGCTTGGAACTATCATTTTTAATAATTGGCGTTATTTGTTTAATATATAGAACTGATATATCTTTTTTGATAACAATTGTTACATCTTTATTGTCCTTTTTATATAAAATGCCTGCATTTGATGGAGTTAGTTACTTATTAAGTAATCTAATTGTATTTGTATTATTTTCAACATTTAAAAAGCAGTTATTAAAGCAAAGGTGGTTAATATTTGTACTTTATATTTTTATTAGCGTTTTGTATGATAGTTTCTTGTTTGTCCTGTGATATATAGCAACCGATCTTCAGAATGCATTAGCAATATATTTATCAAGAGTTGTAGAAATACACGTAATGTTTACTGTTTACTTATTTATGCCAATATTATTATTTAAAAAATTAGAAATAATTATTTATAAAATATCAATTAGATATCAAGGAATTGTTAATGATAAGTATATAGAATTTTTAGAAAATGAGGCTTTAATAAATATGAATAAATATAGTAATAAAAAAAGTAACTATATATCACAGTTACTTTCACTCATAATAGCAATGAATGTTTTATTATGTTTTCTCGCATACATACCATATGCAATAAGTTTAAGATATAATTATAAATTAATATCAATAATACTTTCAGTGCCATTATTAATGTTATTTTTTACACCATTGTGGACGAAACTAAAGAAAAAAACGAACTCTAAAATTGTTTTGACTCACAATTGTGTTGGTCTAATCCTTGCAATTACACTTGCATTTATGGGTTTAATATTAAAAAATTATAATGTTGCATTAAGTCTTTTAATAGTAGGAGTTTTATTGTTTGGTGTATTCATAGCAGGTTTCCTTCCTATGAATATTGAAATGATAAAAAGTTATAGAATTAGAAATAATCAAAAAGTTAATACAAATAAAATTTTAGCTTTAACATGTTTTTTATTAACACCAATACCTTTTGTTATTGGACAATATGCAAAACCAGTTTACAACTTAACATTTTTCTTAGTATTAATGTTAGTAATACTATTTATTTTTGTTTTAAATAAAAATATTATGGATAAAGGAAATGTTTTAGAAGTTAATAAAGAAGATTTTAGTGTTGCTTGGAAAAATAAAAAATTTGTTGCAAGTATCTTTACCCAAAACTTTTTTATAGGAATTGATAAGTTTTTTGAATTTGGTTTGGTGTTTATATTCTTTATATGATTTGAAAACAAACAAGCAGGTTTATTATTGTTTCAAGAAAAATTATTTGTTTACTTATTATTAGGTTACTTTTTAAAATATGCTGGAAGAGGTTTTGCATATTTAATAAAAATAAATGAAAAAAATAGCAAGTCTTTAAACTTACTATCAAATATTCTATTTTTAATATCTTTTGTAATTTTACTTTCATTTACAGTTGCATTTTCATTTAATAATTTTGAGAATCAAAATTTAATTTATAAAGTATTATTAATATTTACTCAATTCATAATTGGATTTGGTTATGTTTTATTAAAAAGAACACAAACTAGATTGCATAGAAAAATGATTGATGAAAAAAATATTAATGGTGCATTTATACTAGATCATTTAATTGGTAATGTTTTATTCTCATTGTCAATTGCAATTATGTTCATTATATTCTTTATGTGTGTTACTGTTAATATCACTTCCTTTATAGCATTAATTTCTATATTGGTTGGAATATCTATTGTAATGTTAGTAGGTAATGTATTTATTAATAAAAATAGCAAATTAAAACAATCTTAATTTACAATAATTCTCATTCAAAAATAAAATAAGTGTCTGGAAATAAGTGCTTATAGTTAATTGGATGAGAGTTTTTTTATAGCTTTCATATTTTAAAATTAATTGAGCTTCAATTAAATAGTACTTTAGTGGAGTAATATTATAAAAAGCTATTTCATTTAAATCTAATGTCTTATTTATGCTAAGGTCATTTATTATTTTTTTAAGTTTCATTAGTATTTCAATTTGTGATCTATTTAAATTAAAAATATTATTGGGTTTTAATTCTAATTCAAACGAATAGAGAATTAGTTTAGCTCAATAGATGTATCCATTTTTAATTGAATAGGTCTTTTTTTTGTCTTTTTTTATTTTAAATCAAATGCTTGGATCATATCTTACTTTTATAATTAATAAAATCTTTAATAAAAATAACTCTAATCAACTGTTTTTAAAAAGTAAATTAAAATTATTAATAACTACATTTTTTATTTTGCATACATAATTGAGAAATAAATCATCATCGAGTTTATACTTTTTTATAAAATTATCTAAAGACTTAAATGATTTTTTATCAATACAATAATCTATAATTTCATTTAGTATTAACTCAATTTTTGAAATTGGTTTTCCAATAAAATAATTCATTAAACTATTATCAATCTCATTTAAATCAAATTTAAAGTTTTTTTCAAATGTTTCATTAGTAATAAGAAGTGATTTATCCATAATAAAACCCCTATTATTAAATCGATTAATTTTTATAAAAAAGTTAGTAAAATTTCATTCAATACGTCAAAACCTCTGCTTGTACAAAATAAATAATTATCTTTTAAATCCAATAGCCCTAATTCGATATTTTTATTAATTTGATTTTTAAAATGCAAGTATGCTTGTTTATTTAGCCCGTCACTAATATCAATACCCTTTATCATTCTTAAACCCATCATTATAATTTGAAAGTATAAATCATTTTCTTCTACAATCTCAAAAGTTTTTTCATATTTTGATACGTTACCAACGTTTTGAGTTAAATAATATTTATCTTTAATTTTTTCAAAGCCACTAGCACCATATCCTACCCCAACAAATAAATCACTTTTTCAATATGACAAATTATGAACCGAATTATAGATTTCTTTTTTTGAATAGTTAGAAATTTCATATCTTTTGTAACCTAATTTAACTAAACCTTTGTTAACATACTCATCAAACAATTCATCATTTTCAGGTTT
Organism: Spiroplasma litorale; assembly: GCF_001267155.1. Classification (NCBI taxonomy): domain Bacteria; kingdom Bacillati; phylum Mycoplasmatota; class Mollicutes; order Entomoplasmatales; family Spiroplasmataceae; genus Spiroplasma; species Spiroplasma litorale. Next base: position 867,006 of record NZ_CP012357.1, read on the forward strand.
ATTATATTTTAATTTACCTCAAATTGAATTTTCTTTCATTATCAAAGAGTATCAAGATATATGTTCAGGTTTAATTTTTTTAATATAGTCTAAATCAACATCAATATTATCAATAGTCTGGTTGAATAGGTTATACATCAAATCAATGCTTATATTATTAAATTCTGCTTTTCTAGCTAGTTCAATTGCTTCAAGTGCTTTTTTATTATTGTGTTGTCTACCTATTTTTTGAAGTAAATTATTATCAAAAGTTTGAACCCCAATACTTAATCTATTAATTCCATAATTTTTATATATTTTTAATTTTTCTAAAGTAACTGATTCTGGGTTTAATTCAATACTGTATTCTATTATATTTTTTATATCAACATGCTTATTAATTATTTCTAGTAATTTTGTTGTTTGATCATTTGAAAGACAACTCGGTGTTCCTCCACCAATATATATTGTTTTTAAGCTATTAAATTTATTATTATAAGTTGATAGTTCATTATCAACTTTATCTAAATATGCATTTATTGATTCATCATTTTTAGGTTTAATAACTTTTGCAAAATCACAATAAAAACAAATATGTTCACAAAATGGAATGTGAACATATAAGCTATAAATATCTTTTTTTATTGTCGACCAAATTTTCATGGTTTAAGAGATTGTCCTTTTTTTCTTCTAATAATTAATCATGGTATTAATATAACAAACAATATTAATAAAATTATTACACAAAATAGTATTATACATATTTTATTAGCTCTTTTTTTAATTGCTTTTATTTCATGCTCAGGTATTATTTCATAACCATAGTATGAAATAATATTGTTTTTTCTATTTCTTGTTGAAATAATATTAACAACATGAATAAATAAAGCAACAAGTAATATTATTATATTTACTGTTATTTCTGATTCTAGTGTTTTTAGTGTTCCTATTGTTCAAAAGAAAATATATGCTGTTTTTCCAGCCTGAGTTTGTAATGTATATAGTATTCCTAATATAATTGAACCAAAAATATATGTTGAAAAACAAATTCAGTTTATATAGATTGATCTTGAAATTAATGATTTATAGTTTCTGGTTATAAAATATGGTATGGATTCATTTCCCATCATTAGATCTCTTTCATATCTTTTGACATTTGAAAAGAGTAAGGTAAAGTCTGCTAAACTTATACCAAAAAATCCAAGTGATATTATTAATAATAATATTGAGAAGAAAGGATACATTACATCTTCTTTTTTAAGACCTATATATTTTGTTATTGTATCATCAGTTTTATAATAAACAGCCAACATTAAAGAAGTCATTATTATTCCTGCAAGACCTACCGCAAACAATAAAAAGACTCTTAATTTTTCACTTTTTATTTCTTTTCCTATTTCCCTAGGAATAATATTTGCTTCGCGAAATCTTTTTTTATAACTATTTTGTTCTTTATAAGGATTATAGTTATTAGCAGTTGCGTTTGCATAATTTTGATTACTATTATAGTACATGTTTTGACCATTATGAAATTGATTTATATTAGAAAATTCATTATAACCATATTGCATTTGGTTATTAAATCCATTGTAATTATCAAAATTAACTGGTTTTGAGTTTTCATTTACATATCCATTACTTAAATAATTGTGATTGTATGGATCAAAATATTTTCTTGGATAGCTTGCTTCATTTTGATAATAGTTTTGATAGTTATCATTAACATTTCTTCTTTCAAAATCTAAATAATCTTGTCTATAATTAGCTGGGTTAATTCTATTATTTTGATAATTGTTATATTGTTCTGGATAATAACCACTTTGTTGAATATAATTTTGATTAGGATTATAATTTTGTATTTGTTGGTTTTCAAATTGATGATATTGATTATTTCTTAATCTATTATTATTAATTAAATTTTGTTGATAAGTTTGTATGTCATTTACTTGACTATTTTGTTGACTCATGTTTTGAGGTTGATTATTAATTTGTTGTTGTAAAGGGTTATAACTTTGATAACCATTATATTGTTGCTGACTTTGGTTTTGAGGTGCTAAGCCATATTGTTGTTGAGGGTTTTGATTATATTGCTGAGGTGCTTGATTTGGTACACCAAAATCTCCAACATTTTGAAAATTTTGTTGGTTATTCTGAACACTATTTGGTTTAAAAAAATCCACTATTTTGCTCATAAAAATGCCCCTTTTTTATAAGACCAATTTTAAATTTTCTGTGAACGATATGATTTTTTAACTTTTGCTAATTCTATTTCAAAATCATTTCTTAGATTTTCAAACTTTTCTAATCTTTTGAATTCATCTCCACTTACTTCTTCTTTTTCATATATAAATTTACGATTTTTTTTAAATAATATAAATATATATGACCCTATACATAATATACCTATCATTAAAAAAATTAGTAAAACTACTCATAACGGTAATGAAAAATCCAATACTTTAAATGAAAAATCAGATAAGTTTATCATAATATTCACCTTTTTTTGTTAGCCCTAATTGCAATATTTGTTTACAATTGTTTATATAATACCATATTTTTATATTTTTTATATTATTTTTTTTTATATAATTAATATACTTATATGTGTTTAAGAAAGGAAAATTATGAGTAATAAATGAAAAAAATATGATGTTGACGAATTAACAGATTTAGAGTATGAAGTTGCAATAAACAGTTCAACAGAACCACCATTTCAAAATAAATATTGAGACGAAAAAAGAAAAGGAATTTATGTAGACATTTTATCTGGGGAACCTCTTTTTATAAGTAGTAATAAATTTGATTCTGGTTGCGGATGGCCTAGTTTTACAAGACCTATTAATGATGATTTAATTAATGAAATTGAAGATAATTCTTATAATATGAAGAGAATTGAAGTTAGAACCAAAAATAGCAATATTCATTTGGGTCATGTTTTTAAAGATGGTCCCATAAATGATGGCGGTTTAAGATACTGTATCAATTCAGCCTCATTAAGATTTATACCAATAGAAGAGATGGAAAAAGAAGGATATTCAGAATATATTAAACTTGTAAAATAAAAAAACCAAATTGAAATTGTCAATTAAAATTGACATTAAAAAGATACTTTCTCCATACGAATTTCGTATGGAGTTTTTTTTATGATTTAGACAAGGTCTAACGTAATTATAAAACTCTATATAGTCAGAGATAATTTTATAAATATTTGAGTGATGTAGTTCTTTTACTTTATATGTATATATACATTCATTTTTAAAAGTTCCAAAAAAAGACTCACATGCACCATTATCTGGGGGGTTCCCTCTCCTTGACATAGAAATATTTATATTATTATTTTTACATAATCTTTCTCAAGTTTCATTTGTGAATGGTGCCTCCTGATCTGAATGAATTATTTTTGGAGCACCTCTTTTTTAATAGCACTTATTAAATTTGTATGACATAATTTATTATTAGGACTAACCGATAACTTTCAATCAACAATTTCAGAATTAAACAAATCTTTTATAACAGATAGATAAACATTTCCATTAATAGTTTTTATATAAGTTACATCTGTTACTCATTTTTCATTTATATTTTTAGAATTAAAGTTTCTATTTAATAAATTTTCAAATCTTAATGGACCTGATTTATCATAGTTTGGAACTTTCTTTTTCTTCACTGCTTTTAAACTCATTATTTTCATATATCTATAAACAACTCAAGGGTCTCATCTTTCTTTAAAGTATTTGTTTAAAAATAAAGTTATCATATTATAACCATATCTTTTTTTAAACAAGTAAAAAAGGCATCTTATCTTAATTGCTAAAATTCTATTATAATTTTTATACTTTGGTTTTCCGTTTTTAAGTCATTTTAAATATCCATACCTTGAAACTTTTAAATATAAACAAGATAATTTCAAAGAAAACATTCTTTTAACATTAAAAATGGCGAAGTACTTTTCCTTAGTCGTCTTCGCCAAATGCTTTTTTAAAGCTCGTTCCAGTTTCAAAGCCTCTCTTAATTCTTCGATGCTCATATCATCAGGTTCTTTAAAAATTCAATCATGAGATTTAAATTTTTTAATATTTCCTTTTGCTTGTGTTCCGCTACCTCATTCAAAGGCTCCTTCACCTTTAACTTTTACCTCTGACTTTCATCTTTTAATTGTGCTAGTACTAATATCAAACTTTAATGCTGCATTTAAAATACCGATTTTTTTTGATTCCTTAATTATATTAAGTTTTTCGTTTTTTGTTCATTGTTTTGCCATATAAAAAGAACACCTTTCAATAAAATTTTAACAATAAAAGTACTTTTTTACTGTCAATTTTATTTTAGATGTTCAATTGAAGAATTTTTTTATTATTTATTTTTTAATTTATATCAATTTCTAGTCTTCTTTACTTTATTTATTAATTCTTCAACAGACTCATATCCTAATTCTTTAAGTCTATCTCCTAATTGATTAACAATTTTATAACAAATCAAAGGATCTCACATATTTGCACTAGCAATACCAACTGCGGTTGCACCAGCCATTAGCATTTCAATAACATCATCAGTTGAACAAACCCCTCCAACACCTATTATTGGAATATCAACTTCATTTGAAACCTGATATACTGTTTTAATTGCAAGTGGTTTTAAGAAGCTTCCACTAACCCCACCAAATTTATTTGAAAGCACAGGTTCCATTGAGTTAATGTCAATTTTCATACCACTTAAACCATTTATCATTGTTAATGCATCAGCACCAGCATCTTTGCAAACTTTTGCTGTCTGAACGATATCTGGTTCTGTTGGAGACATTTTAATGTAAATTGGTTTTTTTGTTGCTGCTTTTACTTTTATTATTAATTCTTTTAAATAATCATAGTTAGAAGTCATTATAATTGAGTCCTTTTTTACATTAGGACAAGAAACATTTAATTCTATAGCATTAATTACTTGTATATTATCTAACATTTCCACCATTTCAACATACTCTTCAATTGAATTACCTGCAATACTTGTAATAACTGGAACATTCATTGAATCTAAAAATTCTATTTTAGTTTCAACAAATTTTTTAATTCCTATATTTTTTAAACCAATTGCATTTATATACCCACCATCAATTTCAGCAAATCTTGGAGTATTATTGCCTTCTTTTGGTAAATAAGTCACTGTTTTAGTTGTAATTGCACCTAATGTTGCTAAATCATAAATACTATTGAAGTACTCACCGTGAATCAATGGACCTGAAGCTATTATTACAGGATTTTTTAAATTAATACCTGGTATTTTTACAGAAAATTTATTTTGCATTTTTTTCTCCTTATTTTAAAAAGCAACCATATAAAAAGCCTATCAAATGATAGGCAAAATAATGTCTTTTATAAAAAGAAAAATGACATTACTTTTTTGCCTCACTGAACAAATTTAAAGTATACTTTTCCTTAATATTATATATAAATAAAATAAAAAATCACAAAATTGTGATTTTTTATTTTAGGAGATTTTGTAAATAACATATGATATTTTCCTTATATATAACAAATTAAAATTTCCCAAACTATAATTATTTTATTGGGAGGTTTAAAATGAGAAGATATTTAAAAATGAATGAAAAAAAGAGAATGGAAATTATCAAAGACGTTATAGATCAAAAAATAACAAAAGAGTCAGCTTCTATAAAGTTATGTCAAACAATTAGAAATGTAAATATATTAATTAATAAATATAAAAAAAATTGGTTACATAGCTTTTATTCATAAGAATACTGGCAGATTGTCTTGCAGAAGAATTAGCAGTGATATTAGTCAAAAAATAATTAAATTATATAAAGATGAATTTTGTGACTATAATTACAAACACTTTTAAGAAAAGTTGCTAGAAAATTATAATATAAAAGTTTCGTATACATATTTACTTAGTTTATTAAAGGAAAATAACATGTATTCTCCAAGAATACATAGAGTAACTAAAAAAATAATTAAACAAGAAATAGCTAACAGTTTAAAAAATCAAAATATAAAAAATATAAAAAAAAGAGTATTTAAATACTTTATTAAGTATTGAAAATAGTTATCCGATGCAACATAGAAAAACTGAGTTTGGAGAAAGGTTGCAAACAGATGCTTCTGTACATTACTGAATTAAAGAAGAAAAATGATATCTACATGGTTTTATTGATGATGCTACTGGCAAAATATTGGCTTTATATTTTGACACTGAAGAAACTCTTATGGGTTATTACAATATCACAAAGAAAGTTTTGCTTAACTATGGAATTCCTAAAGAAATATTGACAGACAAAAGAACGGTATTTTGAAGTCCAAAAGAAAAGGATTCAGATCTACATTCTGACTCCTTAACACAATACGGATTTTTGTGTCACAACTTAGGAATAAAATTAACAACATCTAGCGTTCCACAAACCAAAGGTCGTATTGAAAGGTTGTGAAATACACTTCAAGATCACCTGCCAAAGGAACTTAAAGAAAATAATATATCAACTATAAACCAAGCTAATTTGTTTTTAGATGAATATATAGATAAATATAGATTTTTATTTATCTAGAAGATTTGAAAGAACAGTAAATAAGGGTTCAACTATAAAATACCAAAATAAGTACTATATTCAGCATTCAAATGGAGAACCAGTATTTTATAAAAATAAAACAAAAATAATGGTTGTTGAGACATTTGATGGAAAACTATATTCAAACTCATATAGCGAATGAACGCCTTTATTAGAAGTGTTACAAAATTCTACTTATAAAGAGGTGTATGAAGATAAAAACCCGGCTGAGATAAATAAAATTTATAAGCCAATAAAAACAAGCAGTCCTTGAAAGTATACTAATTGAATATTTTATAAAAACTCAAAAAATAAAGTTTTAGGAAAAATTAATTAGTTATTGACAAAAATTGTGATTTTTTATTTTAGGAAATTTTTTAAGTTGATTGGTATATGATTATTTAAATTATTATTAAGTGTTGTGCTAATTTATTTGTGCTTTGTTTTTTATTAGCAGATTTCCATCTACTAATATTAAAATTATATTTAATTATAAAAATAAATCTATTAAAATAAAATTTTGTTATATTTTAAAAATATTTTTATTAATTTCAGCTTGCAACCAATGCATCGATAATATCATTTTTTCATTCAACAATATCAATGTCGTTAACAAAGAAGTCGATAAATTGATCTCTAAAATTAATAATTAAATTTGCTGAAAAGTCACTTTCTTCAATATCTAACTCGTTTAATTTTGCAATTATTTCAGCTGGATATTCAGGGTTAAATGAAATTGATTGGACACAATCTTCTGCAAAGAATTCTGCATCCCCTTCTTCTTGCAATGCTCCCACTAAATTTGAATAAATCTCTTCATCTTCAAGGGTATTTTTTTTAACTTCTTCTGAAATTTCTTCTATTGATTTCCCTTGTTCTTTCATGTCATCATAAACTTTATCAATTTCTTCTCCAAAAATTAAAATTGCAAAGTATGAACTCATACCTGCAACTAATTCTTCAAACATTTTATCTGCTGTTTCATCTGGTAGTTCATCAATAAAATTACTGATACTTTTTGCTTGTTCTTCTGTCATTAATTTATTCTCCTTAACTTAATTAATTATCTAATAAATTTAAGATAATTTTCATTTTTCTTTTAATTTAAATTAAATTTCATTAATTGATTTTAATGGTTTTGTTGCCAATTGTCTTTTATGACTTGATATATTATGTAAATATTCTATTCTTTTTTTAACATTTTCAGGAACATTTAATCCCTCTAAATAATCATCGATTAAATCATAACTAAAACCAATTTCACTTTCATCAGTTTGATTTTCTCACAATCCAGCGGTTGGAGCTCTATCTATTATTGAAGCAGGTACATTCAATAGTTTTGCAGCATTTTTTACATCTCTTTTAAGCATATGAACTAAAGGAACTAAATCAACTCCCCCATCACCATATTTAGTAAAGTAACCAATATGTCATTCACATGCATTATCAGTACCTAAAACTAAATAATTATTTGATTGAGCAAGTGCATAAAGTGTTGTCATTCTTAGTCTGGCCTTTATGTTTGCCATAGCAAGTTTGTTTTCATTATTAGTTTTATTAATAATTTCAGATTTTAATCCATTGAATGTATTTAATAAATCAATTTCAACAATATTTTTTAAATTTAAATTATTTACTAATTCATTTTTACATTTTAAATCTAATTCACTTGATTCACAAGGCATTCAAACAACTAAATAATTATCTGGAAAAGCTAATTTTGCAAGAGCGGCTACAACAGCTGAGTCAATTCCTCCACTAATTCCAACTACAACACCTTTTTGATTAGCATTTTTAACTTCTTCTTTAATTCAATTTACTAAATAATTAGTATAGTCATTCATTTTTTCATTATTCATATTAGTCCATCCATTCTAATTCAATATCGAATATTTTTACAAGATCTCCTTTTTTAGCGCCTTTTTCACGTAATAAATCATATACTCCCATTTTTTTTAATTTTTCATTAAATAATAATAAATTATCATATGTTGATATTGGTGTTTTTAAATAGATTTTTCTAACATCTTCACCTTTAATTACTCATTTATTTTCAGAGAACTTCTCGATTTCTAGGTCTTTTAATTGTCCTTCAAATTTATAAAGTTTAAAGTTATTAACTTTACTCAATTCTATGAATTTATCTTTACCTAATAGATTATTATTTTCTAAAGTATCACCAATTAATAACAATAAATCATTAATGTTTTCTTTTTTTAATCCCGATGTTTGGATGATAGTTTTATCTTTGTATTTTTCTTTAAAATATAAAACATTAATTTTTGCTTCTTCTAAATCTATTTTATTTGCAATAATAATCTCAAATCTTTTTTCTAAATCAAGGTTGTAAGTAACCAATTCTTTTCTGATAAGTTCATAATTTTTAATTACATCATCAGTTCCATAATTTCCTGACATATCAATGATATGACAAATAATTTTGCATCGCTCAATATGACGTAAAAATTCAAAACCTAAACCTTTACCTTGACTAGCCCCTTCAATAAGTCCAGGTAAATCAGCCACAACAAAAGTTCTATTTTTTTTATCAATACAAAGTCCTAACTGTGGATTTAGAGTTGTAAAAGGATAATCTGCTATTGTTGGTCGCGAATTAGATATTGCTCTTAACATTGTTGACTTACCTGCATTTGGAAGTCCAACAAAACCAACATCTGCAAGTACCTTTAACTCTGCTTTAATGTTTATATTTTGTCCTAGATCTCCAGCTTCAAAATTTGTTGGCGCTCTATTTCTAGAGTTTGCAAATCTTGCATTACCTTTTCCACCTTTTCCACCTTTTGCAATAATTTCCTTTTGATTGTGATATATAAAATCAGCAAGTAACTCATTAGTATCAGCATTATATATTACAGTTCCGACAGGAACTTTAATAACTGTATCATTACCATTTTTACCGTGCATATTTTTAATATCGCCTTTAAAACCATCTTCTGCATGATAAAATTTTTTAAGTTTTAAATCTAGTAATGAAGTTTTACCTTCATCAGCGATAAAAATAATATCACCACCATCACCACCATCACCACCATTTGGACCACCATTTGGTACGTAAAGTTCTTTTCTAAAAGAGACAGCACCATCGCCACCTTTTCCAGCTTTTATATTAAAATAAGCTAAATCTACAAATTTCATAAAATACCACTATTTCTAATTTTCTTTAATATTTGAAACTTTAATTTCTCCACTAATTAACTGGTCATAACAATCAATACATAAAAATGTTGGCGCTCCAATCGATGAATTATAATCATCAACTTCTTGTCAAGCTTCTATTGGGTCTTTTAATAAAGAATCTAATTCACTATCACTAATATTTGGATTATTATCGTGAATTTCTTTTACAACTAAGCCTATTTCTTTAGGACAATTAATAGAAGTATACATTATTTCTTCTAACCCACACAAAGAACAACCAACACCAAATGCTTGGGCCATTATATTATCATAATCATTAAATTCTCTAAAGTCTTCTATACTGAAAAATTCTTTTTTATTCATAACTATTAAATCATATCATTTAATTCATTTAAAATTAACATAACATTAGAATGATTATGTACAATAGAATTAATAATTGATGGATCAGGGTTTACATCAAGTGATTTAAATGCCTTTAATATAATTGAAATTGTTAAGTCATTAATATTAAAGTTATTTAATGAAAAACCTGGAAACTTTAAATAATAATAAGAATTAAGAATACTCAAAGCAATATTATATAGTGAAGGATTATAATGATATATCGTTTTTTCCAATTGTAACTCAATTGATTTTAATAAAGTTTGTGTCTCAACAACATTGAACTTTGCAGGATTTAAAGAAAAACTAAATTTATTTTTATTAACTAAAAATTCCATGTCAATTTTTTGTTCTATTAAAATCATTAACAAAAACGTTTTATTTTCATCAATATTTACTGATTTTATAAGATATTTTTTTATATCCTCAATTATTTTTCTTGCATTTAATTCACGTAAAAAGTCAAATGCAATAAGATGTGATTGTTGATCACTAACATCATTCATAACATTTACAACTCTTTCTAAACTTCATGATACTAGTTTATTTTGATTTTGTTGGATGTGTTCTTTTATATAATTGTTTCAGTTTAATAAGTATTTTTCAAATTTTTCAGGAATATATGGAGCAAGTAGTTCTTCATTAATTATTTTTAATGCATCATCAAAATTATTTTTATCAATAAGAGTACTTAATTTTTTTGTAACCTCTTCATAGTAATTTGACATTATTACACCTATCCTGTTTCTATATAATTAATTGTATCATTTTATAAAAAAACCTTTTATATATAATGCTCACGAACAAATAATGCAAGCATCATATATAAAAGGTTATTATATTAAAAATATTTACTTTTTATTTTTCTTCTTTATTAGATTCTACTGGTTTAGCTTCAACTTTTTTTGTTGCTGGTTTTTTAACTGCAGCAGCTTTTTCAGCATTTTTTTTATCTTTTGATACAATAATCTCTTTAATTCTTGCTGCTTTACCTGATAATTTTCTAATGTAGTAAATTCTAGCTCTACGTACACGTCCTCTTTTTAAAACATCTATAGAGTCAACTATTGGTGAGTGAACTGGAAATGTTCTTTCAACAAATACACCATTTGAGTTTTTTCTAACACAAACTGAAAAAGTTATTCCACTTCCTTGTGTTTTAATTACAACACCTTCAAATGCCTGTATACGGTATTTTTCACCCTCTTTAATTTTTACATTTACTCTTATAGTGTCTCCAGAAGTAAATCTAGGTAACTTGTCATTTAATTGTTCATCAACTATTGATTTAGTTGTTTTAGTTAACATATTCATATTAATTTTCTCCTTTCGAATTTTTAAGTTCTTTTAAATATTTTATATCATCTATTGAAAGACTTTCATAATTTATTAAATCTGGTCTTTTTAAATAAGTACTTTTTAATTTTTCTTGATGTCTGTATTTTTCTATATTTGCATGATGCCCACTTAACAAAACTTCAGGTACTGATTTATCTCTGAAAGTTACTGGCTTTGTATATACTGGGTGATCTAACAAATTATTTTCAAAACTATCATTTAAATAGGATTCTTTTTTTATTACCCCATCTAATAACCTTGTAACAGAATCAACTATTACTAATGCGGGTAATTCACCACCAGTTAATACATAATCCCCAATCGATAATTCTAAATCTATATAGTTCATTATTCTATTGTCAAAACCTTCGTAGTGGCCACAAACAATAATAATATGATTATAATTTTTTCCTAAATTAGTTGATATAGATTGGTTTAAAGTTTTACCTTGTGGTGATGTTAGTATTACTAAGCTATTTTCTTTTTTACAGCTTTCAATTGCATTAACAAGCGGTTCAATCATTAAGACCATTCCACTTCCACCACCATATTGATAGTCATCAACTTGGTTATTGTTCAAATTAGAAAAATCTCTTAAGTTCAAAATTTCTATATTAACTTTATTTTTATCAATAGCTCTTTTAATTATTGACTCAGATATCATTTCTTTTATTAAACTTGGAAATAGTGTTATAATTGAAAATTTCATTATACCCTCAACTTTTCAATTGACTTTGCAAAAATAACTTTTTTTTCTTGATTAATTTCTTCAATGTATTCATCTACAATCGGTATTCATAATACATTATCAATAAAATATATTTTTACAAGTCAATAAACACCGTTATTAATTACATCAATTATTTCAAAATAATTATTTTTATATGATAACTTATAATTTAAATAATTATCTAATTTAACAAAAAGTTTATTATCATTTTCGATAAATACTTCTTTTTTTAATAGTGTTTGGATCTCATTTATTGAATTAACATCCTTAAATTTAATTATACAAGTATTATTCTTGATAGAATAACTCTCAATTTTTAAGGGTTTAAAATTTATATTGTCTTTTATAAAAAACAATTCATTTTCAAGATTTTTATCATAATCTAAATCTTGAACTAACTTAAATTTAACTTGTCCTTTAATTCCATGTGAACTTGTTATGTAGCCTACTTTTGTTAGTTTATCTTCCATAATTTTCATAAACCTCTACATCAATAACTAACTTTTTATTTAATTTTGAAATATCTGAATTAATAACTGGAAGCATTTGATTTAAAATACCAGTATTTTCTTTATTAGTAAATAAATTAATATCTTTATCAAATATTACAAGAACAAATTCAACCTTAGACTCTTTTTCAATTTTAAAATCAATAAAGTATTTTATATCCAATGGAACAATATCATCTAAAATAAGTCTCATTTTTTTTAAAAGTTCTGAGTAATCCATTTATTATTTATCTTCTTTTTTTGTTTTTGAAGTTGCTGTTTTTGCAGTAGCAGGTTTTGCAGCAGTTGATTTAGTTGCTGTTTTTGCAGTAGCAGGTTTTGCAGCAGTTGATTTAGTTGCTGTTTTTGCAGTAGCAGGTTTTGCAGCAGTTGATTTAGTTGCTGTTTTTGCAGTAGCAGGTTTTTTAACAGATTTTGATTCTTTTTTAGGTGCACTTTCTTTATCTTTTGGAAGTGCAATTTTGTAATCATGTAGTTCTTTCATAATTCCATTTTTTGATAGGATGCTTCTAACTGTATCAGTTGGTTGAGCTCCATTTTTTAATCATTTTAATGCAATTTCATTTTGTAAGTTTACTTCACCATTTATTGGATTATATGTACCTACTAATTCTATGTATTCTCCGTCACGTTTCACTCTTGAATCAGATGCTACTATTCTATAAAAAGCAGCTCTTTTTTTACCAGCTCTTTTTAATCTTAATTTAACCATAAAATTCCTCCTTTAATTAAACCTTTATTATATTACATTTTATAAAATAAAGAGTCAAGCATTTTTACTTGACTCTTTATTTTTTTATTAAAAAAACACCCTAGGTGTTTAATGTGTTTCAGAAATGGCGCCCACGAGAAGATTCGAACTTCTGACCCTACGCTTAGAAGGCGCATGCTCTATCCTACTGAGCTACGTGGGCAGTACAAAGTAATAATAACAAAAAAATAAATTATTTTCTATATAATTTTATTTTATTAAGTTTTATTACTATTTATATTATTTATTTTCAATAACTCAATTTTTAAGTTTAGATGCTAATTCAAGATACTGGATATAATAATTTTTAATTTCAGAATCTTTTTCAGAATCATAAAAGTTCAAAAGTTTCAAAAATTGATTATAAAAATTTTGGATATTATCTTGTGTTTGATATGTATGATCCAAAGGATGAGGACCAAATATAATCAATACATATTTAAAAAGTTCAAATAGACTATAATTAATCAACTTAGGAGTTTTACTTTCGATTCCTAACAAAATATTTATAATTCTACCTATTTTTAACAAAGTGTATTCATCTTTGTAGTCTTGCAAATTATGGAACTCTTTTTTAAAGGTTTCAACAATTTCATCTTCAGATAACAAAAAGTCATATTCAGAAATATTTTCCATGCTGACTTTTTGTTTAAACTTATTTGGTTTTGTTTCTTCAAAAATATTTAATATATTTACAAATAATTTCTTTTTAACTGCAATTTTATTGTCTATTACTTGTGGTATATATTCGTGTAATAATAGCAATGATCTTAATTTTGCAAATGTGTATCTTGTAATTTCAGTACACTTCATCAGAGTTTTTTCATCAAAATCAATAAACCTATCACCTTTTGATTTAATGTAAGGAATTAATTGTTCTTGATTAATATGCTGGCAGTTAAATGGTGTTAAGACCTTTAACGTAGAGTTTTTTAACTCAGGAATCAAATTACTTCTCAAATTTGATTTATCTGAGCTTATAAATAAGGGAAGATAAGCTTCAATTAAACCATATAGTTCTTCTCCATCATCCAACATTGTTACAGCTGTAATTTCATCTTTCATTAAAATAGTTGTTAGTTTTGTCAATTGTAAAAGCGCTTTATATCTTTCTCGAGTATTAAAGGCTTCTCATTTAGAACCTGAGAAGTTGCTTAAAAATATTGCTCATTCCTCATCATTTTGAATTAGTTCGTATGTTTCAGTAAGATATTCAATTTCTTTTGGTTTTCATTCTCTACCTGTTCGATATTTTCTTAATAAAACATCTTTTTGATAACATTTATAGACTCTCTGATATAATCCCTGAATATCATAGTTTTTTATCAAATTTAATGTGAATAGAAATGGATATGGAATGCTTGTTTTATAAGTATTATCATCTGATATATGATTTATATCATATTCAAAAATAGATAAAGACTCTCGTATAAATGACTTATATGAATCTTTTCAATCATCATACTTTTTAAAACAATATTCGTTTACATAAGGTATTAAAAGGTTTGATATTAAGTGTTTTGCCTGTTCTAATGCTTCATCATCTTTAAAAGTAATTTTTTTTGGTTTATCTTTTACATACCTATATTTAATTTTGTATAATTCATCAAAATTATCCATTATATAACTTGTTAAAGTATTAAATTCTGAAGAATCAATTTCATTACTTATTATATTTTTGTATAAAAAGTATTGAACTATTCCAATAAACGTAATTGGATACAAATAAGATATTAAATCTTTTTGAGTTGTAATGTAGTATTTTAGTTCTGCATTATCATTTGCAACTTTATGTAATCCAAATCAAAATATACTCTGTTTATAAATTTCTTTCATATTTCCTCTTTATTCAATAAAATTCTTAAAAATAAACTCTTCTAAATCCTTTAATGATCTACTTGAATACAGTTCTTTCTTTTCTTCTTTTTTTATTTTTTTATTTATTAATAGTTTTTCAACAATACCTCAATTAGCTTTCATTGGTTGAAAGTTTTCTGAACATGTATTTATTATATAACTTTGTAATGCTCCAATAACAGTTGTTTTAGGAAAAGTTAACAATTCTTTGTTTTTAATTGTGTTATATACATTTATAGCTGAAATTATTGCAGAAGATACTGACTCAACATAACCTTCGACACCTGTAATTTGACCTGCAAAAAAGATATTTTTATTTTTTTTAAGTTGATTATAAGAGTTTAATAATTTTGGTGCATTTATAAAATTATTTTTATGCATTACACCAAATCTAATAAATTCAGCTTTTTCAAGTCCTGGAATTAGTCTAAATATTCTTTTTTGCTCATTAAAACTTAGATTTGTTTGAAAACCAACCATATTATATAAAGTATCTGAAGCATTATCTTGCCTTAATTGTACTACTGCAAAATTTGAAGAACCATCATTATTTCGTAATCCGGCTGGTTTTAAAGGACCATATGTTAATGTTTTATATCCTCTTTTAGCCATAACTTCAACTGGCATACACCCTTCAAATACTTTGAAATTTTCTTCATCTTTTAAATGTAGATCAATCGTATCACCTTTAATTAACTCTTGATAAAATTGATTGTATTGTTCTTCGTTCATTGGGCAATTAATGTAATCCTTAGTATACCCTTTATCATATCGATTTTTTTTAAAACAAATATCCATATTAATAGAATCTAGTTTAACTATTGGTGCTACTGCATCAAAAAAATAAAAATAAGATTTACCAATTAAGTTAGATATAATTAACTGCATTTTTTTGCTTGTCAAAGGACCTGTTGCAATAATATTTATATCATTTAAATTAATGTTATCCAATTCTTCATAAATTACATTTATATTTTCGTGTTTTAAAATTAGGTCAGTTATTTTTTTTGAGAAGTTTTCTCTATCTACAGTTAAACTTTGTCCACCTGGGATTTCACATTCCTTAGCAATCTTGATAACTATCGAATCAAACATTTCCAACTCTTTTTTTAAAGTACCTATTGCATTTTTAATATCACTTGAGCGCAAAGAGTTTGAACATACAAGTTCTGCAAATGTATCAAGCTTTTGAACAGGATTTTTTTTGATAGTTTTAATTTCATAAAGATTTACTTTAATTCCTCTATTTGCGAGCTGCCATGCAGCTTCACAACCTGCCAAACCTGCACCAATGATGTTTATTTTTTGTATCATTGCTTTATTATAACAAAAACATCTATTAAATTCTTACTTAATCCATTAATCCAGCTTGATATAAATTTTTGAAATGACCAGGTTTTTCTTTCAATTCGTCAAAAGTTCCTTCTTGTACTATGCCCTGATCTCTACCCAAGACTATAATTTTATCAACGTTTTTAATAGTTGATAATCTGTGAGCAATAGTTACAGTAGTTCTACCTTTCATTAAAGATTCCAATTTACTTTGAATCTCTTTTTCAATAATATTATCAAGTGCACTTGTAGCTTCATCTAAAACAAGCAACTGAGGATCTTTTAAAAACATTCTCGCGATTACCAAACGTTGTTTTTGACCACCACTAAGTATAAATCCTCTTTCTCCTAAAATTGTGTCATATCCATCTGGTCATGTTGAAACAATACTATCTAATTCTGCTTTTTTAGCAGCTTCTTTAATTTCATCATCAGTTGCATCAAATTTTCCATATCTTATATTATCAGAAACAGTACCAAATAAAATTTGAGGTTCTTGTTCAACGTAACCAACATGTTTTAAATAACTTGCTAATTGAACATCTTTTAAATTAATTCCATTATTAATCAATACTTCTCCATCATAAGGATCATAAAATCTTAATAAAAGTTTTGCAATTGTTGATTTTCCACTTCCGGTTTCTCCAACAAAAGCATAGCTTTTACCTTTTTCAAATGTAAAACTAAATTTAGGTAAAATTAATTTATTAGGTTTTTCAGGATATCTAAATTCAATATTTTTAAGTAATATATCTCCATTAATTGCATCAATTTTAATGCCTTCACCATCATTATAATGAGGATCAATTATTGGTTCTGCCTTCATTATGGCATCAACTCTAGCAGCAGATGTTGAAGCTTGTACCATTCCTGCATTCACTCTTGCTAATTGCATTAAAGGACCAACCATTGTACCAACACCACTAATAAATGATGAAAGTATAATTGATAATTGACCTACTTGGTCATTATAAAGTAATGCAGCTGCTATTACTATTACCATTTGAATTGAGCTAATACCTGCAACCATAACTGTTATTACAATAGATTGCAATTTTATTAGACTTTTTGATTTTTTAAAATAATCTTTATGTAGGAACTTAAATCTTTCGGTTTCATATTCTTCAGTTCCAGATGCTTTAATTAAATTAATAGTACCAATTCTATCAGTAACATCACCATTTATATTTGTGATTGAATCTCTGGTTTTAAACATTAATTTTTTAACTATTCCAAATGTAGAGAACATAACAGTCATGATTGTGGCCATTGTAACAACAACAACAAGCGTTAACTTCATATCAATTGTCAACATCATAAATAAAGAACCAAAAAATGTAAATGTAGCAGATAATAATGTAACTGGAATTATTTGTCCTTGTTCACCAACTATTTGCGTATCAGATACTATTTTAGTTAAGATTTCACCTATTTTTTTATCTGAGTAATAACTCATATCTTGTTTTACTAGATTTTCTAATGCTTTATTTCTTAAAGAAATTTCAATATTTTTTCCTAACAAACCAGTTAGATAGTTTGAAAGAAAAGTAAATAAAGCAAGCAAACCAAAAAACCCAATTTGTAAATAAATTCAGTCTTTTCATCCGAATCTAAGACCTAAAAATGATGAGTAGAATCATAAACTACCATCACTCTCTAATAACACTTGAACTAATACACTACCACTTGTAGAAGATTTTAAAGCTTCATTTATTTGGTCAATTGAAGCTCCATTTAATTTATCTACAATACTTGGAGCCATTAGAATTGACATTATATTTTGAATAATCTTAGGCCCAATAATTGTAGTTAAAGAAGATAGCAAAGTTAATAAAACTATAAAAAAAGCAAAAATGGGTTTATTTTTTAAATATTTAAATATTATCCCAAAAAATGTCTTTGATTTTTTCCTTTTTTTGCTCTTAAAAGCTGCGTTTTCTGGATTTTTTTCAATTTTTTCCATATAATCACCATTTTTATTATATTACATAATTATAATAGAACATAAAAAAAAAGAGAGATATTATCTCTCATTAAAATTTTATATATCATTTGTGTGTCGGGAATAAAATGATTAATTTAATTTTATTAGGTATTAACCTTACAAGTGTCATATTTCTATGACACAAATATTATATATCAAAATTTTATAATTTATATATTTATTGTAAACTTTTTAAAATATTTTCGCCAAATTTAATAAATTTAGCATTTAAAGCATTGGAGTACTCTGTTTCTGGAATCGATAAAACCTCTTTTCCTTCGTTTACAAGATAATTAAATATATTTATAAATTGCTTGGTTTGAATACAATTTATAAAAATTGCATAATTTGATAAATTTGATTGTAAATCATTAAAACTGTATTCGCATTCGCTAGTTTTTTCAGCTCTATTGTAATGAGTAGAAATAAATAAAGTATTAACAAAATTATCACTATAATCAATATTATGGTTTAAAAAGAAATCATATATATTGTCATTAATTGTAATAATAACTTTATTGTTTTTTTCAAGTTGATCAACAAAATAGTTTTTTAAATTCTCATTGTCATTTGATACAACAATTGTATAGTCATTTTTAATAGCCTCTAATAATGTACAATCAACACTCTTTTTGGATAATTCTTCGTGATCATTACTTAAATATAATGATAAAAAATGGTTATTATCTAATAACATGTTAATATTTCCAACATAAAATAAAACAAAAGGTGGTTTATAAGAGTTTTTTAGACTTACTGGATAAATTGGGCTTAATAGAGTTATAAAATTACATTTAATTCTATTTTTTACATCCTTTAGGTCTTTAAAATCTATTTTTTCTTTATTTTCTAATGCTTCAAAAATCTTATCTCAATTACCATTATACTTTAATGAAAAATACAGTAGTACATTATCCATACTAGGTTAATTGAAAAATTTTATAAGCTATAAAGTCATTAGAATAGTTTTTATTTGTTGGATTAGTATAAGATATCAACCTACCCTCTAAACCAATAGTCAACTTATCATAATATTCGTATTCATCTCCTAATACATTATTTCAGATTTTAACATTTATATAATCACTTTTGTTTTTTGAGTTCACATTTGTTGTAATTCTTGGCACTTTGACTATTAATTTATATAGTTTTTTTTCTCCATCCTTAGAATTATAAACAAGTTCTGGATTGCCTTCAAGCTGGCCTAAAATAGTTACGTTATTCATTATTTACCTCCCAATAACTAATCGCCATAAAAACAAAAAAAATACTGTTTTTAAACAGTATTTATAAATTTAGTATTAATTTTATTCCTTCAATTAATTTTTCACATTTTTCTTTAGCACTATCAAAATCTTTATCAACACACACAAAATATATTTTTATTTTAGGTTCTGTTCCGCTTGGTCTTACTGCAAATCAACTATTATCTTTAAAATAAAATTTTAATAGGTTTTGCCCTGGCATATTATATAGACCATCAATATAATCTTCTACAAAAGAAACTTTCATATCTGATATTTCTTCAATATTGTCAAATCTTAATTTTTTCATTATCGGGTCAATTTTAGACTTAATTTCTGAAATACTAAAATTTAAATTTATAGTATGAGTATAATAGTAACCATACTTTTTGTACAATTCATTAAGATTATCTATTAAGGTCATATTTTTTTTAGTTTTATAGTACCAAGCAGCTTCTGTAAGCATTATTGCTGCTTGTATTCCGTCTTTGTCTCGTGTTGAAGAATCAATTACATATCCATAACTTTCTTCATAAGCAAAAACAAAATTTAAGTTTCTTTCTTTTTCTTTTAAAATTTCTGAACCCATTCACTTAAATCCTGTCAAAGTTTTTATGATGTTAACACCATAACTTTCTTTTGCTATTCTATCTCCTAGATCACTAGTTACAAAACTTGAATAAAGAGTAGGATTGCTTGGTAGAGTGTTATTTAATTTCATTTGACTCAATTTTCAATCTATTAAAATTGGTCCTGTTTGATTGCCATCAATTCTTATTCAATTTCCATTTTGATTTATTGCAACACCAATTCTATCAGCGTCAGGATCTTGAATAATAATTAATGATGCTTCTTTATGTTTTTTAGCATATTCTAACGGGATTTTTCAAGCTGGTTCAAATTCTGGATTTGGGTTACCTACATTTTTAAAAGTACTATCTTCATTTTTGTGTTCTTCAACTTCAATAACTTCATATCCATAACTTCTTAAAAGATTTGGACTAAACTCACTTCCAGTTCCATTAACTGCTGAATAGATTATTTTAAAGTTATTTCTTTTTTCATTTTTATAGAATTGAAGGTTACTTATCATTTCACAGTAATCTTCAATAATTTTATTATCAATTGTTGATAATAAATCTAAGTCAACTTTATATTTTCAATCTAAAATATTATCAATTCTATTTATGTATTCTGAAATAATTTTATTATCATTATCAATTAATTGACAACCATATTCATCATATATTTTATAACCATTATATTCAGCTGGATTATGACTTGCAGTAATCACAACTCCTCCAATTGCATTTAATTTTTTTGTAGCAAATGAAACCACTGGTGTTGGCTTCATTTTATTTTCTTCAAATAAATATGCTTTAATTGAAAAACTTGTTAAAATTTCTGCGACTAGTTGAGAAAATTCTTTTGAATATTTTCTGTTATCATGACCAATAACCACTCCTCTAGATAGGTCATTGGGAAATTTTTTAATTAGATATCTAGCATAACCGATTGTTACTTCTTTAATTGTAAATGAATTAAAATAGCCAGGACCAGCACCCAATATTCCTCTTACCCCTGCTGTTCCAAACTCAAGTTTATTTTCAAAAGCAATTTTTAATTGATCGTCATTATAGTTTAATAGTTCTTGTTTTAAATTTTCATCAACATTTTTAGAGTTAATTCATTTAAGATACGCTTCGTTTTCTTTAATAAAACTCATTTTTTTCTCCTTAAATTTTATTATTGGTTTATAAGTTAATCTATGTATATCTAATAAACCAAATTCATCTACTGCACTAATGTGCTTAATGGTGCAATAACCTTTATTTTTAAGAAAATTATACATTGGATATTTTGTATGATAATTTCTCATGATTCTGTCTCTGAATACTTTTGCAATTATACTAGCACAAGCAATTGCAAAACTTATATTATCACCTTTTATTATTTTTAAAAATTTATAATCATCCTCTTCTTTTATGTCTTCACCATCTATTAAACATAAATCAGGTTTAATAGTAAGTTTTTTTATAGATTCAATCATTCCTAATTTGCTAGCCTGCTTTGGGTTTAATTTATCTACAACCTTTTCATTATACTCACAAATTGAATAAGTTAAGCAATTTTCTAAAATTTCTTCATATAATAACTCTCTAACTTTTTCTGGAACAAGTTTTGAATCTTTTATAAGTGGATTAAAATAGTTTTCTTTCATGATTACTGAGGCTACTACAATTGGACCTGCCATTGCACCCCTACCAACTTCGTCACTACCGGAAATATATTTTATATTTTTTTCTTTTTTTAAATTTTCATCAAAGAAATATCGACAATTATCTATCATTCAACAGTTAAATCACTTTCTGAAGTTTTATCAACATCTACATCTTCAAGGGTGATTGAATTAATTTCAACAATTTCAATAGGTTTTTCAAATGAGATTAAACCTAATTTACACCCAATTACATCGTTTATAAAAATATTAATTGATCTATCAATATCATATATATCATCAACAATAAGATGCTTATTTTTTATTGCAATTTGTTCAAATATTTTATAAGTATCATCATAATTGATAGGTCTTAAAGCAGTGTTTTTGATATTATATTTATTTTCAATTAATGATGGATAAGAATTATATATATATCTCATAATTTTTGTTGCAAATCTTTCTTTTGGAATTAAATCAAGTTTTATAGAATTTATTGCAATACAATTACAAGCCACATTTTCATTTTCAAATTTTGATGGCAAAATACCAGGAGTATCAATAATTGTAATATTTTTAGTCAAATTAAATCTTTGCAAACCTCTTGTCAATCCCGGTTTATTTCCAATTCTTACTATTTTTCCCTTTGCTAATTTAGAAATGAATGTTGATTTACCAACATTTGGGATTCCAGCTACCAAAACATTTAATTGTGGTTTTTCAATACCTTTATTAATCTGTTTTTGTTGTTGTTCATGAGTTAACTCATTAATTTTTCTAATAATATCAATTGAAATGTCGTAGTTTTTATTTTTTACAAAGTAAGCTGCTAATTTTTGACTTTTATAGTATTCACTTCATTGTTCAGTAACTTCTTTATCTGCTAAATCACACTTTGTAAAAACTGTTAACTTTGTTTTTTTCGAAAAAAGTTTTCTTAATAGCGGATTTTGTGAAGAATAAGGTGCTCTTATATCAACTAGTTCAATAACTAAATCTACAATTTTAAGTGTTTCTTCTATTTCTTTTATTGTTTTGTTCATATGACCTGGAAATCAATTGAAACTAGCTTTATTCTTTTCCATAATTACCTCTACTTGTGATATTTTTGGTTATTAATAATTTTGAACGCTCGGTATATTTGCTCTAATAAAACAATTCTAATTAATTGATGAGGTAAAGTAATTTTACCAAAACTAATTTTGTTAATGTAGTTATTTTTAAAATTTTCGCTAAATCCATCACTTGGACCAATAACAAAACATATATTACCACTTTTTTCATTAATATTTCTATCTATTATTTTAGAAAAGTCAATTGAATCAAGTTGTTTAGTATTAATTTCTAATAAATAAAACTCATAATCTTTTAGTTTTAAAATGCGTTCATTAATATTATATTCATTTTTAGACTGATTTTCTTTAACATTACCATAATCTATTTCTTTTATTTCCATAATTTCAATGTTTGTAAATTTTTGGATTTTATTAAAATAAAATTTATTTAAAATTTCATATTCTTTACTAATTTTGTTAAAACACACTATTTTAATGGGCATATTTCTCCTTTTTAATTACCAAACTAATATATTTTAAGTCAATAATGTGGTAAAATATATAAAAGATTTTAGGGGAGCAAAAACATGGCAGCAGAAAAAAGACACTTTCAATCAATTCTTGACTATAGACCACAATTTGAAAATATAATTGATGCTCTAGTTCCAGATATTCAATTTTCATATTCAGCTATTATGAATAATACCACAATTCAAACGTATTTTAATATGATAGCATTAGAATTTTATGGTTATGAATACCACCAAATACTAAGATTAAATAAATTAGAATTTAAATTGAATGATAGAACATTGAACTTAACTATACTTGAAATGGTTTACAATATATTGTTGCAAATTATTGATAGAAAATGAAGATATTCAGAGTATATTGCATATGATATGTATATTTTACCTTTAAGAATTAGAAAATACATTAATGCAATGAACTATAGATTTATTGAGACTGAAACTGCAACTCAAAAACCTGTATTTAAATTAGTAAGTCAAGAAACAAGAGTAATAACAGAAGAAATTGTAGATCAATTCCAAGATGACAGATTAAATAATCTTATTGGTCAATATAGAGGTTGTGCACCTCATGAAATTGAACAAAAACTAATTTTATTTAAAAATTTATTAGCATTTATTTATGAAGGTAAATCAATTGTAGTATCAAAATTCGGAGAAGAATTCTCAGATAATTACTATAAAGATGTTTATGCACTTGAAATTATTAAATCTGATGCAATGACAACAAAAGATAAAAAATTTGTAACTAAAGTACTTGATAATGTATTTGATATTTCAATGATAATAATATTATTAATGGCGGATTCAATGAAAACTGGTGTTTGAAAAAAAATTATCGAAAAAGAAAAACGTAGAGTTGAGTTACAAATTACAAGAAAAGCTATTGAAGATGCGAATAGAAGACTTCAAGCAATCACTCAAAAAGAAAAAGAATTACAAAAACTGGAAGCTAAAAAATAAAAATATAATAAAAAATCCGATTGAATCGGGTTTTTTTATTATATAGCTTGTTTGGTTGCGCTTAGAACAATTTCTTTTAATGAAATATCTTGTGGTAATTCATATGCGTATATTATTATTTTAGCCACTTGTTTAGATGTTAAACCATTATTTATTTTTTTCTTATTTTCAATATAACCTTTTAAAACTTCTTCATTTTTAGTGTTAATTAACAAGTTTGTATCGACAATTGCTGGTGCAATAGTCAATAAACGAACATTAAATGGTGCTAATTCCCTTCTAGCTTGCTCAGAAATTGCATGTACTGCAAACTTAGTTCCATTATATACAGTTCTATTTTCTCCGGTTCATCTTCCTGCAACTGAACTAATATTTATTATTGTTCCAGTGTTTCTATCTTTCATATCATTAATTACAATATTCATACCATTTAATACCCCATTAATATTTATATCAACCATTGCATGTTGAGTATTAATGTCTAAATTATAAATTTTATCTAATGGCATTATTCCTGCGTTATTAATTAATAGATCTACTTTTGTTTTAAAATGTTTTTCTGCTTCAACAACAGCTTGTTTAAAACTATTGTAGTCTGTAACATCAACTTTTTTACATAGTGTATTTTTAAGATTTAACTCTATTAATAATTCTTCTCTTCTTGCAAGTAAAAGTAATTTATAACCTTTTTCACTAAATTGAATTGCCAATTCTTTACCAATACCACTTGATGCTCCTGTTATTACAATTAATTTATCCATAATTTTAACTCCTTAATAATAATTTTATTCCTGTTTGAATGTTTAAAAAAAAAAAAAAAAACGTAATTTATACGTTTTATCTAAATTTGTTAAACCCACCCAAGTTAGGCATTTTACCAGATTTTAGATTTTTAGCCATTTCTAATACTTGTTTTTTACCTTTATCAAATTGGTTTAATAAATCATTGTATTCTTTTTCAGTTCTTCCTGAACCTTTAATAATTCTTTGTTTTCTAGTCATAGCTTTTAAAACTCTTGGTTCTCTACGTTCTTTTAAAGTCATTGAACTCATTAGAATTGTAGCTACACGAAGTCTTTCTTGAGCTTGTGTTATTTGTTGTTCAGATATTTTACCATTCATTCCTGGAACCATTTTCATAATTCCACCTAAATTTCCCATTTTTGCAACTTGTTCAAGTTGATTTCTTAAATCTTCTAAATCAAATTGACCTGCAAACATTCTTTTCATGGTTTTTTCCATTGTTCTTTGATCAACAACATCAGCTGCTTTTTCAAACAATGTATCAACATCACCCATTCCAAGAATTCTATCTGCCATTCTTTTTGGATGGAATTCGGCTAAAGCACTAATACCTTCACCTTCACCAATAAATTTAATTGGCAACTTAGTTATATGACTAATAGAAAGAGTTGCTCCCCCTCTTGCGTCACCATCAAGTTTTGTAACAATTACACCTGTTAGTTTTAATAATTTATCAAATTCTTGAGTTACATTTATAATATCTTGACCAGTCATACCATCAACTGTAAGTATTATTTCATTTGGTGAAACTTCTTTTCTTATGTTATTTAATTCTTTCATTAAATCTTTATCAATTTGAAGTCTACCAGCAGTATCTAAAATAATTACGTCAAAATCATTTTTTTCTGCATAATCAATTGCTTGTTTAGCAGTTTTAACAGGATCTTGTTTACCTTTTTCAAAAACAGTAAGGTTATTTTTTTCACCAAGTTCAACTAATTGATCAATCGCACCTGGTCTATAAATATCTAAAGCAACCATTAATGTTTTTTTGTTATGTTTTTTTGTTATTAAATGTGATAGTTTTCCTGCAGTTGTTGTTTTACCAGCGCCTTGTAAACCAACCATCATTATTACAGATGGTTTTTTGTTTATTTCAATAGGTTTATTAACCTTACCAAGAATTTCAACTAATTCTTCATGAACAATTTTAACCATTTGTTGGTCTGCTCTAACACCTTGTTGAATATACTGTCCTAATGCTTTTTGTTCTACATTTTTTATTATTGTTTTTACAACATCAACGTTAACGTCAGCTTCTAAAAATGCAAGTCTTATTTCCCTAAGGACCTCTTTAATATTTTCTTCATTAAGTGTCGATTTTTTTAAATTTTTTTCAATCGACTTCTTCATTCTATTTGCTAAAAAATCCCCAAAACCCATAATTCTCTCCTACTTTTAAAATTATAACATACTAATTTTTTTATATTTTTAATGACTCACGTTTTTCTCTAATAATAGTTATTGTGATCTCACCTGGTGTTTTATTAATTTTACTTATTTTATCTTTTAATTGAATAATAAGTTTTCTTAAATTATAATCATCGACAATATTTGGATTTACTATAACTCTAATTTGTCTTCCTGATTGTAGTACATATGCTTTTGAAACACCTTCTTCAGATAAACAAGTTTGTTCTAATTCTTCCATTCTTATGAAGTACTCTTTTGCATCATTATTTCTTGCCCCAGGTCTAGCAGCACTAATTGCATCAGCTATTGCAACAATTTCAGCATAAACACTGCTTTTTTCAATATCTCCATGATGAGCATGTACTGCATTAATTATAACTTCATCAATATTATTTTTTTTAAGAATTTCAACACCTATGCTAACATGACTTCCTTCTTCTTCAAAATCCACAGCTTTTCCAATATCATGTAAAAGTCCTGCCATAAGTGCGATATCTTTGTTTAATTCTAACTTACTACTTATTTCACTCGAAATTCTTGCAACTTCAATGGAGTGTTGCAAAGCATTTTGTCCATAACTTTGTCTATATTTTAATTTACCTAAAAAACTAATTATTTCATTTGGAATTTTATTTAAAAGATTTAGATCTTCAACAACTTTGAAACCAGTTTCTTCAAAAACTTTTTCAAGTTTTTCACTTTGTATAATAACTTGTTCTTCTATTGAAGCTGGTTGAATTCGACCAATCTTAACTAATTCTTGTAAAACAAGATATGCAATCTCTCTTC
The DNA here is from genome assembly GCF_001267155.1 of Spiroplasma litorale. Lineage (NCBI taxonomy): Bacteria > Bacillati > Mycoplasmatota > Mollicutes > Entomoplasmatales > Spiroplasmataceae > Spiroplasma > Spiroplasma litorale. The sequence continues at coordinate 894,598 of NZ_CP012357.1, forward strand.
TTATTGGATTAAAAGATGAAATCATTATTTTGTTTGGTGTATCATCAACTATAATATCAACTCCGCAATACATTTGAAAAGTTTTAATATTTCTTCCTTCTTTACCAATAATTTTACCTTTTCAACTGTCATCTTCAAGTTCAAAAAAAGTTGTATTTTTATCAGTTGTAACTTCAATATTGCACTTTTCCATTGCATTAATTAATATTTTTGTAGCTTCTTCTTTAGATTTGTATTTCAATAAATTTTCTTTTTCTTTGATTGTATTGGATAAATCTAAAAAATAATTATCTTCAATATATTTAAGTAATTCTTTTTTTGCTTGTTCTTTTGTTAGTCCGCTAACTTTTTCAAGCAAAGAAAAGAGTTTTTTTTCTTTTAATAGCAAATCATTTCTAAGGTTATTTATATTTATTTTTTCTTCTAATAAAAACTTTTTACTGCTATTTAAGTCGTCTAATTTCATGAGAATTTCTTCTCTTTCCATATCTAATTGCTGTTCTTTAATTGATAATTCATTTTTATGATTTTGAATTTCATTATTTGCTTCAAATTTAATTTGAGCAAGTTCTTTTTTAGCTTCTGCAATTATTCTTAACTTAATTTCTTTTGCCTCGTCTTTGGCTTTTTCCATAACATATTTACGACGACGAGAATGTGCTAATACTATTAATATAATTGTTAAAGATATAACAATTAAAAATAATATTACAATGATCATAATATATGCTTCGTCTCTACTAAATTTCATTGCTTCAGGCATTGTATTCTCCAATCCTTAAAAGCGTGGATATTGCAACAAATATTGCAACATACTTATTTTACCTTTCTTTATTAAAAACAAAACAAAAAAAAATAATAATATTAAAATTATTATTTATATTGCTTCGTTTAGTTTTTTTTCGATTTCAATATATTTATCCTGATTATTTTTAAATCATTCTCTAACAGATTCCTTGCCTTGACCTATTTTTTCATCATTATAAGAATATCAGACTCCCGCTTTATTAATAATATTATATAGAGTTGCCATTTCAATTATTTCTAATTCTTTGTCAATTCCTTTATTGTAATTTATAACTATTTGACAAGTCTTAAATGGTGGCGCTACTTTATTTTTAACTATTTTTACTTTTATTTTATTGGCGCTAGCTTCTCCATTAGTAGAAATAGTTTCGCCTTTTCTAACTTCGATTCTAACTGATGAATAGAATCTTAAAGCCCTTCCTCCAGTTGTAACCTCTGGATTACCAAATATTACACCAACTTTTTCTCGTAATTGATTAATAAAAATAACTATTGTATTTGTTTTTGATATTATCCCATTAAGTTTTCTAAGCGCTTTTGACATTAACCTCGCTTGTAATCCAATTTGTTGATCTCCCATTTCACCTTCGAGTTCAATTTTAGGGACAAGAGCTGCAACTGAGTCCACAACAACAACATCGATTGTGTTTGATCTTACTAGCATTTCAAGAATATCTAAAGCTTGTTCACCAGTATCAGGTTGAGCTACTATTAAATTATTAATATCCACACCAATATTTCTAGCATATTTTGGGTCTAATGCATGTTCTGCATCAATAAAAGCCGCTCTCCCTTGATTTTTTTGGGCTTCTGCAATTGCATGAAGTGATAATGTTGTTTTACCACTTGATTCTGGTCCAAATATTTCAACAATTCTTCCTTTTGGCAGTCCACCAATTCCTATTGCTTTATCCAACAAAAAACTACCTGTTGAAATTGCCTCATGTTCTAAATTAAATTTGTCTCCAAGCTTCATTATAGAACCTTTACCATATGTCTTTTCGATTTCTTTTAATACATTTTTAAATGCAGGATCATCATACAAATTTTTAGACATATTATTCATAACCTCTTTTTCGTTTTTTTCTAGTATTTCTTTTATCATATAACCTCCGGTTATAGTATCGTCTAGAAAATAAAAATAATTAACTATTTTTAAATATATTTAAAAAGTTATTAATTATTTCTTTTATTGCTAATATTTTATATTTTTTTCTTGATATTTTATTATTATTTATAAACTTATAAATATAATTTTTATTATATAATCTAAAACCTATATAAGACAAACCCTTTAACTCGTCATCAACACTACTCGGAGGAGCATAACCAGTAAAGCCAAATACAATATCTGATTTTAAAATATTTTGTGTATTAGTTAACATACCCTCTAATGTTTCTTTTGAAACTGCACTATGTTTTTTAATTATTCATGAATTTATTTTTAATACTTCTATTTTGTATTCATCAGAATAACAACAAAAGCCACCCTTAAAAAAAGTACTTGAATTTTTATAATTTGTAACCAAACTTGAAAACATTCCTCCTGTAAATGATTCACAAGAAGATATTGTTAATTTATTTTTTTTGATTATACTTATAAATTCTTTCATCATAAATCCTTAAAAAAAATAGTGAGACTAATTCTTCATAACCCACGTTCTGTAACACTTTCGTGCATCAACTATCTATCTATCACATATGTGATTCAAAAACTAATTCATTTCTTAGTTTTTAATTCCTCTACCAAAATTTGAGTTTCTTGCTTGCGGAGTTTACCCGTTCCATTTCACTATTTCTAGCTATTCGTCCCTGTGGCACTTTAGAAAACTTATCATAGAATATAAATTCCTTAGACTTGTTTATGTCATTACCTTTAAAGGTATCTAGAGTTATTTTTTTCTCTAGCACAATCACTACATCCATCTCAGGATGTGCAAGCGTGGAGTTTCCTCTATATTATTTTTCAAATACAGCAGTTGATTCTAAATTAATCTCATTTATTATAATAACATTAATAATATATAAATATTAAATTCATATAATAAAAAGATTAATTAAATATCATAATACTTAATTAATCTTTTTCTAAGCGTACCGTGTTCTTTTAAAATATCTTTCATTGATTTATCTTCAAATATTTCACCATTTTTTAATATTACAACTCTTTCACATAATTCTTCAACCTCTTCAGGAATATGTGAAACGATTAGTAATGTTATATTGTTATTAGATTTATAATTTTTAAAAAATCTAATTAATTTTATTTGCATTTCAAGATCTAGACCGGTTATAAGTTCATCTAATATCAATAACTCCGGACTATTAATTACTGATAAAAAACAATTAGCTCTTTGTCTTTCTCCACCCGATAATGAATCTATTGATTTAGTTATAAAGTTTTTAAGACTAAATGCATCAACTAATTCATTAAATTCATCAGTTTCTAAGTATTTTTTATCTTTATAAAATTTAACTAAATCTAAAATTTTTGTTCCTGGAGGTCAACTTCCATCTTGAAATTGCATACCTACTCTTTTACTTATTTCTTCATTTTTTGAAGATATATATTTTACAGTTCCATTTGTTGGTTTTAAAAGTTTTGCAATTATCTCAACTAAAGTTGATTTTCCACTACCATTAGAACCAATAAAGGCAATAGTTTCATTATCTTGTATGTTTAAAGATATGTCTTTTAAAACTTGCTTCTTTCCATAAAATTTATTTACTTTATCTAAAATAATCATTTTTCCCCTTTATAATCATTAAAATATTTAGATTATATCTACTATCATGGTAATTAGAACCACAATATAAAAATATTTTAACAAATTATATACTTTAATTAAATTAATATCATTTAATTTAAAGATTGTTTAAATTTTTTGCTAAATTTATATTTCTTTTCAACGTTATTCATTTCAGTACGCGCTCATAAAAATCCAAGTATTGATCCAGATGTAACAAATAAACCACTTAATCCACAAAATGTAAATAAAAAACCTGTAATTAAAACTCAAATTCCATCATCAGCACTCGCCTTACTAACAAAGAAAGGAATTGCAGATGCAAAAATTAAAAGCCCACCAAAAACAATACCCATTAAATAACCGATTCTTTGAATAAAAGCTTTTCTTAAATTTATAAATACCAAGAAAGTTGTTGTTACACCAATTACTCCCAACAATATAAAAAACATACCAATTCCTAATGATTCGATAGCTGAAAAATTTTCTTCAACAAGTGTTGCTAATCATTCACCAATGAAAGCAATATTTCTTAAACTACTGACAGCTATTTTTTTGATGCTCATCATAAAAACCGATAAACACATTAATGGTACTATTGAAGAAATTAAAAAGTATCCTCCAATTGTTGATAGTGTTTTTGCTAATCTTGCCATTTATGCTCCTTATTTATTATATTTATCTTTTTCTAAATTAGAAATCCTTTTAATAATAGCAGAGTTGTTTACCCCACTTCTTGTAAGTTTTTCAAGTTCCTCTTCAGAATGTTTTAGAAGAGCTCCTTTTTCTTCAATTTCTTTAATTAACTTTTTATTTTTATCTTCAAGTTCTTTTAATTTTTTTAAATATTTTCCTTCTGATTCTTCAAAATATTTGTAATCTTCATAAACAATATCTAAAAAAGAGTCGACTTCTTCAACTTTATAACCTTTGTATTCGACTTCAAAATCTTTTTCATAAATATCAACTTTTGATAATTTTAAATACCCTTTATTGCTTTTCATAATTTGCCCTTTTTTATTTTTAAATATTATATCAATTATTAACTGTTTTTTGTCAACTTAACAATTGATTTTGTATAAATTTCTAACATTTTTTTTAGTTCTTCAATTTTAACATACTCGTTGTATGAATGCATTGTTGATTCTTCTAAATTAAATTCTGCACCAAAAGCTATCATATTTGGCATTGATTTTGCAAAAGTACCTCCACCAATTGCAATTGGTTGAGATTTATAATCGCCTGTTACTTCTTGGTAAACAGACATAATTTTTTTAACAACATCACTTTCTTTTGAAAAGAATACTCTATTTTCCATTTTATTAACTTTTAATTTTAAATTATATTTTTTTAAATACTCTTCTAACTTTTTATTAACATCATTTGTTGGATCAAAAGTACAAGGAATCCTTATATTTAATGTAAATCTAAAATCATTTTTATTAACTCTTATAATTCCATTACAGGCGGTTAAAAAACCTGTTTCATCTTCTATATTTCCAAAAACTTTTTTCATATTATAATCTTCAAATAATGTGTCATTAACAAAATCAATTAGCGGGTGGTTAATTTTTATTTCTTTTAATGCTTTTAATAACCATATAGTTGCATTAACACCTTTTCAAGGTAAACTACCATGTGCAGAAATTCCTTTTACATATAAAACTTCATTTTCTAAATACGAATCAATATTATTTTTTAATAAAAAGTTTTGAATTTCATCAATGTTTTCACCTTTATAAGACACCAAATCATTTACAGCATTGTAGACTTCTCCACCATATATTTCAAAATTAGAATTAAATTCACCAAAAATATCAACATCAGATATTCATTTTTCTGCATAAACTACTGGAAAATGACCATCAGGCACATAACCTAAGTCACATGTTTTTTCATTTTTTAAGTACTCTTCCATACACTCTCATGTAGTTTCTTCAGAAGTACCAAATATTACTCTTATTGTGTAGTAAGGTTTAAAATTATTATCTATTAAGTATTTTAAGGCAAACAAATTCATCATTGTTGGACCTTTATCATCAAATGAACCACGACCATATAATTTATCATCTTTAACAATTGGTTCAAAAGGTGGATTAATTCATTCTGTTATGTTTCCTGGAGGAACAACATCTAAGTGGCAAATAATTCCAAAAAGTTTGTCACTATCTCCATAGTCTGCATATCCGTATTTAAAAGTCTTGTCAATATATGTTTTCATCCCAAAACTAGCACATAGATTTATACAATGTTTTAAAACTAATTTTATATCTTCATTAACAGGAATTCCTCTTTTTGGTTCTTTTCGAAAAGAAGGAATAGATATAATTTTTTTTGTTTCTTCTAAAGCTTTTTCAAAGTAATCACTTAAAAGTAAATTTTTATTTATTTCCATATTAATCTCCTTTAATTAATTATACATTTAATAATTCTTTTATTAAATTAATAAATGTATAATCTATTTAAAGATATTTTTATAAATCTAATTATAATGGAGGTATAATGAATAAAAAAATAAACGTAAAATTTTTAATTCTAAATATATTAATTATTAATATATTTTTATTATTTAGTTTAAATATTAAAAATGATTTTTATAACACAAATACAAATTATGCAGTAAATGATAACAAAGAAGAAACAATGTGGTCAGGGTTATCTTTACAATACTTTTTATATAAACATACAAATATTAAAGAAAATCAATATATTAATGATTTAGCCAACGGTGTTATTGAAAAATCAGATAATTCAGAAAAAACCGATTATGAAAAATCTAAAGATTTATTTTATATGTATTTATCTTCAAGTATTTTTACTACATCAATATATGGAACGAATAGTTACAAAGAATTTTTTGCAGAAGCTTACTCAAAATGACAAACAACAAATGATAGTATGAAAAATAAATCATGGGAAATTTTAAATTACTATTTTTTAAATATTTATAATAAATTAAAAATAAATTACACTGGTTCAATGTATGAAAGCGATTGGAATAATATCAAAACTTTAATTGATGAAGATTTTGTTGATAACAGTAATAAAAATAATTTAATATATAACACTAATCTAGAAAACAAAACAAATGATTTAACTTATAAAGACTTATTATATGATAATGAAAACTTTGGAATGAATGATTTTAAAATAAATACAAAACAATATTCTTTCGCATATAACTTATTGTATGCTTCAATTAGAAGTTGATCATTTAATATAGCAATAAAAAATATACCAAATTTTAGTCAAATTGATTATACTTATCGTCCTCAAAGTTTTAGTACCAAAAGTGTAAAAACACTTGCAAGTTTTTTTAATAAAAATACTCTTGAAGAAAGTGAGTTAAGTAAATTAAATAACGACATTTATACTAAAGCTTCAAATGAATCAATTACTAAATTTAATAATATTAAAAATGATAGTAACAATGTTTATTTTAAATCCTTTAATGAGTTAAATAATTTTTTTGTAGAACAAACAAAAATAGATAAAGCAAATTATTCAAATATAAATTTTAAAGAAACAATCTATCAAATTAAAAATTACTACAAATGAGATAGTGACAAAGTTGATATTTTTAAAAAACAAATATTAGACATGATTAATTTATCTTTATACATTACAAAAACACATGACAAATATTATTTATTAACATACATATATGGAATTATAATATCACCAGATTATCCATTAAAAGGAAATCAAGAAGGTGTAATGGCATATGCAGCAAATGCTTTTACAACTTACAATCAAAAGAAATCATCAAAATATTCATACATTGTATACACAGGTTTATCTTTAGATCAATATAAAACAGAAAATGATAATGATCAGTATAAAAAAACTTGATGAAGTAGTCCAAATATTTTTGCAACACTAAATCATGAAATGGGTCACGTAATCGATGGATTCTTAAACCTTGATAATAGTCTTGCAAAAATGAATGAAAAAAAATTTAAAAACGATATTCAATCAAAACCTTTGAAATCATTATATAGCGGGGAAATATTTGGCACAAATTCTAAAGAAGAAAATAACAAAGATGAAGAAAGTAAGGAAAAGAAAGAAGATAAGGGAGATTATACTTATTTAATTGTTGTTTTTACTATATTAGGGCTTGCAATAATTGTTATAATAATTTGAGTATTCTATTATAAAAAAAATAAAAAAAATAAAAATAAATTATAAGATTAGTTATAAAATTTAAGCTAATAAAAAACCAATGCATAAATGAAATTGTCAATTAAAATTGACATTAAAAAGATACTTTCTCCATACGAATTTCGTATGGAGTTTTTTTATGTTTTAATGAAGGTCTAACATAATTATAAAACTCTATATAGTCTGAGATAATTTTATAAATATTTGAATGATGTAGTTCTTTTACTTTATATGTATATATACATTCATTTTTAAAAGTTCCAAAAAAAGACTCACAGGCACCATTATCTGGTGAATTTCCTCTTCGTGACATAGAAATATTTATATTATTATTTTTACATAATCTTTCTCAAGTTTCATTTGTATATGGTGATTCTTGATCTGAGTGGATTATATTTGGTGCACCTCTTTTTTTAATGGCGCTTATTAAATTTGTATGACATAATTTATTATTAGGACTAACCGATAACTTTCAATCAATAATTTCTGAATTAAACAAATCCTTTATAACAGATAGATATACGTTTCCATTAATAGTTTTTATATAAGTTACATCTGTTACTCATTTTTCATTTATATTTTTAGAATTAAAGTTTCTATTTAGTAGATTTTCAAATCTTAATGGACCTGATTTATCATAGTTTGGAACTTTCTTTTTCTTTGCTGCTTTTAAACTCATTGTTTTCATATATCTATAAACAACTCAAGGGTTTAATCTTTCTTTAAAGTATTTGTTTAAAAATAAAGTTATCATATTATAACCATATCTTTTTTTAAACAAGTAAAAAAGGCATCTTATCTTAATTGCTAAAATTCTATTATAATTTTTATACTTTGGTTTTCCGTTTTTAAGTCATTTTAAATATCCATACCTTGAAACTTTTAAATATAAACAAGATAATTTCAAAGAAAACATTCTTTTAACATTAAAAATGGCGAAGTACTTTTCCTTAGTCGTCTTCGCCAAATGCTTTTTTAAAGCTCGTTCCAGTTTCAAAGCCTCTCTTAATTCTTCACACTCATATCATCAGGTTCTTTAAAAATTCAATCATGAGATTTAAATTTTTTAATATTTTCTTTTGCTTGTGTTCCGCTACCTCATTCAAGAGCGCCTTCACCTTTAACTTTTACCTCTGATTTTCATCTTTTAATTGTGCTAGTACTAATATCAAACTTTAATGCCACATTTAAAATACCAATTTTTTTGATTCATTAATTATATTAAGTTTTTCATTTTTTGTTCATTGTTTTGCCATATAAAAAGAACGCCTTTCAATAAAATTTTAACAATAAAAGTACTTTTTTACTGTCAATTTTATTTTAGATGTTCATAAACATTGGTTTTTTATTAGCAAAAAAATTTAAAAAATATTTTATTTTAAGTGCTTTATTAAATAAATTATTAAATTATTTACCAAATATAATTAATTCATGTGCTAAATGAGGTAATGGTAATTGAGATGTTAGTTGTTCATCAATTTCAAATTTTATTTTTATAAAGTTTAGTTCTAAACTACCATAAATTTTTTTAACATCCCCGAAACTATCCGCTTTTCTAATTTGATTTGAGAATTTACTACAACTAAGGCTAACTTTATCAAAATCAAAATTTCAATTATAAACCTCTTGCTCTCCTCAATTTAAAATATGATTTAAAAAATCTTTTTGATTAGAGTTTTTTAATGAAAGATTATTTGAAAGTGTATTTTGAACATTTAAAAGATATGGTTTGTAGTTAAATGTATCTCATAAGTTTTTATTATTATTTCAATTTTCACTAGTTCCTTTGAAGTTTGATATACTCAATCCTTTTCAGTTATATTGCTTTCCTAGAGATTCAAAATTTCTGTTAATATCATCTTCTTTAAATCCATAAACATCTTTCATAGCTTTTATTCCTAAAAAAGCATTTTTATAAATTGATGCAAAAATACCACTATTTTCAAAAAAGTCATCGTTAAATGTGCCTGATGCTAAATTATAATTCAAATCCTTTTCTTCTGCCGAAAAAGATGTAATCACATTTAGTTTAGGTAGTTGTTGTTTAAAGTTTGAACCAATTTTTAGTTGAAGGTTTTTTATTCTAAGTTCACCAGTTCGTATACTATTTTTTAAATTATCATTATTTTTAATTGTATTATTATCAATAGCAAATATTTTAGAAATGTCTTTATTGTTATTATCAAAAATATCTTTAAATTTATATTTTATATATTGATATATTTTTGAGTTAACTGTATAAGTTTTATCTCCACCAACTGTTGTTGTACTATTTGGCATAATTGTGTTTTCTCTAAACAAAAAATCATAAAAATCTTTATTTGTTAAATTTATACTATCATTAATTTTTTTGGTGCTTTTTCAGTTTATATTTTCTTCTGTGCCTTTAATTAAACTTAAACTAGAATACGTATCAAATACATTATTATTATCGTCATTGCTAAAACTAAATTCGACATTATCTTCTAGTTTATAATTTTTATTTAGATCTGTTATCAAATCATTTTTAAACTCATCACTATTTACAAATGTTTTTAATAAATTCTCATATTTTTCTTCTACAATTCATGATTTTTTATCAGATAATTTAAGTTTTTCATGTGTTAATTTGAATAAATCTTTATGTTTTGATTCATTCAGCAATCCTTCTGTTCTTAAATTATTAAAAAGATTAGTAACAGTTTGATTAATTAATTCACTATTTGTAATACCATATACAAATCTATTATTAAATTTTTGTTGACTTATATTATTACTATAATCTTTATAATTTACAACTATATCATAATAAAAAATTACATTTGCAGCTGTAATGTTGCCTGATGTTGTAAAAGTGATTATGCATGTTTCAAACTTAATATTTAGTGAAATATCACTACTTTCATCTGGTTTAAGAATTTTATATTTTTCTTCTTTAAACAAGTCTTTAATTAAAGTATTTAATTTATCCAAAACAATTAATTTTAATGTATCTTGCTCTAAATTACTTTTATCACCTTCTGTAAAATAAACTGGTTTATTTAACCCTGATTGTTTTTCTTTAAGGACACTTAATTTTAAAAATTCATTTTTTAATGATCCATCCCCTTTATCTAATTCATATAAATTAGATATGTTCTCATTTAAATGGTTATTAATTATTTTATCTGCATCTTTTATAAAATCATTTAATAATTTATTAAAACCATTTTGTGAATTTGAGCCATTACCATCATTTGGATCTGTACTCCCATTATTTTCTCCTGAATTATTTCCACCATTTTGGTTTGGACTACTATTATTATTAGTACCTGGAAGACTACCCAAACTACATGATACCGCAAAGGAAGATATTCCTGATATGGTTGTAATTGATAATAGTAATTTTGTTAATTTTTTCATAGAACCCCCTATATTTTTGTAATTATAACATAGTCTTACATAATTATATTTTTATAATTATTAAAACCTTTTATAAAAAAGCATATTTTACAAGAAAATAAAATACGCTTATTAAATATTTGAAATTTAATAATTTTTTGCAAGTAATATTGGTACATAATAATTTCATTTTTCACTATAGGTTTTTGCGTTGTTTACATCTCCAAATATAGTGTCAATTTCTATATCCAAATTAATAAAGTTTTGTTGGAATTTCATTATTTTTTTATAATTTTTTACATTTTTATATCATCTACCGTAATGATACTCTAAACCTTTGTAAATTGATGAATTTGATGTTGCTGGAATATCTTTTAATTGAACTTCATCAAAAGGCATTTCTTATAATCATTTTTCTTGATTTGATTTAGTTGTAACATATTCTTTTATGCTATTTGTCAAATATTTATTTAAATAACTATTAATTTCATTAGGACTATAAAATCTATCTCAGATATTTTGATTATAAGAATCTTTTTCACCACCAGTGAAAGCAACTAAGTTTAAATCTTTATATTTGTTATTTTCAGTATAATTTTTAATACCAAAACCTGTTTTAAAACCATATAATCCATCATCAATATTTTTGTACACAACCGCAAATGTATTATTTTTATCATATAAGTCACTATCATAACTAGATCTAGCTAAATTATATTTTTCTTCATTATTTTTTTTATAAGATAAATTACTTAACAAATTTAAATCTGGGAGATCTTGATAGAAGTCACCAATTTTTAATTGAATATTTGATAAAACTAAATTTAAAAAGTGCGATGAAGAATATAAATATTCATTTTTTTGTAAATCTGCATAACTAAAGTCTTTTTTATATTTTTTAATTATTTCAACATTTTCACTGAAATAATTCTGATTATATTTAACAAAATTTGGTTTTATAAAATTATAAATGTTTTTATTTACTTTTGCTCTTTCACCATTCATAATTTGTGTTTGATCATTTACCAATTCAGAAGTTCTGAATATTTCATCATATAAATCTTTATCTTTTTTTCAATGCATTTTTACATTAGTTGCAGATAAATTTGCTTAAGTTTGTGATTTTGTAAACACTTTATCTTCCATGTTTTTTTTAATTACAAATTTTACTTCCGCTTCAGGGTTATTGTTTAACTTGTTATAGTTTTCGTTAAGTGTTTTAATTAGTTTTTCTTGAAATGAATTTTTATTATTATTGAAATAATCTTGATATAATTTCTCTAATGCATCATTAGTTAAAAAAGTACCATTTGAATTTAATATACTTGTAAGTCCATATCCAGTTAATGCTTCATAAATAAATTTATTGTATATCATTGTCATTGATTCTGATATTTTATCTGAACTGGTTAAACTAAATTTAAAGTTTTCATCAAATTTAATATAATTTTCACTTTTATCATAATCTAAATATGCAATACTCAATTGGAAACCATAATTTACAGTTCCTGAAATAATAGTTGTTTGAATATTTTCGTTATATGTCATTATTAAATTGTTAAATGTAGATAAGTAATCCATTTTAATATCATAACCTGGTATATTTAATTCTACATATTTTTCTTGTCTTGTAACCTCTAATAAACTTTTTTTAGAGAGTCATTAAATTCTATTGCTTTTTTAGAGTCATTTATTAGTTGTTGTTGATCAGAAGTTAAATTAAATCCTGATACATTTATGCCTTCATTTGTCATTTTTTTAATATTTGCCAAATTGATGAAATCATATTTAGTAAGTTTACTATCTGATTCTAGTTCAAACATATTGCTTGAAATATTTCTAAAATGTTCATTTATTTTTTCTTGTAATTCCTTTTTAAATTCTTCTTGTGGATTTGTTCCAGGTTCTACTGGTTTTTCAGGATCTGTTCCTGGTTTTTGAGGATTAATTTTATTAAGCATATCACAAGCTATAACTATACTAGTAACAGATGGAATAAACATTAAAGCAATCAAAAAACTTATTAGTTTTTTGATTATTACACCCCTCTTTTTAAGTATTATACAATGATTTTTTGCATTATAACTTTAAAAAATACATTTTTTTATGTATATTTAAAAATATGTAAAAAAAATACCCCTGTTGTTAAGATTAAATAAATAACTTAAATTAAAATTGGGCATTTTTTATAAACTATTATTCAACATACAATATAGGTATGTAATAATTTCATTTTTCACCTTGGGTTTTAGCATTATTTGCATCTCCAAATATAGTGTCAATTTCAATATCTAAATTAATAAAATTTTGTTGAAACTTCATTATTTTTTTATAATTTTTTACATTATCATATCAACTACCATATTTATATTCAACACCTTTATAATCATATCCCCAACCACTTGGAGCTGGTATGTCTTTAAATTTAACTTCATCAAAAGGCATTTCTCATAGTCATTTATCTTGATTTGATTTTGTTGTAACATATTCTTTTATGTTATTTGTTAATGCTTCATTTAAATAAGCATTAATTTTACTTTGATCATAAATTCTACCTCAAAGATTTTGATTATAAGAATCTTTTTCTCCCCCTGTGAAAGCTACAAGGTTTAAATCTTTGTATTGCTCATAATATTGATTACCTGATGAGTATTCACGTATACCAAAACCATCTTTAAAACCGCTTAATCCATCAACTAAATTTTGATATACTACTCAAAAGGCGTTTCCCTTGTCAAATAAATCTTCGCCACTTGACTGGTTTGATAAGTTATAATTTTCATTTTCATCTTTTTTATATGATAAATTACTTAATAAATTTAAATCTGGTAGATCTTGATAGAAGTCACCGATTTGTAATTGGATATTCGATAAAATAATATTTAATAGATGAGATGAAGTGTATAAATTTTTATTTTTTTCTAAATCAGAATATTCAAAATCTGATTTATATTTTTTTATTGTTTCTACATTTTTATTAAAATAATTTTTATTATAGTTTAAAAAATTGTTTTTAATAAAACTGTAAATATTTTTATTAACTTGTGTACGTTTATCGTTAATTATTTCTGTTTCATCATTAACTAAAATTTTTGTTCTGAAAATATTGTCATATAAATCCTTATTATTTTTTCAATGAATTTTTACATTAGTTGCAGATAAATTTTCTAAAGTTTGTGATTTTGTAAACACTTTATCTTCCATGTTTTTTTTAATTACAAATTTTACTTCCGCTTCAGGATTATTGTTTAATTTATTGTAGTTTTCATTAAGGGTTTTAATTAGTTTTTCTTGGAATGATATCTTATTATTATTAAAATAATCTTTATAGAATCTTTCAAGTTTATCGCTTGATAAATATGAATTATTAGTATTAATTAAATTAGTTAATTCATATTCAGTTAATGCTTCATAAATAAATTTATTGTATATCATTGTCATTGATTCTGATATTTTATCTGAACTTGTTAAACTAAATTTAAAGTTTTCATCAAATTTAATATAATTTTCACTTTTATCATAATCTAAATAAGCGATACTCAATTGGAAACCATAATTTACAGTTCCTGAAATAATAGTTGTTTGAATATTTTCATTATATGTCATTATTAAATTGTTAAATGTAGATAAGTAATCGATTTTAATATCATAACCTGGTATATTTAATTCTACATATTTTTCTTGTCTTGTAACCTCTAATAAACTTTTTTTTAGAGAGTCATTAAATTCTATTGCTTTTTTAGAGTCATTTATTAGTTGTTGTTGTTGATCAGAAGTTAAATTAAATCCAGATACATTTATACCACCATTTGTCATTTTCTTAATGTTGGCCAAATTAATGAAATCATATTTAGCTGGATTTTTATCAGACTCCAACTCAAATAAATTTGCTGATATATTTCTAAAATGTTCATTTATTTTTTCTTGTAATTCTTTTTTATATTCTTCAACAAGTTTTTTAAATTCTTCTTGTGGATTTGTTCCAGGTTCTACTGGTTTTTGAGGATCTGTTTCTGGTTTTTGAGGATTAATTTTATTAAGCACATCACAAGCTACAACTATACTGGTAACAGATGGAATAAACATAAATGCAGTCGACAATCGTATTATTTTTTTCATTATTACACCCCTTTTTACTATTATACAATATTTTATAGTTAAAATATTGTATAATTATTGATTTATGGTATATAAATTATAATTTTTAAATGAATCTAACAAAAGTCTAATAATGTAAAAAAATCTAATAAATTAGATTTTTAATAAATTTATGTTTTATCTTAAAAACTATTTTTTGAAGTAGTTTAAACCAAGAACTTCTAAAGCTGCTAGTGTAACAAAATTATATGGTTTATTAAAGTGAGGTAAAAAGAACATATCAACTAATGGTAACTCATCTATTGTCATTTGTTTTTGAACTGCAAGTGATAACATATGAATAATTTCAGTGTGATTTACTTCTGAACCAACTTGTGCACCAATTAACACTCTTGTTTTTTTATCTCATAATAGCTTTAATCAAACTGGCTTTGTTGAACTCATAAATTCAGGTCTATCATTATCAGTAAATAGAATTGAGTCATAATCAATATTTAGTTTTTTTGCAAAGTTTTCTGAAAGTCCTGTTGAAGCCATATTAAATCCAAAAACAGAAATTGCATTTGCTCCAGTAAAGCCCATTTGTGGTAAGGTATTTTTTGTAGCAATATTAATTGCAGCTAAAATCCCTGATCTTACAGCTGTTGTAGCTAAAGCAATTTGTGTATTTTTATGTTGGGTAATATTTTTAACTTCAGCACAATCTCCAATTGCATATATATCTGGATTTGAAGATTGCATAAACTCATTAGTTTTCACAATTCCTTTTTGATCAAGTTCAACTATACCTTCTAATAATTTAGTTTGTGCTTTTATCCCAACTGATAGTATTGCATACTCAACATCAATAGTAGATTTATCAGTTTTTATTGATTTTAACTTTCCATTTTCTCCAATAAATTCAACTACTTTATGACCTAATAAACTTTTAACCTTAGCGTCGTCCATTCTTTTTTGCACATGACTTGACAATTCATCGTCAAAATAGTTCGGCATTATTGCATTTTCAACATCAATTAAAGTTACATTTTTATTGCTTTCAACAAATGCATCAACTAATTCGACACCAATATAACCTGCACCAATTATTGCAACATTTTTTATATTTTGATCATCATTTGCCGCTTTTATTTTTTTGGCATGATAGTAGTTTTTACAAATTTGTACACCTTCTAAATCAATACCTGGAATTGGTGGTAACATTGGTCATGAACCTGTTGCAATAATTAATTTGTCATAATTATCTTCAAATTCTTTATTATTTTCTAGATCTTTTATTCTAATTTTTTTGTTTTTATCATCAATTCCAATTCATTCATGATTTTTGTGAATTGTTATTCCTTCACTTTTTAAAAGTTCAGGAGAAGCATAGAATAATTTATTAGGGTCATTCGCTTCACCTTTTACCCACAAAGCAATTCCGCATCCCAAAAATGATATTAAATCATTTTTTTCATACGCAACTACTTCTATATTTTTATTTAATCTTTTAATAGTTCTTGCAGCAACTGTTCCTGCATGGTTAACACCAATAATTATTACTTTCATTTTTACCTCCAAAATTTTTTCTACTTTTAAAAAAATTATTAAAATTTTTTTTTTATATAAATTAATAATACTATATAAAACAAAAAAATACTATTAATGAAATTGTCAATTAAAATTGATATTAAAAAGATGCTTTCTCCATGCGAATTTCGTGTGGAGTTTTTTTATGCTTTAGACAAGGTCTAACGTAATTATAAAACTCTATATAGTCTGAGATAATTTTATAAATATTTGAGTGATGTAGTTTTTTTACTTTATATGTATATATATTCATTTTTAAAAGTTCCAAAAAAAGACTCACATGCACCATTATCTGGGGAGTTCCCTCTCCTTGACATTGAAATATTTATATTATTATTTTTACATAATCTTTCTCAAGTTTCATTTGTGTATGGTGCCTCCTGATCTGAATGAATTATTTTTGAATAACCTCTTTTTTTAATAGAACTTATTAAATTTGTATGACATAATTTATTATTAGGACTAACCGATAACTTTCAATCAATAATTTCTGAATTAAACAAATCCTTTATAACAGATAGATATACGTTTCCATTAATAGTTTTTATATAAGTTACATCTGTTACTCATTTTTCATTTATATTTTTAGAATTAAAGTTTCTATTTAATAAATTTTCAAATCTTAATGGACCTGATTTATCATAGTTTGGAACTTTCTTTTTCTTCACTGCTTTTAAACTCATTATTTTCATATATCTATAAACAACTCAAGGGTTTAATCTTTCTTTAAAGTATTTGTTTAAAAATAAAGTTATCATATTATAACCATATCTTTTTTTAAACAAGTAAAAAAGGCATCTTATCTTAATTGCTAAAATTCTATTATAATTTTTATACTTTGGTTTTCCGTTTTTAAGTCATTTTAAATATCCATACCTTGAAACTTTTAAATATAAACAAGATAATTTCAAAGAAAACATTCTTTTAACATTAAAAATGGCGAAGTACTTTTCCTTAGTCGTCTTCGCCAAATGCTTTTTTAAAGCTCGTTCCAGTTTCAAAACCTCTCTTAATTCTTTAACGCTCATATCATCAGGTTCTTTAAAAATTCAATCATGAGATTTAAATTTTTTAATATTTCCTTTTGCCTGTGTTCCGCTACCTCATTCAAGGGCTCCTTCACCTTTAACTTTTACCTCTGATTTTCATCTTTTAATTGTGCTAGTACTAATATCAAACTTTAATGCCGCATTTAAAATACCCATTTTTTTTGATTCCTTAATTATATTAAGTTTTTCGTTTTTTGTTCATTGTTTTACCGTATAAAAAGAACACCTTTCAATAAAATTTTAACAATAAAAGTACTTTTTTACTGTCAATTTTATTTTATATGTTCAATTAAAGTATTTTTTAAATTATTATTTACCTAAAAATGAAATTTCTTTATAAGATCAATTAGACATAACTCTAAGTTTTTGCTCTGTAACTTTTTCATCAATTTCAAATTTTATGTTTAAAAAATTAAGTTCTAAAGTACCATATAATTTTTTTATGTTATTTTTGAATTCTTTAATTATTGCACCTGTTTTATCATCTTTATATTGTAAAATAATATTATTTCAATCAAAATTTCAGTTGTATATTTCTTGATCTCCTGAATTTAAAATATAATTTAGAAATTCGCTCTGATTAGAATTTTTTAATGATAAATTTTTATTAAGAGTATTTTGAACATTTAAATCATTATCTTTAAAATTAAATGAATCTCAAACATTTTTATTTAAACCGGAGTTGTTAGTTATTCCACTAAAATTTGACATACTCAAGCCTTTTCAATAATATTCTTTTTTTCCTGTTATAAAAGAACCATCACCCTTAAAATTTTCATTTATATTATCTTCGTTAAATCCATAAATATCTTTCATTGCTTTTATACCACTTGCAATATTTTTATAAACAGAAGCAAATAAAGCACTTTTGTCAAAGAAACCCTGATCGAATTTTGTAGATGCTAAATTATACTCAATTTTTTTGTCTTCTGCAGAAAAAGAAGTTAGCAATTTCAAATTAGGTAATTGTTGAAGAAAACTTGAACCAATTTGTAATTGAAGATTTTTTAAAGATACTTCTCCAACTCTAACATTATTTTTTAAATTTTCTTTATCAGCAACTTGACTTTCACTTATTTTAAATAGATTTGCTACAACTTTATTATTATTTGTAAACATATCTTTAAATTTGTTTTTTGAATATTCATATATATTTGTATTTATAGCTGCTGTTTTATCACCATTAAGTGAAGCAGTATCACTTTGAGTTAATTTATTTTCTCTAAATAAAAAATCATAAAATTGATTATTTGTAACTGAATAATCATTACTAATTTTATCTGAACTTTTTCAATTAATATTTTCTTCAGCACCTTTTATTACACTTAAATTAGAGTAAGAATCAAATACTTCAAGTGCTGAGCCGCTTTCTTCTTTAATTTTAAATTTAACATTTTTTGAAGCTAATTCATAATTTTTGTTTAAATCCTCAATAAAACTTTTTTTAAAATTATCTCCATTTATATATTTTTTTAATAAAGAACTATACTTTTCTTCAGAAATTCAAATATTTCTTTCATCACCAATATTTAATTTTTCATGAGTAATCTTTAATAAATCTTTATGTTTTTCATCTAATAATACACCCTCAGTTCTTAAATTATTAAATATATTAGTTACTGTTTTATTTACTAACTCACTATTTGTAATACCATAGATAAATCTATTTTCAAATCCTTCTACACTTACATTATTACTAAAATCTTTATAACTAACATTTATTTTATAATCAAACATAACATTCGCTGCTGTTATTGCTTCTGATTCAGCAAATAAAATCAAGCATGACTTGAATGTTATTTCTAAAGAGTTATTAGTATCTTCATCTGGTTTAAGAATCTTATATTTTTCCTCATCAAAAGCTTTTTTAATTAAATTATTCAATTCATCAAAAACTAGTAATTTTTTTGCATCAGCAGTCAAGGCTATTTGGTCTGCCTCAGTAAGATCAAGTGGTTCTCCAAATGGTTTTTTCTTTTCTTTTAAAGTATTTAATCTTAAAAATTGGTTATTTAATTTTCCATTTCCCTCATCTAGTTCATAAAGATTTGAAATATTTTTATTTAGATGTTGGCTTATAATCTTATCAACTTCTTTTTTGAATTCCTCATATAAAATTTTAAAGTCTCCTTGTGGGTTAGATCCATTTCCACCATTTGGGTCTGTAGTTCCTCCAGTTCCTGGTTTATTACCATTTCCATTTCCATTTGGATTTGAACTATTTCCATTTACACCTGGCAAACCGCCCATGCCACATGAAACAGCAAAAGATGTCATACCTGAAATTGAAGAAACAGATAAAAGTAATTTTGTTAATTTTTTCATACTACCTCCATAATAAACTTATAAAGTAATTATAACATAAATATTTTTTTGTCTATTATTTTTGGCATAAAAAAACACCCTTTCTGTAGAAACAACTATTTAAAAATTTTTTAATAATTCGTCTCTTTAAGGTTGTCTATTTTATATTATTTAAAATTTTTTGCATATTAATTTTATACCTCTATTCTGCTTAAAATATTTTTTTATTGATATGTTAGTTATAACATTCAAAATATACCTATTAGTCAGAACTCAATAATTAAGGATAATATACCAAATAAAAATAATACATACCAATTTGTCTAGGACCCATTTGTTTGTACGGAAAAAGACGCATTACATTTTCGGGGTCATATTTCAAAAGTATAAAAACTCTTGTTAAAACGTATGTTGTTAATTATAAACATATAATAATTAGGTTAAACCGAGAATATTTTATTAAGTATTCTCTATTATCAATTATTTTTCTACACAATAAAATATAAAACACAACTATTAAAATTGGAGTAATAAAGTATTTTAAAAGAGAATTTAAAATATTATATCATGTATCAAAACCTGGTATATTTTTAGCAGATAAACCTCCCAAGCATAAAATAAAACAAACTATGTTTTCACATGTAATTTTAGTAAATTTATTTTTTCCAGTAATTCAATTAGTGATATTTTTTGTGTTTTAAATATATTAAATTTAGTACACCAAATAAAAAATTATTAAAACAAACCCATATTGATAAAAAGACAATTTTATTTATAAGTGATTTATCGAAATTGATTGATTCTGGGTTTTTTGGTGATGGACTTATTGTTGATATTAATAAATCTAATATAAAACAAAACTTTGGACTAATTTAACATTATAAAAAAATATATTTTGATATTTTCATATATACTCCAAATTTATTCATACTTTTTCAAAATTTGTCGTATATTATATTGGTGATTAAATGATATTAAAAAATAAAGGTAAATTTTTAGAAACAATTATTAATAAATCAATTCAAATGCTTGAAATCAATAATGAAGGTCTTATATATAAAATGCCTGTTAATTCAAATTTATTTGAAGTTAATAATAATGTCATTAAAGCAAAATTATTAAATAATACTTTTTGTGACTACATTGGCTTATATAAAGGGTTTTATTTTGAGTTTGAAGCAAAAGAAACTGAGAAAGAATATTTTAGTGTTACAAATATAAGAAAAAATCAATACACTAAATTAAAAAAAGTTCATGAAAATAATGGATTTGCTTTTATTTTGGTTTATTTTCATAAATATGAATCATTATATGTTTTAAATATAATTGATATACTAAGTTTAAAAAATAAAAAAATACCATATGAGGTATTTGCTGAAAAATATATAAAAATTGACTTGGATAATGGAAATATTAATTTTAATAAAATATTTAATCATTTAATCAATTATACATTGTAATTTTTACTGAGCTTTCTTTAGATTTTGAATCCAACACTTTAAACAAATCATCTAATGTTGATAATTCTATTGAATCAATAATTGATACAATTTTTGACATTGATATTCCAAAACTTGAGTACTCTTCAAGTTTTTCAATATCATTATCATTAAGTTTGTAATTAAGTTTTGTTTCTATTATTTTATAATTTTCTTTAATTTTAAATTTTGCATATTCATCTTCAATTTTTGCAAGTAGTTTATTAAATAAGGGCGACAAATCAAGTATGGTTTTTTTTGCTTTAACTACTAATTTAATATGATTAGATTTTAATAATAGTGAAATTTCATTTTCAATTTGTTCACTTGACAAATTCATATATTTTGAAAGCTGTGAAGGCGTGAAGTTTTTTTGATCTTCATTTGAAAGTTCCATAATCAATAAAATTATTGATAACTGATTTTCACTTATTTTTAATTTTGAGTAGTTTAAAATTAACAGGGTTTTTTTGCTTATTAATCCGCTTTTAAATAGTTCTTGCATTTTTTCAAAAAAAAATTAAAAGTTGCCTAGACAACCTTTAATATTGTAAAACTACTTAGCAACTGCATCTTTCAATTGTTTAGCTGCTTTAAATTTTGCCACAGTTGTAGCTGCAATTTGAATTTTTGCACCAGTTGCTGGATTAACACCTTCACGAGCTGCTCTATCACTTGTCAAGAATTTACCAAACCCTGCGATTTGAACTTCCTCTTTACTTGTTAAAGCATTTGTGATTTCTTCAAATATATAATTTACCATTTTTTCTGCTTCTGCTTTAGAAGTACTAAAATTTACTGATAATTTTTCTGATAATTCTTTTTTTGTCATAGTAAAATCTACCCCTTATTGTTCTATACTACCTTAGCATACTTGAAAAAATTATTAATTAGTATACTAGGGTTAACATTATTGTATAGTATTTTATACATTAATTCAAATAATGGTGAATTTATTTTGTACTTTTCCATCATTAGGTGTGCTATCTTGGATGACATTACACCTTCAACGGTTTTTTTATGATATTTTAGTGCTGTAAGTGCGCTATTATTTTCTGCAATTGACATACCTAATGAAAAGTTTCTAGATTTAAATGAAGAACAAGTTAGTATTAAGTCTCCTAATGTTGCAAAATTCATAAATGTCTCAATTTTCGCACCAAAGTGTTTTGCAAATTGATATATTTCTGCATTACCAATTGTAATCAAAGAAGCTCTTGCATTATCTGATGCGCTATAGCCTTGTAAGATACCTGATGCAATTGCAATAACGTTTTTTAATGATGCGGCAACCTCACAACCCTCAACATCTGTTGTAGGTTTAACAATAAAGTATTCATTGCTAAACAATTCAACAATTTGATTTGCAAAATCTATATTTTTGCTACATGCCATTACACAAGTTGGCTTTCTTAAAATAACTTCAACTGCTACAGATGGCCCATATAATGCTCCATAGTTTTCTAGTATGTCTTTATTTTTTAATTTATTTGTAATTTTGTTGCTTAATAAATCAAGTTTTTCTTCATCCAATCCTTTTGCAATGTTAATAATCGAAACTTTTCTTTTTGAATACTTAATTATATTATCTAGTGATTTTTCAATTGCAAAAGTTGGAACACTTAAAATTATAACTTCAGCTTTTTCAATTGCAATCGCAAAATCTGTTGTTGCTTTAATGTTCTCATTTATTAAATAATCTCTAAAAAAAGTTGAATTTATATGATTTTCGTTTATATCGTTAACTTGATTTTGTTCTACACCATACATAATAACATTATGACCATTATCTGTTAAAACATTTGCCAGTACAGTTCCATATGCCCCTGTTCCAATAATTGTTATATTTTTATTCATATTTTTATTTCCTTTCTCTAAATATTATTTTTATAGGCACTCCTGTAAAATCAAAATATTGTCTTATTTGATTTTCAAGAAATCTTTTATATGAAAAGTGTACAAAACTAGGATTATTAACAAACAATACAAAAGTTGGTATATAAGCTTCAACTTGAGAACCATAATAGATTTTTAACCTTCCACCATTATGTTTTGGTGATGGATTTATTAATTGTGCTTTATTGAATATTTCATTTAATAAACTTGTTTTTATACGTTTTTTTAAATTATTATTTATAGTATCGATTAATTCAAAGATTTTATTTACTCTAACTTTTTCAGTAGCTGATGTAAATAATATTTTTGCATAACTTAAATATTTAAAATAAGACTTAATTTCTTCTTCTTTTTTATTCATACTATTTGAGTCTTTTTTTTCTACTAAGTCTCATTTGTTTGCAACTATAATTATTGGTTTGTTTTCTTCAAAAGCAAACCCACCAATATTTGAATCTTGGTCTGTGATTGGTAAACTAACATCTAACATCAACAATACTACATCTGATTTATTAATACTTGAAATCGATCTTATATAACTATATTTTTCAAGATTTTCATAAATCTTTCCTTTTTTTCGTAAACCAGCAGTATCAATAATTGTATAAACCTTGTCATTGAATTTTATTTCACTATCAACTGAATCAGTTGTAGTTCCTGGAATATCTGAAACTATCATTCTTTTTTCACCAAGTAATGAGTTTACAAAACTAGATTTTCCTACATTTGGTTTTCCAACAACTGATACTTTAACATTTTTACTATCAAAAACCTCATTTGCTTTTGGTAAGTTTTCAGTTATTTTATCTAATAAGTCACCAACACCAATTCCATGAGTTGAAGATACTAAAACTGGTTCACCCATTCCTAACGACATATATTCATAAGCATTATTAAAGTCATCTTTTTTATCATATTTATTTATAACTAAAATTACAGGTTTATTAGTTTTATACAAAATCTTTAGTACTGCATTATCTTCTGGACAAATTCCGTCTTTATAATTTAAAACAAATAAAATTAAGTCTGCCTCTTTAATTGCTATTTCGGCTTGCATTTTTATTTCTTTTGCAAACTTTGTGTCTTGAAGAGTTATTCCACCTGTATCAATTAATATAAAGGGTACTGTTAATCATTCTGCTTCTCCATACAATCTGTCTCTTGTAACGCCTGGTACGTCCTCTACAATTGATTTTTTTTCTCTTATAATTCTATTAAATAAAGTTGATTTACCAACATTTGGCCTACCAACAATTGCAACAATACCTTTATTTTTCATACATTCCCCTTTTATAGACTCTTAATTTTATTAATAACTAAAATAACTGCTTCATCAATTGAAATATCACTTGTATCAATTGTTCATGAATCTTTTGCAATTTTTAATGATCCTTGTTCACGATTTTTATCATTTTTATCTCTGTTTTCAATACTTTGATAAATATCTTTATAAATATTTGGTTCAATATTATTAATTTTATTTTGATTAAATCTTCTTTTTGCACGTGCCTCAATTGAACAATCAAAATAGATTTTTAAATCTGCGTTAGGAAGTACGACTGTTGTTATGTCTCTACCCACCATAATTATACTTTGTTTGCTTGCTATACTTTTTTGTTCTTCAACCATATAATTTCTAACTAAAGTATTATTTGCAATATACTTAATATTTTCAACAACATCTAGATCTGATAAAAAATTACTATAATTTTCATTATTTACATGTATTTCTTCATTATCTTTAAATTCATAACTAAAAGAGCTAATCATTTTAGAAACCTCTGATGTATTTTTCAAGTCTATATTATTATTTAAACAATATTTAGTAAATGCTCTATACATAAGACCAGTGTCAATAAATTTTAAGTTCAATTTATCAGATACAATTTTCATAACCGTACTTTTGCCACTACTTGCTGTACCGTCAACTGCTATTTTAATATTTTTTATCATTTATACTCCTTAAAAATCGATAAATACTGGTACTAAGATTGAAACCATCATAATCAGTATTATCACAACTAAAATTGGTATGACTCATTTCATTCCTCTTTTTTTAACTTTGCTAACATATGATTTTAAAACTTTTGCTTGAGATTTTTCAACCTTTTCTTGTACATCAACTAGCATATGGTGAGTTGGTCTTTTATCTTGAGTTCTCATTTGCTGAACAGTTGTCATAGATATATCTTGAGCAGCATTAAAACCTTTTGATTGTTTGTTTTTAAGTTTTTCAATATTTTTTTGAAAATTTTGTTGGCTCAAATTTAGATTATTTAAATATCTAATATACTTTTCATTTTTTAATGAAATATTTTCAACTTCATTTGTTAAATCGCTATTATATTCATTTTCACTTATTAAACTGTTTTCATTTATTTTTTTAAGTTCAGCAATTTCTCTTTTAAGTTCATATTTTAACTCATCAGGTAAAAAACTAGAGGAAGAATCTTTATCAAGATATGGTTTTTCAAATTGGTGTTTTTTATCAAATTCTGTTAATTTATCTTTAAAAAAATTGAAATCAATTTCTTTTAATCTTTCAAATGCAGAATAAATTATAGATTTATCATTTTGTAATTGTCTATTATAAACAATATCTTTTTTAACTTCTTCATGAAGTTTTTTATTTTTTTCCATTCTTGATTGAATTGCCATATTACACCTCTATGCTTTTATTATTATAAATTAAATGATTTAATAAATGAAATTATTGTAATATATTAATATAAAAGGAGATAACTAAATGAAAAAAACATGAATTGATAAAGATTTATGCATCGGTTGTATGGCTTGTGTAGAAATGGATGAAACTGATACACTGTTTATGGATGAAGATGGTTTAGCAGAAGCTAAAGAAAATGATCTTGAATTAAAAGAATGTCAAATGGTATGTCCTACAAGCGCTGTAAAAGTTAATGAATAAAAAAAGCATATTTCGATATGCTTTTTATTATCTTATAATTAATAATTTAAATGAGTTTTTAATTTCTTTTCCTTTAATAAATCATAAACTTCGCTTTCGTATTTTTTAGTTCCGTTTATAACTGCCATTAATGGATTTTCTGAAATTTTACATGGTAATTGTAATGTATCTGCAAAGTATTTATCAATACCTTTAATCATTGCAGTACCCCCACATAACACGATACCATTTCTAAAGATATCACCAGCTAATTCTGGTGGTGTTTCTTCAAGAACTTGAACTACCATATCAATTACTTTAGATAAAGGTATTTTTAAAACCTCTCTCATTTCTTGAGGTGTAACTTCGATTTCTCTTGGTAATCCTGAAACAACATCACGTCCGTATAATTTAATTGATCTTTCATCAGGGTATTTTGCTAATGAACCAATTTTAATTTTTGCTTGCTCAGCTGATTTAATTCCTATTTCTAAACCATATTGAGCTTTAACAAATTTTAATACTTCTTCATTCAATAAATTTCCTGCAACTTTAATTGATTTTGAAAGAACTATTTCACCAGCAGATAGAACAGCTGCATCAGATGTTCCTCCACCCATATCGACTACTAAATGTCCTGATGGAGCATCAACACGAACACCTCCACCAATTGCAGCCATTTTAACTTCTTCTTCAACGAATACATCAGCTGCTCCAAGGTTCATTGCAATTTTTTTAAGTGCACTTTTTTCTAATTCAGTAATCACTGATGGACAAGCCATTAAAACTACAGAATTTTTTAAGTATTTTTCAATTCTTAATCTTTTAAATATGTAATCTAATTGTGCTTGTGTTGCTTTAGCATCAGTTATAACACCATTTACCATTGGTCTAATAATTCTTAAATTTTTGTTCGCTTTTCCGATCATTTTGTAAGCTTCATTACCAACAGCAACTATTCTATTTTCTGGAACTTTATAAGCTACTATTGAGGGTTCATTATAAATAACCCCTTGTCCAGAAATATAAACTAGTGTATAAGCTGTACCTAAATCTAATGAAACATAAATTGGTTTTCTATTTGCCATATTTGTCCTCGCTTTAATAATATACAAATAGATTTTATCAAATAAATATGAAATTATTTATATATATGATTTATTTTTTTCATTTGTGGTTCTAAAACACCAAACAGTGAATAACATATTGTAAATCTTGCTAATTCAATTCCGAAAATTATAAATGTGTATGTTCATAATTTGTTTGAAAACGATGTTCAGTTTGCATGATGATGTTCGTGTTCATGTTCTTCTTCACTTAAATAATTTATTAATTTCATAACACTATGTTCTTCATGATCATGTAGTTCTTCTCCTGAACCTGAATTTAAATATATTATTAATACATTTATCATTGTGAAAACTATTGTAATAACAGGTACAAACGCAGCCATTGGAACCCATCTTTTTATTAAGTCAATTTTATTATTTGGATGTTTATGTGTGTATGAATTTTTAAATACAAAATAGTATAAGAATCATAAAACTCATATAAATATAAAATAACCAAATGCATCAACTAGTGATGATAATGGGTTGTGGATTGCTCCCCCATGAAGAAGCATATGTATCCAAGGCACAATAAAAGCAATACAACTACTAAATATTGGTCCTAAACTTCCTATAGATAAAGTAATAACTAATATGTCAAGAAATCTTGTTGGTAGTATAACTCCGTCGATTGGAACAATTAAATGTTCGATATACATATCCATAGCAGTTGCTCCAATAGCAATCGCTAACATCATTGCAGATAAAGTTAATCTAAATGTTAAATTTCTTTTGCTTGTATAAATACTTGTTTTTCAATTGAAATCATCTTCTTTTACGTCATCATGATTTCCAAAAATATCATAGTGATGTTCTTCATGATAATGATCTTTTTTAGAGTTTTTATCATTATTGTGTTCTAAAACATCATGTTCTTTTTCATTATTTTCATTGTTATTTGAATTATTATTCATAATATTCCTCCTATGGAATATTATAAACTAAATTATAAAAATTATAAATATAAATTATAATTTTTATAATTTAAAAATAATCTTATCTAATGTTTCATGAATAGAAATATAAATAATAAAATTTATACTGTATTTTAAAGCATTGAACCCAAAAATGATAAGGCCATATAAAAATCAATTTAATTTAAGAGTTTCAAGAAAATATTCAGTAGATGAATAGTAACCTAAAAAATATATATACATTGGCAATAAAAAGGTAAAATTTAAGATTACATTTATTAAACCAACAGAGACTATACATAAAGAAAATGAAGCAATGTTCATTAAATAAAAGTTTACTTTTTTCTTGTGATTTATGAATCTTGAAAACAACATATTCAAAAGCAAGTAAATTCAAAAAGCAAGTAAATCAGATATGTTAAGACTTATTAAACCCACAAAATCATTATCAATTCAACCAAACCTAATTCAAGTACCTAAAAAGATCATTATAGTTGCATAAAAAGAATTTACTGATTTTCAAATAACTATGTAAGTAACAAAACTAAGTTCAACTCTCAAAAAGCCAAGAAATGCAACTTTAGATAAAGTAATAAAACAGATAAATGACAAAAGAACATTCACAGCTAAAAGCAATGATAAATAAGTTATTTTTTTAGTATTTAATTTAAAATAATTATCTACAAATTTTTTTCATTTTTGTTTTTTGGTAGTTAAAAAATGTTCCTCATTTTCTAAATCAATCTCATTATATTTATCGTCAATTTTCATATTTAAATCTCATTTCTATAATAATAATATAAAATTATTTTGTATTAAGGAGCGAAATTATGAAAAAAAATGTTTTTGAAGTTATTATTGAAAATCCTAAAGGAAGTACAAACAAATTTGAATACGATATGCTTACTAAAAGCATAAAACTCGATAGAGTTTTATTTGGTGCTAATTTTTATCCAGGTGAATATGGTTTCATTGATGAAACACTTGACTGAGATGGTGATCCATTAGATGTTATATCACTTGCAACATACCCAACATTCCCAGGTGTAAAAGTGAATGTAAGAGTACTTGGAACAATAAAAATGATTGATGCTGGAGAAATTGATTCTAAGTTGTTTGGTGTATTTAATGATGACCCAAGATTTAAAGATTATCAAGATCTTAAAGATGTTCCTCAACATTTAAAAGATGAAATTGAAAACTTTTTCTTGCAATATAAAGCATTGCAAAAAAAAGAAGTTAAAATTAATGGTTGAGGCGAAATTGATGATGCTTTAAAAGAAGTTGAAGAATGTAAAGAAAGATTTAAACAATATAAAGATAGATATCTAAAACCAGGTGGAAGAGAAGAAATTTTAGACGAATGAAAATCTAAAGGACTAGGTCAAGGTTAATAAAAGTTTAGCAAATGCTAAACTTTTTTTTATAAAAATGTAAATGGACCTAAAAATTTCATATTTAATGTTTTACTATTAAACCTAAATATTTTAAAGTTAATTCTATTAAAATTTGTTGCATATACCCTTGCAGCAGTTATGTCATATCGATAACTTTGACAATATTCATCAACAAATGCAATAATTTCGCTTTCATATTTTGTTTCTAAAATTAACTTAATTCTATTTATATAAAACATATCTATAACAAGAAGTAAAAAAGATGTAATTGCAATAATTTGCAAAATTGGGTATGTTAATAAGAATTCATAAAACTTATTCGAAACAATATCGACTGGATTATTTAATACAAAATAATAAACAATATAAAGAATAAAACTTAAAATTGTAAATAAATAAAAAATTATCAAAAAAATAAATGGTATTACAGATGCAAAGAAGTTAAATTTTTTCAAAAAGTTATCCTTTTGATAAACTTTTATATTGTATCAAATACTTGCAATTATATAGTCCAATTCATATCCAATGCTTGGCATTATTCATTTAGGTATTTCAATTGTTTTCTTTTTTTTATTTAACATCTGATAAATTCTTTGATAGTTATCTTTACTACCATAATCTATATTAAAATCTGATGCCTTTAAGTATATTTTTAGATTATTTATTATTTCATCAATTTTACTTGTTGAAATATTTGCATCAGGAGAGTTTATTTCCAATATTTTTATTTTTGAATAAAGAACAGTATAAAAAAGTTTCAATGTAAAAAAACAAATAAGTGTTAATATTAAGGCAATTAATAATATTTTATTTAAATCTGACAAAAGTCATCACCAATCTTTTTCTATCTTTTATATTTATCAAATAAATACTTAATATCTGGTTTTAAACCATTTACTTTATTAACATCATAAACTGTATTAAAATTACGTACAATTCCATGAGAAGCCATAAATGCATTTACAAAAAACTTACCTTTTTTGTATGATATGGGTTTTAAACTTCCCCCAGCTGTTAAACCAGCTGCAAAAAACCTTGTTCTATAATCACTGACCAAATCAAAATCTTCAAGTATAGTATTTGTGTCAATATTGTGTTTGCTCATTCATGCCAATTCTTTATTTAATCTTGTTTTTGTTTCTTCTTCATTAGGTCAAATTTCATTATAAAGAACCAATCTTGATTGCATTTTACACCCTGAAGCAATTGCCAATGACGCCATTAAGCAGCCCTCAGGAGCTCCACCAATTCCATAAACGAAGTCTGCTTCACCATTAACAACATCGATTGCTGCTAAAACATCTCCATCTTGTATAAGTCTAACTATAACTCCAATCTTATTTAATTCTTCTATGATTTTATAGTGTCTAGGTTTATCTAAAATTATACATCTTAGATCTTTTCTGTTTTCTTGTTCTTGCATTTTTAAAACATTGTTAACAATTCCGTCTGCAAGATTAATTGTATTAACGTATTTATCTTTTACAAATAACTTTTCCATATACATTTCAGGCATTTGCAACATTGTATTTTCTCTTGATACAGCAATAGTTGAAATACTTCCCGCGAAGTTATATGCAGCAGGATTTGTGCCCTCTATTGGGTCTACAGATACATCAAAAATAGGAGATTCAGGATTGTTTATATCACCAAGCATTTGATTAACATATAACATGGGCGCATTATCTAATTCACCTTCACCATTGATTACTTTTAGTATAAACCCCTTTTCATTTTTTAACATTACTTCAAAAGCTTCTACAGCTGCCTTATCAACTAGATTTTTATCTTTTTTGCCAATATATTTATATGAAGCAATAGCAGCAACTTCTACAGTTCTTAGTAAAATAATATCTTTATTCATCTTTCCTCCTAGACCAAATTAATTATAACAATAAATCAACCTACATTTTAGGACTTTATTTTATATCCTTTAAATGTAATAATAAAACTATATAATATTGAAGAGAGGTATTTTATGAAAGATAAAAGAAGAATACAAGATAACTTTTTTAATGCTATGAATCAAGAATGAATTGAAAAAACAGAATTGCCAAGCGGTTATCCATCATGAGGTAGTTTTGAAATTCTTCATAAAAAATCTATAGATAACATTAAAGAGTTAATACTTGAAATAACAAAAAAAGATAAAACAAGTTTAAATGATGAACAAAAAAAGATATCAGCAATATATAGAAATTATTTAAATTGAGAAAAACGTAATGAGCAAGGTATTGAACCGCTTATGAGTATGATTAATGCAATTGATAATTTAAAAGATAAAAAAGACTTTACAAGTTTTGTATCAAATTATTATAATCGATACTATACAACATTCTTTTTTGGTAAAGGCGTGGATTCAGATTTTAAAAACAGTAACCTAAGAGCATTATTTATTTCAACAATGGGCTTAGGAATGTCAGATAGAGATTTTTATGAAGAAACACACCCAAGACATAAAGAAATTAAAGAAGCTTATAAAACATATATTAATTCATTAGTTAAAGAGTCAAAAATAAAGTTTTCAACAAATAATTTATTTGACTTAATTTATAATTTTGAGGTAAATATATCAAAATCAATGTTTAAAAAAGAAGAATTAAGATCACCTGAAAATATATATAATGTTGTTGATTTAAAAGAATTAAATAAATATTGTGATTTTATAGATTGAGAACAATACTTAAAAGCAACAAAATACAATAAAGCAAGTTTAATTATTTTGACTCAACCAAAATACTTTACTAAATTAAACGAGATGCTTAAAGAAATGAATCTTGATGACTTAAAAGATTTTATGAAGTATCAAATATTATCTAATTTTAGTGGTATGACTTCTGAAACATTCTATAAAATTGGTTTTGATTATAGTTCAGTTTTTAGTGGCGTTAAAGAAATGAAACCCGAAATTGATCGTGCTGTTGAATATACAAATAATAAGCTAGGTGAAATTTTAGGTAAAGAATATGTTAAAAAATATTTTTCAGAAAAAGCTAAAAAAGACGTTCTTGGAATTGTAAAGAAACTAATTAAAGTATACAAAAATAGAATAAATAATTTAGAATGAATGAGCAAAGAAACAAAAAGTAAAGCAATCGATAAACTTGAAAGTTTTACAATTAAAATTGGGTATCCTGATAAATTTGAAACATATAAAAAAGTTCTTATTAGAGATTATGAAGATGGTGGAAGTTTATTTGAAAATGTATTTAGTATTATTAAATACTTAATTGAAAAAGAAATAAAAGAAATTAATTTACCAGTTGATAAAGATAAATGATATATGTATCCACAAACTGTAAATGCGTATTACAATCCGAGTTCAAATGAAATTTGTTTCCCAGCTGCAATATTACAATCTCCATTTTACGACATTAATGAACCTAGAGCAAAAAATTTAGGGGGAATCGGTGCTGTTATTGGACACGAAGTTAGTCACGGATTTGATGATGAAGGAAGTAAATTTGACAAGGATGGAAACTTTAACAATTGATGAACTGAAAAAGATTATGAAGAGTACAATAAAAGAACTCAAGATTTAGTTGAACAATATAATAAATATGAAATAAATGGTTCAAATGTAAATGGTAAACTTACTCTTGGAGAAAACATTGGTGATTTAAGTGGTTTGGCTGCTGCATTAGATATATGTAAAGAAGAGAAACCAGATGATTTAAAACTATTTTTTGAAAACTATGCAATCATATGAAGAAGAAAATCAACTGATGAACTAAAAAATACTAGATTATTAATTGATCCACATTCACCTGAAGAATTTAGATGTAATGGTGTATTGGTTAACATTGATGAATTTCATACAATCTTTGGTACAAAAGATGGTGATGAAATGTACAAACCTAAAGAAAAAAGAATTAAAGTTTGATAAAAAACACCATTAGACATAATAGTAAATACTTTTATGTTATTAATTGGTGATTTTTTTACTCAAAATATAATTAGTTACAAGAAATAAAAAACTAATTATAAATTAGTTAAGGTAAATATTGATTTTAATTATTCTTCAACGTTATGAAAAACGTTTTGAACATCTTCTAATTCATTTAATCTATCAATTAATTTTTCAAATTTTTGTTTTGCTTCATCTTCAGTAATTTTTATGACTTCATTTGCCAACATTGTTGTTTCAGCGATTTCATAATTTTTAATTTCTAATTTATCTAAAGCTTTTTTAACAGAATTAAATGAGTTTAATGGAGCATAAACTATAACAAGTTCATCTTCTTCAACAACATCGTTTACTTCACATTCTTCTTCCATTAAAAGTTCTAAAACTTGTTCAACATTATGACCGCTAAAACCAAATATACTTGATGGTGTGAATGAATGAGATACAGATCCACTAGTTGCAATTTTTCCACCATTTTTATTAAAAACATCTCTTATTTCTGCGATTGCTCTATTAACATTATTTGTTAAAGATTCCACAATTATCATAGAGTTTCCAGGACCATATCCTTCATATCTATTTGATATAAAGTTATCTGTTGAATTACCCTCTGCTTTTTTTATCGCTCTTTGAATTACATCAGCTGGCACTTGTTTTGATTTTGCTTTATCTACAGCACTTCTTAGTGCTAAATTTGATTCAACATCCTTAGTTCCGTTTTTCGCCGCCATATATATTTCTTTTGAACATCTTCCATATAAAGCTGATTTCATTGCAGCGGTTTTTGCCATACTTTGTTTTCTTACTTCATGCGCTCTTCCCATAATACTCCTTTAAGCTAACAATATTATCTTACTTTAGTTGATTTGTATATACCATAAAATTTTTTAATTTCATGTGGTTTTAATTCGCGATATTTACCAACTTCAACTTCATCCAATGTTAAAAATTCAATTCTTGTTCTTTTTAGTTTTTTTAAAAATATGTCTGCTGCAATTAGCATTTTCTTAACGTGATGTTTTCTACCCTCAGCAATTGTTAATTCAATTATTGATTCGTCAAATTCTTTATCGTAATTTAATATTTTTGCATCAATTGCACTAGTTTTGTAATTATCATCAATTAGAACACCTTTTAGTAAACTTGTTATTTGATCTTTATGAACTTTTCCTTTACATAATGCTTGATAAGTTTTTTGAAATTCATATCTCGGGTGCATTACAAAATTTGCAAACTCTCCATCATTTGTCATAATCAATGCTCCGCTTACATCATAATCTAATCTACCTACCGGAAATAATCTTACTTTAATATTTTTAAAAAAATCAGCAACAGTTTTACGATTATCTTTATCTACCATTGTTGTTAAAACTAACCTTGGTTTATTAAATAAATAATAATGTTTTTCATTAATCAAAACTAGCGGTTTGTTATTTATTATTATTTCAACATTAGAATCGAATTTTGAACCTAGTTCATTTACAACTTTTCCATTTACTTTAACTTTATTTTCTAATATAAGTTCTTCTGCTTTTCTTCTAGAACAATAACCTCTAGAAGCAATAATTTTTTGTAATCTTTCTTGAATCATTTTATCCCCTATTAAATATTTCTTTATCAGAAATTTCGTTTTCTTTTAATTTAGGAAGATCTTCAAGACTATTTAAATTAAAATATTTTAAAAATTCTGTTGTTACTTTATACATCATTGGTTTACCAACATCATTAGATTTACCTGCTTCAGTTATTAAATTTCTTAATCTTAATTTATAGAAAATGTGATCACAACCAACTCCTCTAATATTTTCAACATCAGATTTTGTTACAGGTCCTTTATAAGCTATTATCGAAAGAACTTCAATGCTTGCAGATGATAATTTAGATTCAGTTTTTAGATTTGATAATCTAACATAATACTCTGAGTTTTCTCTCTTAGTAGTCATTCTGAATCTATCTCTTGCAAATCTTTGAATTTCTAATCCACACTCTTTATCTTCTTTGTACTTATCAACAATAAAATTAACTATTTTTTCACTTTCTTTTTGAGTAGATTCTAAAAATTCTGCAAGTTCTTCTAATGATATACCTTCATCACCATTTATAAAAAGCAAACCTTCAACTAGTGAAATTTTTTTACTTTTATCCATTTTGTTCTCCTTCTAATAATACATCGATGTTAATTTTCTCATTTTCTTGTGTTAATGTAATTATTTTTTTCGCTGCTAAATCTAGTATAGCAAGAAAAGTTGCTACTAACATTTTTACGCTAAATTCTTTTAAATTTATCAATTCTTCTAAGTCAATGCTCTTTATTTTTGAACTTATAAAATAATCAATAATGTCTTTTGACAATTCTTCTGGAGATATTTCAGTTGTTGTAAGAGTATTTGTTTCAAAATTTTTAAATTTATTTTTTTCAATTGCGTTTAAAAATATTTTTGAAAAACTATCTATATTAATATTATTTTTTGCTAAAGGAAGTTTATCGTCATCAATTTTTGTAACTGTAATTAAAGTTTTTTTCTTACTGAATGTTTTTAAATATTCTTCTTGTTTTGTTTTAAAAAAACTTGTTACTTCTTTGATTTTGTGATATTCAATTAATCTATTAATTAATTCTTCACGTTCACGTTCCTCATAATTTTCTTCAACTTCTGCAACTTCTTTAGGAATTAAAAGCTTAGATTTTAACTCTATCAAATAAGCTGCCATTACTAAATACTCACTTGCAATCTCTATATTTAAAAACTCTAAGTTTTTAATATACTCAATGTATTGATTTGATAAATTTAAAAGATTGACTTCCAAAATATTTATTTCTTTTTCTTTTATTAAATGTAAAAGTAAATCAATTGGACCATTAAAATTATCTAAACTAACTGATGTTCATTTTTCCATATATTCCCTTTAATTTTCTCTTAATTTATCAAACAATACACTCATACCTTCTTCATTTTTTAAATATCTATCAAGCGCTAAAGTTATTCTACCAATTATAATGAATAATAAATTAATAGAAAATGAAATATTATAACCAAAGTTTGGATCTGCAAAATCATGTTCAAGCATATTTCTTAATCTTCTTATATAATGCCAAGCACGTGAGTAAGTGATTAAATCAATAACTGAAGTTAAGCTTTTAAAATCCTCTGGGCTTTTTGATAAAAATGAAATATCTTTAAGAAAATCATTAAAAAATTTAAGAGAAGTTTCTGGGCTTTGTTTTACTTTCTCTAAATATTTACATTTTAAATGATTTGCAATATATGTAAGTTTGTCAAATATTGTGTATATATATTTAAATGTTTCATTTTGTTGGTGAAATTCAGGAGTATTTATTTTATACAATGTTTCATAATTTCTTAGTGATTCTAATTTATATGATTTTTGTAAAAAATACTTTATTATATTTTTTATTTCAACAAAAATAGTATGATTAAAAACTGATTCTTCAGAGAAAATTGCATATTCAACTACTTTTTTTGAATATTTAATATAATTTGCAATGTCTTCAACTGATAAATCGATTTGATTTTCATGTTTGAATGTTACATCTAAATGTCTTGAGCTTTTTTCACAATATTCAACTAATTTTTGGATTATTGCTTCATTTCTAAAAAAAGTTTCATCTATATATGATTGAATTATATCTGAGTATGCCCTAAATTCAGATATATTTGTATATTCTTTTTTTTCTAAGATTTTACCAATTTTGGCAATATCTTTGAGAGTTGTTTTATTAGCCACATTTTCACCCCTATAAAAATATTATACATAAAAAAGGGTTTAGGTTTAAATATATTGTTATGTGTGCTCAATTTTATATATAATATTTATTGAATAAATTAATTAGAAAGAGACATTATGTTCAATAGAAAAAATACATTAAAAATTAAGGTGGGTAACCTTTATATTGGCGGTAGTGAAGAAGTAATTATTCAATCTATGACAACTGCTAAAACTCACCAAATAGAAGAAACAATTAATCAAATTAAAGATTTGCATAAAGAAGGATGTCAACTTGTAAGGGTTGCTGTTTTAGGTCTAGATGATGCAAATGCTTTAAAAAAAATTGTTGAACTGTCTCCGATACCAGTTGTTGCTGACATTCACTTTAATTACAAATTCGCTTTAATTGCCGCTGATGCAGGATGTGCAAAAATTAGAATTAATCCTGGTAACATTGGAAGTGTCGAAAATACCATTGCAGTAGTTGAAAAGTGCAAGGAAAAAAATATACCTATTAGGATTGGTATTAACTCAGGTAGTTTGCCAAAAAATATGGTTGAAAAGTATGGTTGAACTCCCAAAGCAATGATTGAATCTTTAAGAACACATATTGAAATTCTTGAAAAACTTAATTTTTATAACATAATTTATTCTTTAAAAGCAACCGACCCACTTATGGCAATAGAAGCTTATGAAATGGCAAGCGAAATATGAAAATACCCTGCTCATTTAGGAATAACAGAAGCTGGAAGTTTATTAAATGGTACTATTAAATCAAGTTTTGGTCTTGGATGATTACTTTATAAAGGTATAGGAAGTACAATAAGAATTAGTTTAAGCGAAGACCCTGTACAAGAAATAAAAGTTGCGAAAAGGTTGCTAAACTCTATGGGATTATTTGAAAATATAGTCGAAGTTATTGCATGTCCTACGTGTGGTAGACTTGAGTTTAATTTATCAAATGTAGTAAAAGAAGTTGAAGAATACGTTGAGAATTTGAATTTTCCTTTAAAAATTGCAATATTAGGGTGCGTTGTTAATGGACCTGGAGAATCAGCACAAGCAGATATTGGCATTGCTGGTGGTAATAAAGGTGGAATTATATTTAAAAAAGGTAAATTATATAAATCTACAACTCAAGATCAATTAGTTCCAGAATTAAAAATATTAATTAATGAATATTATGAAAATTGATTAAAAAATAAGTCAGAAAATAAATAACCCATAATAATATCTACAAAAATAAATATTATTTTATAAATTTTTAAAAGTATTTATTAATAATTGCATCAAAATATAGTTTTACCTCATTTGAGGTTGTTTTTTCATTTTCCTTCATAAAATTTTTAATATTTATTAAAAGTTTTTCTTTTGTGGTTGATACTAAATCTTTATCACTTTCTTGTAATCCATGTTTATCAAGAAATTTTTGTAATCCATTTTCTACTTGACAAATTTTATACTCTAAAACATACATATCAGCATATAGTTTAATTTTATCTTGAAAAGTTTTATTGTTTTTTTTGAAATTTTGAAGTTCATTTCTCTTTTCAATTGTATCTGGTCATCAATTTTTACCAAATTTAAATTCTTTTTCTTGATCAAACTTTTCTTGTAAAGCCGGATACTCTTCTTGTTCTTTTTTTAAATGAAGTTCTATCATTTCATCTAAATTGTCTGAATTAACTTCTTCATAACCACCAATTCCATCATTATTTGAATTTGATTCACCACAACTTAATACATAACTTGAAGCGTTAACACTACACCCAAAAATTCCAATTAAAGCCATTATTTTTTTCATTTATTTTACCTCCACCTATATATTAAAAAAAATTGGCTTTTTTGAACATCTAAAATAAAATTGACAGTAAAAAAGTACTTTTATTGTTAAAATTTTATTGAAAGGTGTTCTTTTTATATGGCAAAACAATGAACAAAAAATGAAAAACTTAATATAATTAATGAATCAAAAAAAATTGGTATTTTAAATGCGGCATTAAAGTTTGATATTAGTACTAGCACAATTAAAAGATGAAAATCAGAGGTAAAAGTTAAAGGTGAAGGCGCTCTTGAATGAGGTAGCGGAACACAAGCAAAAGGAAATATCAAAAAATTTAAATCTCATGATTGAATTTTTAAAGAACCTGATGATATGAGCATTGAAGAATTAAGAGAGGCTTTGAAACTGGAACGAGCTTTAAAAAAGCATTTGGCGAAGACAACTAAGGAAAAGTACTTCGCCATTTTTAATGTTAAAAGAATGTTTTCTTTGAAATTATCTTGTTTATATTTAAAAGTTTCAAGGTATGGATATTTAAAATGACTTAAAAACGGAAAACCAAAGTATAAAAATTATAATAGAATTTTAGCAATTAAGATAAGATGCCTTTTTTACTTGTTTAAAAAAAGATATGGTTATAATATGATAACTTTATTTTTAAACAAATACTTTAAAGAAAGATTAAACCCTTGAGTTGTTTATAGATATATGAAAATAATGAGTTTAAAAGCAGTGAAGAAAAAGAAAGTTCCAAACTATGATAAATCAGGTCCATTAAGATTTGAAAATCTACTAAATAGAAACTTTAAATCTAAAAATATAAATGAAAAATGAGTAACAGATGTAACTTATATAAAAACTATTAATGGAAACGTATATCTATCTGTTATAAAGGATTTGTTTAATTCAGAAATTATTGATTGAAAGTTATCGGTTAGTCCTAATAATAAATTATGTCATACAAATTTAATAAGCGCCATTAAAAAAAGAGGTGCACCAAAGATAATCCACTCAGATCAAGGATCACCATATACAAATGAAACTTGAGAAAGATTATGTAAAACTAATAATATAAATATTTCTATGTCACGAAGAGGAAATTCACCAGATAATGGTGCCTGTGAGTCTTTTTTTGGAACTTTTAAAAATGAATGTATATATACATATAAAGTAAAAGAACTACATCATTCAAATATTTATAAAATTATCTCAGACTATATAGAGTTTTATAATTATGTTAGACCTTCATTAAAACATAAAAAAACTCCATACGAAATTCGTATGGAGAAAGTATCTTTTTAATGTCAATTTTAATTGACAATTTCATTTTACCAATTTTTTAAAACTTTCTTATGAATACTTCTTAATAACTTTATTTATGTACTCTAAATTTTTTTCTGATATTGATTTTCCCTCATTATAAGCATTTATTATATATTTTAAAATTTCAACTAGTTTTTCTTTTGTAGTAATCAATTTTTCTTTACCCACTTCTCCTAATTCAGGATTTTTTTCCATTATTTTATCAACACCATTTTCAAAACTACAAATCTTAAACTCTAAAACATTATTATTAATTTTTAATATAACTGCTTTTTGTAAATTATCTTGACTTCTTTTAAATTTATATAATTCATTTTTCTTCTCATCTGTATCAGGTCTTCAATCCTTTCCAAAATGCTCAGTTTGTTCCTTTAATGCAGCAAGTTCTAAATCAGGTATTTCTTTTTTCTCTACTCTTAAATATAAATCAACCATTTCATCAATATTTTCCTTAGTTACGACTTCACTACCTCCAATACCATCATTTTCCTCGCCCACAGCATCATTATTCCCACAACTAACAACATAACTACTTCCACTAGCAGCTATCCCCAACGCTCCAAATAAACTCAATAATTTTTTCATAATCATTTTCTCCTTATAAAAAAAATTATAACTCATTGAAATTGTCAATTAAAATTGACATTAAAAAGATACTTTCTCCATACAAATTTTAAAAATTATATTGTTTTATTGAAATATATTAATTTATAATCTAAATATTTTTTATGTATATAAAAATATAAAATTCACTATTGCAGTGAATTTTAAAACTTATTTAATAAAATTTATTTTGAAATCATGTGTTTTTGATTTATTTTTATTTAAGCTCAGAATGAATTTTTTATCTTTTATTTCTGTAGTTTGTTGACCATTATAATCAGGTGTCCCACATCATGGTTCAACACAAACATATTCGGCTTTTTCATTAATTGCTCATAATAAAAATGCACTGTAATTTGGATAAATTATTTTATACTTAACATTTTTATTTTCAATTATTAAACTCTTTGAATTACAAAATGATAAATAAGATTTTGAATTACTAAAATCTATCTCTCCATAATTAAATGATTTGATTTTTAGTGGTTTATAGTTTTCTGGCATTAACCCATTTGGAAATTCTCCAATAAATGAGTCTTCTTTATTTAAAGTAAGTTTATCACCTTTTTTAAACTGAAATGCAGGGTGATGTCCGAATGAATAATAAATAACTTCATCATCCATATTAATAACTTTTATTTTTGCATTAATTTTTTTATTTTTTACAAATATTTTTATTTGTATTTTATATTTAAATGGATATAGATTATTATCCTTATTGGTATTTATTGATTCTAAAAAAACTGAATTTTCTTTTTCTTCAACAACATTTCAATTTAATATTTCGTGAAAGAATCCATGTCTCTTAATATCTAGTTCCTTACCTAAGTGTGTTACATTAGCTTTTAAATTACCGCAAACCGGGAACATAATTGGTCATGTTTTTTTTCAATCACCATCTTTTTTATATAATATTTCATTTCCTTCATAAATAATACTTTGGATTTCAAATGGATTTATACTATAACTTAATTTAATGTTTTTACTTTTCAATGTTTTCACTACTTTTTACCTCTTTTTCTTTACCTGAGAAATCAATTTTTGTTTTTGCTTTTTCCATAATACGTTTTTTTAATAGGTTTTTAATATTTCTTGTTGCATTATTATAATTAATATAATCTGCAAAGAAAGAGTTATTTTTAAAATAAAAGACAAGTATGCATATTAATATTATCATACATGAAAAAGACATCATTAAAGTTGTTGCGATATCAAACTCCTTTAAAGAATCTGAATTTACATTTTTTATATTTTCTAAATCACTCAATAAACCAACATTATGAAAAACACCTTTTTTAAGATTGGCTATAATTTTTTCTATTGAACTAACAATAAATTTTGCACCAAACATTGCACTACCAAAAAAACCTGTAACTGGGTTTTTTGGAGATCTGTAGTTTCACATTATACATAAAGAAAATAAAGAAAAAACTATTTGGTTAAATAAAATACCTGTAAATACATTTACTGATATATAGATAAATGGATTTGTTGTAAATGCAAGTATTGTGTATGCTCCAAATATTAAAAATAAGCAAGCAAAAATTAAATATTTTTGACCAAAATATTTTAATGCAAATTTATAAATAAAATACGATATTAATATTGATGGTATTGTATATAAAAAGTTAAATGTCCTCAATAAACTTATTACATTATTATAATCAATACCATAATCTCTTAAATTAAGTCCAATAAACATTTTAACAATTAATGAGTTGTTAAGAGAACTAGTTATCGAAACTAAAAAAACTATTAAATAAATTAAAAAGAAGTTAAAGTTATTTTTTTTAGGAATGCTATCAATTATCTCTTTGTCAAAAACTCCGGCTAAATTTTTGTTTTCTTGTATAAAAAATGAGTATGAGAATAAATATATTATGAGTATTATACATAAAACAATTATTGTATTTTGATAATAATAATTAGTAAATAATACTTTCAACTCATTTAAATATGTTCCAAAAGCAGTACCAAAACCAATAAAACTAAAAATAATTCAAACTACAGGCAAAACATATATTCTATAATAATATTGCTCATTACAATATAAAAAGAAAATTGTTGAAGAAGCCAAACATATTGATAATAATAATGTTGTAAATACAAACAAATATGAATTTATATAGTTTTTTGTAAAAAAATCAATCACTAACAATATAAAAACTAGTACATATGTTATTTTAATTCATATAAATCTATTCCTTATTATTCCAGTAATAAAAGTTGCTAATGGTTTTAAGAAAACTAAAAATAATGAAGTTCCTAAAATAACAATACTAAAATATTCTGCTTTATCAATTAATAATGTTGAAGGAATATTATTAGAGTTTTGATTTGATAAATAACCTAATATAACCCACAATAAAGCTGTATTAACCAAAAAAATAATCTGGTTTTTTTTAACTTTTTCTTTAAAAACAATAAAAAGCAAAGTGAAGAAACACATTGCAAAAAGTATAGGTAACATAATTAATAAATCTCAATTATTCATCATAACCTCAACTACAATATATTGTATTACAATATAACAAAAAAGCACAAACTTTAATCA
The DNA here is from genome assembly GCF_001267155.1 of Spiroplasma litorale. NCBI lineage: Bacteria > Bacillati > Mycoplasmatota > Mollicutes > Entomoplasmatales > Spiroplasmataceae > Spiroplasma > Spiroplasma litorale. The sequence goes on from NZ_CP012357.1 coordinate 938,294, forward strand.
TAGCAATTAATGTGATACTTTTTTTTGATTTTGATTGGTTTTTTTAATTCCAGGTATATGATTAGTGTTTTGTTTTTTTAGTCTTGTTTTTATTTTTTTTAAGTCATTATGAACTTTAATTAAATAAGTACTTGTTTGTACATTAAATTCTTGAATAGAATCAATAATTTTTAATTTATTATCAAGTGTATAGTTTTGATAAGCAACTTTTTTGTATTGTTTTTCTAAAACAAAAATTAAAAAACCGACAATGTAAGCAATAAATACAATCAATAAAAATGGACATAATGTTATTAAAACATAGTCGATTATTAAAACTTTTTCAAATTTAAAAATACCTAAATATTCAACACTAAAATATTCATTATTTAAATATAAAATTACTAGTTTTGACACCAATAAAGATATTGGTGTTATTATAGTTAAACAAAATAATAAAATTAATCATACTGACATAACTTTAAATTTTCTATAAAAGCCAGATTCTTTTAAAGTTGCTTTGGAAAATGAACTTCCTAATCCATATATTGTATTTGATTCATTATAATTATTTTTATCATTAAATTCAGTTAAAATTACTTCTTGTTTATTTAAAATGTCACTTAGTTTATTTGTATCAAATCCGTTTGTTTCAGTATTATCAAGAATTGTATCTCTTGTATTATATTCATTAATTCTATTTATACTTGCATTACTATTTATTTCATTTTTTTTATTATCAAATGAATTGTTAATTAATTCTTTATTTATTTTAACGTAATCTTCTTTATAACCATTATCTGGTAAAGTCTCAGTTGAAAATGTATCAGATTTTTGAGTTATATTTTCAGTCACATTAATATAAGATAAATTATTTTCATTGTCTTTACCATCTGTTAGAGTTTCATTTGTTTGTGTTTGTGAATGTATTTCTTCTTCAACTGGATTTTGAACATGAGTCTCATTGCTAGTAGTTGTATTTTGTTGACTCATATAGTTTAAATCAATATCTAAATCAGTGTTTTCAACATCATTTATATTATTGTTTAACTCTTGATCTTTGATGCTTTGTTCTTCTAATTCCGATTTATCAAACAACTTAATTTCTTTTTCTTTTTCTTTTTCTTGCTGATTTTGATAATAATCACTTGTTTTAAGACTATCAAAAGATTGATCAACAAAATTATTTGTTGCCAACAAATCTGTTTGCTCATTTAATTTATTTCTTCTTGGTTTATAAAGTGTTTGGGTGCTATCTCCTAAAAAACTCTCAACAACATCATTTCCATTAATACTATATTTATCTAATTTTCGATTTGTTAGTGTTTTTGTTGGATTAATGTCATTTAAAAAATCATCAGAATAACTATTTAGAGTTTTATCAATTTCTACATCATCAATTGACAAAGTATTTTCACCAACTATATCAAATATATTTTCATCTGTTTTTTTGTATGAATTAAATTCAAATAATGAATTAATATACTCAGTATCTCCATTTTCGCTATTTTGTTTTTGATTTACTACAACTGGTTTAACAGCTTTTGATTCAACAGTTAAAGTTTCTTGTGAAATTAGATCTTTAAGACGCAAAAAAGTTAATTGTTTATCTGTTAATTGTTTTTCAACAACATCAACAATTAAATAGTTTTTATTATTATAATTAACAATAACTCCTTTTTTATAACCCATATTTACCTCTACTCATTAAAGATCAACTTTTTTTGCCCTAATACTTATACTTATTATAATAAAAAAAGAGAAAATAAACATATTAATTAATTATTTTCTCTTAAACTGTCATTAATTCTTTTTCTTTGTTTTTAGCAACTTCATCTAAATGTGCAATATTTTTGTCTGTTATTTTTTGTACTTGATTTTCAAAATCACCTCTAGAATCTTCAGAAGATGAAGAATCTTTTTTAATTTTATCTAGGACATCTCTTCTAATGTTTCTAATTCTAACTTTGAATGTTTCTAATTCTTTTAACATTTTTTTAACTAAATCTTTTCGTATTTCTTCAGTTAATGGCGGTATTTTAATTCTAATTAAATCTGCTTCTGCAAGCGGATTTAATCCCAAATCTGCTTTATTAATCCCAGCAATCACACCACCAATTTGACTTCTATCATATGGTTTAACTACTAATTGTTGAGGCTCTGGTGCAGAAATTTGTGAAGTTTGTCCTATTGGAGTTAAAGTTCCATAAAAATCAACCATTACGCCATTTAAGATATTTGCATTTGCACGACCTGTTCTTATTTTATTTAAATATACTTTGAAGTTTTCAATCACTTCATTCATTTCATTATTTGCTTTGTCTAAAAGTTCTTTACTCATTATTTTTCTCCTCTATTTAATAACTGTACATTCAATATCGCCATGGGCAACTTTAACAATGTTATCTTTTCCTTTTATATCAAAAACAACTATTTCAAGCTTACCATCTCTTGATAAAGTAGCTGCTGTTGAATCCATTACTTGTAAATTTTTTGTTACTAAATCATTGTGTGTTAGTGATTGATAAAATGTGGCGTCATTATGTGAATTTGGGTCTTTATCATATACACCTTTTGTACCATATTTAGCCATTAATAGTGCATCAGCTTTTATTTCTATTGCTCTTATTGATGCTCCAGTGTCAGTTGTGAAGTAACTATAACCTGTGCCTCCTGCAAATAATACAACATACCCTTCTTGTAATTTTTCTCTTGCATTTCTATAATTATATGCACTTGTTACTGTTTTAATTTCTAATGATGAATATACTTTAACCTTATCAAAATTAAGTTTTCTTAATGTAGCTTCAAATGCTAATGCATTCATTATTGTTGCTAACATACCCATATAGTCAGCTTCAATTCTATAAAGTTCTAGTGTTCCTGCTAATTTACCTCTTCAAATATTACCCCCACCAATTACAACTCCTATTTGAAGGCCTTCCTTAGTAAGTTTAATAACTTGTTTTGCAACATCTTCTAATTTTTCTTTATCATAAATGTCGTTTTTACCTTTTAATGCTTCTCCTGATATTTTTAATAAAACTCGCTTATACTTCAATGACATAATTACCTCGCTAGAAAGATTATAACAAATTTTTTTAGAAAGGAAATTAAAAAGTTAGATGACTATTTATAAAAATATCTTTTTTTTATAAAATCTAAAGATGTACATATTGTAGGTACCAAAATTATAAGAGTAACAAAATCAAATACTGTACTAAATGAATTATAAATAAATGAGTATGCCACGGCATTATTAAATTCAAATTCGTATGATATTTCATCAGCAGATAAAGCATTAGGATTAAGTCAAAATAATATACCACTAATTGATCTACAAAAGTAAAAAATAATCATTGGTACTGTAACAAAATTAAATCATGATAAAGACCTTGTAAATTTATTTTCAATTTTATCTGAAGGTTTAAAGAAACAAGCAAGTGATATTAACGTTGTTGGTAATCAATAATCGAATAGAAATTGAACAAATGATAGAACATATGTTCCAGGATTAAGTAATGTCACAAATGAACATAAAATACATAATATAAATGATTTAGTGAAATTAAATATATAACAACCAAAAAACAACACTATATATTTAACTGAAATTGTAATAAAGAATGGAAATGGTGGTATAAGACCTGTTGTTAAAAAATCTACAATAAAAAATAGTGCTAACAAAATTGACATACTTAACATATCCATAATAGTTATATTAGGTTTTTTAAACTCATATTTATTAAACCTTAAAAATCTAAGGTAATAAATAATTAATTCTATATTCAGAGCAATTAAAGAAGCTACAAGGTTAGTTTTTGTATCGTTTTTATTATAAATAAAGTTTAAAACAGAGTTTATTGAAATAATTGCATAACTTATAATGATAACTGCAAAAATAAATACAACAATGCTTTTTTTTAATGTGGACATTTCTTCAAGAGAGGCTGTTCCATCATCAGCGTATACTTGTGTTTTTTTATTTATTACAGTGATAGACAATAATATCAATAAAAAAGTAAATAAAAAAAATCTAACGAAACTTAAGATGTAAGTAGATATTAATAAATAATTTTTTTTGAGTTTTACATTTTCTTCCATACCTATATAATATATAAAAAAATAAAAATTTTGGTAAAAATAAAAAAAATTATCCGAAGATAATATTTTTATGTTTTAGATTTTAGTCGTTTTTTTCTGTTTTTGTTTCTTTTTTATCTTTTTCAGTTTTTTCAACACTTTTAGTATTTTCAGGTTTTATTGGATCTGTTTTTTTAGTATTTTTGTTTAATTTTTCATAAACAGCTTCTTTGCTATTAGCTTCTTGAGTTGAATAGAATTTTTGTTGTGAAATTTCTTCAACATTAATTTTAACAATTCCACATGACTCTAAAAAGAATTTCGCTGTTGCTGAGTTTTTATTCATTTTTAATTTTCTATTTTTTCTAACTCCTTCTAAGAAGTTTAGGTAAACGTTATTTGAATCAACATCATTTACAACTTTTGTTATTTTGTCATAACTAACTTTATCTGATAAAGTATTGATTTTTGTTTCATCGAATATCATTCATAAATAGTGACTTCATATAAATATTACAAAGTAATATATTGCAATAAATAAATAACCCAACACCAATGTAGTTAATGCGATAACACTATCTGTAGAAATACTTACAATATCTAAATTAACAAAAACTAGAGAAATAGAAGAAAAGATTGTTGATAAAATAATGTCTAAAGTAATTAATGATATAGCTAATTTATTTAAATATTTTGGTTTATCTTTAACTTTTAAGTAATTAAATAAACTATAGTACATAAATAATGCTGGTAATCATAATACAAGAATAGCAATTGAATTAATTATATAAAATTGACTATTATTTTTAAAATCTACAAGTAAATTTAACATATTAGTTTCCTTTCAATTGTGCAGCAACTTCTGCTGCAAAATCTGATACTACTTTTTCTATTCCTTCACCAACTTCGAATCTAAACATATCTTTAATTGAAGATTTTTTTGATTTTAAGAAGTTTCCAACAGTTTGTTTTTCATCGATAACATATGATTGTTCTAATAATGTCACTTCTGCAATTTTTTTATTTAATTTTCCTTTTAAAATATTTTCTGCAACATTTGCTGGTTTTCCTGTTACATCTGTTGTTTCTTTAATTATATGCATTTCTGAATCTTTAAATTCTTGAGGAACTTCTGATGTTGATACATATTTAGGTGACATTGCAGCCACGTGCATACAAATATTGTAAGCATCATCTTTTGAGATCTCACCATCAAAATTAATTAAAACTGAAATTCTTTTATTAGAGTGATTATAAACTGCTAAATTGTTACCTTCAACACATGCTACTCTTCTTAAAGAAATTTTTTCTCCGATTGTAGCTGTTGCTTCAATACATGCTTCACTAATTTTTGAACCATTAGATAATTTCAAATCCAATGCTTCTTCTAAAGTAGAAACTTTAGAATTTAATATTACATTTGCAATTTCATCTATTAATTTTGTAAATTTTTCATTTTTAGAAACAAAGTCTGTTTCTGAATTAACTTCAATTACAATAGCTCTATTTGAATTTGCAACTGCTAATGCAACACCCTCTGCAGCAACTCTATCTGCTTTTTTAGCTGCTTTTGCAAGACCATTTTCTCTAAGTCAAACTACAGCTTCATCAATGTCTCCATTTGTAGCTTCAAGAGCTTTTTTACAATCCATCATTCCAGCTGAAGTCATTTCTCTTAACTTTTTAATTAAATCTGTTGTGACTGCCATTATTTTTCCTCCTTATTTGATTCTTTAATAACTTTATCATTTTCATTTGTTGAAGGTTCTGCACTTACTCTTGATTTATTTTCATAGTTATTTTGTCTATTGTAGTTATTATATTCTCTTGGTTTATTCTCTTCTTTTTTTTGTGCTACAAATTTAAGAGTTGTTGGTTGCATTTTAATACCAGCAGCATCTGCGTATACCTCAGCTATAAAATTAGTTATTAAATTTACAGATTCTTGTAAATCATCATTTGCAGGTATAACATAATCAACCATATCTGGATCAACGTTTGTGTCACAAATAGCAATAACTGGTATTCTTAGTTTTCTTGCTTCTTTAACTGCTATTTCATCAGTTTTTGGGTCAACTACAAACATTGCAGATGGTAATTTATGCATTTGTTTTATACCACCTAATAATCTTTCTAATTTTGCTTTTTCTTTTTTAATTAGAATTTGTTCTTTTTTAGGTCTTAAGTTAATTTTTCCTGTTTTTTCTTCATTTTCAATATCTCATAAAGCCTTAATTCTCAAAGATATTGTTTTCATATTTGTAAGTGTTCCACCTAATCATCTTGAATTAATGTAGAAATTTCCACTTCTTACTGCTGATTCTTTAATTGCTTGTTTTGCAGTTCTTTTAGTACCAACAAATATTATTTTTTCTTTTTTAATTGCGATTTGAGTTACTAATTTTTTTACGTCTTCAAGTCTTCAAATAGTTTGTTGTAAATCAATTATATGATTTTTGTTTTTTGAATTATAGATATAAGGCTTCATTTTTGGGTTTCATCTTTTTGTTTGATGACCATATTGAGCTCCTGAATCTCATAATTGTTCTCTTGTTAAATCTTTTATCATTTTTAAATTTCCTTTTCTTATTTTTTATTCGTTATTCTTCCAAAAGGTTCTAAAATTATCCACCTATATTCAAATTAGGCACTAGGATAATAAATTCCCAAATGTGATTGCATACCCTTTTTTATAAAAATATATACAACATATATAGTATATCATTATATATATTTATTTAAAGGTTAAAGTTTTTAAGTTTAATGATGTATTTTTTAGAATAAATATTTAATTATATTTTGATGTATTTGAAATAAATATAATAATAAAAAAGTACCTTATAATGTATAATTACACTTATAAGGAGTTATTAACCAAATGAAAAAAATTGAATATAATTTTAAACAAGAAAAAGAAGATAATATCAATTCATATTATGGTTTTATAGAAATATATTATGGTGAAAAGTTTTATTTTAAATACTTCGATTATACAAAAGGAGAAATCTTTAATAAAATAGAACCTTTAAACTATAGTCATAAAGGTTCTAAACTTGGTTGAGCATTTCAAAAAGCATTTGAAAAAAACACTACAATAATTTTACAAAATATTAATTATACAAAATATGAATTTTTTCAAGAAGATATATTGTTATCAAGTTTTTTTTATAATGAATTTAAAATCGTTATTTAGTTAATCACTGTACTCACTATAACATTTATAACTACAAAAATGTTTTTCTACATATTTATGCATTCATACATTATTTGGATTGTAACAAATATCTTTTTTACAGTTTTTGCATTTTAACTTATATTCCATAAATAATCTCCTAAATAATTTTAAACCTAAATTATATAGATTTATATGGTAAAAACAAGAGTGCTTGATTAATTTTATATAAATTTAATTATTTACTATTTTTAGGTATATCATAGTCTGAAAACACAACATCAAATGCAATGTCATTTCTAGATAAAGTTCAAAGATCTTTATTTGACTTGCTAACTATTTTATATTGAACATTTCTAAAAACTAATTTACAACTTCTATATTCAATTAATTTAGAGAGAGCTAAACCTGTGGGCTGTTCTCATTCTTGAAGTTCATTATTTGTATTTTCATTTCTCCTAAATGCATAAGTATATTTAGCATCCATAATTTTAATGTCTGCATTATCAAGTAATTCTTTATTTTTACCTAATGAATAGATTATTTTTTGCTCTAATAAATCAATTATAGGTTTAATTGATACTTTAGGGATTATCGCATTAATTTTTTCATTTACTATTGGTAAGGCTTTTTCTTTTAAAGTTCCACCTAAAGCTATTGCAAAATCTTTTACAAATTCTTTACCTTCAAGTTCTTTGACTCCATCAATTAATCCCTTCGCATCAATATCTTCAAAAAATTTTAAATCCATATCATTAGATATTATTAGGTCATCTAATTTGAAGTACCCATCTTTTTGTTTTGAGTAAAAATTTCTTATAATTGACTGAATGATATTTGATGGGGTAATTTGTATTAAATTTAGAACTTCACTTAAATTCTTATTATTTAATAAAGTTAATTTATCACCAACCAAACCTTTTATTATTCATTTTAAAGCTGAACTCATTTCAATATCATCAATATTTAATACAGCAGTCATTTTAATATAAAAATTCTTATCTTTTCTATTTTTATCATAACCTACAAGTGCATTATAACAGAGTATATCAATATTTGTTGTTGCACTTGAATAACTTAAACTTGCCTGATTTCTATCAAAATTTTGTCTGAAAATTTTAGTAATACTGTCATTTTCATCCATATCTTTTGTTAAATATTTTAATAAACTATATAACAAGTTATGACTTTCAGTAAAGTAACTTGGAGTTTTTGTATCAAAAATCATTTTAACAATCTCAACAACAAATGGTTCAATATTTCTTAAAATATCCATTATTGTTATACAATCTTTACCACTTTCATCGCCAATTTCTATATTAATCATATCTGAATTAAGTCCACTTAAATCAAGTCCTAATAATTCTAAAACATTTGTATTTAAAAGTTCTGATATTTTTATAGTAACCTCTTTATCTCCTAGAGGTAATTTAAAAGTATCATCAATCCCAAATGTTTTTAACAATTTTGATATAGAATCCATTAATTTTTCAAAATACTCTACAAAACTAGAGTCAAAATTTTTATAAGTTTCTTCATTATATTCTTCTAGACTTTTAAGATCTAAATTACCAATTTGGTTTATTTGATTTATTAGATCTTTTAACCCTGGTAATGCTGTTGCAAAACTATTCAAGGTTTTAACTAAATTAAATAAAACTCCGAATGATATTTTTCCAACAACTGGAACATTAAATAATTCAATGTCTAGTTGTTGAACTTGTCCGAAATTTGAATTTGCTAAACTGTCTTGATTTAATAGATTTATTATATTTCTATAAACTTCTAATATACTTGAAGTATAAACAAAGCTCTGAGTAGAAACTACTTGGTCATAATAAAATAAAGATATATCAAACTTACCTACTAACTGTTCAACTTTTTCATTAGTCATTGCACCTTGATTATAATTATCAAGCGATGGCATTGTAAAGTTATTATTATCTGATGCTTTGATTTTAAATATTTCAGTGTCCAAAGTTATTTCGCCACTTACTTTACTTATTAAATCCTTTTTAATTAGTTCAGAGTTTTGACTAACAATATCTAATTCGGTTATGTAAGTCTTTGATGTTAAATTATTAAAGTTATTTATGACCTCTTTTATACTTTGTGGTAGGTACTCTCCTCCATTATTACCATTAGGATTATCAAACAAGCTATCATAATCTGGTTTGCTATTAGTACATGATACTATAGTACCAATTGGTGTGACCACTAATGATAATGTTGAAAATAATGCAATGATTTTTTTCATTTAAAACTACTCCTTTGCTTGTTAATTGAATTATAGTATATAAGTTTATAAAAATATTTTTAAGTTATTGATCTCCTAATATTTTTGAAGGACTTATTTTTGATAATGATTTATAAGCAATAAACATTGATAGAAGATAGATTAATATAATTGTTAAGAATACAATTAATAACGGCTGGTAATTAAAGAAAAATGGAACTACGAATGATGAGTTTATCGATAATAGATTAAATAAGTAATGCAACATTCCAAAACAAGTACCAAATGCTATTCCAATACTTATCAAAACTGGTATAAAGTAAATCATAAACACTTGATTTATAATGTAATAATTTGTATACCCAAGAGTTTTCATTGTTGCAATAAATGAAGAGTTTTCATTAATCGTGTATATTGAACTTATAAAAATAATAATAAATGTCATTATAAATACAATACTCAAGACAACATATAGCAATAAGTTCAATAACTGACTAATTTTATTTAAAAAATCTTTTTGAACTTGCAAATCTTGAACTAAATTTGTATTGCTTTTTGCAAACCCATCTTTATATATGTTTGAACCTGATTCTTCGTCTTTTTGCTGCTGACCATACAATCCAATTGTGCTAAAGTCACCAAAATCTTGTGTTTTAGAAGAATTATATTTATTAGTGTTAAAACTATTAGAATCTTTTATATATTTGTAACTAAATATAGGATATTGATTTTTAAATATTTCATTTAACAGTGATGAAAAATGTTTATAACCTTTAGTATCTTCATAATCATTACCTAATTTCAAGAACATATCATTAAAATCATCATAGGGATTATTTGCATTTTCACTATTAAATTTATTGTTATGTCAACCAACCATTATTTGATCAAGATAGTCAACAAAATCCTCTCATTGCTCTTTACTAAATTTTCCAAGTAGTTCTTTATTGTTTAATTCTTTTAAATAGGTTCTACCATATCAATCATTCACAAAAAAATTGTTAAAGAAATATTTTTGTATTTTATCATAACCTAATAAATGATTTGCATTCTCGTTTGAAATTCATGCTTTTGGTTCTCCATAACTTTTTTGAATACCAACAATTACGAAATTTGAAGATATTTCATTTGTTTGAGCTAGAATCTCTGAATTTCAAGCAGCATTTTGTATTTGAGAAGCATTATTAATATTTTCTAAATTATTAACTGCAATATCATATTTTTTTTCACAAGAAGATTGTTCTTGGTTTTTGTCAACACAAAAATGTGCTACTTCAATTTTATCTTTTTCTGTTGATCATCCATTATTATAATTATCATATGAATAATAGTTCTTTTTATACTCAGAATTAAAAGATATATCTTGGCTTTTATGATTTTTGTTTAAACCCATTTTTACATTATCTATGTTGATTGTAGTAGATGAATTTTGTTCGCTTGTTGATGAATTATTTGTTAAAACTAATTCTTTTTTTGCAATTTTTATTTCATTTAAAGTACTACCTACGTTAATCCCAAATTTAGTAGCCAGTGAATTGTTAACAACTATTGGTATTTTATTTTCATATGATGAAGACACTTTTTTAAATAAATTTTCTTTTAAGTCATAGCCATAAGAATCGTATAAATCAATAAATGAAGTTGTTGGGTTTATTCCATATATTTTTAGATCATTGATTTTGTTATTTGTTTTATATGTTGCATTTAGCAGTGTTCCTAATTCTTCATTTGTTTTATCATATGGCACTATATTATATGAAAAATTATAATCTTTATTTTCTAAAAATGCGTTTTTAATATTTGTTTGTGCATCAACTGACTCATGAGAATAAAATGATTGTATTATACTTTCCCCAAGTTTATTTGAAAAGTTTATTCAATATCAAATAATTATATTTGAGTTTAATATTTTTAAATCTTGGTTATTTAATTTATCTACATCAATATTCCTTACGTCTTGATCATTATAAGATAATTTATTTTTTGAAAAATAGTTTTTAAAGTTATCAATAGATGAACTAAAACTTGAAGCAAATTCATATTTATTAATAACTGATAATGGATTAGGTGTTTCATACTGTTCATTATAAATATCATTTGTACTTGAGAAAATTAATTTATCGTAGTTAATCAACTTTAAATTTTTTTCATTTAAATTAAAATCATTGTCAAAATAATAATCATTACTTAATCTAATACCATTATCATACTTAATGTAGAACTCTTGAAGAGTTTTAAATATATTTTTAGAAGTTTGTTCATCACTCAAACCACCGCTTGAAAAATTATTATTGTTCAATATGTGTTTTTCTAATTGATAAAGTAAAATATTGTAATCAGATCACTGGTTTAATATATTTTCAACAACTTTATACTCAGTGGTTTTTTTTGTTAAATTATTAAAGTCAATTTTATTAATCATATTTAAATATTTTGTTGAAAAGTTTTTTCAATTCGAATAACCTAATTTTGAAATTTCTTTAATTAATTTTTTTTCATCATCATTATTTTTTGTGTTTGTTATTTTAGGTATATTATAAGAATAATAATTTTTACTAATATCATTTGAGATTAAATCAGTTAGTATTTTATTAACATCATAAGACATTGTTCCATCAGATGCTAATGAAGTTGGGGAAGCAGTGTAGTAATCTGCTTGTCCATCTAGTCCTTCGCTATAGTCATTTATAACTTTATCATCTGAAAACTCATAATCATCTTTTTTATTTGAGTTATATGTTTTTAAAAATGACATTGGGTTATTTGAAATTGGTTGATTGTATTCTACAACGTTATTATATCCAATACCATCAAAAGAACTTTTTTTATTATCATCGATCACAAAAGGAACTATTGTTAAAAAAGAAAGCAAAGATGAAGAAATGAATATAATCAATGTTGATGTCATAACTTTCTTAAATGAGCTTGCAAATAAGGCTGAATGTAATTTAACACCAAATCTTGACTTACTATATATTTTTTTATATGCATTTAAAACAACTGAAACTTTTGTATCAGAAACTCCATTAAGTAATTTAGAAGCGTCTTTTCTAATATAAAATATTGTATTTAGCTTGCAAATGATAAAAAATGTTAAAGTAAATAATGATATTATTGCAATCGCATATATTCATAAAGATGATATTCAACCAAGACTAAAGTTTAAATAATTAGTAATACCAGATAATATAAAACTTTGAAGAAAGAAAGTGAATACATAACCTACAACAACTGCCGCAAAAACAATAAGGGTTGGTAAAATTCAAAAGAAATTTGATAATTCAGAATTTTTACATCCAAGAGCTTTAAAAGTACCAAGTTTTTTTTCTGACTCTTTCAATTCTCTTTTTATTAATTGAGTAACAATAAAAATAATTATGAAAACAAATATGAAAACAAATAAGTAAGAAACAAATTTAAAGATAAAGAAAACATTATTGTATATACTTAATCTTGAAAAGTTTTTATAAGTAGAATCATTTACAGAATAAAAAAACTTTTTATTTTTTGGGTTTATATTACCAAAACGTATAAATTCCTTATTTAAAGAAGTTAATAATGGTGAACTGTAATTAGAATTATTTTTAAATTTTCCAGAAAAATAAACTTCTCTTTCACTTGCAGAAGATGAATTTAATACTGATTTTGATGGATCATAACTATATAAAGAAAAGTTTCTTGATATTCTTGATTTTGTCAAACCAAAAACTTCAGGTGAAACATAAGCATTCATTTCTGTTTTAATATTTGGTATTGGGTTTTCAGCATTTCTATATGAATAAAAGAAATCAATAGAAGTACCTAATCCAATTACTTGAAATCAACTTTGATCAGAATATTTAGAGTTTTTAATACCATTTTTTTCATCATTTATATCATTAGGTTCGTTACCAAAACCAATATCTTTTACATCATTTTTTACTAGTAAGTTTTCACCATATTTATCTGATGTCAATCTAACAATATCATTTAATTTTATACCGTTTTTATTTGCAAAGTTTGCTTGCAATACAACTTGATGAACTGATTCTTCGATATTTTTACTAAATGGGTTTTGACTATCATTCACATTATCATAAGTTATAAGTTTATCTACATCTTTAACCTCATTTTCACTTATATCACCATTGATATTGGTTTCAGTGTTTATGATTCCGGTCTTTGCAATAACTCTGGTGCTAATTTTATTATCATTAAATGTTATATTATTAAAAACTCTAGCTTCAGTTCTTGATCAATTAAAATAATTATCTCCTATAATTTCATTATTTTGATCATCATAAAACTTACCCTTTCTTGATAATGTATTAACTAAATATTGTTGATATAGATCATTATTAGAATAATCTAATATATTTTCTCCACCGACCAATTCTTTTTCATTAAAAGAAATTCTGTCATTTGGATCAATATCAATTACAAAATCTCTTAAAACAGAATCATTTGATAATTTATTAAAATTGCTATCGACTCTTTGATAAAACAATGAAAGCACAAAACACAATACTGAAGCAATAAATACTAAAAGTCATATAAAAAAAACAGAAGCATAGCTTTTTGACATCTGTTTTATTCCTGATTTAATTATCAATCAGTTTAGACTACTAACTTTATTTTCTTTATCAGAAACCTTCGTCTTTTTTACTTTGTTTTTATCTTTCACAAAAAACACCTACTCTATTGAAACTTTTTGAATATTAAATTCATAAGATGTATCAAATTGATCACATGTACTATAGTCATTCATTCTATTTGTAACTTCAAATGCAAAAGAAATATTTTGATTATCATTATTTACCGAACCTTTGGTTATGCTCATTTTAATAGTTGAAGACAATTTTAATGTAGATCTATTATTACATTGACTCCAAAAGTTTCTTGAACGATAACTAATTTCCATATCTTTGAACTCATTATTTGTATTTACATCAGTTGAATAAGATTGATTTGAACCTAAGTTATTAATTTCAGATAAAGGAACTTCTACTAATGTTGAGTTATATCCCCCCATATAATCACCAATTTTTCCTTGATATCCAGTAGATTTGAATTTTTTCAATGTAATTTTAGCGTATAGTTTTAATTTACTATCGTTATTATAGTTGTATGCATCCTTGATTGAAAAAGGAATTGTGTAATCAAATTTAAATCTTTGAGCTCCATTTGTATCAGTATAATTATGAGACAAAGTCGCTTCTTCAATTATTGAATTTGTTCTTGCAACCATTCCATCGACATCTGTATTTTCTGTGCCATATATTGACATGTTTTTACCATTATTATTAAAGTCTGTATTAAAAATTATTTTAGTATTACCAAAATATCTTAAAGAGTCAGTTTTAGAATTGACATCGACTGAATCATATGTCAAATTAACTAATTCAAAATTTTCTAAGTCAAAAGGAATATTGTTATTGTACATTGAAATTCTATCAATAATTTCTTGTTTTGTAGTCCAATAAAATTTTCCTATATTATTAGTTTTAATTACTTCTTTAACTTCTTTACGTCTAACTTTGAAATTTGGTTTAACAGAACCTTTATACCCATTAATTTTAACTTCAAATCTTGAGTTTACATCTCTATCTGTAATTGTAAAATTGTCATGTTTTATACTATTTTTATCTATTTCAAATAAACTATCGTCTTTTATATTGTTAAGAATTGGGTTTTTATTTTTAATTGCAGTTATTAATTGTTTTATTGGCTCATTTTTGTCCCAATTTTCAATCGGATCAAGATTTAAATTTGTAATAATTCCATCAACATTTTCACATTGATAAGTTATTTTAATATCTTGTGTTAATCCTGAGCTTAAGGTAAAAGCTGCATTTCTAAGTTTTAGATCTTTAACGTTTAATTGAATTTTTTTGTTGTTATCTAGGTATTTTTGTAATAACGGATTTTTATTTAATATTTGTTTTTGAAGTTCATCTTCAGTTATTGAATTTATTAAACCTAAATCAGTTTCAGTTACTAATCCATTTAAATTATTAACACTGAAATTTACAATTGATGTATTATCATTAAAATTTTCTTCATTTAATTGAACTTTTGCATTATTATAATTTATTTCATTACTTAAAACATCTATTTTTTCAACTTCTTTTTCAATTAATTTATAATTATCATTAGACTCGTTAGACACTTCAATTCTTGAAATTATTTGCTCTTTATCAATTTTTGCAACATCACCAATGTATCTGTTTAATATTAGACCGTCTAGATTTGATAATTTATATTGAATCATCAAATCAGAAGATGAAGTTCTTAAATTTGATTGTATATTTTTTTTATTTAAAGAAAGTTCATTTAATGAACCATATCCAATTGAGAAATATGATTCAATATCAATGTTTCTCAATTTCGGATTTATATTTTTAAATTTTTTGAATACATTTACATCATCTAATTTATCAATTGTACCAATATCTGTTTTATCAACCATCTTTGATATATCTGTCAATAAATATTTAACATCAATATACCCAATAAAACCTTCGAGTTTAATTCTTGCACCAGTTATTTTTGTAAGACTTACATAAACATCGTTCACTGACAAGTTAGCTATTTTAC
Organism: Spiroplasma litorale; assembly: GCF_001267155.1. Classification (NCBI taxonomy): domain Bacteria; kingdom Bacillati; phylum Mycoplasmatota; class Mollicutes; order Entomoplasmatales; family Spiroplasmataceae; genus Spiroplasma; species Spiroplasma litorale. The sequence goes on from NZ_CP012357.1 coordinate 954,340, forward strand.
TATCGCTTTTATTTAACTCAAGAAACTTTTCGCTTATTATTTGAGTTGACAACATATCAAAATCGCCTAAATCACTTTTTAAACTATTTTTAAGTTTATTTAAATCATAAAAACCCTGGTTATTTTCATCTAAATTATTATTATTATGAGTTGTATTTGGTTGTCTATTGATTTGATTTTTATTAAAGGAATTTATAATTCAAAATAAAGGCAGAACTAGTATTGCGAAACTCAACATTATAGAAGTTGATAAAAAAATTAATTTTTTCACAATTTTACCTCCAACCTTACTTAACTTTAATATACTACAATTAGTTTAGTAACTTTTATGAAATCTTAATATAAAAATAGTTTTAAATTATAAAAATATTTTAATAATAATCTAATATCATTAACAAAACAAAACAACCACTTTATTTAAGTGGTTGTTTTGTTTTATAATAATTTGTTGATTTTATTGATGTGGAGCAAATGGGTCAACAACAGGACCTGTGTTAGGTTCAACTCTTTCGCTTGCTTTTTTATCAGCACTATAGTGATCACTATTTTGAAGTTTCAATCCATCAATCATATCTTTTGTTTCTGCAATTTCTTCATAAAAATCAATTAAGAATCAATCATAGAATTTTGCAGTTACATAATCTTCAAATTCATTTGCATGTTTATAGTAATTTGAAGTCATTTCAGCAAATTTTTCTCTGTGGGTTTTATAAACTTCCAAAACTTCTATAATTGTTTTGCAATTATTTTTATCAGCTGTAAAATTGGTTATTTCGAAGTCTTGATCTCTATCTAATAAATAATTTATAATTCTTCTTTGATGCAAAAACTCATCTTGTGCTTGCACTTGAAAGAAGTGTGCAAATCCGTTATAACCTAGCTTTGCGCAAACATTACTTAAGTCAAAGCAAAAATACTGCATTTTTGCATGTTCCACTATGTAATTTTCTAAATCTTTTTTAATTTCTTTATTCATACCTTTTTTCCTCCTTGGTAATAAATTATATTAATACAAAAAAAACTATTTTACAATAGTTTTTTTATTTTTTTTCTCTAAATGACATTATAGTATCATAGGCATTATTAATTTCTGCCATTTTCTCTTTTGCATTTTTAGCTTTATTTCTATCAGGATGATACTCTTTTGCTAACTTTCTATAGTTTTTTTTAATAGTTTGATCATCATCTGAGGGCTTTGAATTCAAAACCTTATATGCTTCTATAAGTTTATTTTGTTCATCTGCAAAATAATTGTTATTATAATCTCGCTTTTGATAATTAGAGCTATTTCAAGATTGCTGATTATTATTTGAGTTAATGTATTTACTGTAATTAAATGATTCTTTTAATTGACTTGTAATTTTTTTTAAATCTTCACAAAAATCAATAAATCATTGATCTGTTGATGAATTAATATCATTAAATTTTATATCATTCTCTGAATACTTTTTATAATTATTTATTAAAGCATAAACAATTTTATCTATGAATATTTCATTATATATTTTTAATGTTTCATTAGTGAACTCTTTATAAAAAAGTAAAAAGTCTTCTTCAGGAATTTTAATTTTATTATCAAATGAAATGATTTCTAAAAAGGAAAATAAATCATATTCACAATTTGTCCAAAATTTATAAAATACATCTTGTTTTTTAAGCAAATCGCTTACAAGATTCTGATTTTTTAATTTTTTAACTGACTTGTTAAAATTTGTTATAAATGGAAACTTTATTATTTGTTCTTTTGTGTCAATATTTTCAATTTTTATTGTGAAGGCATTGTTTTTTATATATTTTTTTTTGAATGAGTTTAATTTTGAAGATAAGTTTTTATTATTAAATCTAAAATATATTATCAATCCTAACAAGATAATAAAAATTACAAATACTAATAAATATATATAAATATTATAGTTTAACATGTTATCTCCTTTATATAAAAAAAATACCTATACAAGGTATTAATTATTGTTTTGGTAAAACACTAACTTTAGTTCTATTTTTTCCAAATCTTTGATATTTAACAATACCTGATACCAACGCAAATAATGTGTCATCTCCACCTCTACCTACATTAATACCTGGATGAATTTTAGTTCCTCTTTGTCTAAAAATTATTGAACCTGCATTAGCAAATTGACCATCAGATTTTTTTGCACCTAAACGTTTTGATTCTGAGTCTCTACCGTTTTTTGTTGAACCTACTCCTTTTTTAGAAGCAAAGAATTGTAAACCTAATAAAAATTTCATATTACTCACCTACCTTTTTTAAAATAAAATTTTTTGGATATTGTACAAAAACAGTCTCTAGTTGTATATATAAAAATTCCATAATTTTATTAATTTCATTACAACTATTGATGATATTAACACTTATTTTATTTTCTTCAACATTAATTTTAACATTTTTATTATACAATATGTCAAAAGCATTTAAAGAACCACTAACGATAGCTGTTACTGCGGAACATACAATGTCTTTATTATAATTGTCATAATTTGCATGTCCTTTTACAAAAAAACTTTTTACACATTTATCTTTATAATAAAATTCAGAAACTATCATAACTACTTATCTTCTTTTTTTGGTTTTGCTGTTGTTGATTTTGCAGCTGTTGTTTTAGTAGCAGCAGGTTTTGCTGTTGTTGATTTTGCAGCTGTTGTTTTAGTAGCAGCAGGTTTTGCTGTTGTTGATTTTGCAGCTGTTGTTTTAGTAGCAGCAGGTTTTGCTGTTGTTGATTTTGCAGCTGTTGTTTTAGTAGCAGCAGGTTTTGCTGTTGTTGATGTTAATTTAGGTTCTGAATTTTCAATTTTATTTTCTTGAACTTTTGCTGGTTTTGGTTTATTTGATAAAACACCAGTTAATGAAAGTTCGTCAATTTTTACTTTTGTGTATGGTTGTCTATGACCATATACTTTATTAACATTTTTCTTTGGATGATATCTTATAACTCTAAGTTTTTTTTCTTTTCCTTGTTTAACTATTGTTCCTGAAACAACAGCGTTTTTAATTAAAGGATTTCCAAAAGTTGAATCCATCATCAAAACTTCTTTGAAAAGAACTTGTTCTCCTTCGTTTAAATTTAGTTTTTCAACATAAATTTCATCTCCAGGTTGAACTTTTAGTTGTTTACCACCTGTTTTAATAATTGCAAACATTATTTATACCTCCGAATAGACTCGCCTTGCATGTGAATATTAAATATTTCTTAAAACATACAAAAGAGCGGTTGAAACTACAACCTAATTAATTTTACATTATTTTTCATATATTTTATATAATTTCTTAAATTTAACTAAAATATGCTTCCTCAACTTGTTTTTGGTGGTTGAGCCTTAGATTCATTGGATTTTGTTCTATCAAATGATAAGCTATTGCTACCTATTTTCATATCAAACTTATCTACGTTATTTATTACTTTGCCAGCTAAAATTGATGTTGATATTGAACCGATTGTATCATTAATTGCAGTTGATAATGATTTAATAATATTAGCTATACCATCAAGAAAAGCACCACTTAATCCAGCTCCACCAACAACTTCTCTTTTTTGATCAATATTAAGTTTAGTCATAATGTCACCTCCAAATAGAGTATCGACATATTATTTATTTTTATATATAAATTCAGACAATTTATTCTTATTTATATTATATTTTTTGCTTAAGTTTTTTATTATATCTTTGTTACTAATCGAATTATTTTTCATTGCTTTTATTTCAGAATCCAATTTATTCAAATTAAAACTAAACTCTTCATTTGAAGAGATTGATTCGATTAAAATACAAAATTCACCTTTTTTTACAAATTCATCCGAATTTATAAATTGACATACTTCACTTAAAGTTCCATAAACAAACTGCTCATTAATTTTTGATATTTCTCTCCCAATTATAATTTTTGTAGATTCAGGTATTTGCAATAATAAAGAATTTAGTCTTTCAACTACCCTATGAACTGATTCATAAAAACAAACTACACCTTTACTTTTTTTTAGTTCGTTAATCAATTCACTATTTTCAGTTTTATTTTGTAAAAATCCCAAAAATGTATTAGAGTAAGCTATAAGACCGCTTACTATTAAAACATGTATATATGCAGGACCTGCATTTATTGGTGTGATATTTACATTAATATTATTTTCAACAATTTTATTAACTAGATACATTCCTGGATCACAAATACAAGGTACACCAGCATCACTAATCAATGCAATTTTATTGTTAGTTCTTAGATCTTCTTGAAATGATTCAAATGATTCTATTTCATTAAATTTATGTACTGCTTTTAATGGCTTTTTAATTTCTAAATGATTTAACAACTTTATACTAACTCTTTTATCCTCACAATATATTAAATCCACTTCTTTTAAAATTTTAACAACCCTAAATGAAATATCTTTTAGATTACCAATTGGCGTACCTATTAAATATAAAGTTTTATTATCATTTTTATATGTATTTTGAATTCTTAACATAAATCTCCTAAATAAAAAAACCTATTAATAGGTTTATATTATTTTATATCTTTGATTAAAATTTTATAAGGTTCTTTCAGTTCTCTAACTTCACAAATATCATTTATACTTTTACCTAACATCGCCTTAGCTAGGGGTGATTCATTAGATATTTTAGATTCAAAGGGGTCCGCTTCAATAACACCAACAATTTTTAGAGTCATTTCTTTTTTAGTTTTATGATTTGCAAAAGTAACAGTGCTTCCTACTTTAATTTCTTTATTTACTGAATTTGTATTATCAATAATTTTTGCTTTTGAAAGCATTGTTTCAATTTCTTTTATTCTTGCTTCTACTTCTGCTTGTCTATTTCTAGCAGCATCATAATCAGCATTTTCAGACAAGTCACCTTGTGCTCTAGCTTCTACTAACTCTTCAATTACTTGTGGTCTTATAACATTAATCAAATTTGAAAGTTCTTTTTCTAATTCATCTCTACCTTCTGAGGTTAAAATTATATCTTTATCGGTCATATTTACTCCTTTTACTAACTATGTAATTATACAATTATTTTATTTTTTTTTCTTATTTTTTAAAAAGTTTAATAGATTAGTATACGTTTTTTCATTTTTAATGAACTGTTTTAGTTCTTTTTCTTCTAGATTATAAAAATCTTCTCTGTTATTAAATGTGTTGTTAATCTTTTCTATAATTTTAGGCCCAATGCCTTTTACTAATGTTAGTTCATCCTTAGTTGTGCCTTTTAGTTTCCTTTTTCTAAATCCCGAAATTGCGAATCTATGGACCCTATCTTGAATTTTTTCTAAAAACAAAAAGGTTTCATCTGACTTATCTAAATTAACTTTTTGCATATCAAAATTCAATATATATTCAGTTTTATGCTTATCATTTTTTACCAATCCAATAATTGGTATTTGTAAATCTAATAAATCCAGTTGTGTTCTAGCTGCATTAACTTGTATTTTACCTCCATCCATAATAATTAAATCGGGTAAATTTTCAGGTTTATTTAAGTCTTTTTGATATCTTCTATATATCATGTTCTGCATTCTATGATAATCATCTGGTTCATCGATATCTATATTAAATTTTCTAAAATCATTAAAACTTGGTTCTCCATTTTTAAATACAACCATTGCACCAGTAACAAATTCATCCAATATATTCGCAACATCAAACATTTCAATATGATAAGGATAGCTGGGTAGATTTAGTATGTCTTGTAATTTATTTAGTAATTCTTCATTCACAATTGATTTTTGATTTTTATATTTTAGTTTTTCAATTAAGAATTCTTTTGCATTTTGTGTAACTAATTCAATTAGTTTGGTACCTAAATTATCTTGATTTTTTGCCAACTTTTCTTTAAATATTAAATATAAACTATCTCGTTTTATTTCATTAGGAAGTATTATTAAATCTGGCATCATGTTTTTTTGATATACTTGCATAACAAAACTTTCAAATAATTCTTGTAAATTCTCTATGTCACTTTCAAACACCATGCTGTCTTTTGAAATTAATTTACCATTTCTATAAAAAAGAACGGCAAAAGAGATATAACTTTCTTCAAAGTAAAAACCGAATATATCTTTGTTGAAGTCCTCGCTTAAATCAACAAATTGATCAATAGTTGTAAAGTTTAAATGAGAAATTATTTCTTTTAATCTTTGAGCTTCTTCAAATTGTAAATTATTTGCAGCTTGCTGCATTTTACCTTTTAAAAGTATTTTTAATTCTTCAGCACCTTGGTTAAATACTTTTTTAATATTATTAATTTGTTCTAAATAATATGATTGTGGAACTTCTTTAAAACAAGCACCAGAACATTGTCCAATATGAAAGTTTATGCAAGGTTTTCCAAGATTACCTTTACATCTTCTTAATGGATAGACTCTTTCAAGTGTTTTTAATATATTTCTTGCACTAGAGCCATCAGGCAAAGGACCAAAAGAAATTTTGCTTTTATTATCATAGTTTCTTGTATAAATATAGGTAGGGTCTTTTTCATTAGTAATTGCAATATAAGGATATTTTTTATCATCATTAAGAACAACATTATATCTTGGTTTATATTTTTTAATTAGATTTTGTTCTAACAACAATGCTTCTTTTTCGTTTACTGTAACAATTGTTTTTAGATCCTTAATTTCTCTGACAAGTTTAGTTGTTTTATAATTGTGTGCTTTATTGAAATAACTTGATACTCTTTTTTTTATATTTTTTGCTTTACCAACATAAATTACTTTATTATTTGTATTGTAATAAATATAACAACCTGGTTTTTCAGGCAAATTTTTTATAATTTCTCTCATTAAAACACCTCATTTAAATAAAAGTTAAAAATAAATCAGAACTTCTGATTTATTAATAAATATCTTCATTTTTAATATAAACTTCTCTTGGTTTTGCACCGTTTTGAGGTCCAATAACACCACACATTTCAAGTTCATCAATTATTTTTGCAGCCCTATTGTAACCAATACTAAATCTACGTTGTAATAAACTTGTTGAAGCTCTTTGTTCTTTAACGACAAATGCTTTAATTTCATTAAACATTGGATCTTTTTGCATTGATTGAGTATTTGCATAACTATTATTTTCTTCTTCTAAACTTAAGAACTCATCATCAAATAATTGTTGTTGTTGAGATTTACAATGAAGAACAAGTTTTTCAATTTCATTATCACTTATGAAAGCTCCTTGAGCTCTAGTTAACAAATTACTTCCAGGTGCCATGTATAATAAGTCACCTTTACCAATTAGTTTTTCTGCTCCCATTGAATCAAGAATTGTTCTAGAATCAATTGAAGAAGTTACTGAAAATGCAATTCTTGTTGGGATATTTGATTTAATAACTCCTGTTATAACATCAGTTGAAGGTCTTTGGGTTGCGACTATTAAATGAATTCCAGCAGCTCTTGCCATTTGAGTTAATCTCATTATTGAATCTTCTACATCTTTTTTGTTTGCAGTCATCATCAAGTCGGCAAGTTCATCTATTATTATTACATAGTATGGTAGTTTATTTTCAGTTTTAGATTGTTTTGAATTATAACCGTCAATATTTTTAGTTCCTTCACTTGTAAATAAAGCGTATCTTCTTTCCATTTCACTAATAACTTTTTTCAAAGCATTATTTGCAAGATTCATATCACTTATTACTGGAGCTAAAAGATGAGGAATTGAAGAATAAATTGATAATTCAACTTTTTTAGGGTCTATCATTAAAAATTTAACTTCATGTGGTTTTGATCTCATCAAAAATGAACAAATAATACCATTTATCATAACTGATTTTCCACTACCAGTTGAACCAGCAACAAGTAAATGTGGCATTTTATCAAGTTCACCAAATAATAAATCCCCAGTTACAGTTTTACCAATTGCAAATAATATTTTTGAGTTAATTTTCTGAATTGGTGCTTTTTCAATAACACTTCTTAAACCAACCAACATTGTTGCTTCATTTGGTACTTCTAGTCCAACCGCTGGTTTTCCTTGAATTGGTGCTTCAATTCTCAAGTTTTGACTTGCCAACGCAAGTTTTAAATCATTTTCTAATCCAATAATTGAATTTACTTTTGTACCAGATGAAGGTGTTATTTCAAATTTAGTTACACTTGGACCAATGTTTATATTCGAAACTTTTGCACTAACTCCAAATTGTGTAAATGTTTCTTCTATTAATTTAGCTTTTTGATTTGCATAGTCTCTCAAAACATCATATTCTTTTTCATTTTGAGTATCTTTATTTAAGATATCAAATTGTGGAAGTCTGTAAGATTCATTAACATACATTTTTTTATTAGTTGCTTTTCTTTTATCTACTTCCATTTGTCTAACTGGTGTACCATCATAATTGTAAATTCCACCAACTATAGTTCTAGCAAAAGAATCTTGAATTGGTGAAGTGTAATCATAATATCTATCATTGTGTTTTTTTTGAACTTGTTCTTCTTTTGCGTCATTTATATATTGGTCCAATGTTATTTGACCTGTATTATATTTAGTTTCATCTATTGATTTACTTTTACTTACTTTTTTAAGTTCATTTGCCAGTTCAACAGTTTGTCCATTGCCTCCAAACGGAGTTATTTTTGATTCTAAATCAAATTTTTTTCTTGCAACTTCGTCATATTTGTTTGTGGGTCTATTTTTATTTCTATTTTGAGTTAATAAACTATTATCTTTTATTATTGGTTCATCAAAATCATTATAATTTTCTTCAACACCAAAATTGTAATCATTATAATTTTGATTGTTTAAATTATTGTTTTGATAGTTTTGATTATTGTTAATTGGATTATGGAAGTTGTCATCAACACCATAATCTTGAACTGAGTTCATTCCCCTATTTGATTCATAATATTCATGGTTATCAAAATGATTAAAATTATTATTTTCGTTATTTATAAACTCATAATTATTTAACTCTGAAAAATCTCCTTTGTAGAAGTTTTCATTTGTTGAATCATATATGTGTATCTTTTTTTGTTTATTGAAACTAGGAAGTTCAATTGTTATATCTGATTCCTTAATTGAAGACAATACCATTTTTTCATCAAAAGTTATATCATCTTCAACATCAATTAATGTAAATATATTTTTATAACCTTTATTTTTGCTTTTTCTGTGTTCTTTACTTTTTGAAGGATCAATTTTTCTAAGTGATAAAATTCTGAGACGATTTGTTTTTCTTTTACTTTTAGGCTTAAGCACATAGAATGGATCTCCTGTAAATATTCAAAGAGAGTTAATAAAAAATAAAAATAAAGCAGCTATGAATGAACCATAAATTGTTAAATATGAAAATACTCCACATAAAAGAGTACCTATAATTCCGCCTCCAGCTCAAACGGTAAAGTAACTTTCTGGCCTTGCAATAATAAAGTTATGTTCGGTATTTCATAATGAGTTTATAAACCAGTTATTTGTATAAGATTTAATTGAATCTAAAAAAATTGAATCTGTTCAATAATTTTTAACAACAAATGAATCTGATTCTTTTGCATAAGCTACAATAAAAATAATTGAAGATATCAGTCAACAAAGCATTATAAAGGTTGTAGCAATCATTGCTAAAAATCTTTTTTTGGCTTTGAATTTTATTCCAAAGTATATTGAAAAAGCAATAATAAAATTTAATAGATATAAAAAGTATTTAAATCATCCAAAAGGGAACGTAAAAATAACATCATCAAGAAATTGTCCAACAATTGTAATTCTTCCTAATGATATTGTGTTTAAAAAAAACAATATTAAAGCACTTATTATCCAAGATACTGAATCACTACGTCTTTGCTTTTTTTGCAAAGAAAAGGCAACGGTTCTATCTGAATCCTGGTTGTTATTATTAAGATTTTCCATTTGATCACCCATAATCGCCCTTTAAAATATTTTAATACATTTCACTACAATTTTACAACATTAACAATTTATTAACTTAATTGTTGTTACTTTTTTGTCTAATTTTTGGTTCATAAACAGTATTTGGTAGTTCGTTTATCATTACCAATATAATTGGTTGCTTACCAGTTTCTTGTTTAATAACACTTCTAACTTTTGAAACTATGTCCTTTTTAATTTGGTTTAAATCGAAGCTTTCAGGTTTTAGTGTTCATTCTTCTTTTGCCCTATTTAAAATGTCCACTATTTGCTTCTGCATCAATTTAAAAATTGGGTTATCGTCTACAATGTAAACAACACCTCTCATTTGTATATCAATCAAAGAACATAACTCTTTATTCTTTTCTAATATATTTGCACCAATTATAACAGCACCATCAGTTGCTAATTGTTTACGTTCATTTAAAACTATTGCTCCAATATCTCCAGCACCAATTCCATCAACAAAAATATCGGCATTTTTAATTTTTTGATTGGCTACCACTAATTTACCATCTGGGAATATTTTTAATACTTGACCATTTTTTATTAATTCAATGTTTTCTGGTTTAACCCCAGCTTCTATAGCAGCCTTTTCAGCTGATAAAAAGTCTTTATGTAATCCTTTAACAGGTATAAATGCTTTTGGTTTCATTATTCTAGTCATAAGTTTAATATCTTCATAACTAGCTCTCATTGTTCAAATATTTCTATCTGAAAGAGATATTAATTTTGCATTAGTTCTTGCTAATTCATCTAATATTTCAGCATGTCTTTTTTCTACACCAGCTGATGGAGGTGTTGCTAATATAATTGTGTCATTTTCAGTAAATTCAATTACCTCGTCATTACCAGCAGCAATTTTTGCTAATCTAGAATATAACAAATCACCTGCCCCAGTTATTAATAAAATCCCATCAGAAGATTTCATAAATTCTTCAACTGAAATTATGTCTTTATCATAAAACTGAAGACTTTCTTGAATTGTCTTAGACTCTATTACTTTTGATATTGTTTTTCCATATATTGCAATTTTTCTATCTGTTTGTTTTGCTTGATTTATTATTTCAAATAGTTTAAAAACATCTTCTTCAAACAAACAAAGTACAAGTCTTTTCTTTTTATCTTTCATAGGTCCTGAAATATATTTTTCAATTCTATGATTTGGGACAGTGTATCCGATTCTAGAAGCATATTCTGAGTCACTAATTAAAGCCAAAACTCCTTTTTTTGAAATATCTGTTAAATGGTTCATGTCAGTTGAAAAATATGATTGCTCATTACCATCCATTATGTAATCACCTGCATATACAATACTTCCTGAATTGGTGTGAATTGCAAATCCAAATGATTCTGGAAACATTGAAGTAGTTCTAAATATTTCAACGGTTAAATCTTTACCGAATTTAAGAATATCTTTATCCTTAATAATTTTAAAATTATTTTCTCTATTTTTTATTCTATATTTTAAGTTTCTATATTTTAAAACTATTGTTGTTAATTCATTACAATATACCGGAACATCAATATCTCTTAGTATATAACTAATTGATCCAGCATTACTTGAACTTGGATTAGATATAAAAATACCTTTTATTTTCTTAATGTTTTCTTTTAAAAAATCAAAATTTGGAATTACTACATCAATTCCTAAAACACTTCTTTCTGGAAAGCGCATTCCAGAATCGAATATAAAAAATTGGTCATCTATACTAACTATAAATAAATTTTTACCTCTTTCGTCTTGGCCCCCTAAAGCCATAAATTTAATTTCTGCCATTTTTTCTCCTATCTCTACTTTTTTGTTAACATTTATTTACTTTAAAAAAATTAAAAATATTAATTAGATATTAAAACCAATTAATAACATAAATAAATATAAAAGCCCAATTAATATTTATTATACACTTTAAAAAATATAAAATTAATATATAAGGAGCAAAAATATGATTTCACCAAAAGATTACTTTAGAGTTAAAAACGATGTTATAACATTTGACGTAAGAACAAAAACTGAATATGAAATGTTGCCTCATTTTGATTGAGCAATAAATATTGAGTTTACTGAATTTATAAGCAATTACTTAGAATATATTAAAAAATATAACCCAGAAAATAAACTTATTGTTACAGTTTGTAATGCAGGTAACAGAAGCGGACAGGCTGCTGATTTTTTAAGAGAACACGGTATAGATGCATTAACACTTGAGGGAGGAATTTATAACTATAATAGAAAAATTAAGTAGTTTCTTTTTCTAATTGTTTTTTAAGTTTATTTAAAAATAAATTTATATTAAAACCCTTTACACTCATAACTATATAATTTTCTTCAATTTGATGCTTTATATTAAAAGATAATAATTTTTTCTTACTAACTAAATTTACAGATATTAAATAAACTTTATCTTTATCAACTTTATCAATATTTTCTAATCCACCTAGAGCGTTTAAAATATTTTTATATGTAAATGCTTTTTCATTATTTTCTAGTTTATACTTCTCATTTTTAATCCATTTATATTTTCTTAAATTTAAGTGAATAATTAGAGAAATTAAAAAAATAAGAAAGATAACCGAAAATATTGTCAGCACTGTTATAAGCATTAGTTTATTCCTTCTTTATCTTTTATGAAGATATCTCTTAATATTTCTATATCATTTTTTAAATCTTCATTTAAGCATGATATTACTTTTATTATGTTTTTTGAAAGTTTTATAGTGATTCTTTTATCAATTATTTCATGTTCTGTTGTATCGATTATCATAGACTCTTTTGAATTACTTTCTAAAACTAAATTTAATTCAAAATCTTTATCTAATATTAATGGTGAGTTTAAAGATCTAAATTTATTTGTACTAACAGGGGTGAGTTCTTGCATTTGATAAATTCCACTATTACGAGGTAGTATAACTGCACCTCTTGCTGATTTCATATAACCTGTGCTTCCATTCGAAGTTGAAACAACTATTCCAGTTCCATGAAATCTTTCTAAAAAGTTATTATTTATACTAATTTCAATATATATGGGTCTTTTTTCATTCAATATTTTTAGTTCATTTACAGTTAATAGTGTTTTATTATTATTTAAGACTTCTAACATTTCAAATTTTTGCACTAAATATTTATTATTTTCAATTAAATCAAGAGTTAATTCAAGTTCATTAATTCTATTCTTATTTGTGTAAAACCCTATTCCACCCAATTTAAAGGGAACAAAATTAATTTTTTCTATTATATTTTTATAACGTGATACCGCTTTAAGAAAAGTTCCGTCACCACCAAAAATGAAAACAAATTCAGGGTTTTCTTCATTTTTTATTCAGCCTCTTTTATTTAATTCTTCTTCAAACTCTTTTATTTTTGTGGCTGTTTCATTATAATCATTTTTAATTAAGTTGTATAGTCTCATTGTGAAATCCTTTTATTAATTAATTTTACTCATTTTTAAATTAAAAATAAATAATTGTATAATATAAATTGTAAATTAAGGAGAAAATATGGAAAACAAAAAAAGAATGGTTTCAGGCATTACTGCAACAGGAACAATAACGCTTGGAAACTATATTGGAGCAATAAAAAACTTCGTAGAATTACAAGATAAGTTTGAAATGTATATATTTGTTGCAAACTTACATGCAATTACATCACCAATTGATAAATTAAAATTAAAAAATAATATAAAAAGTATGGTAGCACTTTATTTTGCTTGTGGTCTTGATCCAAAAAAAGTTAAAATTTTTATCCAAAGTGAAGTTTTAGAACACACTCAGTTAGGTTGAATTTTAACTTGTAATAGCACTTTAGGTGAATTAAATAGAATGACTCAGTTTAAAGATAAATCAACCAAAGTTAAATCAAGCAATGGAACTGAGTTTATACCAACTGGACTACTTACATACCCATTATTAATGGCTGCTGATATATTATTATATGACCCAGATTTTGTGCCGGTTGGTAAAGATCAAAAACAACATATTGAACTTACAAGAAATATTGCAGAAAGAATGAATTCTAAATATGGAGAAATGTTTAAAATTCCAGGAGATTATATTGCAAAAATCGGTTCAAAAATAATGGACTTGCAAGATCCAACAAAAAAAATGTCTAAATCATCAGATAACCCTAAATCATATATATCATTACTAGATGATTTAAAAGAAGTTGAAAAGAAAATTAAATCTGCTGTAACTGATTCAGAAAATATTGTTAAGTATGACCCAGAGAAAAAACCTGGTGTGAGTAATTTAATTACTATTTATTCATCTATAAAAAATCAAACAATTGAAGAAACTGAATCTTATTTTAAAGATAAAGATTATGGTCAATTTAAAAACGAAGTTACCAAATGTGTTTGTGATCTAATCAGTTCAATTCAAGAAAATTATAATAAACTTTATGATTCAAAAGAAGTTGAACAATGATTAGAAGAAGGAGCTAATTCTGCTAGATTTATAGCAAATAAAAAATTAAATAAAGTTATGAATTTAATTGGTTTAAATTATAAAAGAAAATAACTATTTGTAAAAATTTTCATCAAATTTTCAAGATACTGATTTTATTTTTTTAATTATTTTAGTACAGTTACTTTTTGGTCTAAGTTCTTTACAACCATCATGTATTGCAATAAAATTTTCATTAATTAACTCAATATTATTAAGATTAATAATTTCAATATTTCAAGGCATTTTTCCTTTTAACTTATCTTTAAATTCCATATGAAATTTACAAATAAAGCACATACGAAATTGATTTTCATCTTTATTAATTAGTTTTGGTGCATTATCCCAAGCAGCCTTAAAATCTTTTTCGTCAAATTCAATAATTCCATTATTCTCAAACTTTGCCATAATTTACCTCTTTTTATAATAATAAAACAAAAAAATATCTTTATTTGATTTAAAGATATTTTTTATTATTTAGTTGCTCCTAAAGCTTTTTTAGATGTTTGAACTAAAACTTCAAATTGTTTAGGTTCGTGTATTGCTAACTCAGATAACATTTTTCTGTTTATTTCAATTCCTGATTTTTTAAGACCATTCATAAATTTTGAATAACTTAAACCTAATGGTCTAACTGCTGCATTTATACGGATTATTCATAACTTTCTAAAGTCTCTTTTTTTAAGTTTACGTCCTACAAAAGCGTAAGCCATTGAACGCACAACTTGTTCATGTGCTTTTTTATAGTGAGATTTCTTAGTTCCGTAGTAACCTTTTGCTCTTTTAATTCAACGTTTTCTTCTTGCTCTTGTAACTTTACCAAATTTAATTCTTGCCATAGTTATACTCCTTTATTAATTTTGTAATAATCCATCTAATCTTTTCATGTCACTATCTGAAATAAATGTTGCTTTTTTCAAGTGTCTTTTTTGCTTAGTGGTTTTGTTTTGTGCTAAGTGTGATCTATAAGCTTTTGCTCTTTTTAATTTACCTGCACCATTTTTTTTAACCCTTTTTGCTAAAGCACTTTTTGTTTTCATCTTTGGCATAAATATTCTCCTTCTTATTTGTAAATATTAAGGTTTTTTAGGCACTATATACATATCTAAAAATCTTGTATTTAATTTTGCATCTTTTTCAACTTTTGCAATATCTTCAACTTTAGTAAAAAACTTATTAATTGTCTCTTTACCTAATTCTTGATATGTAATTTCTCTACCTTTAAATTTTAAAGATACTTTGACTCTGTCGCCTGCTTCAAGAAACTCTCTTGCTTTTCTAGCTTTGGTTTCTAAATCATGATCACCAATACCAACTGTCAATCTAATTTCTTTATTTTCAACTTTTACTTGATTTTTTTTGTTTTCTCTTTGTTTTCTTTTTTGCTCGTATTTATATTTTCCATAATCAAGTATTTTAGCAATTGCTGTTGAATTATCTTGGTTTCCTACTTGTAATAGATCTAAACCTTGATCTTCAGCCATTTTCAAAGCTTCAAACTTATTTAAAGGTCCTATTTTTTGACCTTCTTGGTCAATAACTAGGATTTGTCTTGCTCTAATGTCTTTATTAACAAAATCGCTTTTATTGTTTTTTATTTCTGCCATTTAACCTCCAAAAAATAAAAAAATGTGCCTTAAAAAACTAGAAGCACATTAAACTATTATTTTATATAAAGCAATAGAAGTTACCATTTCCTATTAGTAATGGTGAGCAATGTGCGCTACTTTTTTAACTCTTTTATTATAATGCATTTATATAAAATGTAAATAGTTTTTAAGATATTTATCATTTATTTATTTTAAGATTATTATTTTTAATTAATTTTTTTAATGGTTCTACATCAAAGTTAGAATTAAATGAGATTTCATTCATTCTATTCTTAACGCTTTCTATAGGAGTCTTTTGATTTCCTTCAAAGTAATTTATTGTATGAACAACCTCATTGGTTATTAATTTTTGCTCTTTTCTAATTGCTATAAATTTTTTAACGAGCATAAATGCTGCATAATACATTACAGCAATTGCAAATCATTTTAAATATCAAGTAAAATCTGCCATATCGATATTTAAACCACCTTGAATTCCCACAAAAACAATAAAGAATGCAATTACAGTTCCAAATACTCCACCAATTGTAAGACCAAATGATACTTTTGGATTGTAGTTATTATCTCTATGGAATGTTCAAGCAGTTGTTGGTAACGCAAAACCAGCAGCACATGTCATTATTGGAAAGGCTGCCGCAATATTCATTCCCAAAAGAGAAATTATTGCTAGTGCAGGCGCATATAAACCAACTCCAAAACTTTGAAGACCTCCAATAATAAAGAAACCAATTAAACCAACAAGCAATTTTCAATTATGCAAACCATTAGGGAGTGCAACTGAACCACTAACATCACCAATTACATTTAATTGCGCAAGTAACATTAATATTCCAGCGATAGATAAACATATTGCAACAAATATTGCAACGAAAGCTTTGTTTACTCTACCAACAACTTTAGCACTACAAAAAGCACCTAACATTGTTGCAATTATTAAAGATATAAGAGTTGTTAGTTCAACTTCAATAGCACTAACAAATAATGTTCCTGCAAATAGGTTTGGTATTGTAAGACCAATGTTTAATGTGCCAGGTAAATTTTTAACATCTTTAACTGTATCAGTTGCATTTAACATTGCAACAGTTACAGCAAAACTACCGACACCAATTGTATCAGTAAAACTACCCACAGTTCCAATTAATGAAGTTTTTACTATATTTTCATCTTTATCTAAAAATATTCTTTTTTTAACAGCTATTAGCATAAACGCTAAAAAACCAATAATTAATAAACAACCAATAATCATAGTAATAAATGCAATTAAATGGTTTGCATTTTTAAAACTAAAGTTGACACCATTATTTGCTCTTTCAAAATAGTATAAATAATTAACTGCTAAACTAATTACCAACAATAAAGGTGTTGTAACTAATGCTATTAAAGCCACTATTTTAGATGGAAGATTCTTTTTTAGTTTTACATATTTTCTTTTTATTTGTTTTTTCTCAACTTTTTTTTCACTTTCATTGAGTTTATTGTTATTTATTATTTCATCTCTATTTTTAAGATATTCTTGTTTAAGTTCTACATAGTTTATATTCTGTTTTAAATCTATAGAGTTTTCATATTCTAATAAAGCAACAGTATATAGACAATTTAATATATCATCAATTTCTTTAGATTTTTCAACATACAATTTGGTTAAATCATCTTTTAACTCATCAAGTTTATCAATAGATACATTTTTATTTTTATATTCTTTTTTTAAGAAGTTCATTTGTTCTTTATAAAAAGATTTTAAATTTTTTTTGTTTTCACTATAGGTATAAAGTTCCTTGATATAAGATTGTAAGTCATTTTCATTTTTACTTACAATCTTTATAGCTTCTTTATTGTCCACTTTATTTATGTGCTATTGCTTCAATTTCAATTAAAGCATTTTTTGGTAAAGCTTTAACTGCAAATGTTGATCTAGCTGGTTTGTGGTCTTCAAAGAACTTACCATAAATTTCATTTACTACAGTGAAATCATTTATATCACTTAACAAAATAGTAGTTTTAACCACATTGTTTTTTTCATAACCTGCTTCTTTTAATACATTTTCTATATTTTTTAAAATTTGATTAGTTTGTGCTTCAATACCTTTTTCTAATTCCATTGTTTCAGGAACTAATCCTAATTGTCCTGATAAAAACATTAGTCCATTACTTAGTTCTATTGCTTGTGAATAAGGTCCGATTGCTTTTGGCGCATTTTTTGAATCAATTATTTTCATTATTTATATATTCCTTCTAGTGCTTTTTTATCAATTATTTCATACCCTAATGCTTCTAAATCATTCACTATTGCTTTAAGTTCATCTTTTTGATTTATATCAATAACCAATTTAATAATTTCTCTATTAATTTCTAAGTTATTGTCTAGTTGAGAGTCTGATATTTTATATATTTGCACGTGATTTTTTGAAAATACACTTGTAATTTTAGATAAGTGATCTTTTGAAATAGGTGCATCAACTCTCATAACTACTCTTCTGTGGTCCGCTATAAGAGCTCTATTTGTTATATTCATAAAAGTTGTAACATCAATGTTACCCCCTGTTAGAACACAAACAATTTTTTTATTTTTAACTTTTAATTTATTGAATAGCACTGCTGCACTTGTCACAGCACCTGCTCCTTCTGCTACTATTTTACAATTTTCAAATAAAAATAGTATAGTTTTTGCAATTTCTTCTTCAGTAACCAATACTACATCATCAACAAATTTGTTTAATATTTCAAATGTAATATCTCCAGTTTCTTTAACTGCAATACCATCTGCAATTGATAACTTACCTTTTACTTGATAAGGTTTGTTATTTTTTCTTGCTTCATAATATGATGGAACATTTTCAGATTCTACACCAACAAGTTTACAATTTGGGTTAACTTGTTTAATGTAAGCAGATATACCAGATAGTATTCCACCTCCTCCAACTGGAACAAGAACATAATCAGCATCTTTAATGTCTTCCATTATTTCAACACCAATAGTACCTTGACCAGCAACTACATCTATATCATTAAATGCATGAACTAGAGTTTTTCCTGTTTCTTTAACAATTTCTGATGCCTTAACTTGTGCGTCATCAAAAAACTGTCCGTGTAAAATTACTTCTACACCATAATTTTTTGTGGCATTTATTTTTGCAAGTGGAGCTGTTTCTGGCATCACTATTGTTGCTGGGCAATCTAATAAATTTGATGCATAACTAACACCTTGCGAGTGGTTACCAGCACTTGCTGCAACAACCCCTTTTGAAAGTTTTTCTTTGTCCATATCAATCATTTTTGATAAGGCTCCTCTAATTTTAAATGACCCTGCTTTTTGCAAGTTTTCTAATTTTATGTATACTTCATTATCAGTTATCTGGCTTAACTTTGTTGCTCTGATAACTGGAGTGCGATTTATATAAGGTTTTATTTTTTCGTGTTTTGCTTCGATAGTTTCTTTTGAAATTTTGCTCATATCTATCATAAAAGCACCTCGCTTCTCTATGAATGAAAATCATTCAAAGATATTTTACATTAATAAATTCAAATATCAATAAATTTTCCATTTATTATATGAAATAAAAAATATTTTCTAAATTATATTATTTATTATTTTTATGAAAATACTTATAAATTCTTTTAGCAACTCTCTTTGAGTTGCAAAGTTTATTCTTACAAAATATTCTCCATTTTCAATATAATCATTTCCATAACTTAATATAATGTTATTTTTTCCATAATTTCTTGTAATTGTTTTTGACTAATTTTTAATTTTTCAAAATTTAAATATAAAAAATAAGATGCTTCTGTTTCGAAAACTTCAATATTACTGCAGTTTTTAATTTCAGTTTTTAAAAAATATAATTTTCTTTTAAATAATCTAACAATTCTTTTGCTCACTCAAGATTTTTATACGATTCAACTGTAGCAATTTTTCCAAATGAGTTTGGGAATACTATCCATGAACTTCGCAATTGTTTTTTAATTATTTTCTTAATCATATCACTTTTAACTAATAAATAACTTGTATCTAAACCACCAAAATTAAAAGCTTTGCTTGGGCTTGTTGCAGTAATTATATATTCATATTCATTGGAAAATTAATAAAAGGACTTAAAATCTTTTCTATTATATACAAAATCTCTATGAACTTCATCTGAAAAAATAAATACATTATGTTTTTTGCAAATATCTAGTATTTTTTGTAAATCACTCTCTTTTCAAACACTACCGCCAGGGTTGTGAGGATTACAAAATATAAAAAGTTTTACTTTATTTTTTATTATTTGTTCTTCAAAAGCTTTATAATCAATTTCAAACTTTTTATTTTTATAAATTAATTTGTTAACGATTAATGATCTATCTGTATTTTTTACTATATCTTCAAATGGACCAAAAACTGGAGTTGTAACAATTATACTATCACCTTTAGACGTAAATGCGTTAATTGTATTTGACAACGCTATCAAAGTATCTTGTGCATAAATTATGTCTTCAGTTTTCACATCAACATTGAAAAACTCTTTGTTTCACTCAACAATACTTTTATATCAATTATCAGATAAAAAAGAATAACCAAAAATACCTACACCAGCTCTATTTTTAAGTGCATCAATTACATTTCCAGGCATTGGAAAATCTGCGTCACCCATTCAAAATGAATAAATAGGTTTATTTATATCGATGTTATATTTTTTTGATAAATATTCTTTGTTTCAATGCATATCATTGTCTTTAGTTCTATCTATTTTAATATCAAAATTATATTTCATATTTAACCTCCTTAGTTAAAATAAAAAACTTATCTTATGATAAGTTTTCAATTTATATTTAACACAAAAATTATAACTACGCTATTGTTTTTTATTATAATAAAATTATTTTTATTTTTTAATTTTGAAATTTATTTACGAATAACTTCAAAATCAAAGTTAATAACTGATGAAGGTCTATTATTAAGTTCTCCAACTCAATATAATTTTTTTATTTCTTTATTTTGTTTTACAAATATTTCTAGATCCTTATACTTTGTCAAATAACTTGAACCTGTTTTATTGACACTTGTTGATAATATAGGACCTACAACTTTTATTATTTTTTTTAAGTCTTTTCTTTTTGGCATCCTTATCCCAATTAATTCGTCGTTTTTATCTTTTAATAAAACAGTTGTTGGTGTTTTGCATTTTTTAATTATTTTTATATGATACTTGTTATATAAAAGACCCAGTTGTTTTGCTTGTTTAATAGAAGAAATCAAAACAATTAATTTTTTATTTTTATCACTATTTTTTAATTTATTTAATAAATCTTGGTTCTTTTCATTAAAAATTAAACTTAATCCATATATTGTCTCTGTTGGTAGGATAATTACTTCATCATTATTTAAGTGCTCTATAGCTTTTAAAATTTCTTTCTTTTTTAAAAGTCTATTTTCTGTTTTCGTATTCATCAACAACTTTATTTATGAAATCTTTAACTTTCATTTCAATTTGTTCTTCGTTTTTATAAGTTCTAAAAGTTAACGAGTTATTTTCTAATTCTTTTTGACCCAAAACAACAATATAAGGTATTTTTTTAGTTATTGCATTACGTATTTTATTATTTAATCTGTCATCTTTATCACTAATTAAACATCTAATTTTTTTAGCGTGTAATTGTTTTTCGACTTCAACACAATAATCATTATACTTTTCAGATACTGGTATTATTGCAATTTGAGTTGGACTACATCATAAAGGAAGAACCCCCATTGTTTGCTCTAATAATATAGCAACAAATCTTTCATAAGTACCAACCAATCCTCTATGAATCATAATTGGTTTTTCTGGTTTTCCTTCACTATTAATATATTCAAGTTCAAATTTTTCTGGTAATAAAAAGTCAAGTTGAATTGTTGAAACAGTTATTTCATGACCTAAAGCTGTTTCTACTTGTATATCTAACTTAGGACCATAAAACGCTGCTTCACCAACCATTTTTTTATAATCAAGTTTTAATTCTTTAAGCATATCTTCTAATTGTGCTTCTGCACTATTTCACATACTATCATTATCATAATAACTGTGTTTATCTTCTGGGTCTCTTAAAGACAATGATAAGTATTTAATTTTAATATCAAATTTTGTTAACACTTCACCAATTAATTTATAACAGTTAATAAACTCTTCTTTTAATTGTGAAGGCATAACAAATATATGTGAATCTGTTAGTTCCATAGCTCTAACTCTTTCAAGACCTGTTAGTGAACCTGAAAACTCATATCTATGTTGAATTGCGTGCTCTGCATATCTTAAAGGTAAATCTCTATAACTTCTAATTTTTGATTTATAAACCGAAACATGGTGTGGACAATTCATTGGTCTTAGTACTAATGTTTCATTATCTGGCATTTCTATTGGTGCAAACATATTCTCTCTATAATGATTTCAATGACCTGATGTTTCATATAACATTTTAGATCCTAAAACCGGTGATTCTATTTGAACAAATCTATATTCAAACTCTTTTTCTTTTAAGAATTTTTTAATTTCTTGTTTTAGTATTGCTCCATTTGGAAGTCAAAAAGGTAAACCTAAACCAATTAATGGATCTATATTAAATATTTCTAGGTTTTCATTAATATATCTGTGATCTCTTAATTTTTTTTCTTCAATTTCTTTTACAATTTTTGCTAATTGCTTTTTGTCATTAGCAACAACGAAATCAATCTTTTGTAGCATTAATTCTGATGCGTCATTATTGTAGTATTCACCAGAAAAATTTAAAATTTGCACTTCTCTATTGTTGTATTTTGATAAAAGTACTGGGAATCTTATTATAAGTTCAAAACTATCTAATTTAATTGATGGGAAATCAATTTCTTCAATATTATATTTTGATAATGTTTGTGCTTTTTTATAATAGTTATTAAAATTATTAGAGTTTATGATTTCAAATTTTGACTCTTTAATTATTTCAATAAATTTTTTAGTTGTTACTTCTAATTCTTCTTTTTTTAATCTATCTTTTGTATTAAAAACTGCACTACAAGTTTCTTTGTTTATATCATTATTTTGAATTGATACTTCCAAATCATTAAATGAGCTTAATAAACTTAACTCCATTAACAATTTAGACATATAGTTATTTGATTTTTTTAATAATTCATTATCTATTTTTATTAATTCAAGTGTACAATCTTTTTTAACAATAGCTTGGTTAGGTAAAAAAACTTCACCAAATTTAACAACATACTTATTATTATCGATATTATTTTTTTCTAAAAGTTCAGAAACCAAAATCGGTTCTTTTATCTGAACTTTTTTTTCATCAATTATAATTTCCATTTTTTTCTCCTCTTATAAATAATCTTTATTATCAAAATATGGTTTTAAAATTTCTGGTAAATATAGTTTTCCATCTTTATAATAGTTTTCTAGTACAGCAGCAAAAAGTCTATCTATTGCTAGACCTGATCCATTTAGTGTGTGAATGTATTTTAGTTCACTGCCATCTTTATATCTTGTATTCATTCTTCTTGCTTGAAAATCCAAACAATTAGAACATGAAGAAATTTCTCTATATTTATTTTGCGCAGGAAATCAAACTTCCAAGTCATATGTTTTTGTAGAGCTAAATCCAATATCTCCAGAACATAATGTAACAACCCTATGTTTTAAATTAAATAATTTTAAAATATCTGATGCATTTTTCATCATTTTTTCTAATTCGTCAAAAGAAGTTGAAGGTTCAACTAATTTAACCATTTCTACTTTATTAAATTGGTGCATTCTAATTATACCTTTTGTATCTTTTCCTGCACTTCCCGCTTCTTTTCTAAAACACAAACTATTTGTTGTTAAATATTGTGGAAGCATGCTTTTTTCAATAACTTCGTTATTGAAAATATTTGTTAGTGGAACTTCACCTGTTGGTATTAAGTATTGATCACTTGTTTTGAATAAATCTTCTTCAAACTTTGGCAAATTTCCTGTACCAAACATTATATTTTGATTTACTATCACAGGAACAATGTATTCTTTAAAACCATTCTTAGTGTGAAAATCTAATAATATTGAGCCAATTGCTCTAATTAATTTTGCCCCATTTGATTTGTAAACTACAAACCTTGACCCTGACAACTTTGCACCAAGTTTAAAATCAATTAAATCAAGTTTTTCAGCAATTTCTCAATGATCTAGATTTGTATTTAAAAATACTTTTGGTTCTCAACTAAATAATTCTACATTATCATTGTCATCAGCACCATCAGGTATACTATCATCAATTAAATTTGGAATATAAAATAATATTTTGTCTATACTATTTTTAATATTCTTTAGCTCTGTTTCTTCAGTTTCTAATTTATTATTAATATCTTTAACTTTTTCTTTAGTTACTTTTTTTTCACTATCAGATAGTTTTGCAAAACTGTCTGATAACTGATTCTTTTCAAATCTTAAGTCATCTACTACTTTTTGCAATTCTTTCTTTTTTTTATTTAAAACAACAATATCTTCAATTTGTTTTTTGTATTCAGGATTTCTTCTACTTAAATTTTTTATTACCTTATCCTTATTTTCTTCAATAAACTTTAAATCTATCATATTCTTTTCCTATCTCCTTTAAATTAAATAAACTAAAAAATTACACGTTAACGTGTTTCCAATATAGTTTTTGTATTTAAAAAATAAATTCATAAATACCCTCTCTAATAATTAGCATTATAATTGAATTAAATTAAACAACTATACACATTTATTATACATTAGATTTTATTTTCAAGTTGTTTATCTAAATTTTTTATAATCAGGAATATAAGGGTTTTCTCTTTTAGGATTTCTTTTGACTGATTTTGTTTTACAATACATTATTATTTCATTTTTTTTGTTCTTTACATCGATTTCAGTTACATTATCTTCTTTATTATCAAATTTATAAATTAAGTTTCTTAGTTCTTGTTCTAATTTATATAAACCCAAAACATTTTTATGTTCTTCTTTTTTTTGTTCCACTGAATATTTAGAATTTGGAATTTTGGTTTTATTTGGATAATAATCTATGTCAATATGTTTGCAACCTATATGATGATAACCTTTAGATATTGCTTCTTGCATAGTTAAATAGTCTTTATCGTATTTTTCTAATGAAAGTACCTTACCTTCAAATGGAGCACAAAGATCACAACAATCTTTTTCTTCTTTAACATATACTAATATTTTATTTCTTAAGGCTTGTTTGCTACCAAATCAATTATAAATACCAAAAATAGGTTTTTGAGATTGTTTTGATTTATTTGATTCTTCTTCATTAGTTGAATGGTCGCTATTTTTTTCTTCTATATTTTTTTCGTTTTCTGGTTTATTTACAATATCACTCTTTTTTTGTCTTCATTTTCTAATTTTTTTTCAAGGTATAACTAAATATAATACTAAAACTATTACAAGAATAATTAATATAACTCAATATGGTAAAGTCATTAATTGTTTTTATTATTTAGATTTAAATAATAATCCTTTACTTCACTAAAGTTTATTCTTTGAATATTTTTACAACTAAAACATTTACCATTGGTTGGTTCAGACTCATCAAAATTAATATTACTTTCAAATATAAATTTTTTAAAATCTCAACATGTTTTACAAAAAGTAAATATTCAATTAGTATCAATATCAAAATTTTTTATCATTTGTTATACCTCCAAAAAAAATTAAAATGGTTATAAAACCATTTTAATGAGATTAATTATTATTTTTTAACTGCATTGAATTGATTTCTCATAGCGTTAGCAACGTGCTCAACATCAGGACCAATTACAATTTGCATTCCTTCAGAACCAAGTCTTTTAACTCCGAATGAACCTGCAGATTTTATTTTAGCATCGTCGACTTTTGTATTATCTTTTAGGATAAGTCTTAGTCTTGTTGCACAATTATCAATACTTACTATATTATCAGCACCAATTGCTTCAAATATAATATTTGCCTTTGTTACATATTTATCTCCAGAGCTTTTTGATTTACTTCCTTCTTCTTTAACAACTTTCTGAATTGAGTTACCATCAAGTAATTCTCTACCTGGAGTTTGAAGATTCATTGCTTTAATAACAAAGTAGAATACAAAGAAGTATATTGCTCCTGCCGCTGCCGATAGCACTAATATTCACAATGGATTAGACATTGCTAAATTATTGTGGTATTTTGCTAATCCTCATGATTGAGCAAAAGAGATTAAATAATCAATAAGTCCCGCACTAAATCCAAATCCTATTTGTATTTTCATTGCGGTTGTTATTCCAACAAATACTCCCGTCATTATTGCGTGTATTCCTAAAAGAACTGGAGCAATAAATACGAATGAGAATTCAATTGGTTCGGTTATACCTGATAATAAAGAAACCCCTGCGACTCCACCAAGGAATCCTGCGACTTCTTTTCTATTTTGTTTGTGTGCAGCCATAATCATTGCTATAGCAGCCAATGGTAATCCTCCCATCATAATTGGGAAGAATCCTGATTGGAATAGTCCAGAATTTGAAATACCTTTTGCGAAAGCATTAATATCTCCATTAACTAATTGATCTACTGCTCTAACTTCACCTGTCATCGGTGCAACAACATCTCCTGAAATTGGCATTTGGAATCAGAAGAATGTATTTAGTATTTGGTGTAATCCAAATGGTAAAAGCAATCTATTTAAAATACCATAAACCATAGTACCTGGAATTGCAACTGCTGGACTTGTTGGGTCTGCAACCGCTGTTCCAAATTTAATTAAACCATATTGTATTCATGGTCAAATTACTGCAAATGCAATACCAACTGGAATCGCTGCTGCAATTGCAACCATTGGGACAAATCTTCTTCCCCCAAAAAATGATAATGCAGTAGGTAATTTAATTTCTTTAAATCTATTATAAAAGTATGCAGATAAACAACCAGCAGTTATTCCTCCTAATACTCCTATATTAAGTACATATTGGTGTCCATTAATTATTGTTTTTGCCGAATCTGCGTACGTTGGAACATAGAATAGACTTGAAAAGTCAAATGGTTTGGTAACAACCTCCCCATTTTCGACAACCTCTTCAAATGCAGTGAAATTCAACACTTTACTATAAAATGCTTCTGGTAAAGTGTGCTCTGCTGTTAAAGCTGCGATTGCAAGGTAGAAAATAACTGCAACCAAGGCAACTTCTCCTCTATGATCTTTTGCTAATCCGAATGCACATCCAATAGCAAATAATAATGGTAAATTATCAAAAGGAACTGAACCAGGTTTTTGAATAACTAATGAAATTCATCAACCTCAACTATGTTCTTCTGCTAATTCCATACCTAAAGCGCCAAAACGGTTTAATATAGCTGCAAATGGTAAAACTGCAATTGGAAATTGTAATGTTTTACCTAATTCTTGCAACATAGTAAGAAACTTACTTCAAGCGTTTGGTCCACCTGACTTTTGAGACTTTAGTTTAACTTTTTTGTCGCTTTTTGCGACACTAACTTTAGCTTCTGCCATATTGATACCTTTCTACGAGCAAGAAATTGCTCCTTAAAAAATTATATCAAAATACCTCCTGAAATAAAATTCACTTTTGGAAATTTTTTTTACTTTAATATTACTTCTAATGATAAAGGAACAAAAATAACAAACATTATATAACCAGTTAAAGCTAAGATGATAATTCCATAGTATTGTCAAAATCTAAAAAACTTATATTTACCTGGTGTTAGGTCAAAAGATTCTTTTTCGATTTTTTTACGTTTTTTAAATTTAAATAAAAATAAAGTTGCTAAGATTCCTACAACTAATCCTGCAATCCCTATACCGAATAAAGATCAAGCAGTTGACTTTGAAAGAGTTGCTAATAACATATACGTCTCCTATTCATAAAAATATTATATTATTTAATTAAAGATAGTTCATATAATTTTTTAAATCTTCCTTCTTTTGATTTAAGTTCATCAAATGTACCTACATCATTAATTCCGTTTTCATCAAGAACAATAATCTGATCAAACTCTTTAATAGTACTCAATCTATGCGCAATTGCAATTGTTGTTCTTCCCTCCATTAAGTGATCAAGTTCTTTTTTTATTTCTTTTTCAACTATATTGTCAAGAGCACTTGTAGCTTCATCTAAAATTAAAATTTCAGGATTTTTTAAGATCATTCTTGCAATAACTAACCTTTGTTTTTGACCACCACTAAAAATAAATCCTCTTTCTCCAAGTATCGTTTCATAACCATCTGGCAAAGTTAAAACAAAATTGTGTAATTTTGCTTTTTTAGATGCCTCTATTGCTTCTAATTTAGTTTTATTAAAATTTGCATATAATAAGTTTTCCATTATAGTTCCATATAAAATTTGTGGATCTTGTTCAACATAACCAACTCTTGATAGATAATCTGATTTTTTTAGATCTTTAATATTGACATTATCAATTAATATTTCTCCACTTGAAACATCATAATATCTTAGCATAAGTCTTGCAATTGTAGATTTACCAACTCCACTTTGACCAACTATTGCATACCTTTTTCCTTTTTTAAATGAATAATCAAAATTTGGAAGAATAATTTTTGATGGTTCATCAGGATATCAAAATTTAACTTTTTTAAATTCAATTTTATTTACATCTTTTATTATTTCACCCTCAGTTTTAAAATCTATTAGACTTTTAGAATTATAAATATAATTTAATCTCATAACGCAATTTGAAAGCCTAGTTAAACCACGCATTGCAGTTGGTAAAATCAATAAACCATAAAGCATGTTATAACAAGCAGTTGAAAAGGTAACAATTAAAATTGAAAGTTCGCTTGGGTTTAAATCATTTCTTATACCAACAACTAATAGAATTGCAACTATTGGCATAAATCAAGAAAACACATTAACAAAGACGTTTAAAACTGTTTGATAAACTACTGAAACTCTTGCTTTTTTTTCGTAAGTTTTATGTAAGTCTTTTGATCTTTCTACTTCATAATTTTCAGTTCCACTTGATTTAATAACTCTAATACTAATCAATCTATCAGTTATATCTGCATCAATATTTTGTCTAATATCAAAAGCAATAATTATTGCACGTCTATAATAAATAAATAAAACCCAAATAACGAAAGTCATACATATAAAATATCCTAAAATAATAGCTGCAAGTTCCACATCAATTGTAAACAATAATGTTGTCATTGTAATCAAACTAGTTATTGCATAAATTAAATTAATTAAAAATTCATTAAACGCATCTCCAGCATTACTACTATCATTTATAACTCTTGACATTGTTAAACCTATTTGATTTTTAGAGTAATAATTAATATCTATTTCTACTAAATGTTGTAGTGCTTTTAATCTTAAATATATTTCCATTTTTCTTGCAAATAAACTTGCAAAAAAGTTTGTAAAGAACTCTAAAAAAACATAAAATGAATATCAACATATCCCAATAATAATCCAGTCTTTATAATCAAAGCTTCAAGCTAAAAAATTTGTTGGATGCCCAGTTTCTAGAGTTGTTACTAGTTTATTAACTATTACAGCTAATGATGTAAAAACTATTGAGTCAAATATAATAAAAGAAATTGCACATAAAAAAATGACAGGTTGTGCTTTAATTCCTTCAATCATTAACCTTACAGACGCTAAAAATTTCTTTTTGCTAAAAGCTTTTTCACTTGTAAATTTTTTTCTCATATATTTCACCAAAGTTAAAAGAAAAAGACCATATTTAATGGTCTTTATATTTATTTAATATACTACATTTTATAATAAAAACAATAGTTAATTTTTATTATTGATTTGTTTATGTACTTTTTTTTGTTCTAATTGAACAACACTTTTTTTAGTAATTTTAATTACTTTTGCTAATCTTTCTAATCTAAGTTGTTTAAATAATAAATCAGTATATTTTTTATTGATTGCATGTAATATTCCAGCCATTAAAAAACTACCCCCAACCCAATTTCCTAATAATGTCGGAATTGTACTTAATCCGAAAAATATTAAAACATGAATAAATTCAGGAGATACTTTTGGATTAGTTCCTGCTCAATCTTGTTTAAAAATACATTCTAATAACATCATTCACATAAAGAACGAATTAGCAGGACCATGTTGAAATCCTCCAATAGCAAAATATAATATTGGAAAGATCAAAAGTAAGATTGCTGAAGTTGGGCTTTTTGTTGCACTTGTTAAAGGCAATGTAGAAGATACAGCCAAATTACATAAAATACCTGAGAAAAAACTATGAAGTATTGTTAACAATACTGTTCCCAATACTAATGTGCCCATTATTTGATCACCAACACCATAAAGTTTATGAACTCCAGTTGTGTATATTTTTTCTGCAATACTATCAGGATCAGTATTATGGAAAGCACCTGCTGCAACGTATGCAAGAGCAAAAATTAGTGTACCTAAAAAGTTACCAATTAAAACTGAGAATATTGCTTTAATATATTCTCTTCCTGATACACAACCTTTAAACATCGGAATTGTCGCAAGTGAGTGACTAGTAAATAATGCTCCACCTAAAAAAGTAATTAAGATGATGCAACCTGGAAAAATGGCTCCAAGAACTAGGGCTTCTAAATTTTCTGGTAAACCGTGCATTGCAGTTATACAAGCAACATAACCAAAGCCAATTATTACCCCACTCATTAATCCAAGTAAGATTTGTTTAATCATAGTATATTGAATTTTTTTAATCGATGCTTTAAAACCACCTAGGGTTCCACAAAGCATGAAAGAATGTTCGCCATCAAGTAAAGAATAATCATAATTCTTTAATTCCTTGATTTCCATTTCTAATTTGTCAATCTTATCCGACATAATATCTCATTTCTATAATTGATTAATACTTTATTAACCTTCTACTTTTATTTCTTTTATATTTTCATTTCTAACAAAAAGGATTTTGCTTCCTGGTTTTGCTCCTCATTTTTTTGCAATTTTTATAATTTCTTTTTCGTCTTCTATAAATTTATTTAAATCACTTACTTTATTCATAAATATTGAATGTAATGAACCAAATGAGGTTCATAATTTTTCATTGTCACATACACCTAAAATTGTAATGTTTGGTCTAAACTTAGAAATAGTTTTTAGTAATTCACCAGTTCTTGAAACAACTACTGCAAAATCATATGCTCCAGACAATGTAGTATTAGCAAGTTGATTTGCAATATCTGCTCTTTTACCACTAGTAGTTTTTTGAGCATTTTCTAATTGTTTTTCATAGTATAGTTTTGAGTAGAATTCCATTTCAGCTCTTTTGTTAATTGCAGCCATTGTTTCTACAGTAATGAATGGGAAATCTCCGTTTGCAGATTCTCCACTTAACATTGTAGCATCAGCTCCAAGTTCAGTTGCATAATAAACATCAGTTACTTCTGCTCTTGTTGGTTGAGGGTTATCTGTCATTGATTCTAACATTTGAGTTGCAACAATTACAATTTTACCTTTTTCTCTACATTTTCTTATTATTTGTTTTTCTCAATAAGGAACATCATAATAAGGTATTTCAAGTCCTAAATCTCCTCTAGCAACCATTATTCCATCAGATGCTTCAATTATTGAATCAATGTTGTCACAACCAACTTGTGATTCAATTTTTGAAATTATTTGTACATTTGTAGCATCTTTTTCTTTTAAAATTTTTCTAATTTCATTAACATTATCTGCTGAGTTTACAAAACTTGCTGCAATGTAGTCAATACCTTGTTCAATACCAAAATTAATATCGTTATAATCTTTTTCAGCTAAAAATGGTAAAGTGAATTCGATTCCTGGTAAATTAACTCTTTTGTTTGATTTTACAACGTGTGAGTTAAATGCTTTACAAGTAACTTTATATTTTTCTACTTTTTCAACATACATTGTTAATTTTCCATCATCAACTAAAACAGTATCTCCTGCTTTTAAATCTTGACTCATGTCATATGACATTTGAAGTTCTGTTCCTGAACATTCTTTAGTTGCAAAATCCTTTGGATCTGTATAGATAGTAACAACTGTATCTTTTTTGATTAATTGTTTACCATCGATCATTTTTCCGACTCTAATTTCTGGTCCTTTAGTATCTAATAAGATTGAAATTGGTTTGTCCATTTCTTTTCTTAATTCTTTAACTCATTCAATTCTTTCACCATGTTCTTGAAAGTCTGCATGAGAGAAATTCAAACGAATTGTGTTCATTCCTTTTTCAAATAACTCTTTAATTGCCTCTTTTGAGTGCACGCTTGGTCCAAGTGTAGTAATTATCTTGGTACGTTTAATTTTATCCTCTAACTTTTTCATTTATCCTCCTAGATATTTACAAAAAAAAAGTGCAATTTCATAAATGAAAAAGCCTTTGTTTTTATTTAATTTAAAACCCTTTAATAATGATGCAAATTTAAAAGTGGTTTTGCACTATAATTATAACTAAAAATAAAAAATATTTACATAAAAAATAATATTTAATTTATGTAATAAATTTACATTTAAATCTCAAAATGTTGTATTGCATAGTTTTTTTTCTAATATATAAATATACTTCTTTTTATTTTGAAGCAAATATTAAAGACGCCTACTATATTTAAAATATATTATTTTAATTAATCTAAGTAAAAATTCAATTATAGGTTTTTAAAAATACTTAGTTTTTTTATTCAATATTGGAGTATCTTTTAAAAATTTATAAAATAAAAACTCCTTATTGTATTTTATAAGGAGAACTTGTTTTAATAATTATTTACTAAATTTATTAACTAGAATATTTATCTATCCTATTAATTTAAATTATTAAGTTATTATCTTCATAAATAAACAAGTGTATTTGCAGTTTTGCCACAACCACATTTACCACAATTGTCTTTTTTTTCTTTTAATTCTATATTTGCAAAATCATCACTCATTTTGCCTCTTTTAAGTGACTCTTCTACTTTTTTACCATACTCTACTGAAGCTAAAACAGTTTTGCCTTCACTTAATAATTTGTTAATTAATTCAAAATCTCCATTAGAAACTTCAACAGCATTGTTTTTATCTAGACTCATATAAATTCTCCTTTCTATAATATAATAATCATGTTAAATTAAATTAATAGTAGTTACTTTAAAGTAACATAAACAAGGAGTAATAATGAGCTATTGTCCGGTAGAAATAAGTTTGAAAGTATTAAAAAACAAATGAACTATTTTTATAATAAGAGAATTACTTGCATCTGAAAAAAGATTTAATGAGTTAAAAAGAAATTTAAAAGGAGTCACAACAAAAGTATTAGCAGAGAATTTGAAACATTTAGAAAATTTAGAAATAATAAATCGAAAATCAAACAATGCTTATCCATTAATTGTGATTTATTCTTTAACTGATTTTGGACATAGTTTAAAAGGTGTTTTAGATAAGTTAGCAGAATGAGGTTTTAATAATCAGAACAAGTTAAATTTTGAATAAATATATAAAACCGCTATTATGAACATCTAAAATAAAATTGACAGTAAAAAAGTACTTTTATTGTTAAAATTTTATTGAAAGGTGTTCTTTTTATATGGCAAAACAATGAACAAAAATGAAAAACTTAATATAATTAATGAATCAAAAAAAATCGGTATTTTAAATGCAGCATTAAAGTTTGATATTAGTACTAGCACAATTAAAAGATGAAAATCAGAGGTAAAAATTAAAGGTGAAGGAGCCCTTGAATGAGGTAGCGGAACCCAGGCAAAAGGAAATATTAAAAAATTTAAATCTCATGATTGAATTTTTAAAGAACCTGATGATATGAGCATTGAAGAATTAAGAGAGGCTTTGAAACTGGAACGTGCTTTAAAAAAGCATTTAGTGAAGATGACTAAGGAAAAGTACTTCGCCATTTTTAATGTTAAAAGAATGTTTTCTTTGAAATTATCTTGTTTATATTTAAAAGTTTCAAGGTATGGATATTTAAAATGACTTAAAAACGAAAAACCAAAGCATAAAAATTATAATAGAATTTTAGCATTTAAGATAAGATGCCTTTTTTACTTGTTTAAAAAAAGATATGGTTATAATATGATAACTTTATTTTTAAACAAATACTTTAAAGAAAGATTAAACCTTGGGTTGTTTATAGATATATGAAAACAATGAGTTTAAAAGCAGCAAAGAAAAAGAAAGTTCCAAACTATGATAAATCAGGTCCATTAAGATTTGAAAATTTACTGAATAGAAACTTTAATTCTAAAAATATAAATGAAAAATGAGTAACAGATGTGACTTATATAAAAACTATTAATGGAAATGTTTATCTATCTGTTATAAAAGATTTATTTAATTCTGAAATTGTTGATTGAAAGTTATCGGTTAGTCCTAATAATAAATTATGTCATACAAATTTAATAAGTTCTATTAAAAAAAGGTGCTCCAAAAATAATTCATTCAGATCAGGAGGCACCATACACAGATGAAACTTGAGAAAGATTATGTAAAAATAATAATATAAATATTTCTATGTCAAGAAGAGGGAACTCCCCAGATAATGGTGCATGTGAGTCTTTTTTTGGAACTTTTAAAAATGAATGTATATATACATATAAAGTAAAAGAACTACATTACTCAAATATTTATAAAATTATCTCAGACTATATAGAGTTTTATAATTATGTTAGACCTTGTCTAAAGCATAAAAAAAACTCCATACGAAATTCGTATGGAGAAAGTATCTTTTTAATGTCAATTTTAATTGATAATTTCATTAAAAGCAGTTTTTATATATTTATATTTTAATTATTTAATTATAATTTGCAAACTTTAATTTCTTCAGATCTAACAACCAAGAATTCGTCACCTTTTTTGGCTCCTCAATATCTTGCAATTTCATTAATTTCATCTTGGTTAGCTCAGCATTTATCAATATCTTTAACTTTATTCATAAATATTGAATGTCATGCACCAAATGCATTTCAAAGTTTTTCATCTTGACATACACCCAAGATTGTAACATTTGGTCTAAATTTTGAAATTGTTTTTAGTAGTTCACCAGTTCTTGAAAGTATTACTGCAAATTCATATTTACCATTTCTTGTAATATTTGCAAGTTCATCAGCAATTTCAGCTCTTTTACCACTTGTTGTTGATCTAGCAATTTCAAGTGCTCTATCATAATAGATTTTTCCATAATAACTTAACTCAGCTCTTTTATTAATTGTAGCCATTGTGTTTGTAGTAATAAAAGGATAAATTCCAGTTGCAGATTCTCCACTTAACATTGTAGCGTCAGCTCCAAGTTCAGTTGCATAATAAACATCAGTCACTTCTGCTCTTGTTGGTTGAGGGTTATCTGTCATTGATTCTAGCATTTGAGTTGCTACAATTGCAATTTTACCTGCTTTACGACATTTTCTTATTATTTGTTTTTCTCAATACGGAACTTCATAATAAGGTATTTCAAGTCCTAAATCTCCTCTAGCAATCATAATTCCATCAGATGCATCAATAATTGAATCAATATTAAATATACCGATTTTTGATTCTATTTTTGAAATTATTTGAATGTGTGTTGCTTTTTTTTCTTTTAAAATATTTCTAATTTCTTTAACGTTATCTGCAGTATTAACAAAACTTGCTGCAATATAATCAATTCCATTATCAATACCAAATTTAATATCATTAATATCTTTATCACTTAAGAATGGTAATGAAAAATCAACACCTGGTAAGTTAATTCTTTTATTAGTTTTAATTATGTGTGTATTAAAAGCTCTAGATAGAACAACACCTGGTTCAACATTTAAA
This sequence comes from Spiroplasma litorale, assembly GCF_001267155.1. Taxonomy (NCBI): domain Bacteria; kingdom Bacillati; phylum Mycoplasmatota; class Mollicutes; order Entomoplasmatales; family Spiroplasmataceae; genus Spiroplasma; species Spiroplasma litorale. The sequence continues at coordinate 989,979 of NZ_CP012357.1, forward strand.
ACATTTAATGTTAATTTACCATCATCAACTAAAACTGTATCTCCTGGTTTTAAGTCTTGACTCATATCATAAGATACAGTCATTTCTGTACCTTTACATTCTTTTTCTAAATAATCTTTTTCTTTTGTATAAATTCTTACATCACTACCAGCTTTAACCTCTTGTGAACCATCAATCATTTTACCAATTCTGATTTCTGGCCCTTTTGTATCTAGTAAAATTGAAATTGGTTTTTCTATTTCTTTTCTTAATTCTAAACAAGCCTTAATTTTTTCTAAATGTTCTTCATGTTTACCATGTGAAAAGTTTAATCTTACAACGTTCATTCCTGATTCAAAAAGTTTTCTAATTTCATCTTTACCACTTGTACTTGGTCCAATTGTTGTAATAATTTTAGTTCTTTTTATTTTTTTCTCAATTTTATTTGGTTCGTAAAATTCTATTTCGTTCATAAATTTACATCCTTCCGCTAAATAGCTTTATTAATCTCTCTAATTTTATTGTACTCTTCTGATTTATCTTTTCTTGGCATATTTAAAGTTGATTCAATATCTCTGGCGACTAGTTTATTATCAGACATACCAATATATAAACCACCCTTACCTTCAACTAATTTGTCAACAGCAAATATACCAGCGCTAACAGCTAAATATCTATCCATTGCAGTTGGTGTTCCACCTCTTTGAATATGTCCAAGTATAGTTGCTCTTGTGACATAACCTGAAGCTGCTTCAATTTTTTCTGCAAGTTTATGTGCATCTGGATATGTTTTTTCAGCAATTGCAACTATCACACTTCTTTTTTTCATTTCTGCTAAATGTTTAACTTGTTTTATGATTTCTTCTTCTGATAAAAAACTTTCTTTTGTAGAAAATACCTCAGCACCAGTTGCTATAGCTCCATATAGAGTTAAATCCCCACAACCATTACCCATAATCTCAACTACGCTACATCTATTATGTGATTGCATTGTATCTCTAATAGCATCAATAGATCTTACAACAGTATTAAGGGCTGTATCAAATCCTACTGTATAATCTGATGAAACAATATCATTGTCAATTGTTCCTGGAATACCGATACAATTTATACCCATTTTAGTAAGTTTTTCAGCTCCTTGATAACTACCATCTCCACCAATTACAACTAAAGCTTCTATACCTCTTTTTTTAAGATTTTCTACTGCTTTTTTTCTGATTTCTTCATCTTTAAATTCAGGAAATCTTGCAGATCCTATAACAGTTCCACCTCTTGAAATAATGTTATCAGCAAATATTGCATCAACTTCTTCAATTCAGTCATTATACAAACCTTTATAACCATCTCTAATTACAAACGGTTTGATTGATTTAGAAATTGCAGCTTTAACAACAGAAGATATTGTTGCGTTCATCCCTGGAGCGTCTCCTCCTGATGTTAAAACCCCTATTTTTTTTATCATAGTTTTCCTCCAACTCTATATTATTAATAATAAACCTTATAATTAATAAATACAAAAATAGTTAAAATTCAAGTTTAATAAATTATCATTTTCAATTATCTAATTTTGAAATATCACACGTAGCAAGAAAAGGTAAATTTCTAAATCTTTCTTGATAATCTAAACCAAAACCAATTAAAAATTCATCTCCAAATTCAAAACCATTTCAATCAGGTTTTAAATCAACTTTAATTTTATTGGGTTTTGATGCTAAGGTTATTACTTTAACTTCCTTAGCACCTTTTTTTAATAAATAATCTTTTATAAAATTTAAAGTTATTCCTGTATCAATAATATCTTCTATAAGTAATACATGACATCCTTCAATGTTTACTGAAATATCATTCATTATTTTAGGTTCTTGAACATTTGTAATGTTTCCAGCATAAGAAGAAACTATCATATAATCAGTTATACATTGAAAATTTAATTCTTTTATTAATCCCGCCATGAAAGGAACACAACCTTTTAACAAACCAATTGTAATAACAGTACTATCTTTATAATTTATATTTTTATAATATTCATTTACATTTTTAGCTAATTCTGAAATTTTTGTGTCAATATTTTTTCTATCTACTAATATATCTTTTACTAATGGGTGTTTTACCATTTGATACCTCCAATAAAAATATTATATTACTTCTTTATTTGATTTAAGTAAGAATCTAAAATAAACTTAGCAGCGATTTGATCCTTGTTTTGTTTTTTATCTTTTATGCTATAGTTTGAATTACTCATCATATTGTTTGCCATTCTTGTGGTTAGTCTTTCATCTACTTTAATTATCATATTTTTATCAATTTTTAACATTTCAATTAATAGATAGATAAAATCATCAACCATATCTGCACGATACCCAATTGATCCATTCATGTTTATTGGATAACCAACAATAATTTTATCAAAAGAATTTTCGTTAAATATATATTCAATTTTATTTATAGCTTCTTCAAATTCATACTCATTAAATCTAATTGTTTCATATGGTGTTGCAAAAAAACCTTCACTAACTGCTATTCCAACTGTTTTAGATCCAACGTCAAGACCAATATACTTATACATTTAATGCTTCTTTCTAGATTTATATTGTATTTATATCATATTTTAATTATTAATAAAAATAATAAAAGCAATCATTTATAAATTGCTTTTATTATATAAATATTCAGAATTATTTTTATATATTTCTTGGTCTTGTTTTTTTTCTAAATCATTCAACAACAGTTTTTGAATAATACATGTAAATAAATAAAATTACTCCAGAAAAATATATATCTGACATAAAATGACTTAATGATGTTATTCGCGAAATACCCACTAACATAGTTATTAATGATGAAGAAACTATTGTAAAAATTTTTAGTTTTTTTGTTCTTTTGTTGTTTAAAAATTGAAAGAAAATAAATATGAACAATAAACCAGCAGATATAGTATGACCACTCGGAAAACTATTTCCTCTATCTTTATTAAAGTTTATTTCAAATGTATAATAGAATAATTTATTATCATAGATTACATCATAAGGTCTTGTTCTACCAACAATAAATTTTAATATTTGTACAGTTATTTGAGAGAAAAATATAACAAAAAATGCATATCCAGATCTTTTGCTTACATTAGATAATCAATATATATCCTTATATAATTTCTTTTTATAAATATATATATTCACTACTAAATAGAAAGTTAAACTCATAATTATACAAACTAAACCTGATATTAGAGTTATTAGAGAGTAGTTGTTGCCTTTAATATAATTAAAAGAATCATTGTAGTAATAAAACATTATATTAATACATAAAAATATTATGTTGAAAATAATATATATTATTTTTTTATTTTTAACTGTTTTAATAAAACTAAAATTTATCGTAAATACAAATATTAACAATAAATAATAAATTGGAATAAAAGATACTCCAAGACCAACTTGATCAAAAAATATTGAAAATCAATTTTTTTGTAAAGACAAAGGAATTATACTTGATAGTTTTAAGTCAAATATAATTAAAGGAATAGACACAATCAATAAACAAAACATAATTATAAAAAATATGTGGTGTTTATTTAGCTTTCTATCTTTTTTTAACGCCATATTATTATCACCAAATATATTATATACATTTAAATTGTGAAAAACTTTTAATAACTGCTAAATAAGTTATTATAGTTTTCTCATTCTTTATAACTATAAAAGTTTAATTCAATTTTTTTAAGGTATTTACATTTTTTAAGTAGCTTTGTGTCTTTCCTATAATAATAGTAATAATTTATAATAATTCTAATATTTTCATTATTATTTATTTCATTAATCATTTTAATTATATGTTCATCATTTTTTAAGGAGATACCAAAAAAATCAAAAATTATAATTTCATGTTTAAACTTTTTTGCTTTATATAAAATTCTATTTTTAAAATCCTTATTTATTTTTTTGCGGTTTAGAATTATTTGGGGATTAGGAAACTTTCCACTAATCATTTGCGTATTATTAATTTTACCGTTTACATAAAGATTTTCTGAATGAATAGGGTAAAAAAAATTACTTTTTTGTTCCGGAGTTTTATCGATAAGTTTTTCCTTCAAAAGTAATAGTGAGTCTGTGAAGTTTGTAGTTGCTAGTAAATGATATTTTGTGTTTAAACTTTTATCTTCTATTTTACTAAAAAAAGTATTAATTTTCTCTCCATATTTATTTCTTATAAATTCATAATATGTCAATTGTAAAAAAAGTTCAATTGCGTCTACTTCATTCTTTTTATATTTACTATCAAATTTTTTAAGAAGTTTGTTAAAAAAAAGTTCAATTCCATTTAAAAAACGTCGTTTTCTTTTAAGAATATAATTTATTGTTTCATAAATTATTGTTTCATTTTTATTAAAAAAATCATAATTTATATTTTTAAAATCTATGTAGTTTATTTGTGAAATAAAATCAAGTAAAACATCACTTTTATTAAATTCTTTGTAATAATTATATAAATCATATTGATAATTTTTTATATTTTTGTCAATGTTTATATCAAAACCATTTCCAATTATCAAAACTTTGTAACTCATAAATTAATAATAGCACACCAAATTATATTAAAAACAAATTATAAATAAAAAAACTTTTACCCATTAAGGTAAAAGTTGAATTAATAAATTGATATTATTTTAAATTATAAAATGATTTAATTCCATCATAAATAGCTGCTTCACCTAGTTCATCTTCAATTTCTAATAATCTATTGTATTTTGCAATTCTATCTGATCTTGACATTGAACCAGTTTTAATTTGTCCTGTGTTTAAAGCAACTGCTAAGTCAGCAATTGTTGAATCTTCAGTTTCACCTGATCTATGTGAAGTAACAGCAGTTCATCCAGCCTTTTGAGCCATTTGAATTGTTTCAATTGTTTCAGTTAAAGTACCAATTTGGTTTAATTTAATTAAAACTGAGTTTGCTGCATTTTTTTCAATTCCTTCAGCAGTAATTTTTGGGTTTGTAACAAATAAATCATCACCAACAATTTGGATTTTGCTACCCATAACTTTAACTTGTTCTTGGAATCCATCTCAGTCTGATTCTGCTAATCCATCTTCAATTGAAATAATTGGATATTTATCAACTAATTTATCTAAAAATTCTATCATTTCTTTAGTTGTAAATGCATATTTTTCTCCTGTAAGAGCTTCAATTTTTTTGAAGTGGTATTTACCATCAATGTATAATTCTGAGTTTGCACAGTCCATTGCGATCATAATACCATCTCTACCAGTTTTGTATCCTGCAACTTGAATTGCTTCTACTAATAAATCTAAAGCTACTTCAACTGGTGATTTTTCTTTAAAGTTTTTTAAAGAAATTTCTTTATATGCTCATTCAAAGTGAGGTGCAAATCCACCTTCATCTCCAACAGCAGTAATATCTTTTTTATCATGTAATAATTTTTTTAATGCTTGGAAAGTTTCTGATGCTCATCTTAAAGCTTCTTTGAAAGTTGGTGCACCAACTGGCATAATCATAAATTCTTGGAAGTCAATTGCACTATCTGCATGTGCTCCACCATTAATAACATTTAACATTGGAACAGGTAATCTTCTTCCATTAGTACCACCAATGTATCTGTATAATGGGATTTCTAATTCACTTGCAGCAGCTTTTGCAACAGCTAAAGAAACACCTAAAATTGCGTTTGCTCCAAGATTTTTTTTGAAATCATCACCATCTAATTTACACATGTGTAAATCAATTTCAACTTGGTTTGTTACTTCCATACCAATAATAGCTGGAGCAATTTTATCATTTACATTTGCAACGGCTTTTAAAACACCTTTACCATTGTATCTTTTTTTATCTCCATCTCTTAATTCTAAAGCTTCTCTTGATCCTGTTGAAGCTCCTGATGGAACTTTTGCAGAACCAAATCCACCAAATTCAGTAGTAACATCTACTTGAACTGTTGGAAATCCTCTTGAGTCTAGCACTTCACGTGCAACAACATTAACTATTTTTGACATATTAATTATCTCCTTACAATATTAATGATAACTCTAAAAAACGATTTATTATTTAGATTTGGTTTAAAATGTTTAGAATTTTTTTTAATAATTTAAAAAAAAATAAAAAAAACTCTTTACAATAAGTAAAAAGTTTTTTTATCTAATAAATAATAAAATATTATGAAATTGTTACATTTAAAACAAGGTTTTCTGCACCACCGTATGTAACTGTAACAGTATCATTTCCTTCTTTAACTGCGTTTATTGTTATTTGGAAAGTACCTTTTCCATCATTATCATTTTCAGGTACATCTGAAACAGTAATAATTTCAGATTTTGATGCGTTAGCAGTAATTGCAGATCCTGCTTTTGGATTTGTAACTTTAATAGTAACTACTTTTTTCTTTTCAGATTTTGGGAATGTTATATCATTTCCACCGTCAACACTTAAAACTGGTTTTTGTTCAGTTTGTTTTTTAGTAAAAGTCACTTTTACAGATCCAGTATAATTAGCTGAGTCAGATTTTGCAGATATTGTTGCTTCTGCTTCTTTTATTGAATCTTCTTTAACTTCTACTTGTTCTGAAATTAAACTTGTATTTAGTTTTTTTGCAGCTTCTATAATTGCGCTATCTGTTGGTTTAGAATCGAATTCTAAGTCACCTAATGTTGTTTTTGTAATAATAGTATTTAATTCAACTTTTTCACTTGGAGATGGTGTTTCACCATCTTTATCTTCAACTGTTACTTTAATTGTTTTTGATTGTTCACCATATTTTACAGTAATTGTTGATTCACCTTTAGCTACTGCTTTAACAACTAAATTGAATTTCCCAGTACCTTCAGTATCTTTTGCTGAACTTACAGTTACAGTTGCTACTTCTGCTTTACTTGAAGTTGCACTAATAGCTGAATCTTTTGCTGGTGTTGATGCAACTAATGCTAAAGTTTTATCTTCATCTCCAACTTTCATTTTGAAATCTTTGAAAGCGTCTCCAAAACTAAATGCTTCTTCTTTATTCCCACATGATACTACTGTTGCTCCAGTAGTTGCTACTAAACCAGTAGCTGCTAATAATCCTAATAATTTTTTCATTTAATTTTCCTCCCAGTCTAACTAGTAGACTTATACTTATAATAACATAAAAAGTGTGGTTTTTGGAATTTTTTTTAAAAAAATGAAATGAATTTTACTAATGCGGGTCATTTCTATGTTGTTTTCTTTCGTTTTCGCTAAGTCATTTTTTTCTTAATCTTATGTCGTTTGGAGTAACTTCTACTAACTCATCTCACTCTATAAATTCAATTGCTTCTTCAAGTGTAAATGTTTTTGGTGGAGTTAACTTAACTGAATCATCACTCCCACTTGCACGTGTGTTAGTTAGTTTTTTACCAGTTGTTGGATTAACATTTAAATCATTGTTTCTTGAATGAAGTCCAATAATCATACCATCATATACGTTAACTTGAGGACCTACAAATAAAATCCCTCTCTCTTCAAGGTTATTTAAAGCATATGGTAATGTAACACCATTTGCCATCGAAATAAGAACACCATTTTGTCTACCATCAATTTTACCTTTGTAATCTTCATAACCAATTATAGATTTAACAAAGACACCTTCTCCACGAGTATCATTAATAAATTCTGTTTTGAATCCAATTAAACCTCTTGTTGGGACTTTGTAAACAACTTTATCCCTTACTCCATCAGAGTGCATGTCTAACATTATACCTTTTCTTAAATTAAGTTTATTAATCACTGTACCTGCAAATTCAGTTGGAACATCAATTATTACTTTTTCTACTGGTTCTAATTTATTACCTTTTTCATCAACTTTAAAGATTACCTCTGGTCTTGAAATTCCTATTTCAAAACCTTCTCTTCTCATTGTTTCAATTAAAACAGAAAGATGTAACTCACCTCTTCCAAGTACTTTAAATCCATCAGCTGATGAGTTACTTAAGGGTTCAACACGTAATCCAACGTTAACTTCAAGTTCCTTTTCAAGTCTTTCTTTAATGTTTCTAGTAGTTAAGAATTTACCCACTTTTCCCGCAAAAGGAGAAGTATTTACTAAAAAATTCATACTCATTGTTGGTTGTTCAATTATTATTGGTGGTAGTGGATCAATATTTTCTGGATCACAAATAGTATCTCCAATTGTTAGTTCTGATATCCCTGATACTACAACAATTTCTCCAGCTTGAGCTTCTTTTACAGCTACTCTTTTTAGACCTTGATAAATAAATAGTCCAGATATTTTTGCTTTTACTGTTGTTTTATCATTTTTAGATACAACAATTTGTTGATTTTCTTTCAACACACCTTTAAATAATCTACCAATACCTAATCTACCAATAAAAGAATCATAAGCAAGTGATGATATTTGAAGTTGTATTGGTTCATTTGCAAGTTCTAAAGGATAACATCCAACTTGTTTTATAATAGTTTCAAATAAAGGTTCTAAGTTTTTACTAGTCTCTTCAATTGAATATTGGACAATTCCTTCTCTTGCAATACCAAATAATGTTGGAAATTCTAGTTGTTCTTCATCTGCATCTAATTCCATAAATAGTTCAAGAACTTCATCAACTACTTCTAATGCTCTTTGATCTTTTTTATCAATTTTATTTATTAATAAAATTGGTTTTAGTTTTAATTCTAAAGCTTTTGATAAAACAAATCTTGTTTGAGGCATTGGCCCTTCTGTAGAATCAACTAAAAGTATAACTGTATCAACAGTTTTCATAATACGTTCCACTTCACTTGAAAAATCAGCATGACCTGGAGTATCAACTATATTAATTTTGTAATCTTTATATTCTATTGAACAGTTTTTTGAATATATTGTAATACCTCTTTCACGTTCTTGGTCATTACTATCCATTACTTGTTCTTTAACTTCTTCGTTAGCTCTAAAAACACCTGCTTGACTTAAAAATGCGTCCACCAATGTTGACTTCCCTGCATCAACGTGGGCGATAACCGCAATATTGATAATCTTTTTATTCATAAGTTTCTCCTAATAATTTCTATAAATTAATTTTTTAAGGTTTTATAAAATATATCCTCTGGTAAATCAGAAACCATTTTTGTTTCACTAATTCTTAACTCTTCTTCCATAATTAAAGGTTTTTCTTGCATTATGATTTTTTTAGTTAATTTCTCTTCTTGTTGAATTATCAACTCTCTAAATAATAAACTAAAATAAAATTTTGTTGAATAGTAAATCGCAAAATTATATAAAATAACTTCATTATCAGATTCAAACTCAGTATTATCAGTTTCATCATCTTCTAATATGTCTAACAAGTCACTGATAAGGTCATTTAATCTATAAAACTCTTCTATTAATATATTAAATTGAATATCTTCTTTTAATTTATACAAACAATTAGTTATTTCTTGAATAATAACCTCATATTTTTTAATTATTTTTATTTTTACAAAAGCCTCTTCAAAACCTTTAAGTAAAGAAAAAGCAAACTCTTTAAATGCAAAATCATAAATATGTAAGTGATCCATTGTTTGTTTTTTAGTCTCCATAAAAAACTTAAACGCTGAATCATACACACTTTGATAGTCATAAAAACAATCACACATTGCCATAAGTCTTAACAAACAACTTAAACTATCTCTGTTAACAACCCTATCATCATGTATTTCATTTTTTTCAAATGATGTTTCAATATATTCTCTAAAAGTATCTAAATCCTTTTTTTCAAATCATTCTGTTTGTAAATCATTTAAATATTTATTATCTTTCCCAAATAATGAAAAAAGTATTAATATTTCTCTATTAATTATTTCATATGGTAAAAAACTATAATTGTCATAATCTCTTATCACTATATTCTCCTTAATTTAGATTATTTAAATAATCTAAATAACAAATGTTGATTGCTAAAATTGCTCAGATATTAATAATCATATCATCTTCAAAACCTTCATCTTCTGAGAGTGTTTCTTTAATAAAATTTGACCCATAATTAAATGTATCAAGAGCATTGTTGTTTAATAAATTGATATCTTTTCAGAAGTCCTTATTTAGTTCTTTTTCATAAAAAGTATCTTTTTTGAAGTTATTTTTTTTAAAAATATTATTAACTTCTTCAGTAAAGTTATCTTTTATACCAAATTTTGTATTATTTATTAAAACTATCAACATTTTAATATTATCAAGTTCTTCGTTATCAATCAAAAAAAATAACAAATTATTTAAATATTTTGCCTTTAATTCATCTAATAAGAACACTAAATCTTTAAAAATGTTTATTAATATTAAAGAATCATTCAAACCATCATTTAATTGCATTATCATTGAGGCACAATCAGAAATGATAAGCAGTCTTGTGGCTTGCGATCTATAACCAACATAAATATTATTAACATAATTTAAAAACTCAGTCCTATTTTTTTCATAACTAGATGATACTTTAACAAGTTTTTCTCCAAAATCAGTTAGTGAATCTATAATTTTGCGCTCTTTTTTTGAAAAGTTTTTTAATATACTTTTAGCTGATTCTACAAGTTCTAATCATTCATTATTTTGCATAATTATTCCTCTTATATAATTTCATATTTTTCAAAATATTGCTCAATTATTGTTTTAAATACATTTATTTTTTTCATTTCAACTGCTGCGTAAGGCTCTTGATTTACATCTGGGTGAAATTGTTTTGCAAATTTACGATATATTTTTTTAAATTCTTCAGGTTTTGATAATTTTGTAAGACCAAAATAAGAAAAAGCCTCATTAACTTCATCGTAAAATACAATTGTTTTTGTTTTTTCGAAAAAATCATCAAAGTCTTCAGGTTCTTCTTCAAAAAAACTAGATCTAAATTTAGTACTACTTGTACCAGTTCCATAATTGCTTTGAAACATATAAGTTTCAATGGCAAGGTCTACTGCTTGATCAAGCATTTTAGATCAGTGATAAGTATTTTCATCCCCTAAATCAATAATTTCTTCTATAATTAAATGATTTTTATATGGGTCTAGTTTACGAGAATTAACCAATCTTATTGATTTTTCAACTATACCATCAATTATTTCAGTTGCTGTTCTTTGCATTAAATCAAATAGTCTTTTTAGTGGTTCATCATTAATATCTTTATTTGAAAATGTAAAATTAAATACTTTTCAAAACTTAGTGGTTGTATAATATGTAAATTTAGTTAGCGCCATTATTATTACAGTCGCAGAGTATGCATCAAGTCTAGTAGATAAATACTCATAAAATTTAGCAAATAAACTTACTGCTGGCATTGAATAAAAGTATTCAAATAATTCAAATCTTCCAAATCTTCAATCATAAGGTTCAAAATCATCAGGTAGTTTTTGAACACTTAGAGCATTTTTGATTTCTTTATTATAAAATTCGATTTGCTCTAATAAATTATCTGAACTTCAATAACTTGCATTCATCATTGAACGCTCTCAAGCTATAATACTTGATACACCATCAGAATAATCAAAAACTGAGCTACTTTTATTAAATTCTTTTTTAAGTTTTTTAAATTCTTTTTTTCAACCCATTTTATTTACTCCACTTAATGTAATTATACTTTATATTGCTCCAACTTTTAATATTTCACTTATATTTTTATAATTAGGAAGTATTGAACCCACATAATTTCAAAAACTCTTTGAATGATTTTTATGAACTAAATGAGCAAGTTCATGTACAACAACATATTCTAGTGCTTGAATTGGATAATGAATTAATCGTATATTTAATACAATTTTAGATTTATCTGGATAGCAAACCCCCCATTTTCCTTTTATTTCTTTAACAGATAAGTTTTTAAAATCTAAATTCATATATGCTTTTCAATTGTTTATTACTTTTAAAAAATTATTATGATGAATAATAGATAATTTTTTATACATTTTTTTAATTGTTTCTTGTTCTGTTTCATAAATTTTAAATACATATCCAGGCTGATCAATTGTTGGGTTTTTTGTAAAATAAGCAATTTTATCTTCACCAAATATTTTTACAAAACCTTGACCCTCATTAATTTTAAACATCGCAGCCTGAACACTTATTAATTTTGTTATTTTATTAATATTTTTATATATTAATCTTTCTATTTCTCAATCTTCTGCTTGGATTGGAGCTGTTATAATTATTTTTTTATCAACAACTTTTAATCTAATATATTTTTGTGATTTAAAACTAAGGTGGTATTCAATTTCTTCGCCTTTATAACTAAGTTTTTTTACTATGCTTAAGTTTTTTTGCATCTTTTTTATCCTGCCTCTTTTGTTTTAATTCCATTATATATTTATATCTTTTTTCGTTTTCTAAATCTTTTTGTTCTTTATTTAGTTTTTTTAACTCTTTATTTAAATTTTCCCCTTTGAAATCTCCAAAATTTATTCTTCCTTCAAGAACATGATTCATTAAAGATCTATTTTGAGGATTTGAAATTGATTCTTCTCAATATATTATTTGACACTTACGAGCAAGATCTGCTTCAAATATTGAAAATGCACCAAATATTGCAATAATAATATAAATTGATTGAATTATTATCATTCAAGTACTATAAAAACTATAATTATTTTTTAATGCCGAATAGTATCAATGTGTAACATTATTTTCATCAATTGAAGTTGAACTACCAACTTCAGGATAATGCCCGAAAAATGGAATTGTATATTGTAATATATAAATAACTGAGCAAAATAAAGCAGGTCAAAACAATAGACTAAATGCAAGTTTTGCTCTGCCTTGTCATGTGTTTTTTGTTAAAAAAGGGATTGCAAGTGCAAATACAAAACACGAAATCAAAACAATAATAGCAATTGGTATAAAAATTCAATATGCTATATCGTTATATCATTGTTGATATATTTGGCCATCTCTATAAAGAATTAGAGAAACAGTGTATAAAAATAAATATCTAATACCTGGGTCATAAGCAATCGCTAATATAAACAATATTGGCGCTATAAAAGCAAATATAATCATTGCAATTCTAAAAACAAATATAATTGTATTTAAAGTAACATTACCAGGACTATATTTTCTATATTTTAACTTTTCAATAACCTCTTTAGATTTTTTTAGTTTTTTGGGTTTTTCAGTCTTATTTTTTACCATTTTTCCACCTAAATATCATTTTATCATTATATAAAAAAGAAACTAAACTTATTAAAATTGGTTTAGTTTCTAGTGCTTGTTTTCGTCATTTTCAACTCTTCTAGATATATATTTGTAATTTGTACTTGGACGTGATTGAGATTCGTTTGACCTGAATTCTTCTTTTGTTCTTTCAAAAGATAACGGATCATAAAAGTCCATTAATGTAGAATCGTCAAGATTTTTATTAGTAGATTGCTGAGTATTATTTCTTTCGACTGAAACTGGTATTATTTTATTTTCATTATTTTCAGCTAAATTATCAAGGGTTTTGTCGATTTTTATACCACTTAATTCTCCTGTTTGTTCAATTTCTTTAATTGCTTCTTCATAAGGTTTACTTAATCCGTTTCTCATATTATTTATTTTATTAACTATATCACTTGGGTCAACTGATGCAACTGTATTAAAACTTTGTACGTATTCTTCGCCCATTTGTGGAGATTCAGCAAATTGTTGTTGAACAAATTGTTGTGGTTGTGAATTTTGAACCGCGCCAACTTGGCTTATTTTTGAATCTACTATTAAATTAGTTATATTTATAGCTTGAGAGATTACTAAAAGTGATATACATGATCATATTGCAAAATTTCTTTGTCATGCACTAACGTAAGCATCTCAAAGTGAGCTTGCAGAAACCAATCCAATTGAAGCAATTGCAATTAATATATTTAATACAGAAAATGTTTTTTTTGCATTATCTTTTAAAAATGTACTTAATATTCCAAAAAAGAAGTACATACCCCCAAGAGTTGAATAAATATATTTAAAATAACCATATTCACCATAAATTGTTTGTATGTCTTTGCTAAAATCAAATTTCATTGAATAGTTATTCTGAACATCAACACTAAAAAAAGGCACCATTAGAATTAAAAAAAAGCTAACTAGTGTATAAAAAATAACGTTAATTAAATCAACTTTTTTCATAATCTCCACCTCTTGTATTTACTATATTTTATACTAAAAGTGAGTTATTTACTAGTCATAGACAAAAAAAGATTAACAAAATGCTAATCATCAATTTTTAGTACTGCAATGAATGCTTCTTGTGGAACTTCAACCGATCCAATTGCCTTCATTCTTTTTTTACCTTCTTTTTGTTTTTCAAGTAATTTTTTCTTACGTGAAATATCTCCACCATAACATTTGGCTAAAACATTTTTTCGCATTGCTTTTATAGTCTCACGAGCAATAACTTTACTTCCAATTGCCGCTTGAATTGGAACCTCGAAGTTTTGTCTTGGTATTATTTCTTTTAATTTTTCAACTAAATTTTTACCTCTATTATAAGCAAAATCTTTATGAACTATAGTTGAAAGAGCATCAACTATTTCTCCATTTAATAAAACATCCATTTTAACAAGTTTTGATTGTTTATAACCAATCAAGTCATAATCAAATGATGCATATCCTTTTGATATAGACTTTAATTTATTAAAGAAATCAAAAACTATTTCATTTAATGGCATTTCATAAATCAGAGTACGTCTATTGTCATCAACATATTCAATATCTTTATAATTACCTCTTTTATCTTGACATAATCCCATTAAATCACCTAGATATTCATCAGGTGTCATTATTGTAACTTTTACATATGGTTCTTCAATAAAATTAACTTTTTGAGGTTCTGGTAATAATGCAGGGTTGTCAATTTCAATCAATGTTCCATCAGTTTTAGAAATTTTATAAACAACTGAAGGAGCTGTAGCTATTAATGTTAAATCATATTCTCTTTCAAGTCTTTCTTGTATTACATCCATATGTAATAAACCTAGAAAACCACATCTAAAACCAAAACCTAGTGACTGTGAACTTTCTTGTTCATAAACTAAACTTGAATCACTAAGTGAAATTTTTTCTAATGCTTCTTTTAATTCTTTGTACTTTGCACTATCAACTGGATATATTCCACAATATACCATTGGGTTAAGTTTTTTATAACCAGGTAAAGGTTCTGATGCTCCATTTTCACTTGTAGTTATAGTATCTCCTACATGAACATCTTTTACTGTTTTGATTGATGCTGCAAGTCATCCAACTTCCCCAGCTTCAAGTGAATCTTTTTTTACTTCGAAAGGATTTTTTATTCCTAGTTCTGTAACTTCATAAACAGCATTTGATTGCATCATTCTAATTGATTGACCAACTTTAACTTTACCGGAAAATATTCTTATTGAAACCATAACACCTCTATACTTGTCATAGTACGAATCAAATATTAAAGCTCTTAATTCATCTTCATCATTTGCATTAACTGGAGATGGTATGTATTTAACAATTGCTTCTAAAACATCTTCTATATTTTTACCAGTTTTGGCACTAATCATTGGCGCATCTGAACAATCAATTCCGATAACTTTTTCAATTTCTTCTTTAACTCTATCTGGGTCTGCTGCTGGTAAATCAATTTTATTGATTATTGGGATAATTTCAAGATTATTATCAATTGCAAGATAAACATTTGCAAGAGTTTGTGCTTCAATTCCCTGACTTGCATCAACAACAAGTAAAGCTCCTTCACATGCTGCTAAACTTCTAGATACTTCATAAGTAAAATCAACGTGACCTGGCGTGTCAATTAGATGTAATATATATTCTTCATTATTTTTTGATTTATACTTTAATTGAATTGAATTTAATTTAATTGTAATTCCACGTTCTCTTTCAATATCCATAGAGTCAAGTAGTTGTTCTTGCATATCTCTTTTTTGAACGCTTCCTGTTAGTTCTAAAATTCTATCTGCTAAAGTAGATTTTCCATGATCAATATGGGCAATAATACTAAAATTCCTAATTTTCTTTTTATCCATTTAATGGTTCGTTCCTTTACTTATTTTTATCTCATAGTTTTTTAACATACTCGTGACTAAAAATGCCTTCTTTTTGTTTAAATTTTTCTTTTAATATATCTATACTTTCTCAAACATTTTCCACGATTTCTCTTGAATAATTTCATTTAATTCTATTTCTATTAAATTCTCTTAAATCTAATATTTTGTAACTAAAATCATTAAATACTTTTAAATCTAAATCATAATCAATATATTTGATGGTGTTGTCTTCTAATAAATATGGAGAAGCCACATTACAATAATAATTAATACCTTTTTCTTTAAACATACATATAATGTTATATCATTCATTTGGGAAGAAGAATCATAAAGCAGGTTCTGTAGTTTTTCATTTTCTACCATTTATTTCTGTAATTACTACATCTTTATTAATTACAATTAACATTTCGTCAGTAGAATCTTCTGAAATTTTTATATTTTCTCAAGATCTATACAAATTACCATTATGTTTATAAGCATGAACAGTTGAAACTTTTAAGTCCTTATTATTCATAAAAACTACCCCTTTTTTAAATCATTCTTAATAATTATATAACACATTAACTTTTACTCTCAATTATAAAAGAATTTTTAAATATTAATTTAATTTAAAAGTAAAAACTACACTATTTTGTAGTGTAGTTTTTACCTAAATTTTAAAATTTAAATTAAGTAATTTTATTAACTAATTTTAATATTTCTTTGATATTCTTTTGAAAAACTAACGTTGATTTCTTTAGATGATGGGTTTGATTTTAATGTTTCTTTATATATTATTAAATCAAAATTATCATTACCTTTTTGACCTTTTATTGCTAAATTGTAAAAAGTCATTTCATAATTATTTTCATTTACTATTTTATTTAGATTTTTTGTTTCAACTATAATTTTTTTTATATCTAATGAAAATGAATCATTTTCATTTTCTCTAAACCCCATAACATAAATAACTAAACCTTCATAACCTTGAATATGTTGTGTGAATTCTCCTTGTTTTTCATCTCTCGCTTTTGTTTCTATATAATCAACTGTTAGTTTATTATCTTCAAGTTTAAGATGTCCTGATTTGTCTTCGAAACTAGACTGTTTAGTTGTAAATAATTTAACAAGATCATTATCACCTTTGTTTTTATAATATGTAAAACTTTTAATTTCATTAGTTTTTCCACAAGATACAACACTATAGGTTGATGATGATGCACTACCTATTAGTCCAATAGAACCTATTCAACTTATTATTTTTTTCATTTTTTTCTCCTTTATTTAATTTAAATTAATGAAATATTTTTATAATAAATTTTATGAACAGTAAAATCGTTAACTGCAATAAAATTAATAAAATATATGTTTACAGTAAAACTTGATTCGCCTTTTTTTCCATAAAAAGTAGAAAATACTAACCCTCTAAAATCTTCATCAACATAAGTGTATCCACTAGGTAGTTCCTTAGACTCTTTGAAATATGATTTTATATAATTCATATTCAAAAAACACATACCTTCAACTTTAAAAGTATCACCTATTTCTTTTTCGCTATTAACTGACCAGATAATTTTTTTAGTTTCTAAATAGTCTTCTTCTAATGTATTTTTATCACTTATTTTAATTTCATATTTTGATTTTTCATCTGCCAAATCAAATTTATTTTTGTCATCATTTTTAATGTTGTTTATCAAACTTTCTCTACCATTTGTTTCATTAAAAGTTAATTCTTTCCCATTAGGATAATATTCTTCATCAGAGTTCGGATTAGAATTATCATTTACGTTTTCCCCACATGACACAACTTGTAAAGTTGAAGCTGTAATAGTTAAGGCACTTAATAATGTTAAAATCTTTTTCATTTAATATTCCTTTCATTTATACTTTTTTATTATATACCTATAATATAATTAAATTAATAAGTTTACTTTATTAAAAAAGTTTTAATATTATATAATTATACAAATGAGCTTAGAAAACAAATTATACAGTATTGAAGACATAAAATTTGATATTAAAAATTTTATAGATTTAGGTAAAACTATTAAAGAAAAGTTTGCCACTTACAACAAACATATGGAATTTTGTCCTTTTGATACTCAATTTTTAATAATGCAGTTATTAAAATATGAGGCGAGAAATTCAAATATGATTGAAGGTATCTATGTAAATGACATTGATATACTTTCTAATGACATATCAGGAAGTAAAAAAATAACAAATTATTTATCAAGTTTAAAACTTGCAATTGAAGATTATAATAAGGAACAAATAATTAAAAATGATACACTTAAAAAAATCCATAAAAAACTATATGATAATATGATCTCTGCAGACGCCATAAATGCGACCCCAGGTCAGTGAAGAGTCAAAAATGCAAAAATCGCAAAACATACACCGCCGAACCCAGTATATATTGAAAGCTATATAAATGAATTTATTAATTGAGTTAATAATAAAGATTTTTTATCTGATTACCCTCTAGAATTAAGATGCCCTATAAAAGTGGCAATTGCACATGCATACTTTGAAAAGATTCACCCTTTTTCAGATGGAAATGGTAGAGTTGGTAGAATATTAATTAATTTAATTATTAACACATTTAAAATAACAAAAGAAACAAACTTTTTTATTTCAAAATCAATATTAGAAAATCAATTTGAATATTATGTCCAATTAGAAAAACTTGATAATAATACTGATTGAAATAATTGAATTAAGTTTTTTTTAAACCTTGTTATTGAACAATTAGATACAAATATTTCTTTAATTAAGAATAGTTTAAACTTACTAATAGAAATAAAAAACGATCTTCTTAAAGAAGAAGATTCGTTTAACAGAATTTTAAAAAATAATATTTTAAAATATATATCTAGATATCCAATTTTTACTTACGAAAAGTTAGAAAAATATATTTTACAAACTCAAGAAAATATTGATAAAGATAATTTAAAAAACATTTTCAATGATTTGGTTAATAAATATGAAATTAAAAAAATTAAAGGTACTTCATTTATGGAATTTACAAAAGTACTTAAAATCATTGTTTAGGATTAATATGATCTTGCAAAATATGTATGCATTTTTGCATTTTTATTACATTTAAAACAAAGTTCACCATCATTTACATCAAAATCTTTAATACATCTTGAAACTGTTGAAGATTCTTGTTTAATATTATTTTCACATTCAATTTCACCACAGAATGGAACACTCACAAATCCTGGAGTTGAATTGATTATATTTATATATTTTTCAAATGTTGTTGCTTTAAAAATTTTACTTTCTAAATTTTTTATTGCTCTATTTTTTAATTCTAAATCATATTTATCAATTATTGATATTACATTATTCTTAACTTCACTTAATTTAACTTTAACTTTATTGTTGTGTAATCTATCAGAAATTGTTACATTATTATCAGCTAAATCTTTTGGTCCTACTTCAATTCTTAACGGTATTCCTTGTATTTCAGATTCTGCCATTTTAAAACCAAATGATTTATCTGTATTATCAATTTCAACTCTATACATATCTTCTAATTGTGATTTTAATTCTTTGCATGTATCGATAATTTGTTCTGAGTTATTAACTGCTATTATACTTATTTGAGTTGGCGCTATTTTACTTGGTAGTATTAACCCATTGTCATCACCGTGAGTCATAATTAATGCTCCAATTAACCTTGTTGAAACACCTCAACTTGTAGAATAAGCATTTTCTTCTTTTTGATTTTTATTTTGAAATTTAATGTTAAATGCTTTTGAAAAATTATCTCCAAAGAAGTGACTTGTTCCACTTTGTAAAGCCTGCCCATCATACATAATTGATTCAATTGTATAAGTTTCTTTTGCTCCAGCAAATTTTTCGTGTTCAGTTTTTTGTCCATCAATAACTGGTATTAATAAAATCTCTTTAACAAAACTTTTATAAACTTCTAAAATATCCAAAGTCATTTTCTTTGCTTCTTCAGCCGAATCATGAAAAGTGTGGCCTTCTTGTCACAAAAATTCACTACTTCTTAGAAAAGGTCGTGTTGTTTTTTCTCATCTTAATACGTTAACTCATTGATTATATTTTATTGGTAAATCTCTATATGATTTAATTTCTTTTTCTAAAAAATCTGCGATTAAAACTTCACTTGTTGGTCTAATAAATAGTTTTTCTCCAAGATCTTTATCCCCAACCATTGTAACTGTTGCAAGTTCTGGCGCAAATCCTTCAACATGTTTTTTTTCTTTATTAAAAAGTGATTCAGGTATTAATAAGGGAAAGTATACATTTTTTACACCTAATGATTTAAATTTTTTATCTAGATTTTCTTGGATTTTCTCTCAAATTGCATAACCGTTTGGTTTTAGTATCATAGTTCCTTTTACTTGACCATAATCCATAAGTTTGGCATTTTTAACTACATCTGTGTATCATCTTGTAAAATCAATATCTCTCGATGTAATTTTTTCAAGTTTTTGTGCCATCTATTTTTTTTCCTTTTTTTCTATATTTCCAGACTCACCATAAAATACATCAATTTTAATATCATTTGCATCTACATAAGTCTGTATTCTTTTTAAATTTGCTTTATCTTTTATCATAATATATTCAATCGCATCAACAGGTATTGTCTCATAAACATAAACAATTTTTTTAACACTATCAAAGGCTCAATCGTTTTTTGAAAATTCTGCTAATTTATGAGGATTAATACCTATAACTGAGATTTTTTCTACATCAACATTGGAATTTGTAGCTCACTTTCAAAAATGCGCTCTTGTTGAAGTATCGAATTCTAAACCTATTGATTCTTCGTGTTCTAAATATGTTCATACAACATATTCTTCATCTTTATCAATACTTTTTTCTTTAATTAATTGAATCCCATTTTCTAGAATTATTAATAAATTATTTACATCAGTATAAAAAAACAAAGTTTCAATTTTTTTATTATTAATTATTTGCATTATTTTTTTTTGTTCTGCTTTTGATGCAAACATTTTTTTGAAAAACCCTTTTTTTGGTTTTGCTTCTGATAAATCAACGTTAGTCTTTTTATCTTTATTTTTTGCCATAGATACCCCCTGTTTGTATACAAAATATATTTTAACAAAAAAAAGCAAACTATAAAAAGTTTGCTTTATATTTCTTATAAATGGCGGATTGAGAGAGACTCGAACTCTCGCGCCAGTTGCCCGGCCTAACACCTTAGCAGGGTGCCCTCTTCACCAACTTGAGTATCAATCCATACAAAAAAATTATAGCAAATTAATGCATTATTTTATAATGAATTTTAATTTAATTATTTAATTGCTAAACTTTATAAATAAAAAACAGTGATTCAACACTGCTATATATAAGTTATGATAATTATTATATTTCTATATTCATAATAATTTTATGTGGTATTATGTGATACAAAATTAAATTAATTAATGAAAAAAGCATTGTTAAATAAATAATTTTTTTATACTTATTATTTATTAAATTATTATATTGCTGCATATTATACAATACATAAACAATAGAAATAATTATATTAATATATAATAATATAAACAAATAAACTAATTGATCACGAGATCAACTGTTAAATATAAATAGATTTATAGCATAAACATATTTTAGTATTGATCCTAAATATAATAAATAGATTTGTGCATCTATTTGGTACTTAGAACAAAGTATATCATTTAAATATGTATTATTTTGTTTTTGTTTTTTTAATATATGAATGTTTTCTATTATTAAAGCAGGAATAATTGCTAAATTAAATCAACCAAAAATTCCTCGAATAATGTGAAGTTTCATATTAATATAAGAGTTTATTTTGAAATGATAAATGATAAATATTATTAAAGTAATAAAACTTATTAAATATGAACATCCTAAAATAAATAGTAAAAGAATTGTTGTAATTAATGAAACATCTAAAATATCTATCATATAAAGTCAAAATGGATATAAGAATAGTCCCAATATAATAGCAGCTACATAATAAATTACATAAAAAACTTCTCTTTTATTTTTTTTAAATCTTTCATTAATTATGGAAACCTCCTTTTGATAAATTTAATAAAAGTTTTATATGTTAATTAAAAATAATTAACCAATAAATAAGTTTAATATATAAAAATACTAAACTCCTTTATTTTTTTCATTTTAAATTATATTTTGCCTAATGCTAAATTAAAAATTTTATACACAATAATTTAATTTATAAGTTATTCATTATCTGTTTTAAATTCAAAAGATAAAGCCATGAAAGAATCTTCATATGAATAAAAATATATTGTTTCTTCTGAATTGTTTATTTTTTTATTACCATATAAATCTAATAAAAATAAATTTAGCGTATGATATTCGGGCTCATACCCAAATGATATATTTCCATTTAATTGACCAGAACTTAAATTAAAACTTTTAAATAATATATCTAAGTTATTTGCTTCACTAATTATATTTTTATATATGTATTTAAAAAATCTTGATATATGAACGAATAGTTCCATACCATCTACAATTTCTTCTGCCTTGAATTTTTTTGATTTATATACTAATTTTAGATCTGAATCACTTTTTAATTCGAAATCAGTTTTATATTTTTCATTAAAACTTTCAATATAATTATCAAGATTTTTAATGAAAGTTTCTGTTATATAATTTATTGCTATAATTTTAAAATATATTGTTTTATTTATATTTGAAAATTTATATTGATAATCATAAATTCTTATATTGGTTTTGCCATCGCGACTTCTACTATGATAAAGTAATGATGGCATTATATGGCGTGAGTTATACATCATTCTTAATTAATTTAAATACGTTTCATCATCTACATTTTCAACACTTTCTTCATTTAATGAAAAGAAGCTAATTATTTCAATATCAAATGGTTTTTCTTTAGATACACTTGGTAATATTGGTTTATCACCATAATAAACAACATTTGAATTTATTTCCAATTCTTTTCCTTCGTCAACATTTTCAAATAAATTAAAAGCATATTTATCAGATTTTAATAAATATTTATCATTATCTTTTTCTTCATTTGTTAAATTTCCTAAACTATTTTTTATATCTTCTTCATTTCATTTAAGATTATCATTATTATTTTCAGCTTGGGCATCAGTATTAGAATCACATGATATAACACCTAAGCTTGTATTACCTACAATAAATAAACTTGCTAAACTAAGTATTAATTTTTTTATTTTTCTCCTTTTATTAACTTTTATTTTTATTTGTTTTAGATTTTTTTAATTAACTGAATCTAAAACTTAAATAATTTGTAACTATGTATGACCCGATAAATAATTTACAAAACTTTATTTGTTATATAATAAAATATTTTAATTTAATTGTTTTATAGTTTTGCTATTATCGAAAAAAATTAATGATATTGAAGAAGTGTAAACAATTAATAAAATTAATAATAATGTAGTAATTTTTTTAATTTTTTTTCCTACATTGATAATTTTACCACTAGTTATATAAATTGACTTAAGGTAATAAATATTTGAGTAAGTTATATATAAATTTTTATATACTTTTATCTTTTTTTTCTTTTTTTTGCTTTTACAATAACAATTGAAATTGAAATTATAAAAACTAATACACCTGTACCAATTGTACTTATAAGTATTATTGTAGTTGTTGCATACTCGCTAAGTCCGCCACTTGATTGATTTGGATTTAAAGGTGGATTGTTATTACCAGGTGGAGTTGGTTTAGGTGGTCTTGGATTAAAAGGTGGATATGGATCGACCTCAGGTTCTGGTTCTGGATATCATTCAGGAGCAATTGTATCCATTCCTAAAATATTTCCTTTATATAATGATCTATTATTATTTTTTTCTAATATTTTATTATAATTATTTTTTTGTTTTATTGAATTTTCTAAGGTTTGACCTAAAAAACCGTCCATTACATGTCCCATTTCATGGTTTATTATTTGAAAAATATTTGAACAAGAGAATCAATTATCTTTATAAAAGTTATTAGAGGCTTCATCATCGGTATAAAAGCCTCTTGTCGAAAAAACAATAGAAGCGTTATAAACCCCAAAATAATCCATATTTGTTTTAACATATGCATACGCATTAGAGTTCTCTAAAATAATTGAGTCTTTTGTAAAAATAATACTAATTATGAAATAAATTAGATAATTTATTTGATCATTATTTAAAATATATAAAGATAAGTTAATTAAATCTAAAAAATGTTTTTTTATACTTTCTAATTTATTATAAGATCATTTTAAAGAATAACCAACTGCTCGTAAAGTTTCTTCTAAATCAATGTTTGAATAATTTAATTTATTTATAAAGGAAAGTTCTTTAAAAAAGTCTGACATTTTAACAAAGTCTTCAAAGTACATTTTATCTTTAATTATAGAATTAAACATTTCTTTTGATTCCATAGAAGCTTTATTATATAAATCAAAGTTTAATTTGCTTAATTCATTTTCATTAAAACTATTAATAAAGTATTTTTTTTCTAAAGCAGCCTTTAGATTATTATTATATTGTTTATTGTTATAAGAAAAATTATTCTGTGTTGAATAATAATCGACTTCATAATTTCATGCATTTAATGAATATTCTAATGTATTATATGCAAATCCATAACCACCATCATTATTAGAATTAAAATTGTTCATTGCAAATTTATCATTTCTATATAATAATTCTTCATAATCTAATTCATCACCTTTTTTAGTTAAATTAGTATTAAAAACTACATTAATACCATTGGTTTCGATTTCATCATCAATTATATTTTTGACTTTATCAAAATTAGAAAACTTTCCTGAAGCATTAACATTTATTTTGTTATAGATGTTTAAAAAATAATAGTTTAATACTTCTCAAGCTTTATTTTTTATAGAATCATTTGTTGCTTGCCATTTTGAATATGCTTCTGCAAAGAACTCTTTATAATTTGTCATTCCATAAATTGAAGTTACAACAATATTTGAAACAACACTTGCATAAAATGTGGAAATACGTTTTTCAAGTTTTACCTTATTATTACTATTTTTTATATTATTTAAATAGTTTTCAACTAATGAATTCATATATTTATTTTGATTAATATCTGAATGTTTATAAATAAAATATTGAAGACTCATGCCATTTCATAATAAATCATTTGATAAATTATAATTCTTATTATCATTTAATTTATTATTTATTAAATGAGGGTTTTCAAAATTATTATTTACAAAATAATTTGGTTTTAAAAATATTTGAAATCAAATTAGAAAACTAGAGAAGATAAATGCACTTAACAATATTATTTTTTTCATTAATTCCTCCTTCTAATTTTTTAATTTAGAGTTAGTTCTTCATAAAAGAAATAAAAAAGAAATATATTAAATATTATTTATTTATTAAAATTAATAAATATTATTTAGTTTTTTAATACTAAAACAAAATAAAGCAAGTTAATAAAATTAACTCACTTTATTCAACTATGCAAATATGATATTTTTAATTTCTAATTGTGATGATGCTTTTGCTCAATAAGCATTTAAACCTGAGGCATAAACCCTTACTTCAACTTTACATTTAATAACTAGTTTAAAATCATTTTCTCATTGATATTCTAGGCTACCATAACATTTCATTCAATTTGTATTTGAATATATTCTTTCAATTATATTTTTATCTCCACTATTACCAATAGTAAAGTAATGAATTGTAGATTCTATGCCACTATTTGAAGTGCCACTTTTGTAATCATTATTATGTCATCTATCTCCATCTTTATTATTTCAAGTATATCCAATTCAATCAATTCCAATAAAATTGTGTGAGCCCATTAAAGCATTTTTACCTAAACCTATTTCAAATTCCAATCTAGCTTCACTAGAATCTGAACGTTCACTATTATAAGCTTCTGCTTAAACTTTTCTTGTCTCTGTTGAATTATTATTATTTAAACTCTCAATAATACTGGTAAAACTTACTTTAACCGATTTTTTATATTTTATAGAACTTACAATTGATTGTTTGTAGCTAATTGAACCAAGTTTTAAATCAAATTCTTCTAAATCAGGATTTTTGTCTACGATAAGCGCTTTTAATCTTTTTTCAGTAGGGTTTTTAATTTCACCTAATTCAGTATTTTTTAAAACTTTAGATAGTTCTTCTTGTGCGTTTGGTGGGGTAGTTTCTCCACCTGGCACCTCAGGGTCTACAGGTGTTTCAGAACCACCTGATTCTCCACCATTAGTTCTAATAAAATTTATACTAATTAATAACGAATTATCAAAAGATAGTTCGTCTTTTAAAGGAACGTAGGCTATTGTTGACTCAAAAGATTCATTTTTATGAGTTGGTAATAAATCAGGTAGACCTATTATGTCTCAATCATTAATAGTTTTAACATAACTATTAAAGAACTCTTTAAGACCTTCTATTTTTCTATTATTACTATAAGCATATAATGCAATGTTTTTTGTTAGATCATTTTTATCGTAGGTTCCATTTTCTTTATAACTATTAACTGAAAAATCAAAAGTTTACAAGTAAATTTCTCCTAAATCAATTCTACCGCTTCTATTTACATTAATATTGATAGGGTTTAATATAGTAGTTGATACGGGTTGGGCAATTAAAGATATTGAACCCAATAGACCGATAATAAACATATAAACACTCCCTTCATAGTAAACTACACTTTTATAATACCATTATTTGAAAAAAATACTATTATATTTATAAAAATTAAAAAAAAATCCAAATAAAGTAATTAGATTTTTGTTAATTAAATTTATCTATTTTTATTAGAAGATAAAAAAACATAGTTTTGTAAATAATTCTGATATATATTAAAAATTGTATAACTTTTTTAGTATTAAAATATTTTTAAATAAAGTGCTTAATATATAGTGGGTTTATCTCATTAACACTTTTAGCAATTTTAAAGTCATTTTTAAGAATTAAAAAATTGTTGATGATATCAATTTCATTATAATCTACTAATATTTCATAATTTTTAAAGTTAGACTTAAATTGGTCGATATCTTCTTTATTCAAAACTTGATCTACTATTATATTTTTTTTATTATCATAAACACCAATATAATATTTATCTCCTCTTGCATCAATCATACTAATACATTTTTTATCTCCTGCTTGGAAAGCTAATGATGATATTAAATATACATTTACATCATTATTAATTGTTTTAATGGTTTTTGAAAAAGTTACCCCTAATCTAACACCGGTATAACTACCCGGGCCATTAACAACATAAAAAGAATTGACTTCATTAATTTTAATGTTGTTTTTTTTAAACATTTTATCTATTTCTTCTATTAAAATATCGCTTATTCTTAATTGATTTTTCATATCTAAATAATCTATAATTTGATTGTTTTTTTCTATAATTAAAATTAATCTGTTGTTGGTTGTATCTATAAATAAATTCATATTAATCCTCTTTTTCTATTACAAATAATCTCTTATCGTTTTCTTCAAAAGAAATAAATATTTTGATAATTTTAAAATAGCTTGAATAATTAATTTTTAAATTTTCTGGTCATTCAACCACACTAAAAGCATCAATCATTTGTTCTAAAAACATTTCATATTCATTGCTATTTTTAAGTCTATATGCATCTATATGGTTGATTAATAAATCATTAGTTTTATATTGGTTCATTATTGTAAAAGTTGGCGAGTTTACAATTTCATTTACACCTAAATTATTTAATAATTTCTTTGTAAATGTTGTTTTGCCAGCTCCTAAACTACCATACAATAAAAAAATAGTGTTTTTTTTAGAAAATACTTTTAGATATTCAACAACTTTACTCAATTCTTGAATATTAACTATAAATTTTATTGTTTCTTTATTATTTTTATCAACCATGTATATATGATATAATGATTTTGCTTAATTTTGTGAGGTAATATGATTAAAGATTTATTAATTATTGGTTGCGGTCCTGCTGGACTATATGCTTGAAAAATGGCTCAAAATTTCAATTTGACAGGTGATGTGGTTGAATCAAAAGCAACATATGGAGGCCAAGTTACAAATTTATATCCAAGTAAAGAAATATTTAATTTGCCTGCAATTAAATCAATTACCGGAAAAGAAGCTATGGATGAAATGTACAACTCATTAAACCATGAATACAAAGCTATAGAGTGCCACTTTAATACAAGTGTTTTAGATATAAAAATTACATTTAATAAAGAATTAGAAAATAATACATTTGAGGTTTTATTTTCAAATAATTTAAAATATGTTTACAAAACAATCCTTTTTACAGATGGGATGGGACTATTGTTACCTATAAAGTTAATTGACAAAGACTTTGATAATGTACTTTACAAATACACTAATAACAATATTTTTAAAGGAAAAAATGTTGTAATTTTTGGTGGTGGTGATTCTGCAATTGATTGTTCAAATGAATTAGCACCAATTTCAAATAGCGTTAAACTTGTTCATAGAAGAGATGAATTTAGAGGTATGAAATCTGGTTTAAGTAATGCTGTTAAATCAAATGTTGATGTTATGACACCATACGTATTTGACAAAATAATTAATGAAAAAAATAATAAAATTGAAAAAATAGCATTAAAAAATGTTCTTGATAGTTCAACAATTAATGTTGATCTTGATTATGCTGTTGTTCATTATGGTTTTAAGAATCAAAATTTAAATTTTAAGAACTTAGAAGTTTTAAAAAATGATTTAGGTAAAATGGTTGTTGATAATAAAATGCAAACATCAATTAAAGGTATTTTTGCTTCTGGAGATTGTTGCGACTATGAAGGTAAAATAAAAAATCTAGTATCTTGTGTATACGAATCATTAGTTGCAATTGTAAATATTGATAAAATAATTAATAACAAAAATTTATTAAATAAAGGCTGATAAAAAAAACACTAATTTTCAATTAGTGTTTTTTGTGTCATTTCTTTTGGTGTTTCAACACCTAAAATTTGACATATTGTTGGTGCTACATCTGCTATTGCAGCATCTTTTTGTCTTAATTTTAAGTCTTTATCAGTTATTATGATTGGAACTGGTTGACTAGTGTGTTTTTTGTTAGGCCCACCTTCTTTATCAATCATAACTTCTGCATTACCATGATCTGCAGTTATTATCATTGTATAGTTATTTTCTTTTGAAGCTTCATATACACGTTTCAACTGTTCATCTAAAGTTTTAACACCTTTTATTGTTGCTTCTAAATCCCCTGTATGGCCTACCATGTCGCAGTTTGCATAGTTTAATACAATTAAGTCGAATTTATTTTCTTTTATTCTTTCAACTAATTTATTTGTAATTTCAACAGCAGACATTTCTGGTTTTAAATCATAAGTTGCAACTTTTGGTGAAGAAATTAAATCAATACTTGCATTTTTAAGTGTAATTTCTTCTGGTGTAGCTAAACCATTTTTAAAGTAATCTTTACCTCCGTCAAAAAAGAAAGTAACGTGAGCAATTTTTTCAGTTTCTGCGATTCTTAGTTGTTTATAACCTTTATCACTTAGTCATTCTCCTAAACCATTTATAACTTCTATAGGTCTGAAAGCGATGTGTTTAGAAGCAACTGTTGCAGCATACTCCATCATAGAAACAAAATAAATTTTATCTCCAATATAAGTTAAATCTTTAAAACTTGGGTCACTTCAAGATAAATAATCTTTATTTGTAATTGCACTTGCCATTTGGATTGCTCTATCAGGTCTAAAGTTTGTAAATATTACTGAGTCATTTTCTTTAATGTATCCATTTAAACATTTTGAATTGTACGCCGGAATAATTCCTTCATCATCTTTACCATTTTCATATTGTTCATTAATGTATTTATAAGGATCATCAAAAGAAGTTGAGTATTTTCTATCTACTAATGATTTATAACCATCAGCAGTTCTTTCCATTCTTTTGTCTCTATCCATTGAATAATATCTTCCAGAAATTGAACCAACTTCACCAACACCATATTTTTTAATTAATGCATATAATTTATCTAGATACTCAATTGCCACTTTAGGCTTTGTGTCACGTCCATCTGTAAATAAATGTAAATATATTTCTTTTAATCCTGCTTTTGCAGCTGCTTCAAATGTAGCAAACATATGAAGCATGTGTGAATGAACACCACCATCTGAGAATAATCCCATTATATGTAAAGCGCTATTATTTTTTTTGCAATTATCAATTGCATTAACAATTTCACTATTATTTTCAAAAGTGTTTTCTTTTATCGCTCTATTAATAAGAGATAATGATTCATATTTAATTCTTCCTGCTCCTAAATGAATATGACCTACTTCTGAGTTACCCATTTGTCCTTCTGGAAGTCCAACTCATTCTCCACTTGCATGAGCTTCTACTCAAGGATAATCTTTTTTTAAACTTTCAACAAAAGTCATATTTGCTTTAAAAACAGCATTACCTTCTGCATTAGGTGCGATCCCTCAACCATCAAGTATTGCAAGTATTACTGGTTTTTTTGTTATCATAATAACCTCTTTCTAATTTTCATTTAAAACATATTTTTTTAATTCATGAGCAACAAATCCTTCTATATTCGAATAATCTGAAATTAAATTTGCCGCTTTTTTTGCATCATCACATGCGTTTGTTGGTGCTATACTCAAACCAACATATTCAAGCATTGCAACATCATTTTCCCCATCTCCCATTGCAATTATTTCGCTTTGGTCAATTTTATATTTTTCTGCAATATATTGTAATGCAAGTTTTTTGTTTACACCTTTTCTTGTAATTTCTCCAGCCTTAGCTTGTGGAGATCAAGCAATTTCTAATCCTATTTCTTGAACTTGTTTTTTAAATTCTTCATTTGCATTAAAAACTAGAATTTTATAACAATCAAACATTTCCATTCCATCATTATATAAAATAGCTTCTTTTTCAAATAGAGATGATTCAAGTTTTAAATCAATTGATTCATCCAGTGACTTTGTTATGTAACAAATGTCATCATTTGTAGTATATGCACATAATATGCAATCTTTATTAACTGGTAATTTCAATAAATCAAATACTTTACTTGCTTTTTCTTTATCTAATGGAAAGGAAATAATTTCTTCATTTTTTATGTAATCATAAATTACTGCTCCATTAAACCCTATACCAACTGAGTGATTTTCTTGATATCCAAACATATCAATTTTATTAAATTTTGCTTTTATTGGTCTACCAGTAGCAAAAATTAGTCTAATACCTTTTTTAATAACTTCTTTGATTGGTTCAATATTAACATCTACAAAATCACCTAACGATTCACAACTAGTTCCATCTAAATCTAAAACTACAAGCTTAAAATTATTCATCTTTTTTTCCTCTTTTATTTAATTAAACCTAAATATGAATCAACTTGAAGTGATGCTCCACCAACAAGTGCTCCATCTATATCTGATTGATTCAATATTTCATTTATATTTTCTGGTTTTACACTACCACCATATTGAATCAATATTTCATGACTAACACTTTCGTTATAAATGTTTTTTACCATGTTTCTTATTTCTTTACATACATTTTGTGCGATTTCTGGAGTTGCTACTTTTCCTGTTCCAATTGCTCATATTGGTTCATAAGCAATTACAACTTTTTTAGCATCATTTTCAGAAATTCCTTTGAAAGCTGCTTCAATTTGTTTTTTTACTCATTCAATTGTTTTTCCACTTTCATATGTTTCTAAAGATTCACCACAACATAAAATTGGAGTTATGTTTGCTTTTAATAATGCAATATTTTTTTTGTTAATCATTTCATCAGTTTCTTTAAAAATATCTCTTCTTTCAGAATGACCGATCACAACATAATCAATTCCAATATTTTGTAACATAGGAATTGAAATTTCCCCAGTATACGCACCTTCATTTTCATAAAAACAATTTTGTGCTGATATTACTAAATTTTTTGATGCTTTTTTTGCATCACTCAACATTACAAACGGTACTGCTATCCCAGCAATAGTGTTTTTATCAATAGATAATTTTGATTCTACTGCTTTAATAAAATCAACTGCTTCAGTGTTTGTTTTAAACATTTTTCAATTTCCAATAATAATTTTTTTTCTCATATGTTTTTGCTCCTAACTGCTATACTTATTCATTTTATCACTATATATAAAAATAATTTAATAATTGAACTATAAACAAAGTAATATAGCATTATTTATGAAAAGAATTAATAAATTTAAAAATTAAAAAACCAGCTAGCTGAAATTGTCAATTAAAATTGACATTAAAAAGATACTTTCTCCATACGAATTTCGTATGGAGTTTTTTTATGTTTTAATGAAGGTCTAACATAATTATAAAACTCTATATAGTCTGAGATAATTTTATAAATATTTGAATGATGTAGTTCTTTTACTTTATATGTATATATACATTCATTTTTAAAAGTTCCAAAAAAAGACTCACAGGCACCATTATCTGGTGAATTTCCTCTTCGTGACATAGAAATATTTATATTATTAGTTTTACATAATCTTTCTCAAGTTTCATTTGTATATGGTGATCCTTGATCTGAGTGGATTATCTTTGGTGCACCTCTTTTTTTAATGGCGCTTATTAAATTTGTATGACATAATTTATTATTAGGACTAACCGATAACTTTCAATCAATAATTTCTGAATTAAACAAATCCTTTATAACAGATAGATATACGTTTCCATTAATAGTTTTTATATAAGTTACATCTGTTACTCATTTTTCATTTATATTTTTAGATTTAAAGTTTCTATTTAGTAGATTTTCAAATCTTAATGGACCTGATTTATCATAGTTTGGAACTTTCTTTTTCTTCACTGCTTTTAAACTCATTATTTTCATATATCTATAAACAACTCAAGGGTTTAATCTTTCTTTAAAGTATTTGTTTAAAAATAAAGTTATCATATTATAACCATATCTTTTTTTAAACAAGTAAAAAAGGCATCTTATCTTAATTGCTAAAATTCTATTATAATTTTTATACTTTGGTTTTCCGTTTTTAAGTCATTTTAAATATCCATACCTTGAAACTTTTAAATATAAACAAGATAATTTCAAAGAAAACATTCTTTTAACATTAAAAATGGCGAAGCACTTTCCCTTAGTTGTCTTCGCCAAATGCTTTTTTAAAGCTCGTTCCAGTTTCAAAGCCTCTCTTAATTCTTCAATGCTCATATCATCAGGTTCTTTAAAAATTCAATCATGAGATTTAAATTTTTTGATATTTCCTTTTGCTTGTGTTCCGCTACCTCATTCAAGAGCGCCTTCACCTTTAACTTTTACCTCTGATTTTCATCTTTTAATTGTGCTAGTACTAATATCAAACTTTAATGCCGCATTTAAAATACCAATTTTTTTTGATTCATTAATTATATTAAGTTTTTCATTTTTTGTTCATTGTTTTGCCATATAAAAAGAACACCTTTCAATAAAATTTTAACAATAAAAGTACTTTTTTACTGTCAATTTTATTTTAGATGTTCAAGCTGGTTTTTATTATTAAATAATTTTAAATGTCCTTATTTTTTAAAAACTGTTTTCAGGTTTTTTAACATCATAAGAACCATGTAAAAATTTTGATGAAGGTAATGCTTTTATAGTTAGGTAGTTTAATTGTTTAATTTAATCATCATAATAATGAAATTAAAATTCATAATCTTTTTTATATATAAAAGAATCATTATTTTTTTTATAATTCTAACAATAGCCTCAGTAACAAATTCTTCTTCATAATACGTTTTATTTTCTAGAATATCTGCCAAACTATTTCATTTTGGAAATCATCACATTTCGTTTATATCAACAGATTCTGTATTAAGAGTGCTTTTAATTTCCCCCATTTAAATATATTGGTTTTTCTCTTAAACTAACTTTAAATTCTGTATCCTTAATAACCGCTCCATTTTCAATATTATAATCTATATTTAAAGACTCAAATCATTATATAAAGTATATGGAACAAACCTAGCAATAATAAATTTTAAATAGAAATCAATGTTAAAACCACAAACATAGCTATATGATTCTTCTGGGTTGCTCTGACTAACATCATAGTATTTTGTTTTCAACTCCTTGCTCGAACCCTTAAATGGTAAGTTATTTTTTAAAATATTATTTTTATCAACTAGATTATTAAAATTATCAATAAATCAATCTTCTCCAAATTTTAAATCATAATTAACTATATTATATAATTTTGATTTTATATTCCTTTTTAATTCACTTCATTCTTTACCTGCTTCTAATGTTAGGCTACTAAAATCAACATCATTAAGATCTATAACTTTATCCTCTTTTTTATTGTTACTACACCCTATTATTGAAGCATTTGGTAAAACAGCCATTGTTATAGCTAGTGTAAAATGTAAGATTTTTTTCATATTATTCTCCTTTAAATTAATTGAAATATGATTTATTTATAATAAACATCTAAAAAGGCTGTAATATTAGAATTAATTATGATAAGTAAATAATTATAATTAAACTAAGTTAACTACTTTTAGTATAACACTTTTATGTTGTGTAAATATAAAAGTGTTATACTAAAAGTAAATAAATTAAAAAACAACTTTTTATAAAAAATAAAATTAACAAAAAATTGTTAATTTTATTTTTAAAGGTTGTTTTATTTGTATTATTTAATATTTTTTATATATAACTTATTTTCTACTATAGTTCACTTGCTGCTTCTTCATCAATTATCAATGTAACATCTGCATGGTTTTGCAAAATAGTGCATGGTCAATCAGTGGTTGGTTTTGTATTTACTAAGTTTTTGATTGCTTCAGCCTTAGATTTACCATATGCCATTAATAATATTTTTTTAGCATTCATAATTGATTTTAATCCCATTGAAATTGCTTTTTTTGGAACTTCGTCTTTATTTTTGAAGAACCTTGAATTAGCTTCAATTGTTTCATTTGTTAAATCCACAATTGAAGTTATTGATTCAAAACTAGTACCTGGTTCATTAAATCCTATGTGTCCATTAACACCAAGTCCTAGAACTTGTAAATCAATTCCACCCTTTGATTGAATTAAATCATCATATTTTTCTGCATCTGATTGAGTTTTAGTGTGCCCATCTGGTACAAATGTATTACTTTTATTTATATTTACATGATCAAATAATTCTTCATTCATAAAATATCTATATGATTTACTATGATCGGGTCCTAATCCCATATATTCATCTAAATTAAAAGTAGTTATATTACTTCAATCAATATTCTCTTCTTTTGTTTTTTTAATTAAGTATCGGTATGTACTAATTGGTGTGCTACCAGTTGCTAATCCTAATATTGCATTTGATTTAGAACTCATATAATCAATAATAATATCTCCGGCAACTTTTCCGCCTTCTTCTTGTGATTTAACAATTATAGTTTTCATAATTTCCCCCTATTAATTAAATTTCTTATTAAAAGTATTACTAAAATCGAAATAATCATATAATTTTTCAATTTTAGTGACGTCTAATTTTAGTGACGGAATTAATCTTTGCAAAATTACATAGGTTAAAACTTTGTTCTTACTTCTAATAAGATATTTTTTTCTACTTGTAGACAATATTGTCCCATAATATTCTATTTTTACATCCTTGATATTTTCATAAATAATTGTAGATTTTACTTCTTGATTGGTGTTTGTCAAATATATTTTAAAATTTGAAAAATATAAGTCAAAGTCCCCGATATAAGAAAGTTTTAAATCTTTTGTTTCTTTGTTTTTGCTTATTTTATGCAAAATAATATTTGATTGTAATAAAGAAATTTTTTCTCTTTTGTCAAGTTCGAATTTTACAGGATATTCTTTTATTGGTCTTCATGAAGTAAATACCAATTCTTCAATATCTCCTATAAATTTTTCTTCATTTGCATTTAAATCAAGACTTAGTTTTCTAACATTTTTTTTAAGTGAGGCTATAAATTTCTCTGAAATTGAGAAATTTTTATTGATTCACCTTCATAAAACTCAGTGTTTAAAGTGAAGAAATTCTTTTTTTTCTTTTATTTTATTTTCAACCATTTTTATGTAAAATTTAGGCTTACGTGATAAATTATACTCGTCAAAATATTTTAACCAGTGAGATCTTTTTAAATAAAAGTTAATTTCTACAGTAGGTCTAAAAAACATGGCTCTCCTTTAAACTACTTTTATTATAAATTATTTAAGACCAACTACAATATTATTTATTAAATCCATGTCCTTAGAATTAGGTTCTTTATTTAGACCTGGCATGCTCATAACTTGATTTGTATAAACTACTATAAATTTTGCTCCTGTATTTACTTCTAAATCCTTGATTTCCAAATTATAATTTTCTAATTTAGCATCATTTCCATCAATTGAGGCAAAAGATTTTACCATACAAACAGGATAGTTTTTATATGCTGTTTTTTTGATATCTTCTAATTTTTCAGTTGCTTTATCTGAAAATGTAAAGTTTGTTAAATAGTAAAAGTTATTTACCACTTTTTTAATCTTTTCTTCTATTGAATCATTATCATTTATAAGTCTTTTAAAACTAAATTTTTTATTTGCTATTTCATCAACTTTTATTGCTAGTTTTTTTGCACCCTCTGCTCCATTAGTATAGGCTTCATTCATTTCGTAATTATAATTATTTTCTTCTAGTCAATGTTTTAATTTTTTTAATTGTTCATTATCATCACCAGAAATAAAGTTAATTGCAACAACTAAATTTAAATTATATAAACTTACATGTTTTAAATGTTGTTCTAAATGTTTAAAGTTATTTTCAAAATCATTATGTAAATTTAAAGCTCTTATAGTAACAACTAGTACAACACAATCTGGAATTAAATCATTATGATAGTTAATTACGTTCATAAATTTTTCAAATCCTAAATCGCTACCAAAACCAGATTCGACAACGCAATAATCCCCTAGTGATAATCCTAATTTTGTAGATATTATTGAATTTGTTCCAGTTGCAATATTTGCAAATGGTCCACAATGAATTAATGAAGGAGTATTGTATTTAGTTTTAACAATATTTGGTTTTATTGCATCTTTTAAGATAATCATTAAAGCACCAACAATTTTTAAATCTTTTACAAATATCTCTTTACCATCTTTAGAGTATGCAACCAATGCATTTTCTAATCTTCATCTTAAATCATTTTCATCAATAGATAAACTTAAAATAGTCATAATATTACTTGCTGCTGTAATAGTAAAATGTTCTTTTCTACTTATAGTTTTTGAAATTTTAATTTCAATATCTCTAAGTGCTCTATCATTTAAATCAATACATCTTTTTCAAACAACTTTGTTGTGATCAATATTTAAATTACTTTTTCAATATATTTCTGAATCAATTGTTGCTGATATTAAGTTGTTTGCAGCTGTAATTGCATGAATATCACCTGTAAAGTGAAGGTTAATATCATCTACTGGTAGCACTTCACTTTCACCTCCACCAGTGGCGGTTCCTTTTCTTCCAAAAACTGGTCCCATTGATGGTTCTCTTAATGCTAAAATCGCTTTCTTACCAATTAGATTTAAACCATCTGATAACCCAATTGCTGTTGTTGTTTTCCCTTCACCAGCTGGTGTTGGGTTGATTGATGTCATTAAAATTAATTTACCTTTTTTAGATAAATCATTTTTAGTTATATTTATTTTTGCGATATTTTCACCATAAATTGAATAATCGCTTTCTTGTATTTTAAAATTTTGTAAAATTTTCTTTATATTTTCCATTATAATCACCTTTGTAAACCACTAGAAAGGAATTAACTTATGAGTGCAAAAATAATAAGTGGCAAA
Source organism: Spiroplasma litorale (assembly GCF_001267155.1). Taxonomy (NCBI): domain Bacteria; kingdom Bacillati; phylum Mycoplasmatota; class Mollicutes; order Entomoplasmatales; family Spiroplasmataceae; genus Spiroplasma; species Spiroplasma litorale. The sequence goes on from NZ_CP012357.1 coordinate 1,027,722, forward strand.
TTGCTTTCTCAAAAATTAAATTCTAGTCTCAAGAATAGTATAGACCAAATTAAGGGGATAAGGGCGCCTAAATTAACTATTTTGCAGATTGGTGATAATCCCGCTAGCAATAAGTATATAAAACATAAATTAAAATCATGTAAAAATGTTGGAATTGATTGTGATCACATAAAGCTCGATCAAAATACTACTGAGAGTGAACTTGAAAAAATTATAATAGATTTAAACAAAAATAATAAAGTTGATGGTGTTTTGGTTCAGTTACCCTTACCAAATCAAATAAATGAAAAAATAATTAAAAATTTAATAGATCCAAAAAAAGATGCTGATGGCTTTAATCCAATTACACTTGGTAATGTGTTACTAGATGATACTGAAATTTATCCTGCAACACCACTTGGGATAATTAAACTATTAGAATCTGAAAACATTAATCTTGCAGGAGCAAACGTAACTATTATTGGAAGAAGTAATATAGTTGGTAAACCACTTGCTTCAATATTAATAAATAAATCAGCAACTGTTACCATATGTAATACTAAAACAAAAAACTTAGCAAAAGTTTGTAAAAACGCTGATATATTAATTTCAGCTGCTGGTTCAGCAAATTTAGTAACAAAAAAATTTGTTAATAAAAGAATGACAGTCATCGATGTTGGTTCAAATTTTGTAAATGGTAAGTATTGTGGTGACGTTGATTATGATAAAGTAAAAAAAATAGTCAAGTACATCACCCCTGTTCCAGGAGGTGTTGGTCCAATGACTATTGCTTGTTTATTAGAAAATGTTTTTAAATTATATTTAAATAATATTAAATAATTTTGAAAAGTTCTTCATATTGAAGTCTTTTTTTTATTTTTGAAAAATGTTCGTTTTGTTCTCCATCTTTTTTACCAACAACACATGCTAGTGCTACAGTTTCGGTGTTTAAATCAATTAAATTATATTTTTGTAATATTTCATTAGTTGCACTTGTTTTATATCCTTCTATTGGACATGTATCAATTCCAAGTTCTTCTGCGACAGCTAGCATGCTTCCCATTGTTATATAACATTGTCTGATTGCTCATTCTTCATATGAGATTTCTCTGTCTCTCATTATATAACTAATTCCTTTATTCATACCTTCTATTCTTTTAGTGTTTTCTGGGTCAACTAATTTACTTATTTGATTATCAATATATTTGTTTTTTAAAAACTCTTCTTTATATACTAACCAAATAATTATTCCGCTACATTCAATAACTGAATTTTGCTTTCATCAATACTCAAAAAAATCTTTTTTAATTTCTTCTTTAGATATATATAATGCTTTAAAAGGTTGTAAATTAAATGAAGTGGGCGCCATTCTAATTGATTCTAAAATTTTTTTTATATCATTGTCATTTAATTTAAAATACTTATTGAAATTTTTTATTGATCTTCTATTTGATAAATAATCTAAAACTTTACTCATGTTCTTTATTTAAGTTTAAAATTAAACTTTCCTTTCTCATCATCAAATATTTTTCCATCACCATTAATTGATACTCTATTTTTATATATTTGAATTTCAACTTCACTATATGGTTTTTCAAAATAATCTGAATTTTTATAGACTTCGCTAATTTTAATAACTCTTTGATTTTTGCTTCCGATTAATCTTCTTTTAAAATCAAGTTTACTAAAAATGAAAGGTCCATCTATAATTATATCAATATATTCAATAATATGTTTATATTCAGTATTTAGATCTTCAAATAAGTAACCAGTAAAGCATATAACTGTTAAATTATTTTTTTTGCATCAAACAACTAATTCATATAGACCATCGGGTTGAAGAAATGGTTCACCACCAAGAATTGTAATACCTTCAATATCATACTTTTTTTTAGCGTGCAAAATTCTATCTGTAAGTATTTCTACAGAAGTATAAAGTTTTTTTTCTAATGAAAGTAATTCTTGATTTGAACAATTTTTACATCTTATGTTGCAACCTTGAAGTCATAATACAAATCTTTTACCAGGTCCTTCTATTTCACTGCATAATAAAAATTTTGCCACATTTAAATTAGCCAACTAATTCAAACTCCAATTTATTATTATTAATTTTTGTATTTATTTTTGAACCTGGTTTTATTTTTGTTAAGTTTTCAAAAATATATTCTGATAATTTATCAACAAGATTAGTTTCTATTGAGTTTAATACATCTCTACCACCACGTCTATCATCTGCATTTTTTAACAATAGTTGCAAAACTTCTTTATTTGTTAAATCAATATGGAATTCTGAACCGTATTTTTCATATATCGCAATCTGTAATGGTCTAATTTTTTGTCTAACTATTTTAGCTTTTAATTCTAAATCTCTAATGAAATTAAATGGGATTATATTATTACCAAATCTTCCCAACAACTCAGGTCTATTTAATTCTGTTGTAAAATGTTGTTGTACTTTTTTTATAAACTGATTATGTACCTCTTGAGGTGGTAAATCTGGTTGGACTTCTGCAGCGCCAATGTTTGAAGTAAATATTATGAATGTTTCGCTAAAACTTACAGTTTGTCCTGTGTTATCTGTAAGTCTTCCATCTTCTAAAATTTGTAAAAATTTATCAAATATTTTTGGATTAGCTTTTTCAATTTCATCAAACAATAAAACTGAAAATGGTTTTTCTTTAATGGCATTTGTTAGTTGCCCTCCACCTTCAAAACCGACATAACCGGGAGGAGCACCAATCAATTTTTGATCTGCGTTTTCTTGTCCGTATTCAGACATGTCAAACCTAATTAAATTTGCTTCATCATTAAACAAAAATGTAGTTATTGCTTTTGCTAGCTCTGTTTTTCCTGTACCAGTTGGTCCCACAAAAAATAAAGTACCTTTTGGTTTTGTTCTTTTAGAAGAATAAGTTATACCACTTAATCCTGTAAAGGCTTTATAAATTACTTTTGCGACTTTATCAACCGCTTCATCTTGACCAATAACTTTTGATTTTAATTCATTTTTAACGTTAGTCATTTTTTCATAACTTAATTCTTCTCAAGGTGAACTTTTTTCACCGTAGCTATATATATTAAATAACTTATTAAACTCCATTGAAGTTTCAAAGTTGCATGTAAATTTAACAAAATGAGATAACTCTTTAATAGTTCATCCTTCTGTTGCATCAATTATATTTTCAAATTCATTTGCTATATCTGTAACTCTAATCATACTTTTTAAAGTTGTTAAAAATTTTTTTCTTTCATCTCTACTTGGCTTAGGTAAAGTTAGTATTAATATTTCTGGATTATCAAGGTATAAGCTTGGAGGTAGCTGATTTATTTTTTTAGTTAGAAAAATAATACAGCTATTAAGCTCATCAACTTTTGCTAGCTTAAATTCACTTTCTTTTAGTGATTTACTAAATTCTGTTAAAGCTTTTCTATCATCTATTTCTAATGATTGATCACTAAATACATAATCAGAATAGTCAGCAACAAAACCTATTTTTCTTTCATCTTCTCTATTAAGATTCTTATATAAAATACTAAAAAAATCAGTTGGTTTTTTTAATTTTAATTCATTATTTTCGCTATTAGAATTATCATTTAATAAATCGTCAAACTCACTAGCTGCATCATTACTTTTTTCTTCATTTATAAGCAAGTTTTGGATTTTACTTCCTTTAATTCCTATGTTTTGATCATAAATATATTTATCTTTATATTTTTTTTCATCAAAAGTTTTGAATATAACTTCTTGAATGCTTATATATTTATTTTGATATTCAAATATATCATCAATATTACCTTCTAATATTATTGCTTTTTTTATCCCAATAAGATTTTTTAACTGAACTAATTGTTTTTGAACACTCATAACTTACCTACTTTTCTTTTTTTAAAACATTTGTTTTTAATTTGTTTTTTCTTTCCTCAATAAACTTTGGTTCTCTATATACTTTTTTAAATTCTTTACTATGCAATAAATCAAAACTTCTTAGTTTTTCTAAGAATAAATTTGCATCTTCATCATGATCATGGTTTTCAAAACCTTCTCAATTATAAATAATGCTTCCATCAAATTTAATTGCAAAATCTGCTGACTTACCGTCTTCTTTTACTGCATGTATGATTACAATATTTTTCTCTTTAATCTTTCTTATATTATTTTCATTTACAGTATATCCGATTTCAGTTATTGCTTTAATAATTTTATTTATATTATCTCTTCTAATTGTTTCAGCTTCTGCTTTTTTTAAAAAGTTTTTTAACGTGTCTTTTATTTTATCATATGATGAATTGTCGTTTAAGTTATTATTAATTTCTTCTTTTATCAAATTAATTGTTTCTGAGTCATTTTTATATAATTCAATTGCATTTGATATGATTTCTTTTTTTAAAAAGGTATTTAAGTCATCTTGTTTTGTAAGTTCTTGTTTAATTAATAAAACTATCTCATTCTTATTTTTATTAATTAAAAGTTCTTTTTTATTTTCAAAAATATTTTTAATTCTTACTTTGGATAAATCGTCATTATATGAATTAATCAATTCTTTTTCAAGAGATTCTAGATTTTCTGAACCACTTATGTTCAGTGATTGTAATATCATTTCTTGCTCTTTTTTAACAATATCACTTTTTAAAGCAAACGCTTCAAACTTTAACTCTGCAAGTGTTTCTCTTTTTCTTTCAGCATACTTTTGTATTTCATTATAAGTTTCTATTGCAACATGAGTATCCTTATCCATTTTTCTATCTATTGTATTTTTTCTAAAACTTTCTTTTTCTTCAATTAATTTTTCAATTAATTTTTTAATTTTTTCTTCATAAAAATTTGAGTTATCAATATTTTTGCAATTTTCTAAAAGTTTTTTTATGTATAAAATTAAAGCATCAATTTCATTTGCTATAAAACTAAAATGTTTTTCACAGTTTAGTAATATTTCTTCAGCGGTCATACTCATATTAGTTGTCTCCTAACTCATTTCTAATAGTTGATAAAAACTCTTGATTATAATCTGGTTTTGTCCCAAATATTATTTTAAGTGCTTTTTCAATTTTAGGTTGATTTATTTCAATATACTTTTGAACTTTTAAATCCTCTTTATAATTCATTTTTAATAAAAATAATTTTAACTCTACTGGAGAGTTATCCTCTTTTATTTTTAATAATACGTTTATTTCTTTTTCAACTCGACTTATATAATTTGCAGCTATATAAAATACTTTATATTTAATTTGGTTTTTATCTAGTTGACTAAAGTATTCTATTTGATAATCAAACATTAATTTATAAAACTCTTTTAGGATATCTGAAAATAAACTTAAATATACAATATAATCTTTATTTAAAGGTAGATATTTATTCATCACTTCCATTAAATCAATTATAAAATCATAATATATATCTTCAACGTAAGCATAATTTTGTTTGTATAAGTTTTTTATCATTGTAGCATAGTTATTTAATAATCTTGCATGTTTTACATAACACTCTGAATCTTTAAACCTATCTTCAATAAAATTGTTTTCTCTAAGATTATCTCTAAAATACTCAATCATAATGTTGACACAATTTAAAACATTTAATTCTCAGGCATCGATATTTTTTTGTAATAGAAACTCATTAATTTTATAAACTTTATCTATGTCTAAATTAATTTCTAATTTATTTAGTATTTTTAGTATTGTTGTTTTACTATTTATATTTAAATTTTGTAATACATTTAATTTATCATTATTATTAATATTATTTAAACCAATAGCAACTGCATCAGGAGTTAATTCTCTAAAAGTTTTTTCTAGATTTTGAAGATTGTTATCTTTAATATATTTTTTAAATAAGTTAAAACTTTCATAGTTTTTTATTGATTCAGTAATAAATGTAGTTAATATTTCTTTTATTGCATTAACTTTACCAAATCTTTCTAAAACTTTGTAGTATAGTTTAGCGCTATCAAAATCTTTGTATATTAAATCTTTATAAAAGTTTTCTTGGAATTCTTTAAAAAATTTATTAAAAGAAATATTTATATCTAAATTTTTTGTTTTTGCTAAGTAAGTAACTGGAAAGTTAATATTTAGTTGGTCTACTTGCATATTTGAAATTAAAAATGATTTAATCTTATTATCACTGCTTATGTAAGTAAAAGTTGTTGACTTTAAAAAATTATCTTCACTATCACTTAAGTATATTATTATTTTATTATTTTTTAATTTTAATTCATTACTATTTCTTTTTGAATTATAAATAATTATAAATTCCATATTTTTGAATAGTTCATTATTTTTGAATAAATCTTCGTGTGATACAATATGTTGATCATTAATTAATAATAAGTTTCAGTTTGAACTAACATTAATATTTGATATTAAGTCAATTTCTTTGTGAAAATTTTCATGATTTATTTTTTCATCTTTTATTAAAAAAACATTATCTAGACTATTTTTATATTGTTGTAAAACTTTTTTAACAATATTATTTTTTAGTTCAGGTCTTCTGTCAATAAATTCTTTGAGATTTTTATCTTCAACATAAACCTCAAATTTACCATCAACATTTAATTCAATACTTGATTCAAATGCAATAGTTTCTTTTTTTATTGATTTTTCTATTAATTTAAAATTATTTAAATCCTGTTGTTCTTGACTTAATACATCTAAAACTTTTGGGTTGTTACCAATTATATCCTCATTATTTAATATAAATTTTTTGACAACATCAATTATAAAGTCTTTATTAAATAGTTCTTTTTTCAATTGTGTATCCATTATTTTATATCCCAACTTAACTTTTGGTAGTTTTTTAAGCCAATATAAATCTTTAACAATCTCACAATCGTTTGAAATTGGATCATAATAATATTTAATATCATAGTATTTATTGTTATTAGATATAACAAAAGATTCTGTATTAAAACTTTTTTTGATATCATCTTTAATATTAAACTTATTTAAAGGTAGATTTGTATTTGTTTCACCAACAGATAATGTAAATTCTTTAAATGATAGAATTTGAAAATTTATTAAATCTCTTAGAGCTTTTTCAAATAAAATTTGATTTTTAATATTAAAATCTTCTTCAAGTATTTTCTTAAGACTTTTTTTATCATCATGATATTCTAAGAATATTGATAATATCAAAAATTCTATAAATGTTGGTTTTCTACTTTCTGAAAACTTTATTTTTATAGGTAAGAAATATTTTTCATAAATAATTTCAACTCTATCAAATAACATATTAATCTCCTAAAATATCTTTTGCTTTAAAAAAGCAACCTCTATAATCTAATGTACTTATAATATCTGTATAAACTTCGTAACTATTTGTAATATCTGGGTTAGCAATTGTTGGAATTTGAACCATAACATCTTTAACCATTCTTTGTGCACCAATTATTATTAGCAACTCTCTCGCTCTTGAAAATGCAACATTAATTCTTTCGTATTTTTTTAAGAATTCTCTACCTTTAGTTACTGATATTTTTTCTGCATTTCTAACCAAGTTTACAATAACATAGTCTGCTTCTTTACCTTGAAAATCATCAACTGTATTTATAATTACATCCACATTTTTAAATTTATTTTTTTTAATAATTCTATTTAATTTATTTACTTGCAATGCATAAAAACTTATTATTGCCAATTTAGGTTTTATTAATAAATTCTTTTTTCCCACTTCTGAATCAATTTGTAATAATATTTTATAAGTTAACGCAATTTCTAAATCATTAAATAAACTTGTAGAGTATTCTTCGCTTTGCTCATAAAATATATTTCCATTAGGTTCATTTGATGAGTCAATTCAATAAACAGAACTTCTTGAATCTATTAAAATATTATTATTTTTATCATTAACTACTAGATCATGTCTTTTTAGTTCACTAACATTTTCTTCAACTTGTAAAGTATTTTCATAAAAGTTATTTACAACATCCATTATTTGTCTATGACTTCTATATTGAGTTTTTAACATTGTAGTTATAGAAGAGTTGTTTGCACTTATCAGTTTTTTAAATATTGAATCATTAAGCAAAGTATTCATATCATAAAAACTATAACTCTTTTCAAAATAATTATTAACTTCATCAACGTCACTTGATTGTAGTTTTAATATTGGTGGCAATTGTCTATAATCTCCAACTAAAATTAATGATTTTCCATATACTAAGGGCATTAATATTTCTAATAGCGTTGCTTTAGACGCTTCATCAATTATTACCACATCTACATCTAAAGTTTTAACATTAATTTCTTCTAATCCAATTTTTTTTGCTGTTTTTTCTTTTTTATATCTAAAAATATTTGCAGAAGTTAATGTCATTGCGTATATATTTATTAAGCTATTAATAATTGTTTGAGTATATTTTTTTCCTTCAACAAACATTTGTGATGTGAATTTATTTGTTGGTAAATCTTTTTCAAAGTTATCATCAATTAGGTAGTTGGTTTTTAAATAATTAGTTATACTGTTATATAAATTTTTATTACCATCATTTCTATTTTTGCTTTCCAATAAACTTTTTTCAACTTCTTTTAGTTTAATCTCAATATTAGTATCAAGGTCCACGTCTGTTATTCCTAAATTTAAATTAAACTTGTTATTAGCATATTTAATTGCATCCCTTAATTCTTTAGTATTTGTATTTAATGATTCATTAATTTTATTTATATTAAATAATATTTTATTTTTTTCAATTTCTAAAGAACTATTGCTTTCAACTTCTGCTTCATTTAAATTTAATGATTCAATTTCTGTTTGTATATTTGTTTTTTCCATTTGCAACGAATCATTAATTTCTTTAAATAAATTTAAAAGATCAACATACTTTGGTACTCTATTTGCAATTTGCATTAACCCGTTTAATCTGCTTTCTTCTTTTAAAGCTTCATCAAGTTCAAAACTTTTTTTAAAACTTGCAATTCTTTTTTTAGCATCTTTTATACTTTCAAAAAGATCATCTTTTGAAAAAACTTCCGCATTAATTTTTGATAACAAGTCATAATAGTTTATATTATTATCAAAATTATAATTAATATCTAAATGTTTAATTATATAATTGTTAATTTCTAATTTAAAATTTAAATCAAAAAAGTTTTTTAGGTTATCAGACAATAGCACTACACTATCAAAAGTTTGTAGATTAATTGAATCAATAATGTTTTCGACTGCAATTAAATCTTCTTTTAATTGATTTTTTTTCTTTTTAAAATCCAAATCTCTATATTTTATTTTTTGTAACTTTTCATTTATAATTTTCAATTTTTCTTTATAATTTCTTATTTCATTATTATCTTTATGAAAACTTTTTTCTAATAATATTAATTTTTCTAATCTTGTTTTAACTTTATCAAATTCACTAATTAAATTTTTACTGTTACTAATGTCATCAAAAACTTTTTTAGCTATTGATCGATAATAATTATAGACAACTCTTTCTGGTGAAAAATTATTTGCAGAATTTGATTTCAAGTTTAATTGATTCACTAATCTTACCCTATTTACGTTTGGGTCTACAGGTAACCTGTCAACAACATTTTTTATTGCTTCATGGTTTTGACTTGATAATAATATTTTTTTATTATCTTTTGCAAGTTGATAAACTATTTCACATATAACCTGAGTTTTTCCTGTACCTGGTGGTCCTTGCAAAATGAATACATCTTTACTATTTAATGCTTTATTAACAGCTTCTTTTTGTTCTGTATTTAAAGGAAAATAAAAATCTTTATCTTCAATTATTTCTTCACTAGAGGTCTCTGAAAGATTTATTAACTTTGTATTAAATAAGTAATTTATTAAATATGGGTTTTTTGTATTTCCTTCTGAGATTCTTTTTATAACTTGTCTTGATCTTTCTATCAACACATCATCACCAACACCTAAATAAGAAATATATCCAGAGTTTAAATAATCGATATTATTTTTGACGTTAAAATATTCAAGATCTATGTCTTCGTTTATTTCAAAACTCATGTTATATATATTTCATTCTTCTAATTCAAAGTTATATTTTTCAACATAACGGTTAAAATTATTTTGACCACCCAAAATAATTTCTTTATTTTTAATTCAGTAATTTTTAAGATTTAAGTTCAAATCCTCTATTCCAAGCATTAAATTAAGAGGAATAATTCTATTTTGGTCATACTGATCTAAAATGTCAAAATCAAATATACTCTCAAAATTTTCATATAAATTATGGATATTTAAAATATTAGAGTTATATGATAGAGGCAATACAAAAAGATCTTGTGTTTTTTTTAATTTATTAATTTTGTTTATATTATTAGATAGAACTTCAAACGAAACTACTTTTACCATTTCATAATTAATGTCTAAATTATTTAATAATTCTTTTGAATCAGTATTTAAAAAAATAAAACTTTTAGTTTTAAGATCTTTAACTATATAATTATTTAAGTCTTTTATAAAGTAATTTTTATCTACTTTTATTAATTCTCTACTGCTTGCACCTAAGTATGGTAATGAGTTTTTTCTTTGGATTTTTAATAAATCTTCACAGAAGTTTAAGTAATTTAGTCATTTTTCTTTTTCTTCTTCAAAAGAAGATAACAACTTTCCAATTTCACTAATTGTTGATGAGTTTAAGATATTTCTTCTTAAAATTTCTTCTACAGGTACTTGATTTTTATGTCTTAGAACAAAAACTGTAGTTTCTTCAATTGTAGTTTCAAACTCTTGTGGAACAGGTTTTAATCTTGTCAGAAATATTGATGCAACAGTCAAACTTGCATCACCAGGATCTATGTTTACAAAAAAACCAAGATATGTACCTTTTTTTAGCAATGATTGATTATAACTATCTAATTCCATTCTAATAATTCCATCATATGTTTTTTTTGAATTATCAGTTTTTGATAATGATCTAGTTTTATCATCTATTAAGCAAATGAAGCTTTGTTTTATAAGACTTTGTTTTAGAAAAGTTAAAAAATCATTGTATGTATTAATACCACTTATTTCTAGTTGGTCTATAATGTTATCTAATCCTAATAAATTATCTTTAAATTTGACATTTTGCATGAATGAGAAATCTAGTATTAACTCTTTATTTTGGTTATTGCTTATTGTATTAGCCAAGTTCCCACCCCATTTATGTTCATTATATTAATTATAACAAATTAAAGTATTAATAATAATTGTGATAAATTAAGTTTAAATATGTTGAAATATTTAAAAAACACATGGATGAACATGTGTTTTTTAAATTACATATTATTTAACAACAAAATTAACAATTTTATCAGGAACAACGATTTCTTTTATTATTTCTTTATCTATTAATGCTTTTGAAATTAATTCCTTAGCTTTATCTTTTAAAATATCAGAATTTGTGCCTTTTTCTACTTCTAAAGTATTTTTTAATTTTCCATTAATTTGAATTGCTATTGTTACTAAATTTACTACTAGTTTTGTTTCATCAAATGAAGGTCAGCTTTGATTATATACACTTGATTTATTTCCTATTTTTTCTCACAATTCTTCGGCAAGATGAGGGCAAAATGAAGAAAACATAACTAAAAATCCTTCTATATATTTTTTATATACAACGTTTTTTTCTTTATATACTGCATTTACAAATACCATTAATTGAGAAATTGCTGTGTTAAATTTACAATCTTCAAGCATTTGAGATACCTTTTTAACAACATCATTATAAACAAAATCAAGATTGGTATTATTATGATCACTCGATTCAAAATTATCAATCATTCTGTAAACTCTATCAATTCATTTACGTGCTCCGTCTAAACCTTTGAAACTTCATGGTAAAGAAGCTTCTAATGGACCCATAAACAATTCATATAATCTTAGAGTATCAGCACCATGTGACTCAATTATTTCATCGGGATTTATTACATTTCCTTTAGACTTACTCATTTTTTCGCCATTATCTGCAAGAATCATTCCTTGGTTTATTAATCTTTGAAATGGCTCGGGTACTGGCACAACACCAATATCAAATAAAACTTGATGTCAAAATCTTGCATATAATAAATGTAAAACAGCATGTTCTTGACCACCGATATACAAATCAACTGGAAGTCATTTTTTAAATAAATCCATTGCTTCTTTACTATTTATATCGATTAAGTTATTTGGTGAAGTTGTTAATATATAAGCTAGGTAATATCAACAAGATCCTGCTCATTGTGGCATTGTATTAGTTTCTCTTCTAACTTTTTTTCCTTTATATTCTGTGTTGACTCAATTATCAATATTTGCAAGTGGTGATTCACCTGAATTGGATGGTTTAATATAATCAGTTTTAGGCAGTTCTAAAGGTAAATCTTTTTCATCTATTAAAGCAATTTCACCATCCTCTGTAAATAAGACTGGGAATGGTTCACCATAGAATCTTTGTCTTGAAAACAGTCAATCCCTTAATTTATAGTTTACTTTTAATTGACCTTTTTTAATGTTTATTATTTTTTGAGAAATGATTTCAAAAGCTTCTTTTTTTGTAGTTACATTATTTAATAATTCTGAGTTAATGTATTTACTTTCTCCAACAAAAGCTTTTGAATTATCTTTTGTTTCTAATACAAATTTTATATCTAGATTATATTTTGTCGCAAACTTTCAATCTCTTACATCATGAGCAGGAACCGCCATTACAGCCCCTGTACCATAATCATTTAAAACATAATCAGATATTCATATAGGTACTTCTTCATTAGTTATTGGATTTTTAACATATTCTCCAATAAACACACCTGTTTTTTCTTTTGAGTCATCTTGTCTATCTACGTCAGTTTTTTGAGAAGTTTGTTGAATATATTCTTCAACTAATTCTTTTTGTTCTTTTGTGACTAAATCAAGAACAAGTTTATTTTCAGGAGCTAATACTATATAGGTTACTCCATAGATTGTGTCTGGTCTTGTTGTAAAAACAGGTATATCAATTTTTTTATTTTCACAAGTAAAATCGATTAAAAGTCCTTCAGATTTACCAATTCAATTTTTTTGAAGTTCTTTTACTGAATGAGGTCAATCTAAATCTTTTAAACCTTCTAATAATCTATCTGCATATTTTGTTATTTTTAAAACCCATTGTTTCATTGGTTTTTTTATAACGTCAAATCCTCCAATATCAGAAACCATTTTACCATTTTGGTTTATAACTTCTTCATTGGCAAGTACAGTACCTAGTCCCTCACATCAATTCACATTTGCTTCTCTAACTTCAGCTAAACCTTTTTTATATAATTGTTGAAAAATTCATTGAGTAATTTTGTAATAATTTGGGTTGCTTGTATTTACTTCCTTATTATAGTCATAACTAAATCCAAGCTTTTTTAACTGCTCTCTAAAAATATTTATATTTTTTTCTGTAAACTCTCTTGGGTCATTTCCAGTTTTTAATGCATATTGTTCTGCTGGTAAACCAAAAGCATCTCATCCAATTGGGTGAAGAACATCATAACCTTGTAATTTTCTCATTCTTGCAAAAACATCTGTTGCAGTATATCCTTTTGGATGACCTACATGTAATCCAGATCCACTAGGATATGGAAACATATCAAGAATATATGCTTTTTTGTCATTATTGTCAGTTGTTCTAAAAGTATCATTTTCTTCTCAATACTTTTGTCATTTTTTTTCAATTAATTTATGTGAATATTCCATTTATACCTCTTATCCTTTAAAATAATACATTTTAATTATACATTGTAAGACAATTTCTACGTTAAATATAATAATAAAAAAAATATGTCTAAGCATATTTTTTATAACCATTCTTTAAATAGTTTGATGTATCCCAATTTTACACATTGAGCTAGCATTATATAAGATAATACAAAACCAATACCAATTGGTAAGAATTCTAATGGTGGTGTTGCCATTTTAACAGTGCTATTAATTGGTGTGTATGGTACTAATACTGCCATTATACAAACAAATACTGTTGATACATTAACTTGTCAAGAAGCTCTTGATTGAATAAATGGTATTTTTTCAGTTCTATACATCTGCATAACTGCAGTTTGTGTCATTAGTCCAACTAAGAATCAACTTGCGTTAAACATTTCTTTTGCATTTTCTGGCAATGCATCACTATTTACATGAATACCTGGTGGTACTCCAACTTTTGAAGTAAATCCATATAACAATACTAAGAAAGTTGATATGTCAAATATTGAGCTGACCGGACCATTTATAACTGCAAACCAGACCATGTTTTTTGTTGTAAATGGTTTTGGTTTTGCTAAGAATTTTTCATCAACTTTATCAAAGATAAATGCAAACATAACAATATCATATAGTAAGTTTTGTAGTAATAAATGCAGTGGTTGCATTGGTTCAACAGTTGTTAAAAATAATGCAACAAGCACACTAAGAACGTTACCAAAGTTTGATGCAATTGTAACTTTAATATATTTTAATATATTAGCTAAACTATAACGTCCTTCAGTTACAGCAGAATCAATTGCCATTAATGATTCACCCATTAATATCATATCTGCTGCTTCTTGTGCAATATTTGAAGCATCTGCAAATGATATAGCAATATCTGATTCTCTTAAAACCGGAGCATCATTAATTCCATCACCCATAAATCCAACGACATGACCTTGTTTTCTTAAAGTTTCAATAATTATTGTTTTATGAATTGGACTTAATTTAACAAATACATTACCTTCTCTTACAGCTTTATTTAGTTTATCTTCGTCCATTTCTTCAATTTGCTTACCTGTATAAAGTTTTGTAATTTTAAAATCTACGGTTTTACAAATTGATCTTGTTATTATTTCACTATCTCCAGTTAAAACTTTTGTTGTAATCCCTTTAATTTCTAATTTTTTAATTATTTCTTTAGAAGTTTTTTTAGGTTCATCATGGAATGTTGCATAACCATAAAATACTAAATCATCTTCAATATCTTCATCTTCTAGAACGTTATGAGCAATTCCAATAACTCTATAACCTTCCATATTTAATTCATGACTTTTTGCAATAATAGTATCTTTATGATCTTTTGATAATTTTTCAATTTTACCATTGATTGAAATTCTGTTGCAAACTTTTAATATTTCTTCAACAGCTCCCTTTGTAAAGATTTCTTTTTGATCATCTTTTGTTAAGATAACTGATAAAATTTTTCTTTTAAAGTCGAACGGAACTTCTCATTCTTTTTGATAACCATCAAGGACTGGTTTTTTTATTTTTTTACTTAGAAGAACAGCTTGGTCAATAGGGTTCTGAAATCCTGATTGAAAATAACTATTCATATATAATATTTTATCGATTGTTTCTTCAGACTTTTGATTTGTAAATGTTAATGTTCTATCTAAAGTAATTTCTCCACTTGTAATTGTTCCAGTTTTATCTGTACATAAAATATCAATTGCTCCGATATTTTGTACTGCATTTAAATTTTTAACAACAACGTTATTTTTTTTAATTTTTGAATAACCTCTTGAAAGGTTTGAGGTAACGATAATTGGTAACATTTCTGGTGTTAATCCAACTGCTACGGCAATTGCAAACAATGTTGCATTAAATCATTTATTGTCAGCTTCTCCAGGTCTTAATCCATAAACCGCAAAAACAATTGGTGTTACTGCAAGCATGAATCCTATTAGGAAGAATATAACTCTTTTAATACCTTTTTCGAATGAACTTTTTGGTCTTTTTTCTTTTACTTTTTGGTCAATTAATGAAAAATATGTATTTTCTCCAGTTGCAATAACAACACCAAGTCCACTTCCAGAAACTACCTCTGTACCTGTGTAACATATATTTTCATATTCTAGATAATCACTTTTATCTAATGTATGTTTGTCTTTTTTTTGAACCGGGAATGATTCACCTGTTAAAGATGATTGATTAAGATATAAGTTATTTGATCAAACTATTCTTACATCTGCTGGTACTAAGTCACCATTTGAAAAGTACACTAGATCACCATAAACTATCTCATCATTTTCAATTTGTTCTGCTTCTTTAATAAGCTTTATTGAATTAGCATTATCTATTGTCTTAAAATTAAAATCTATTCCACGGATTATTTTAGATTGTTGACGACTTTCATTAAGCATTTTTTTAATTACTAAATGAGATCTTATTTCTTGAACAAAATAAATTGTTCCACTAAGAATAATCATAAACAATACCAATAAAGCTCCAATTAAGTCAAATTGATCTCCATCTTCACTTGCATAAGAGTAAAAACTAAATGAGTCAATTATTATTAAAATAATATTAAATGGGCTTAAAAAAGATTTTATAAAAGTCAAAAATATATTTAGTCTTTTTTCTTTTAGTTTGTTAGAACCATATTTTGTTCTATGGTCCAATACTTGTTCTTCACTTAGTCCAAATTGTTCAGTGTTTATTTGTTTTAAAAGTTCATTATGATTTAAATTAACATAGTTTGATAGAGCAGAATGTTTTTTAGGTTTAATATTCTTTTTTTTCATAATCTCTCCTATCTAACTAATTATTACAAGTTTTTAAGATTGAGTATTTAAATAGGTTAAATAATCAACAAATATACTTTGGGAGTGTAAGTCTGAGTTGTCGAGCGGTACGTTCATTGATTATCACCTCTTTCACTAAGTAAAATTATATATTAGAATACAAGCTTTTTTTTACTTTTTTTAAAAAAGCTTGTATTCTAATAAAAAAATTATGAATGATCATAATAATTTATAAATAAAAATGTAAAGAAATGATTTTATTGCTTTTTTATCTTTCAATTATATGCCAGCAACAAGATTTAATAAGTTATTTAGATTATCTAAATCAATTGTTAGTTTTTTTTGCACTTCTTTTATAAAACCTTTAAAACTTTTTATTTTTTTATAGTTTAATATTCCAATTTGATTCAAGGGAACTTTTTTATAAACTTTATTTCTTGATAAAGCTATTTTTTCACTATAAATCAATTCATAACTATAAGTATCTTCAAAATTTTTAATATTATTAAATATTTCTTGTTTAAAATTTTGGTTAGAGTTTTGTTTTTGGCTAAAAGAATCGCTTTCAATTCCGTTTTCATAGAATTTAATATCATTACTATAAATATTTTTAATAAATTTTAAATCTTTAAATGATTCATAATAATTTGGATTTTTTAAGAAAATAGATTCTTTGCAAGTATACTTGTTTTTTATAAATATACTTATAAGAAGAAGCATTGCAAAAACGATTCCGTAATCATTTCCACCAGCAAAATTTTCTTTAACTAAGTTATGTTTATTATAAAACTTATTAGGTTTTTCTATTTTATAAACTCCTGTTTGGTTTTTGTAAATAAATTCTATTGCTATTTTTATATCTTTTTTAGTTTTGTTATTTTCAAAATTTAAATTTATAAATTTAAATGTATCTTTCTTACAAAATTTATTAAAAACATCTCTATATAAGTTTTGATAATCCTTATTATTAAACTGTGCTTTTATTATCTTTAACTTATTTGATTTATTAGAATAATCTAATAATAAACCAATAAGAATAAATATAATCGAACAAGCAATTGAGGTAAAAAGTATTAAAATTGAGTTATTGAAGTAAATTACCTTATCATAAAAAAGACTTATAACAAATCACAAGAGCAATAAAGGCAAGGAAATACAACCTACTATATTAAATATAAAGCAATTATATTAATATAGTAGTAACTTCTTATTTTTTTATAAACATTTTTATAATTAATTCTTTCATTATTTATTGTATTTAATATATAATTTTCCATTTATTTTCCCTTTAAAATATTTTTATAAAAAACTTTTTTAATTAATATTTATTTTTCCTCTCCTTTAACGTTATTTTTAAAGTATAAAAAATTTGATATTAAAGCTTTTTTTAACTCGTCAATAGTAGATTCATTTTTGTCTATTTTTATTATAATTGTTTCTAATCAATTAACTTTTTTACCATGTCTGCTTATAAATGATAGATACTTTTTAAATAAATACATATATTTTAAAAATGATTCATTTTCTTTAAGTTCTATGAGTTTTCTTTTAAATAATTTTTGAGTTAATTTGATGTAAACAATGTTATTGTTACCCCTAAATACACTTCCATCAAATATTAATTCGATATTTAAATATTTACTAAAATCATAACTTTTTTCTAAACTATTAAAGTATTCAACACATTCTGTTTCGTTTTCAATTGGAAAACTCTTATATTTTTTGTTTGAATTTATAATTGAAGACAATGAAAATATAATAAATATCAATGTTAATAAAGACACAATAATAGAAAAAACAATTTTATCAGAATTAGTTTTCATTATTACAAGTGCAACAACTAAAATAATTATATTAAATACAATAACAAATAATAGAAAGTATAATATAACCAATATTTTATATCTTAGTACATATTTATTAGATTTATATAAATTTAATCCTAATAAAAGATTTTCAAAGAAATCATCAATATTATAGTTATTTATTTTTGTTTTTATTAAGATTGCATTAATTTCGTATAAGGAAAATATATTTAATATTATTATTGAAATTAAAAAATATAACAAAAAATTATAGTCCATTTAAATAAAACCTATAGACTTTCTTTTTTTTATTATAATAGAAATTTTATTACATTTAAACAATTTTTTTAATAATTATATTAAAAAAACAAACGAGTTTCTTTTTGCTTTTATTTTCAAAGATTATTTAAGTCTATATATCAAAGGAAAGCTTTTATTTTTAAATCTATTTTTACCATTAAATATTAAATCTAAATAAATATTATATTCAATATTCTCAACAGGTCCTAATTGGTTTTGATCTTGAATAAATATTTTGCCAGTAAATATATTTTCTGCATTTACATTTTGAGTTATATCTGAAAGTTTAAAAAAATACTCTTTTTTGTCTTGATTATATGAATACATGTCAAAACTAATATTTTTATAATCATATAAATTTATTCCAGAAACAATCATCACTGATATATAGTCATCTTTACCTACAATTACATTTTTATCTAAAAACACATCATATGAAATAACTTTATAGTTATTACTATCACAAGAAACAACAACCTGTGCAGGTAAATAAAAAGTAGTAGCGCTTAAAATTGTATACATAAATTTTTTCATATAATTTTTTTCCTTTATTTTAATCATTATATTCAATATCAAAACTACCTAAAAA
The DNA here is from genome assembly GCF_001267155.1 of Spiroplasma litorale. Taxonomy (NCBI): domain Bacteria; kingdom Bacillati; phylum Mycoplasmatota; class Mollicutes; order Entomoplasmatales; family Spiroplasmataceae; genus Spiroplasma; species Spiroplasma litorale. The sequence goes on from NZ_CP012357.1 coordinate 1,046,832, forward strand.
TGATGAGTCTTTTATTTTAAAATTAACTCTAAAAACATCCTTGTCATTTGGGGGAGATAATTGCTTATTTATTGTTAGTTTTGCAATTTTAACTCATTCAGTTGAATAACTAATTAAGTCTGATAAAATAAATTGTTCATTAACTTCAACATTATCATTATTTAATAGTCTTGATTGAATTTCTACTTGTTTTTTTCCTCAATCACTTTTTACAAATATAAAAAATACACAAATTTCGTCATTTATATTGTTAAAAGAATATTTATTAATGAAAGCAGTACTCTTGTCTAATTCATAACCTTTTAGATGCGAAGCACATGACACTAAAGATGTAAATGGAAAATAAAATATAGGTAATAAAACTAATCATCTTAGAATTTTTTTCATAAAACTTTCCTTTCTTGTTTTTTTTATTCTATAATTTCAAAAAAATTGCTATTTATTTCAAAACATCTAATATGAAATATTCTTCTTATTCCTGAGTCTGCTCCAAATGCAAATCCAACATATTTAAATACATCCTCATTGTCAAGAATAATTTTTTTGTCGCAAATAAAGCAAAAAGCTCCAGATGTTAGTTCTTTTATAACTGATCTTTTATTCTCCTTAGAATAGTTAACAAATAATTCAATTTTATTTAATAGTTCATTTTTTGTTTTATTATTATTTTCATTTATTACAGTAGCTGTTATATCTTCTGATTCTGTTGTTTGTTGTGCATCATCATTTACTATATTGATATTCTCAGTGTCAATAGAATTATCTTTTTCAAGATTTTCTATTACATTTGTAGATTTAATATTTATAATAATTTCATCTTTAATATTATTTTCTTCAAGCATATTTTTATCTTGTGCATTTCCATTAGGTTTGTACATCGAATACAACTCATTTATATAATCTTTTGTTGAATAATAATCATTAACACTATGTGAATTATTATTTATTAATTCTGTATACAATTCGTTGTAACACATTTCATCAAAATCATTAATAGACATATCGATTTTAAATCTATCGCTTGGATACTCATTTATATAATTCTCATTATTATTGTAACTAACATAGAGCCAAGATAATGGTAAAAAACTTTCATTAAAAACTCTTCTTTTAATTGCTATTTTTTGATAATCTAATTCATCCATATATATTCTTGGTTTCATAAAAAATTGAGTTACACTTAGGAAAAAACTAATTTGTATTGATTTATCAAATTTTCATCCTATGTTATTTATATAAAATGCCATTAATAAATCAACCACTAAAACTAGTATAATTAACAAAATAATAAATTCTCAATTATAAACGAAAGGTGCAAAAAGTAGTACCAAAATATTTAGACCAGGTACAAGAGCAACTATTATTGCATCTTTGCATATACTATTTCATCAATTATTATTAAAATTATTGTTTATATCTGTGCTTCCAATACGAGAAATATATAGGGAGTCATATATTAGAATATAACTAGCAATAAATAAAACTATCGAAGAGACTGCGGCTATTATAACAGACAACCATGAAGATAGCATAAAGTAATTAAAACACGACATACCTCATCATCCAAAAATAAGTTCTCAAATTAGTAGGATGAAAAATGGAGCTAAAGAAAATGCTATTAAGCCAAAGAAAATTAAAGTGTATGATTGAATATATTTTAAATAATAAAAATAATTCTCAGTTCCATTAAATCCTAAATTAACAAGTTTTTGTTTAGAATTATTAAACACGCAATTCAATTGGTTAATAAATTCTCCAACTCCAAAAAAGATAAAAAAATCACTAAACATAAAACCAATAAATAATATAAAACCAAACCTTATATAAACGGATTCCATATAATCTTCTTTATTATATAAATTTTGATATATATAAAGTGGTACAAATATTTTAAACTGGGCAAATGAAATAAAGAATATTGAAAGAATTGAGAAAAAAGTAATGAGGTAGACTCATTCACTATTAAGGTTTTCATATTCTGGTAATCATTTCAAATAATATTTAAAAAATGTTAATTTCAATGCATCAGTTCCAAAAAGTGTTGGTATGCCAGTTATTACTAACGGAACAAGCACACTGCCTACAAAAAATCATATATTAACTCACATTAATATATACATGAAAAAGACCAACTCTATTTTTTTAGTTAAAATGATATCATAATTTGATGATAAGTACATAAAGTGAAGTGATAAATTATAAGTAGAGTAATAAACATATGCAACATAATTAATCATCACAAATATAAATATTGCAAGAATTGTAAAATGTGTTTTTAATATATTATAAAAAGGCAACCAGTTTTTTAACAAAAAATCTCATTTAACTGTAGTGTCTTCAACAAAAATTATTGCGTTAACAAATAAAGGTAGCAATTGTATTAATACATAGATTGTTGCAGATATTCTGAATACCGATCTTAATGGAAACCATAGAAAAGCCATATACTGTTGAATATCATATTCTTTAAAAAGCAAAATAATTGCCATTACCAATAAAGCGGTACTCAAAACCATAAAGTACGCTAACCAAATAGCTAAAAAGTTTATAAAAGTTGCCAAATAAGTATTGTCTGTTGTAGCATAATCATATCAGCTTGAAATTTTATCATAAAAAATTGGATTAATATGAATATTTATTTCAAATATTCTTGTAAAGTTATTTAGCAAAATTATAAAAGCATACATATTTAAAAAGAGCATAACAAAAAAGAGCATAACAAAAATGATTGCTATAAAAATTTTTCCTTGAGTTCTAATTTTGAATAAATTTGCTCGGCTATTTTGAAAATTTATAGTAGAGTTGTCGTTTTTACTTTCGTTAGAATATTCTACATCATCATTTTTTATATTTTCCATAATTTCCTCAACCCTTTTATATAGATTTTAACAATTTTGATTGCTTAACAAAAAAACTATCAGATTTAAATATATCTATAATATTATTAATACTGGTTATTAAAGAATTATCCATTCCTTTGAAAAATAATTTAACCCTTTCATTACTTGTAATTAATTTAATATAATCATTAATATTTTCATTAAATAAAAAATTTGAATTACTTGCATCAGAATTATAAAAAAAATAATTATTAGTGATAAAGCTTCTGTACTTTTTTTTATTTTTGAAAACCCTATAGTGCTGGTGAAGTTTGAAATCATTAAGAAATAAATTAACAAATTGTTTCCCATAATTCATTTTAATCAAATTATTATATGTTGATTTATCACTAAGATCATATAAAGTAAGTGATTGAATTAGTATTTTTTTATTTGATAAAATATTTGATATAAATAAATCATATGTTAATCCCAATTTAAAATTTGTAGGGAATAATCATAATCTTGAATTTTCATCTAGATTTAAATTTTCTATAATTTTTTTTAGAATGATAAACTTATTTTTTGCAAATTCGACTTGCTCATTGGTTAATACAATCTTTAAAAACTTATAAGACATATATTTAAAAATTAATTCAAAATTTTTTTCACTAAGATTTATATATTCATTTTTAGATGAAATAAAAAAATATTTTTGGTTTGTTTTATTATTAAATTTTAAGTTTTTAAAATTTTCTTTTTTGAACGAATATTTTAAACTTTTAAAATATTTTATGTTTTCTTTTTTAATCTTACTTTTATTTTTAGTACCTTCATCCTTTTTCATATTTATCCTTAACCTTATTCATTTAATACAATTTTTAAACTAACCTTTATAATTACTTTATCATAAATATGTAAAATAATTAGAATTAAATAATTAGCTATTATTAAGAATAAAAGAAATAAAAATAATTAGTTTAATCTAAAAAAAAGTAACCTTGTGAGGTTACTTTTTAAATAATTTATCTTTGTTTTTATTTTTTTTAATGAAATAAACTATAAGTATACTTAATAATACAATTGAAACAACTGTACAAACAAACGCAAGGAATAAGTACAATGCTAATAAAATTCCTTTTGTAAGGCTATCTGCAGCTTCATTAGAATGTTCATTTCAACCAAAAATACTACCTTTATATATTGCAGCATTATTTAATTTAAATAATGCTTCTTTAAATTGTTTTTCTAGATATTTTTCTCCTTCATTGGTTCTTCCTAAAAATGCATCTAAAGTTTTACCTATTTCTTTATTTATTGGAGAAAATATATTTGAACTACTTGAAATCATATTTTTAAAATCTTCATTATCACTATCATTTTCAAAGTTGCCAATATAATCTCCAGAAAATATAACAAAACTATAGCCTGTTGATTCATACGAGCTGTTAAATCTACTTTTTAAATGAGAAATGCTAGTAAATGATTTTATTACATCTTTTGAGCCAGAATTTGTTATTTTTAAAGAACTATCAGGAGATATTATAAAACCAAGCAAAGCATACATAAACATATTATCTTTATCTTTGTAACCTAAAATTTTAAATATAATGTTGAATAAATTTAATACATGATTTTTATAAAGATCTTTTTTTTCTTCTGTTCATGAATAATGTTTTGCCATTTCATCTAAAGATAATTGTAAAGTTATGTTTGCTCCTGGATACTTTCTATTATTAAAAGTAAACTCTTTATATTTTTCATCTAATTCCTCAAAACTTTTATATAAGCTATCTTCTTCGATAAACTTTCTATATTTTTCAATAGATTCAGATGATGCTTTTAAATAATAGTTGTTATTTCATTTTGAAATTTCTTCATAGTTTACACATTTATTTTCTAAACCCTTACAAAAAATATTATTTATGTAGTTATTAGCAAGGGATTTACTAATTACTGGATTATTTTTTGAGTTCAAATCACCATTATTTTTTGATATATAAGTTGAGTTTATAAGTGCATTTTGAGCATATGGATAATCATAATTTTCAGAGTCTGATATTCCAAATTTATCTGAATTATAAAGCATATCAGAATACTTTAATTTTATGTCTCCTTCAGAAAACTTAAAACTAAATGAATATAGTAGTTTTGAAGAGTAAGAGTTTTTTATAAAATCATCATCTATAAGTCTTTTCGCTCTATTAAAGTTTACTAAACCAGATAATTCTTTTTTTAATGTGCTAAATATATTTGTAAAAAAGTAGTTTAATATTTCTCATGATATATTTTTTTGACCATCTAATGCTGTGCTTCATTTTAAAAAGGCTTCAGAAAAAAATGATTGATATGAATTTAATGATTCAATTGAGGGGACAATAACATTTGAAGACAAACTCATTAAAAATGCTTCTTTATTTTTTTTAACATTTTTATCAAACATATAAAACAATTTATCTGCATATTCATCAAATTCAGTGTGTTTATATAAATAATACTGTAATATTTTTCCCCCTCATAAGAAGTCTTCTTTTTTAACACTTTTTTGTTCTAAATATCCAGTTTGTGTTAATTCGTTAAACTTTACACTATTATAGTCATTATGACTTTTGAAAGTACTAAAAAAAACACCTATAAATGTGTTGATTATTAAAGCAATGAATGTTATTTTTGTTAGTAATCCTTTCATAACAACCTCTTATAAACATATATTTTTATTTTACTACTTTTAGTTAATTTCCTATATCTTTTCTAAAATAAAATCCTTTCAAATTAAGTTTATCTATTTTAGTATAAACATCATTAATGCAACTTTCTTTATTTTCTTGTTTTGATATTACAAATAAGACCCTACCACCATTGCTGTTGAAACTATTAGATTCCATATCAAACTTAGTTCCCATATGATAAATATCATCTTGTTTATATATTTTTTGATCTTTTAAGTTAATATTAGATTCGTAATTTCCTGGATAACCTTCACTTGCAATTGTAACTCCAAGAACTACTTTTTTATATCATTCAAGATTTGGTTTTTCATTATTTAATAATGAGAATATCACTTCTAATAAATCACTTTTTAATGCAGGCATCAATACCTCAGTTTCAGGATCACCAAATCTACTATTAAATTCAATTACTTTTATTTTATTATCAGTTGTTAACATTAAACCAGCATACAGAACTCCTTTATATTTAATTCCTTCTGCTTTTAATGCTTTTATTGTTTTATCAATGACTTCTGTTTTACAATGCTCAATTAATTCATCATTCACATATTCAACAGGAGTGTAACAACCCATTCCCCCAGTATTTTCACCTTTATCATTGTCATATGCTTTTTTATAATCTCTTGCAGGTTGTAAACAAATAAAATCATCTTCATTTACTAAAGCAAGTAAACTGAATTCTCTACCAATTAAAAATTCTTCAATTACAACTCCATTTGTTTTATTATTAAAGATGTTTTCATCAAAAATTTTATGAATTACTTCTAATGACTCTTTTAATGAATTAACTATAAACACACCTTTACCACTAGCAAGACCATCGTTTTTAATAACAATTGGAAACTTTTTTAAATTATTAAGATAATTTATTGCTTCAGTTTTAATTGAAGTACTAAAAAAATCAGCAGTTGGTATTTGATATTTTTCAAATAATTTTTTTGCAAAAATTTTTGAAGATTCAATTTGAGCTGCTTTTTTTGTTGGTCCGAATATTGGTAGATTGTTTTTGTCAAACAAATCTACAATACCCATTTCTAAAAACGATTCATCTCCAACAATTGTTAAATCAATTGAATTGCTTTTAACAAAATTTAATATATCATCTATGTTATTGTAGTTAATTTCATTATTAACAATTGCACAGTCAGTCATTCCATAATTTCCTGGGATTACATAAACATTATTACAAATACTTGAGTCTTTACATTTTCTTGCCAAAGAGTGTTCTCTTCCACCCTTTCCTAATATTAGAATGTTTTTTTTCATAAATTAATTAATGCTTAAAGTGTCTAACATTTGTAAACACCATTGCAATTCCTTTTTCGTTAGCCAAGTCAATTGACTCTTGATCTTTTATAGAACCTCCTGGTTGTATAATTGCTTTTACATTATACTTTGATGCAAGTTCAACAACATCGTTGAATGGCAAGAATGCATCACTTGATAGATATGAATTATTCGCTTTTTCTTTTGCTTGTTGTAATGCAATTTCTGCTGAACCAATTCTATTCATTTGACCCGGCCCTACCCCAACTGTTTGAAAATCTTTTATAACAGCTATTGCATTTGATTTAACATGCTTAACAACGACATATGCAAAATATGCTTCTTCTAATTCTTCATCTGTTAATTTTTTCTTAGTTACGATTTTTCAATCAGCGGTATTGTGTTTGTATAAATCTTTTTCTTGAACTAAAAGTCCTTGATCAATTGAAACACATTGCAATTTATTAACAATTTGATGAGTATTGTGGAAGTCTAATTTTAATAACCTTAAATTTTTCTTTTGCTTTAATATTTCTAAAGCTTCTTCTTCAAAATCTTGGGCTATTATAATTTCTAAAAATAATTTATTTAATGATTGCGCAACTTGTTTTGTAATGATTTGATTTGTTGCTAAAATTCCACCAAATATTGAAACAGAATCACTATCTAAAACTTTTTGTCACAATTCTTCAACATTTCCTTTAATTGCAACTCCACATGGATTTAAATGTTTAATACCAACCATACATGAATAGTTATTTAAATCTTTAACTATATTTATTGCACTATTTGCATCTAATATATTATTGTATGATAATTGTTTACCATTAAGTTGAATTGAATTATTTAATGATACTTCATTATAGAATTCGTCAATATATCATGTAGCTTTTTGATGAGGGTTCTCCCCATATCTTAAATCTTCTTTTTTAGTAAAGGAAAGTGTTAGTTTTTCTGGCATATCTTGATTATTAATTTTTGATAATAAATAATTATTAATTTGAGAATCATAGCTTGAAGTATGAGCAAAAGCTTTTTGTGCCAGCTTTAATCTAAACTCTTCATCTAGTTTTTTGTTATTTAAATTTGCAATAACAAGATCATAGTCATTTATATCACATACTGTGATTACATCTTTATAATTTTTTGCCCCAGCTCTTAAAAGACTAACTCCTCCAACATCAATGTTTTCAATTATATCTTCATGAGAACTGTGTGAATTTTTAATGGTTTTTAAAAATGGATATAAATCAATTGCAACTAAATCAATAAAGTTTATGTTGTGTTCTTTAACTTGGTCAATATGTTTTTTGTTATTTCTTATTGAAAGTATTCCCCCATATAAAGATGGATGAAGTGTTTTTACCCTTCCATCTAAAATTTCTGGGAACTTTGTTATGTCTTCAACTTTTATTACCTTAATATTATTTTCAACTAAATAACTGTAAGTTCCTCCTGTGCTTATTATTTTATAACCATGTTTAATAAGATTTTTTGCAAAATTTAATACGTTTGTTTTTTCAAAAACTGATATTAATGCATACTTCATTCTTTTATCCCCCTTTAATAATTTTATCAATAATTTGCCAATAGTACTTATGTTCTTGTTTTTGTATTCTTTTTGTAAGTTTTTCTACGTTGTCAGTTTTATAAACTCTTACTTGTTTTTGAAAAATTATTTCTCCAGCATCCATCTCGTGATTAACATAATGAATTGTTAATCCTGATAAATAAACTTTATTATCTAATGCTTCTTTAATTGCATCTTTACCCTTAAAACTAGGCAATAAAGATGGGTGGATGTTTATAATTTTCTTATCATATTTTTTAAGTAAAACATCAGTTATCATCATCATGTATCCTGCAAGAAAAATTCATTTAATATCTTCTTTAACTAATGTTCTTACAATATCTAATTCATATTCTTCTTTTGAGTTATAATCTTTTAATACAAAAGTATAATTTTTTATATTATTTTCATAAGCTCTTTGTATTGCATAACAATTTTTTTTATTTGTTATCAATATAATTTTATCAAGTTTTAGTTTTTTGTTCTTATAAGCATCAACAATCGATTGAAAGTTACTCCCATTTCCAGAAGCAAATATTGCAATATTATTCATATATAATGTTTATTTTTTTATCATTATGTTCTATGATTTGACCTATGATTGATGCTTCATAATCTTTATAACCGTTAATAAAATTTAAAATACTTTCAGAATTTTCTTTATTAGTTATTATCACAAAACCAACACCCATATTAAAAACATTATACATTTCTTCTTGATTGATATTGCCAATTGATTGCATAATATCAAAAATTTTAGGTGTGCTAATATTTTTTTGATATATTTCAGCACATAAACCTGTTGGTATTACTCTGGGTATATTTTCTATTAACCCTCCACCAGTTATATTTGCCATTCCAGATATATAAAATTTATTAGTTATTAATTCATTTACAATATCAGCATATATTTTTGTAGGTTTTAATAATTCAGTAATTAAATCGCAATCTAATTCTTCAAACTTGTGTTTAAAATCATAGTTATTATCTTTAAAAAATATTTTTCTTACTAAAGAATAACCATTTGAATGAATACCCGAAGACTTAATTGATATAATTTGATCATCTTTTTTAACATTATTAAAATCTATTATACTATCTTTATCAACTGCACCCGTAATGAAACCTGCCAAATCATAATGACCTTTAATATACATGTCTCTCATTTCGGCTGTTTCACCACCCAATAAAGAACAATCACTTTGTAAACAACCTTCTACAATTCCACTTATTATATCAGTTACTATTTCTACATTTATTTTATCAACTGCAATATAGTCTAAAAAATATAATGGCTTAGCCCCTAAAGTTAATATGTCATTAACACACATTGCTACAAGATCAATACCAATTGTTTTATGATTATCAGATTCAATAGCCAATAAAAGTTTAGTACCAACACCATCTGTACCAGAAACTAATACAGGTTTTTTAAAATCATAAGGAGATAAATCAAAAGCACAACCGAAGTTACCAATATTATTTTTATACTTTCCACCAAATTTCTCGCTAACAATTTTTTTTATATTATCTACAACTTCATAACCTTTATTTAAATCAACACCTGATTTTTTATAACTTTCGCTCATTTTATTCTCCTTTATTTAAGTCATAAATATCTACTGGATATTCTCCTGTAAATATATCAAAACATCCTTGACCTGGTTCAAATAATTTTTTTAAATTATCTAGTGTTAAAAAACTTAAACTGTCACATCCAATATAATTTTTCATTTCTTCAAGCGACATGTTTGCAGCTAACAATTCTTTATAAGTAGATATATCAATACCATAGTAACTCGGATATTTAATTGGAGGAGAAGCAACTCTTATATGAACTTCTTTTGCGCCATTATTTTTTAATAACTTAACAATATATTTTGAAGTAGTTCCTCTTACAATCGAATCATCAATTAAAATAACTTTTTTATTATTTATAACATCTTTTATTACAGAAAGTTTTGTTCTTACTCCAATTTCTCTCAATTCAGTTGTTGGTTGAATAAAAGTTCTACCAGAGTATTTATTTTTTATTAAACCAATATTAAATGGTATATTAGAAAAGTTTGAATAACCTAATGCTGCTGAAGTTGAAGAATCTGGAACACCAATTACAACATCACCTAAATATTTTTCTTCTTGTGATGCTAACAACTCTCCTGATTTAAGTCTAAAATTATGAACATTTATATTGTTAATAGTACTGCTTGGATGTGAAAAATATATATATTCCATTGAACAGACATTATTGAAATTTTTTTTAGAAAAATAAAAACTTTCTAATCCCTTATCACTTATTTTTACAATTTCTCCTGGATTAATATCTCTAATAAATTGTGCTCCAGTAACATCGAATGCATAAGTTTCAGAAGAAATAACATAACCATCTGCTAGTTTTGCAATTGATAGAGGTCTTAAACCATTTCTATCTCTAATTGCATACATTTCATTTTCAAAAATTAATATGAAGGCAAAAGCACCATTAATTATATTTAGTGCACTCTTAATTTTTTCTATTGTTGAAGTTTCTTTACTTTTTGTTATAAGATGAGCTAATATTTCTGAATCACTTGTAGCTTGGAAGATACTTCCTTCATCTTCAAGTTTATTTTTAATAATATGTGCATTTGTTAAATTTCCATTATGAACAAGTCCAAACTTATTATTTTTTAAATTGAAATAAAATGGTTGAACATTACAATCAATTGATCCTCCGGTTGTTGAATAAAGTACATGACCAATTGAGTTTTTTGCATTCCAACTTTCAAAATCTTTTAATCTAAAATTTTCTGTTACAAGTCCCATGCCTTTTTTTAAAATAAACTTTTTATCTTTGTCATAGCCTAATATTCCACAACCTTCTTGTCCTCTGTGTTGTAGAGCGTGTAACCCATAATAATTTACTAAAGGAGCTTTATCAATGTTAAAGCAACCAAACACACCACACTTCTCTTTTAAAACTTCGCTCATATTATAATTTAATTCCTTCTAACTTATTTAGGATTATTGAATAAATTGAAGTCACATCATCTAAATCTTCTCTAAAACAATCTTTATCAAGTTTACGATTATTTTCATCTCAAAATCTACAAGTATCAGGGCTAATTTCATCACCTAAACATATATTATTTTCAGAATCTAACCCTAGTTCTATTTTAAAATCTACAACTTTAATATTAATTTTTTTAAATAAGTCAATTAATAAATTATTTATTTTAAGTGTAATGTCTTTTATTTTTTGTAATTCTTCTAATGTAGTTAAACCAAGAACAACACAATGATCATCATTAATTAATGGATCTCCAAAGTCATCATTTTTATAGCACAATTCAAAAATTGGTTTATCAAATGTTGTTGCTTCTTTAATTCCTAATCTTTTTGTAATACTTCCTGCTGCTATATTTCTAATAATAATTTCAATATTAAACATTTTTAATTTTTTTACCAAAACATTTTGATCGTCTATAACTTTCAATAAATGTGTATTTATATTATTTTTTTCTAAATACTTGAATATAATGTTTGATATTTTTGCGGTTAATACACCTTTTGACTCTATTGTCGCTTTTTTCAATTTATTAAATGCTGTAATTTCATTTTTAAAAAAAATATTTAATTCATTTTCGTTATCAGTTGCATAACATATTTTAGATTTGCCTTCATATAATTTTGTCATTTTTTTACTCCTCCAAGTTTAAAAAGTATCTTATTGCACTTTTAAATATATTTTGTTCTTTATTTCCATAAATGTTTTTACAAATATCTTGTCCAAATCTTTCGCTGTGTCCCATTTTACCAAGAATCAAGCCACACTTTGAAACAATTCCTTCTATATTATAGTATGAACCATTTGGATTATTATCTTCATTTAAATATTCAAATACAATTTGGTTATTTTTTTTAAGTTCCTTATACATTGATTCATTTATAACAAATCGACCTTCACCATGTGATATAGGTATTACATTTATTTCATTTATTTTTAAATCTTGTGTTCATGGTGAAGAATTATTTACCGTTCTACAAGAAACATATTTTGAAACATGTCGATTAACATTATTTTTTATTAAAGAAGGATCATTTTCTTTTAAACCACATGGTTCCCCATAAATTAATAATCCTGATTTTAATAATGCTTGAAATCCATTACAAATTCCTAATATCAATTTTTTTTGTTTTAAATGTTCAATTAAAGCTTCTTTGACAATTTTACTTTTTAAAACATTTGATATGTACTTTCCACTTCCATCAGGTTCATCACCAAGACTAAAACCTCCTGGAATTACAATAATGTGTTGATCTTTTATTTTATTTGCAAGATTTTTTAAAGATAAGTTGAGTTGTTCAACATTCATATTATTAAATACGAAATCTTCATAAGATACACTTTCATTTTTGAAAGACCTTTTAATGTCATATTCACAATTAGTTCCAGGAAAAATTATAGACATAATATTTATTTTACTTATTTTATTAGGATAATAAACTTTTTTATTTTCTTTATAGCTTAAATCATTTAATGGTAAAGGATAATTTTGATTATTACTTAAATAGACTTTTTTAATTGGATTTAAATAACAATTCAACGCCTTTACTTTATCAATATTAAATCCATTAATAGAATAATTGTTTGAAACAACACCTAAATAAATTAAGTTTTCGTCATTTATTTTTTCATTAGTTTCTACTATTATTGATCCATACATATAATCAAATATATTTAAATTTGTATTTATATCAAACCCTAAATCATTTCCAAAACTCATTTTTGCTAATGCTTCTGCAATACCACCTGATTGAATTGCAAATGATGATAATATTTTATTTTCTAAAATATTTTTTTCCATTGATTTATATATATTTTTTAATTGGTTAAAGTTTGGATAGTTATTAATTGCATTATGTTTAAATAAATATATATGATTATTTTTTTCTTTAAAGTCAGTAGAAATAATTTTATCTGATTGTCCAATTGATAATGCAAAACTTACTAAAGTTGGTGGTACGCTAATATTTTCATAAGTTCCACTCATACTATCTTTACCACCGATTGCTGGAATATTAAATTCTTTTTGTACAATAAGCGCTCCTAATAAAGCTACAAAAGGCTTAGCTCATTTTTCTTTATCTTTATTTAATTTTTCAAAGTACTCTTGTAAAGTTAGTTTTAATTTTTTAAAGTTTCCACCTGATGCAATAACTTTTGTTATGCTTTCTATTATTGCATACATTGAACCTAATAATATATTATTTTCAAATATAAATGGATTATAACCATAACTCATTATTGTACATATATTTTTATTATCAGATAGAGGGATTTTTTGACAACTAACTTGTACTTCTGATAATTGCTTTGTACCTCCATATGGGGCCAGAACTGTTGTACCTCCAATTGAAAAATCAAATTGTTCAATCATCGGTTTTTGTGACATAACGTTTAAACAAGATATATTAACTAAAAAATCGTTTTCTAAATTATTTGTAAAAGTCATGTCTTCTCTTTGGAAATCTTTAAATAAATTATTTGTAATTAAAACATCATTTTTATTTTTTATACCACCAGTATTTATAAAATCTCTTGGTAAATTAACAATTGTTTTATTTTTATATTCAACAACAAAACTATTTTCTGATGTTACTTCTCCTAATTTTACTGCAACTAAATTTTCTTTATTTGCTTCTTCAATAAAAGTATTTAAATTACTTTTATCAATCACAACTACCATTCTTTCTTGAGATTCTGATATTAAAATTTCTTTTCCTGATAATCCTAAATATTTTAAATGTACATTATTTAAATTAAGTTTTACACCATCAGCTAGTTCACCGGCTCCAACTCCAATACCACCAGCACCTAAGTCATTTGCTTTTTTTATAATTTTTGAAACCTTTGGATTTGAAAAAAGTCTTTGTAGTTTTCTTTCTTCAACAGGATTTCCTTTTTGTACTTCACTATATGAATTTTTGATTGAATTTTGGTTTTGGTTTTTTGATGAACCAGTTGCTCCACCAATTCCATCTTTACCAGTTGCTCCACCAACCAGTACAATTAAATCGCCTGGTTTTGGTTCTTCTCTTATTAAATTATTTATTTTTGTAACACCAACAACAGCACCAATCTCAAGTCTTTTAGCAACATAGTTTTTGTGATAAAACTCTTTAACTAAAGTTGTGGGTATACCAATTTGATTTCCATAACTTGAAAAACCATCTGCTGCGAGTTTTGAAATTTTTGATTGAGGAAGTTTGTTGCTCATTGAGTTTTGAATATCCTCTAATATATTTCCTGCACCCGTAACTCTAATTCCTTGATAAACGTACGCTCTACCTGAAAGTGGATCTCTTATTGCCCCTCCCAGACAAGTAGCGGCACCTCCAAATGGTTCAATTTCTGTAGGGTGATTGTGCGTTTCGTTTTTAAATTGCACAATACATTTTTTATTATCATCAAGATCAACATAAATAGATGAAGCATTTATTTCATCTGATACTTCAATGTCAATTGCATTATTTGTTTTTAACATGTATTTAATATAACTGGTTGCTATGTTCATTAGTGTTATATCTTTTTTTGAAGTTATACTCTTATAATAATTTAAAGCTTCTTCAATTTTATCTTTGTAAAATGGATTTATGTTTTTATCAAAAGATATATTTTCTAAAACTGTTTCAAATGTTTTATGTCTACAATGATCACTTCAATATGTATCAATTAAATATATTTCAGAGTCAGTTGCATTTCTTTTTAGTTCATTATTAAAATAATTAACAGTGAAACTAAAATCTTCAAAACTCATAGCTAAATTTAATTCATAATATATTTTTTCTAATTCATTTTTATTAATGTTGTTAAAATTATATTCTATTAATTCTTGTGTAGTGAATTTTTCTTCAAATTCATTTTTATTCATATCAAATTCATAACATTCGATTGGATTTATAATATAATTTTTAATTTCTTTTAATTGGCTTTCGCTAATTTCACTATTGAAAATATATAATTTAAAAGTTTTTATTTTTGTTTTATTTAAATATAGAAGGTTACAACATTCACTTGCGCTTTCTTCTCTAGGGTTAAATTGACTATCAAACATTTTTACTGCAAAATATTTTTTTGAGTTTAATTCTAAATCAAAACTTATATCATCAATATTTGGTTCTGCTAAAATGTAATTTGAAATTTCAGCTACTTTTGTTTTATCCTCTTCATGAACATCATAAACATTAAATACTTTTATATTTAAATTTTTTATATTAAAGTTTTTTGCTAATTCTTCTGATAACTTTTTTGATTCAATATCAAACTCATCTTTTTTATTTATATATACTCTATTAATCATTTAATCCCCCTAAAATTTTTTTTACTTGGTTATATTTATCTAATAAATCTTTTTGGTTTTTTGCAATAATGTTTATATGACCCATTTTTCTATTTTTTATAATACCTTTTTTATGATAGTCATATTTTTTTACTCAATTGCAATCAAAATTTGTTTTAATATTTTCTCCCAAAAGATTTATCATAATAGTTTTATATTTTAATTTTGGTTTAATTATTTTTTTATTTGTAATTGCTAGTATGTGATTTTTAAATTGACTGACATTACATCCATCAAGAGTATAATGACCTGTATTATGAACCCTTGGTGCCATTTCGTTAAAATAAAATTTATTATCTTTCACAAAAAATTCAAATGCAACTGTGCCAACTAAATTTAAATCTACTAAAACTTTTTTTATTATTTTTATCGTTTTTTTATCAACAGTTACTTTTTTATTTGTTACTTTAGACGTTATAAGAATTCCATTTTCATGTTTGTTAATAGCGTTGGGAAAAAAATATATTTGGTTTGAATTACTTCTTGTTACAACTAAACTTGTTTCATAATCAAATTCACAAAACTCTTCAAGAATATATTTATTAGAAATAAAGTTTACAGATTCTATTTCGTTGTAATTATTTATTTTATACTGACCTTTACCATCATAACCCCCAGAGAGTGTTTTTAGAATAAATGGATATGTAATATCATTTTTATTTAATAAAGTTTCAATATCTTTTTTATTTTCAACTAAAAAAAATTTTGTTGTTAATAATCCATTTTCTTTAGCAAAGTTTTTTTCTTGGATTCTGTTTTTTGAAATCTCTAAAAAGTTTATAGACGGTTTTACTAAGTTAAAATATTTTTTTAATGCATCTGAGTCTATGTTTTCAAATTCGTATGTAATAACATCTGTATTAGTAACTAAATTATCAATTGCGATTTTATCATCATAATTTTTATTAATAATATTTACATTAAGATCCATACAACAATTTATTTCATTAGGTTCAAGGATAAAATATTCATTACTATTGTCAGATTCTACTAGCATTTTAGCTAGCTGACCACCACCTATAATTCCCACTTTCATATACTAAACTACCTCTGTTTTTAAAACATTATTAGTTTGGTTTTTTATAAACTGTTCTAATTTTATTTTAATTTTTTCATTTGATAAAGAAAGAATTCTTGCAGCATAAAGTGCAGCATTTTTTGCTCCACTATCTCCAATCGCCATTGTAGCAACTGGTACACCACCTGGCATTTGAACTATTGATAATAAAGAATCAACTCCGTTTAGATTACTTGATCTTACAGGAACTCCAATAACTGGTAATATAGTTAAACTTGCAATCATACCCGGTAAATGAGCACTACCCCCAGCAGCAGCAATTACAATATCATATTCTTCATGTGCATTTTTTGAGAAATTAAATAAAAGTTCTGGTGTTCTATGAGCAGATACTATTTTTGCTTCATACTCAATATTTAGCTCTTCTAATATATTTAAACAATTATCAATCGTTTTCTTGTCGGATATTGAACCCATTACTACTGCAACTTTATTTTTCATTAATTTACCTTTCTTATAAAAAAAGACCCCTTATATAAAAGGAGCCCACAACAAAAATTTATGTTATTGTTATATGACTCATTTTATAGAAAATAATTTAAGGTTATTTGTAGAAACGCTCGACCATATTTCAAGCATATATAAAATGATATTATAAATTTATTATAGCATATCTATAAAATTCTATATATTTATAAAAAAAATATAAGGATAACCTTATATTTTGGCCAACAAATTTAATTAACAGATATTGAATAATTTTTCCTTATTAATACATCCAAAAAAATCTTAAAATATCTAATAATTATTAGTGTACTTTTTTGTTGACTTGTATTTATTGTACATTAAAATCATTGATAAAACTAAAAATTTATTAGTTATTTACAATTTTTAATAAAGTTAATCCGCATGATTCTGCTTTATATGGCATTTTTTTATCTTTAAGGTTTAGTACATTAATAATTTTATTTAAATCAATTTTATTATTCGCAAAGGCAATTGTTGCACCCATCATCATTCGAATTTGATATCTTATAAAACCTTTTGCTTTAAAAAAGATTTGATAACCATCATTACTTTTTTTTACTCAAATTTTATCGACTGATCTATTTGGATTTATTTCTTTTGCTTCAGCTTCATTTAAGCCAGAATAGTTAATGAAATTATGCTTACCCTCAAAACATTTTAATGCTTTTTTAAGCTTATTTAAATCAAGTATTCTTTTTGAGAAATATGAAAATCTATTATTTGAAATATCTAAATTATTAAACTTAATTGAATACATATAGATTTTATATTTACAATTCCTTACTCTATATTCTTTTTCAATTTTTTCCATCTTCAGTATCTTAATTCCAATAGGCAGCGTTTTGTTAATTGCCAATAAAAAACCAGAAACATTTGGTTCAAAACTTAGTTCTGTCCAAACTTTCTGATCTTTTGCATGAACACCTGAATCAGTTTTTGAAGCTCCCACCATCCTAAATTTAGAATTAGGTGCGACCTTTTCAAAAGCTTTTTCAATTTCACCTTGTATTGTTTTTTTATTTTTTTGTTTTGCTCATCCAGCGAAATCTGTGCCATCATACGCAGTTGTTAACAAATAATAAAACATTATACTCTTAAACCAAGTATCATATCAATTCTTGGAATTTGAATACTGTGTAATTCTGGAATGTAAGGATAGCAGAATAAAGTTATAGCTACTCCCATACCAACTAAAAAGATAATAACGTCTAAAAATCTAAATTTTACTTGTCTATATCTAGTTCTTTTAGCATGAGGATCATATCCTCTTGAATCCATTGCGTATGCTAAGTCCTCAGCTTTTTGAAATGCAGAAACTAGTAAAGGAATTATCAATGAAGTCATAGCTTTTGCTTTGTCTTTTAGTTTTCCATTTTTAAAATCTATACCTCTCGAAGACTGTGCTTTCATTATTCTTCCAGCTTCATCAATTAATGTTGGTATCATTCTTAATGCAATTGAAATAATTGTTGAAAAAATATAAACTGGAATTTTAATTAATTTTAAAGGTCATAATAAGTCTTCAATTGCTAAAGTAAGCTCTAAAGGTTGAGTAGTTCCAGTTAAAATTGTTGTTAAAGTAATCATTAAAAATATTCTAATAGTCATATATATTGCACTATATATTGCTTTTTCAGAAAAATATAATCTTTTTCATTTATAAATATAACCAAAATCAGTGAAATTATATACACCGTCAGCGGAGTCTGCAATTGAGTTTGGATGCAACATAAAAATATTAATAATGACTAAAACAATAAAAATGAACGTTATTGGTAAAAAAAGTTTAAATAGCATTTTAAAACTCAATTTACTTATAAAATACATTAAAATTATAAAACTTCCAACAAGCACAAAACCAGTAAAACCAATAGGAAAGAATACAACTACAATTAATGATATTATCATTAATAACTTAAGTCTTGGATCCATTTTGTGAATTATTGAATTGTAGGACATGTACCTACCAAAAACCATTCTCATTATGTTATCCTCCTATTTAATTCTTTCTTTTATATGTTTTGCAAGTTCTTCAATAGTTCTGAAATTTTTATCAGTTACATCTAAACCTTTATCTTTAAGTTTATGAGCTAATTTATAAAGCTTAGGTGGTTCTATTTCAATTTTTTTCAATAGTTCATTATTTGAAAATATTTCAAATGGTGTACCAATAGAAATCACTTTACCTTTGTGCATAACTATTACTTCGTCTGCAATTTGAAGTACATGATCCATATTGTGTGTAACAATAATTATTCTTTTATTTTGTTTTTTATTTAAATCATAAAACAATTTCATAAAGTCTTCTTCACCATGAGGGTCTAACCCTCCTGTAGGTTCGTCTAAGACAAGTGTATTACCATCCATTGCAATTATACCTGCAATAGCAACCCTTCTTTTTTGACCACCACTTAAATCAAACGGGCTTCTTTTAGCATAATCTTCAGGTAAATCAACTAATCTTAATAGTTCAGGTACCTTTTTAATTGATGTCTCTTTATCAGCACCAAGATTTATTGGTCCAAATGCAATATCACTTTCAATTGTATTTTGAAATAATTGATACTCGGGAAATTGAAACACAAGTCCAATCTCTCTTCTAAGTTCTTTAACAAATTTGATCTTTTTTGTTTTTGCAATTATAGGAAAGTTTCCAACTAATGTTCTTCCTGTTTCTGAAATGATTAAACCATTAGTTAATTGTATTAATGTTGATTTACCACTACCAGTCATACCAATAACAGCAGTTATTTTCCCTTTTTTTATAACAAGATCTGCACTATCTAATGCTTTAAATTCGAATGGAGTCCCTCAACCATATGTATAAGATACATTTTCAAAACTTATTGGACCACTAAAATCATACATTGATTTTTTGGCCCTTTGAAGTTTGCTTTTGAAATGTTTTTTAGTAATATTTTCTTTTTCTTTGTTTTCAGAATATCAAGTCAATACTTCTTTAACTTTATCTTGGACAATCCCTTTTGAATCTTTTAAAAATTTTTTATTTTCCTTATTGAAAGCGACTAAGTTTTTTTTGTCTTCTTTCATTAATTTTTTAGTTTCGTTATGCTTTTTTTTACGTTTAATTGAATCTGTTTTATGTTTTAGATTGAGTTCTTTCATTTGTTCTTTATGTTTAATTTTATTTTCTTTTTTATTAGCGTAGTTATCTATATTTGACATATCTTATCCACCAACTCATCTAAATTTTCACTTCCTGAGATTTTAAGACCTAAATTTTGAAGAGCTTCTTCAACTTGTGCAACAAATGGAATATCTAAATTAATTGATCTTAAAAAGTCCTTGTCAGACAATATTTCTTTTGGGGTTCCAAACTTAACTAATTGGCCTTTATTCATAACCATTACTTTATCAGCGTTTAGAATCTCATCCATATCATGAGTTATTGAAAATATTGTTTTTTCTCTTGTATTTTTTAGTTCAATCATAATTTGTTTTACTTCATTTTTACCTTTTGGGTCTAACATACTTGTAGCTTCATCAAAAATAAGAATATTTGGCGATAAAGCAAGTGCTGAAGCAATAGCAACCCTTTGTTTTTGACCACCACTAAGCATTAATGGTTCATGATCTAAAAAGTCTTGCATATTTACTTTTTTAGCAGCATTAATAATAATATCACTCATTTTTGAAGGTTCAATACGTCTATTTTCTAAACCAAAAGCAATATCATCTCTAACTGTTGAACCTATAAATTGATTATCTGGGTTTTGAAAAACTATCCCTAAAAATTTTCTTACAATGTTAATGTTACTTTTTGTAACTTTATTTCCATACACTTCAATATTACCTTTTGTTGGTTCAAGTACACCAATAATTATTTTTGATAATGTAGATTTTCCACTACCATTATGTCCAATAATTGCAACATAATTACCATGTTCGATTTCAACACTAACACCATTAACAGCATAAGGGTGATCTTCTCTATATTTAAATTTAATGTCATCTAATTTTAAAGCGACATTATTTAAAGCATATAATTCTCCACCAAAACCACGTTCTTTTACAGCTATTTTATAACCTTTAAAAAGTGCTTTTGAATATTTATATTGGTTATATAAATCTTGATAATTATCATCACTTTTTTTGGCATTTTTTAATTGAGACTTTGCATTATTAAAATTATCTATAAACTTAGAATCTTTACAGGCTTCTAAATAATTTGCTTTTGCTTGTTTATATTCTTCTGAATATTTAATTACAAATTCTTTATCAACTTCTCTTTTAGAGAACTTACTTTTTGCAATAACTAATTTTTTACCAGATCTTGTAAGTTTGTCATTTAAATCGTTAAGTTTTAATTTAAACTCGTTTAAATCGGTATCCTTTAAAAATTTATTATTAGACATAAAATACTCCTTATACTTTTAACATTATAACAAAATTTTATTTATAAAAAATATAAATTACTTTTGAACTATTTTTTTATATTATATATTAAAAACCACACAATTTATGTGTGGTTTTATAATTTAAACTAATTCAATAATACACATAGGAGCATTATCACCACGTCTATTATCTAATTTTAAGATTCTAGTGTACCCACCGTTTCTTGTTTTAAATTTTTTTGCTAATTTAGTAAACAATTTTTGTAGTGCATTTTCTTTTTCGTTAACATCAACATGTCTTAATCATGCAGCTGCTTGTCTTCTTGAATGAAGATCACCTTTTTTTGCAAGAGTTACCATATTATCGAAGTGTCTTCTTAGTTCTTTTGCTCTAGCTTCTGTAATTTCTAATTTTTCAAAAATAATTAATTCAGTAGTAAGATTTCTTAAAAGCGCAACTTTTCAAGCGGTATTCTTTCCTTGTTTTTGAATATATGACATAATTTACCCCCTTCTATTCTTGTCTAAATGTAAGTCCTAGTTGAACTACTTTGTCTTTTATTTCTTTTAATGACTTTCTACCTAGATTACGAATTTCTTGGATGTCATCTTCGCTCTTAGATACTAAATCACGTAATGTGTTTATATTTGCACGTTTTAAACAATTTAAACTTCTTTGAGTAAAGTCTAATTCCTCAACTAATTTATCAAGCTCTTTTTCGTCTTCTTCACTAGTTGCTCCAATTACTTTAATATCACTTATTTCTTCGTTTAAGTTTACAAAGAACTCTAAGTGTTCTACTAATATTTTAGCAGCAGTTGCAATAGCATCTCCAACAGATAGAGTACCATTAGTTTCAACTTTCATAACAAGTTTTTCTAAATCAACTGATTTACCAATTTTTGTAGTTTCAACTTCATATGAAACATTTAAAATTGGTGAGTAATTTGAGTCAATTGTTATAGCATCTGCTAACAACATTTTTTCTTTTTTATTATCTTTGAATGTTCTATAACCTCTTGAGTTTTTAGCAAACATTATTAAATTTATACTTCCACCATCAGCGATTGTACATAATTTTAAATCTTTATTTACTATTTCAACTCCAGTTGGTACTTCTACATCTCCTGCAGTTACAACTCCAACTGTTGAAGTTTTTAATTTTAACTCAACCACTTCGTCATCTTCAAACATTTTAGTATCAATTCTAATTGCAAGTTTTTTAATATTTAAAATAATTCTACTTACATTTTCTACGATACCTTCAATTGAAGTAAATTCATGTGCTGCTTTTTCTAGTTTAATCGCATAAACTGCTGCACCTGGTGTTGAAGATAGTAAAGTTCTTCTTAAAGCATTACCTAAAGTAATACCAAAACCTCTTTCAAGAGGTTCTACTTGAAATTCCCCATAATTTTTACTTTTTTCTTCTTTTAATAATTTAAATTCAGGTCTTGAAAATTGTTTCATGTATTATCCTCTTGGTCTCTTTGGGGGACGAACACCATTATGGGGTATTGGTGTTGTGTCTTTAATTGAAGTTATTTCTAATCCTATACCTTGTAAACTTCTAACAGCAGCATCCCTACCTGGGCCTGGTCCTTTTACTTCTACAGAAATAGTTTTAACTCCGTTTTCAATTGCGCCTTTACCAGCTGCTTCTGCAATTAATTGTGCAGCGTAAGGAGTTGATTTTTTACTTCCTTTAAAACCGATAGCACCAGCACTTGATCAAGCTATAACGTTACCTTTTTCATCAGAGATTGTAACGATTGTATTATTGAATGTTGAATGGATGTGAGCAATACCTTTAGCAATATTTTTTTTGACTTTTTTCTTTGTTGTATTTTGTTTAGTTTTTGCCATAGTCTATACTCCTTTTCTATTTTTTCTTGTTAGCCACAGTTTTACGTGGACCTTTTCTTGTACGGGCGTTTTGCTTAGTTGATTGACCCCTTACTGGAAGACCTTTTCTGTGTCTCATTCCTCTATAACATCCAATTTCCATTAATCTTTTAATGTTTAAAGCAACTTCTCTACGTAAATCACCTTCGGTTTTAAACTTTGCTATTTCTTGTGAAATTAATTTTATATTTTGTTCAGATAAATCTTTTACTCTTGTGTCTTCGCTTATTTTTGAAGCTTCTAATACTTTTTGTGAAGTTGATAATCCAATTCCATAAATATATGTAAGTGCAATAACAACTCTCTTTTCATTTGGAATCTCTACACCGTTTATACGAGCCATTAATTCGTTTCCTTTCTAAATAAAAATAATTATGTATTTATTCTAACCTTGACGTTGTTTATGTTTAGGTTGCTCACAAATAACCATTACACGTCTTTTTCTTTTAATTACACGACATTTATCGCATATTTTCTTTACAGATGATCTAACTTTCATCTATTTGGACCTCCCATTTCAATTATTTAGGTACTTATTTTGCGTTTTTAAATCTATAAGTAATCCTTCCACGTGTGTGATCGTATGGTGAAATTGCTACAGTTACTTTGTCACCTGGTAAAATGCGGATGTAATTCATACGGATTTTACCAGACACGTGGGCGTCAATAACTATTTCGTTTTCTAATTTCACCTTGAAAGTAGCGTTTGGCAATACTTCTAAAACGATTCCATCTACTTCTAAGTAATCTTCTTTTGCCATTTAAAAATCTCCTTTTATTTAAATAAAGTTAATACTTCTGGATCGCCTTCTGTTACTAAAATTGTATGCTCAAAGTGAGCAGTCATGCTACCATCTTTAGATAACACTGTTCATTTGTCATCATCTACGACTGTTTCATCAGTACTTACTTGTACCATTGGTTCTATACAAATTGTCATTCCAGGAACTAATCTCATTCCTGTATTTGCAATACCCACATTTGGAATAAAGGGGTCTTCGTGCATTTCTAAACCGATACCGTGTCCTGAATAACTAGTTGGCAAGTGAAAACCATTTTCTTCAATAAAATTCTGAACAGTAGCAGAAATGGTTCCGATGCGTACACCGGCTCTTACCTGTTCAATTGCCAAGTATAGTGACGTTTCAGTCAATTCTACTAGTTTTTTATGTAATTGATTAGTTGTAGCTCCACATATGACAGTAAAAGCACTATCACTATTGTAGCCTTCATAAATGCAACCAGCATCAATCGATACTATGTCACCTTCTTCAATAACTCTATCTTTTGGAATCCCATGGATTAATTGTTCATTAATTGAAACACAAATGTGTGCTGGATAACCATAATAACCTTTAAAATTACTTTTACAACCCTTTGAACTAATAAAATCAATAAAAGCTTTGTCTAATTCTAAACAATTTACTCCTGGTTTTATCATGTTTTTTAACATATTTAAGGCTTCTGATAAAACTTTTCCTGCAAAACGCATTTTGCCAATTTGTTCAACATTTTTAATTGTAATTGTCATTTATTTTTTTAATGCCTCAATAATGTCTTTATAAACTTCTATTGGTTTTTTGTTGTTGGCATTAATTTTTATAAGTCTATCTTTATAAAAATCAATTAAGGGTTTTGTTTGGTTATTGTATGTTTCAAGTCTTTTGCTAACTTTGTCTAATTTATCATCTTCTCTTGATTGAAGATCTGCATTATCAAAATCACATTTATTTGCAACTTTTGGTTTTCTATTTATTAAGTGGTAACTTCTCTTACAAACAGGACAAACCACTCTATTCACAATTCTATCAATTAAAACTGAGTCATCAATATCAAGATAAACAACACAATTTAGCATTTTATTAATAGAATTTAGCATTTTATCTAGTTCTTTTGCTTGTTCAACATTTCTAGGATAACCATCAAATATAACATTGTCTGAATTATCTTTCAAATATTCTTCCACCATTTTATTGGTAACTTCATCAGGCACTAAAATACCTTTATTAATATATGATTTTGCAAGAACTCCTAGTTCAGTTTCATTACCAATATTTTTTCTGAACAAATCACCTGTTGAAAGATGTATATAGTTATTTTTTTCACACAAAAACTCAGATTGAGTTCCTTTACCGCTTCCTGGGGCACCCAATAATAATATATTCATTATTTTAACCTCATCCTATCAAATATGTGAGTTATGTTCATCAACAGATTTTGTAAATTTATCATCTTTTTTATCCAAGAATGATTGTTGAATTAATCTTCCTTTTAATTGTTGAACAGTTTGTATTGCAACAGATATAACAATTATTAATCCAGTACCACCAATAGCTAAACTACTTGGTAAACTTGTTAATTTTGATATAATGTATGGCAATACGGCAATACCTGCTAAGAATATTGATCCCAATATACTTAACCTATTAACAGTTCCTTGAATAAATTTTTCAGTATCTTTTCCAGGTTTAATACCAGGTATAAAAGTTCCTGATTTTTTAAAGTTTTCTGCTATTTTTTCTGGGTTTATTTGTACTTGAGCATACAAGAAAGTGAACAGGATTGTTAACACTCCATATATTCCAATACCCCATCAAGTTCCAAATGATAAATATGATTGTGTAAACAATACAAATCCATTTTGAGGATTACTTGCCCCAATTATTTGCGCAACGGTCATTGGGGTTGAAATAATTGCCGATGCGAATATGACGGGGATAACCCCAGCATTATTAATTTTTAGAGGTAAGTGTGGCGTGTGCTCTTTTGTATCCACAAGTCCTGATCCAGTTTGTTGAATTGGTATTTTTCTTTCTGCTTCATTCATTAAAACAACAACAAAAATAACCAATAAGAATGATACTACGTAAATTAAGAATTTAAGAATTCCATCAAATAATATAGTCGCATCTTCATTACCTTTAACTCAAAATTGGAATGTTGATTTAAAGTTATTTGGCATTTGAGCTACAATACCAGCAAAAATTATAATTGATATACCATTACCAATACCTTTTATTGTAATTTGATCAGCAATTCATAACATTAAGAATGTACCACCAAGCATTACCATTGGTATAAGCATGTAATAGAATCAAGAAGGACCTGAACCTAATTCACTAGTTCCTCATTTTGCGCTTATTAAGCCTTGACTAGACAAAGTAAAGATTGTTGCAGTTGATTGCATTATCGCAAAAGGAATTGCAAGTACTTTTGTTAATCTATCAAGTTTTCTTCTTCCTCTTTCACCAGATTTATTTCATCTTGTTAAAACAGGAATAACATCAGTTGAAAGTAATTGAACTATAATTGATGCAGTAATATATGGTGATACACCAAGTGCAATTATAGAAAATTGTCCTATAGAACCCCCTCCAAGTGTTGAAAGAAGTTGGAAGAACTCTTGATTACCAATGCTATTTTGAAAATCTGCGCTTAAACTAACACCTGGTACAGTTAATAGAGTACCAGCTCTTATTAAAATCAAAACTAATAAAGTAAAAACGATTCGTTTAATTAGGTCTTTGTTACGAATAAAGAAATTACCCTTAGCGAATTCGTTTTTATTTTTTAATGATTTAGCTTTTTTGATTTTTGTTTTTTTGTTAGCTTTTAATGCCACCTAAATCACCTCTACTGTGCCTCCGGCACTTTTTATTGCCTCTTCGGCACTTTTTGAAACTTTATTTACTTTAAAAACAATACCTTTTGTTATTTTACCATTACCAAGTACTTTAATTAAAGTTTTTTCATTTTTAATTACTTTTTTTTCTAATAATGTTTTATGATTTACTTCTTTTAAACCAAGTTGTTCAATCATATCTAAGTTAAGAATTTTGTATTCTTTTCTATTTAAACTTGTAAAACCAACTTTTGGAATTCTTCTGAATAAAGGAGTTTGTCCCCCTTCAAATCCTGGTCTTACCCCTCCACCTGAACGTGAATTTTGACCTTTATGTCCTCTAGTTGATGTTTTACCTTTTCCTGAAGCATTACCTCTACCAACACGAGTAGCTTTTTGTTTGCTTCCCTCAGTATATTTTAATTCATGTAATTTCATAAAATATCTCCTTTAACTAATTAGCCTTACTTGCTAATTGTTTTTTATCATCAACTTGTTTTCCACGTAATCTTGCAATTTGATCAGGTGTTTGCATTACTTTTAAGCCTTCTAATGTAGCGCGAATCATGTTAATTGGTGAGTTTGATCCTAATGATTTTGTATAAATGTCTGAAATTCCTGCTAACTCAACAACTGCACGAACAGGTCCACCAGCAATTACACCAGTACCTTTTCTTGCAGGTTTAATCATTACTTTTCCTGCTCCAAAGTGTCCGATAGTATCATGTGGTACTGTTGTATCAAGTAAAGGTACTCTTATTAAAGATTTTTTAGCTTCTTTTATAGCTTTTTTAATTGCATCTGGAACTTCGTTTGCTTTACCAGTTCCTAAACCAACTCTACCTTTTTTATCTCCAATTACAACAACTGCTGCAAATCTAAAACGTCTACCACCTTTTGTAACTTTAGTAACACGATTTATTGTAACAACTCTTTCTTCGAAAGGATTATCTTCTTTTCTTCCGAATTTATTATCTCTTTTGAATCTGTCTCCACCTTGTCTTGGACCTTTTTTGAAATCTCCACCTTGTTGTGGACTTCTTGGATTAGCATCTTTTTTTATTTCACTATTTTGTGCAGTCTTGTTTTGAACATCGACTTTTTTATCTTCTGCCATTTTGCAAATCTCCTCTTTTAGAATTTCATACCATTTTCTTTTGCAGAATCTGCAAAAGCTTTTACTTTACCATGAAATAAATACCCACCACGATCAAACACTACATTGCTTATTTTTTTATCTTTAGCTTTTTTTGCAATATCTTTACCAACTGCTATTGCAGCTTCAATGTTAGCACCATTTTTTAAACCTAACTTCATTGAAGAAGAGGCTACAAGTGTAACACCTTTTGAGTCATCTATAATTTGAGCATAAAAGAATGAATTTGATTTGAAAACATTTAATCTAGGTTTATCGCTTGTTCCAGTGACTTTTTTTCTTACCCTGAAGTGTCTTCTTTTTCTTGCTTCTTGTTTTGTGTATTTCATAAAATCTCCTTATAACCGGTTATTATTTACCAGCTGCTTTACCTTGTTTTCTAATAATTTTTTCATCCCTGTATTTAACACCTTTACCTTTATAAGGTTCAGGTTTTCTATATGCTCTAATATCTGCGGCAACTTGACCTACTAATTGTTTGTCAATTCCCATAATTTTAACTTCAGTTGGTTTAGGAATCTCTACTGTTATTCCTTGTGGAATTTGATATTCCACTGGATGTGAGAATCCTAGTGATAAATTTATTTTATTACCTGCAAGAGCGGCACGATAACCAACCCCTACTATGTCTAATATTTTTTCAAAACCTTTATTTGCACCATTTAACATACCCTCTAACAATGAGTTTGTTGTTCCGTGTAATTGTTTTGTATGTTTAATTTCATTAGCTCTAATTGTTGA
This sequence comes from Spiroplasma litorale, assembly GCF_001267155.1. Classification (NCBI taxonomy): domain Bacteria; kingdom Bacillati; phylum Mycoplasmatota; class Mollicutes; order Entomoplasmatales; family Spiroplasmataceae; genus Spiroplasma; species Spiroplasma litorale. The sequence continues at coordinate 1,075,927 of NZ_CP012357.1, forward strand.
AAGTTTTTGATCTTCAACTTTTATTTGAATAAGTGGACTAAATTTTTGTTTTAGTTCACCTTTTGGTCCTTTTATAGTTACAACATTGTTTGGTTCAACTTTAACTTCAACTCCTGAAGGGATTGATAATATTCTATTTCCTATACGTGACATAAAATATCCTCTTTCCTATCAAATAAATGCAAGCACTTCTCCACCAACATTTTGTTGACGTGCTTCTTTATCTGTCATAATACCCTTTGAAGTTGAAACAACAGCAATACCAAGTCCATTTAAGACGCTAGGAATTTTATCTGCATTTGAGTATACTCTTAGTCCTGGTTTTGAGATTCTTTTTAACCCTTTAATAACTCTGATTTTCCCTTTGTATTTTAAAGTAATTGTAATACCTTTTTTAAAGTCATCTGCTACTGAAAAATCTTCAATGAAGCCTTCTTTTTTTAAGATATTTGCAATTTCTAGTTTAACTCTGCTTCCTGGAACAAAGACTTCTTTATGAAAACGTTGGTTTGCATTTCTTATTCTAGTAAGCATATCTGCTATTACATCTGTAGTCATATCTTATAATTTTCCTTTCACTATCATGATGCTTTTTTAACACCAGGGATTTGTCCTTCATATGCAAAGTTTCTGAAACATACTCTACATAAGTTAAATTTTCTCAAAACTGCATGTGGTCTACCACAATGCCCACAACGTGTATATTCTCTAACCTTAAATTTTTGAACTTTGGTTTGTTTTACTTTTAATGATTTTTTTGCCATATAATCTTCCTCACTACTTAGCGAATGGCATTCCTAATTTTTGAATTAGTGAGAATGCGTCTTCTTTATTCTTTGCTGTTGTAACCAATGTAATGTCCATACCACGAACTTTATTAACTTTATCATAATCAATTTCTGGGAAAATGATTTGTTCTTTTACACCAACTGTGTAATTACCTTGTTTGTCAAAACTATTTTTAGGTACTCCTCTAAAGTCTCTAACACGAGGTAATGCAACGTTTATCAATTTTTGTAAAAATTCATACATTCTTTTTCCTCTTAGTGTGACCTTAGCTCCGATTGGCATACCTTCACGTAATTTGAATGCTGCTAATGATTTTTTTGCTTTAGTGACTAACGGTTTTTGTCCTGTTATTAAAGAAAGTTCATGTACAGCTGCATCTAATTTTTTAGAATCTTGAACTGCATCTCCAACTCCCATATTAATAACAACTTTGCTAACTTTTGGAACTTCCATAATTGATTTATATTTTTTTTCTTTAAATAGTTCGGGAACAATCTTATCTTTGTAAAGAGCTTCTAAACTATTTTTAGTTTCTTTTTTTGCCATTTGATTTTCCCTCTCTATTTAATTTCTGCTCCAGATTTTTTAGCAAATCTTACTTTTTTACCGTCTGTTATTTTATAACCAACTCTTGTTGTATTACCTTTACTTTTTGGATCTACTAAAGCAACATTTGATATATTTACAGATACAGCAATTTCTTTAATTCCACCTTCTTGATCAGTCTCAGAAGGTTTAACGTGTTTTATACCATTTACGCCTTCAACGTAAACTTTTGTTTTATCTTTTGATATTTTTTTAACTGGTCCAGTTTTTCCTTTATGACTTCCTGAGATAACTTTTACAACGTCACCTTTTAAAATTTTTGATTTATTCATAAAAGCACCTCCTATAAAACTTCTGGAGCAAGTGATGCAATTTTGTTAAATCCTGCATCCTTTACTTCTCTAGCGATTGGACCAAATATACGTGTACCTCTTGGGTTTTTATCATCTTTTATAATAACTGCAGCATTTTCAGAAAAACGAATGTATGTACCATCATTTCTTCTTAAACCTCTTACAGTTCTAACAATAACAGCTTTTACAACTTGACCTTTTTTAACAGCACCACCCGGTGTTGCAGCTTTAACAGTTGCAACAACAATATCACCAATGTTTGTAAATTTTCTAACACTACCACCTAAATTACGAATTACTAATATTTCCTTGGCTCCAGAGTTATCAGCGACTTTTAATCTTGATTCATTTTGTATCATACTTAAACCCTCTTAATTAAATAATTGCTTTCTCTACAACTTTAACTAACCTAAAGTTTTTAGTTTTACTTAAAGGTCTAGTTTCCATTATTTCTACTCTATCGCCTAAGTGAGCTTGTTGATTTTCATCATGAGCTTTATACTTTTTAGAATATTTAACACGTTTTTTGTAAATTGGGTGGTTTTTGTAAGTTTCAACTAGTACTGTAATAGTTTTATCCATTTTGTCTGAAACTACCTTACCAACGTAAGTTTTTCTAAGATTACGATCCATAACTAGTTTTCTCCTTTTTTAGTGCTTGTTTTTTTTGCTGTTGTTTTTTTTGCTGTTGTTTCATCAACTTCAACTGTTTTAATTTTTTTAGAAGCTAATTTTTTATTTGCTTCATCAAGTTGTTTTTTTGCTTCTTGAGCATTTGAACCAAATGTATATGTCTTAGCATTTTTTGGTTTTGCTGAAAGTTTTAAATCAATTCCTTCAACATTTTCAGCTTTAACTGTACCAACTTTAACAGTTTTAGGCTTTACATCTTTTAAAGCAGCCTTACCTTTTCCAGTTGCTTTAGCCTCTGAAACATCAATTGAAGAATGATCTTCAATAACTTTTGAAGATGCTTTACCAGTTTTTTTAGCTGATTCTTTAGTTAAAACAGCTTTTACTTCTACTTCTTCAACTTGTTTTTTTGCTGGTTTAGCAGCTGTTGATTTAGTAGTAGCTGGTTTTGCTTCTGCTTTTGTAGAAGGTGCTTTTGTAGTTTTTGTTTCTTTAGCAGCTGTTGATTTAGTAGTTGCTTCTTTAGCAGCTTTTGGCTTTGTTTCTTTTGCAGCAACCTCTTTTACAGCTTTTGGTTTTGCCTCAACTTTAGCTTCTGCTTTTTTAGCTGGTGCTTTTGTAGTTTTTGTTTCTTTTACTTCAGATTCATCTACTGCTGCATTCATTGCGGCAAGTATTGCATCTTCAGATACTTGTGCTTGGTTTGCATTTCCAAATTGCTCTTGTTGCATTTTTTCAAGCATTTCACGTTGTTTTTTACGAACTTCTTTACCTGCTTTTTCAGCATTTTCTACAGCTTTACTATAATCAGGTTTAACAACAATTTTGTCAACTTCTTCTCCAGATCTTTTTCTTTCCCCTAATAACAATTCAATTCTTGCAATATCTTTTTTTAAAGATTTTATTTTGTGAGTTTGTTCTAAACTACCAACAGCAGCTTGGAATTTTAATGCAAATAATTCTGCACGACGGTCTTCACCTAATTTAATAAGATCTTCTATTTTTTTAGTTCTTAATTCCATTACTAAGTCTGCGCTTTTAGACATTATTCATCACCTCTTTTGATAATTTTGCAAGTAACAGGTAATTTATGCATTGCAAGTCTTAAAGCTTCACGAGCTACCTCTTCAGAAACTCCTGCAACTTCAAACATAAATTGTCCAGTTTTAACTATTGCTACTCACTCTTCTGGTGAACCTTTACCTGAACCCATACGTACTTCTAAAGGTTTCTTTGTTTTTGCCATATGTGGGAATATTCTAATTCAAACTTTACCAAAACGTTTCATATAACGAGTCATTGCAATACGTGCTGCTTCAATTTGTCTTGAAGTAATTCATGCACCATCAAGTGACATTAAACCATATTCTCCAAAAACAATTGTTTTTCCACCTTTTGCTTTACCTTCGTAGCTAACTCTGTGAGGTCTACGATATTTAACTCTTTTAGGCATTAACATAAGTTTTTACCCTCCCTTTGAAACTTTCTTATAAGTTTTGTTTTCTTCGATAACTTTTGAATCTTTGTTGTTTTGGTGCATTTTACCAAGAATTTCTCCATGGTTTATTCAAACTTTTACACCGATTTGACCATATGTTGTTCTTGCTTCGTATAAAGCATAATCTATATCACTTCTTAGAGTTGATAATGGTACTGAACCTTCTAGATAACCTTCAGTTCTTGCCATATCAACTCCACCAAGTCTTCCAGAAACTGCAGTTTTAATTCCTTTAGCTCCTGCTTTTAAAGCTTTTCTAATTGCTAATTTTTGTACAGTTCTAAAACTTGCACGGTTTGTTATTTGATCTCCGATAAATTGTGCTACTAATCTAGCATCAACATCAGGATTTTTAACTTCTACTACTTTAACTTTTACAACTGCTTTTTTATCATGTATTGTTTTTTTAACAGTTAAAACAATTGATTCAACATTTTTTCCTTCTTGACCTAAAACTATTGCTGGACGAGCAGAACGAATAACTAGAGTAATTTCTTTTTTGGTTCTTTCAATTTCAACTTTTGAAACTGCTGCATTTTTTAATTTTTTAAGAACTGCTTCTCGTATTTTAATATCTTGATGTAATCATTTAACATATTCGCCTTTTTCAGCATATCAACGATTATCTCAACTTCTAATAATTCCAATTCTTAAAACATTAGGAGATACTTTTTGTCCCATACTTCTAACCCTTTCTAGTTATCATCACTAACTACAATAGTTATGTGACTTGTTCTTTTTAAAATTTCATATGCTCTTCCGTGTGCTCTTGGTCTAAATCTTTTTAATGTTGGTCCTTCGTTTACGAAGATTGTTTTAACAACTAATCTGTCTGCTTCCATACCGTTATTATTAACAGCATTTGCAACAGCTGAGTTCAATAATTTTAAAACTGGTTCTGATGATCTTTTGTCTTGGTTTTGAAGAATTGCGATTGCATTTGCAATCTTTTTATTTCTGATAGAGTCTGCTACTAGTCTAACTTTTCTTGGTGATATTCTAATCATTGTTAATTTTGCTTTTGCTTCCATAATGAACCTCTCTTAATGATTATTTTTTCTTTTTCTTGTCATCACCATGTCCACCAAACTTACGTGTTGGTGCAAATTCTCCTAATTTATGACCTACCATATCTTCTGTTACATAAACTGAAATAAATTCTTTACCGTTGTGAACGCTGAATGTGTGACCTACAAAAGTTGGGAATATTGTTGAACGACGTGATCAAGTTTTTATTGTTTCTTTTTTACCAGTCATTGCATCTACTTTTTTTAATAAGTAGTCATCTGCAAATGGACCTTTTTTTAATGATCTTGACATATGTATTCCCTCCTATTTACTTTCTTTACGTCTTCTAACAATTAATTTAGTTGACGCCTTTTTAGGATCACGAGTTTTAACACCCAATGCTTTTTTACCTCAAGGTGTTAAAGGTGCTTTTCTACCAATTGGAGCTTTACCTTCACCACCACCATGTGGGTGATCAATTGGGTTCATAACTGAACCACGAACTGTTGGTCTGATTCCTCTTCAACGATTTCTTCCGGCTTTACCTCAGTTTATTAAGTTGTATTCTTCATTACCTACTTCACCGATTGTTGCAAAACAATCAGCTAACACTTTTCTAACCTCACCTGAGTTTAGTTTTAGTGTTACGTATTTTCCATTTTCATCTTTACCTAAAATTTGAACTTTACTTCCAGCACTTCTTGCCATTTGTCCACCTTTACCAGGTTTTAATTCAACATTATGAACTAATGTACCTTCAGGGATATTTTTTAGCGGTGCTGCATTTCCTAATTTTATATCTGCGTTGATAGATGAGACAACTTCTTGTCCAACTTTCATACCTTTTGCAAATAAAATATATCTTTTTTCACCATCGATATAGTTAACAAGACAAATGAATGTGTTTCTATTTGGGTCATATTCAATTGTTTTAATTTTTCCAACTATATCTAATTTATTTCTTTTAAAGTCTATAATACGATATTTTCTTTTGTGTCCCCCACCTTTATGGCGAGTAGTAATTTGACCGTGATTATTTCTTCCTGCCTTTTCATTAATTTTAGAAAGCAATGAGCTCTCAGGCTTTGAAGTTGTAAGGATACTATAATCTAAGCTTGTCATATTTCTTCGACCATTAGTCGTTGGCTTATATTTTTTGATTGGCATAATTATCCTCCTTTTATCGCCGAATCTTTTTTAAAAAATAATTATAATTATTCTTCGTTTAAGATATCTAGTTTTTCGCCATCTTTTAGAACGATAATAGCTTTTTTGAATGATGCAGTTTTACCAGCATATTTACCCATTCTTTTATCTTTACCATCATAATTCATTGTTCTGACGTCTTTTACTTTAACTTTAAAGATTTCCTCGAAAGTTTTTTTAATTTGTGTTTTGTTAGTTCTTTTATCAACGATAAATGTGTATGAATTGTTTTGATGACCAATGTATGTTTTTTCTGTTAACAAAGGTTTTTTGATTACTTCTGTTAAGTGCATTATGCATACACCTCCTCAATTTTGTTTACAGCTTCTTCTGTAACTAACAATTTAGTTGCATTTAATAAATCAAATAGATTCATTTTTTGGAAATCTAATGTTTTAACACCTTGAATGTTTCCAGCAGATCTAACAACAACATCTTCATGTTCTCTAGTAACAATTAATGTTTTTGTATTTTCAGCTTTTAAATTTTTCATAACTTCAATCATTTCTTTTGTTGAAGGTTTTGCGAAACTGAATTTATCAAGAATAATTAAATTATTTTCTTTTGCCTTAATGCTCAATGCACTTCTAATAGCAAGTCTTCTTATTTTTTTATTAACTGCTTTTTTGTAATTTATGTTTGGTGTTGGACCAAATACAATTCCTCCACCCCTTCATTGTGGTGCTCTAATTGAACCTTGACGTGCACGTCCAGTACCTTTTTGTCTTCAAGGTTTTCTTCCTCCACCACTAACTTCTGCTCTAGTTTTTGTTTTTCTTGTACCTTGTCTCAAAGCTGCTTGTTGTGAAATAAGTGTGTCATACAAAGCTTGATTATGTGGTTCAATTGATCAAATACTATCATTTAAATTAATGTCTTTAACTGATGAACCTTTTACGTCTAAAACTTTTGCTTTCATATTAACTTACCTTTCTCAATTAAGCTGCAACTTCTTCTGCTTCATTTTTAACTGCATTATTAGAATTTCTATTTAATAATACTGAAGCTGTTGATGCTTTTTTGCCTTTTGCGTTTTCTTTAATTACAACAAAACTTTTTCTTGGTCCTGGTACTGAACCTTTTACTAGAACTACATTTTTTTCTGTATCAATTTTTATTATTTCTAAATTTTGGATTGTTACTTGTTCATGTCCCAAATGACCTGCCATTTTTTTAGATTTGAATATTCTATTAATAATAGCACCCATTGATCCAATACCACGGTGGTATCCTGAACCGTGACCCATTGGTCCTCTTGCATAATTATGTCTTTTTATAGCACCCGCAAATCCTTTACCTTTAGATATACCTGTTACATCCACAAATTGACCTGAAGTAAATAAATCTTCAATTTTAACTTGTGAACCAATTTCATATCCGTCCATATCTCGAATTTCTTTTACGAAGCGCTTAGGTTCTGAGTTAATTTTTTTAAATTGACCCATATCTGGTTTATTTAATAAGTTAGCTCTCTTATTACCACAAGCTAGCTTAAGTGCTTTGTAACCGTCTTTTTCAGTTGTTTTTGTTTGTAGAACAACATTTGGTTGTACTTCAATAACAGTAACTGGGATTAACTTACCACTTTCGCTAAAAATTTGTGTCATTTCTAACTTACGTCCTAAGATTCCTTTCATTTGATATTTCCTCCTGAATTTTTTTCATGTATATCGTGTTTTTTTATAGTTTGATTTCTATATTAACACCTGTAGGTAATTGAACTCTTGTTAGTGAATCCATTGTTTTAGGTGTAGGTTCCACAATTTCAAGTATTCTTTTATGTGTTCTCATTTCAAATTGTTCTCTACTATCTTTGTATTTGTGAGTAGCTCTCAAAATTGTAATGATTTGTTTTTCTGTTGGTAAAGGTATTGGTCCACGAACTTGAGCTCCTGTTGATTCAGCAACTTCAATTATTTTTGCAATAGACTGATCAATTATTGCATGATCATAACCTTTTATTTTTATTTTAATTTTTTGTTGGGCCATTTTTCCTCCTTTTTATCTAACAACTATTTCTAGTGTATTGCAATAATGAACACAAAATATACATGCTTTTTGATTATTACACAATAAAGAAATCATTGCAAGTAATTTTAAAATAAAGTTAAAAAAAACACCCATGTTATTTGAGTGTTTAAATTTAGTTATTTGATATACCAGTTAATGACGCTAATTTTACTCTAAATAATGATTTTAAGATAATAATGTACGCGATTGAGAATATCGCAATTGAAACTCCCAATATTGAAACAAAGACTCATCATTTAATCATTAGTGGTATTGCAATTTCGATTGACAATAGCATTCTTGGCACAAGACCAAACATTAAGCCTGCTGTCATTCCAATTGCTAATGCAGCAAATAATAATGTAAGTGGTAAGAAAATTCACATTATTATTGAGTTAATTTCTCCTAGAGAGTAACCTTGAACCCGCATATAGTTCATGAAGTTTTTGTATTTTCCAACAAAAAGGTCTGTAATAACATAAATAATAATGATACCAACAATCATTGATATAGTGATAAATACCACTGAAATACTTGCTACAGATTTAATCAAATCATTTGTAGCAGCTTTTTTAAGATTAATATAGTCTGTAAATCCAATTGCATCAACTAAATATCTGTCAGCATTTGCTGTTGCATTATTTCAATTTTTAAATTTAACTATTGATCTATTGTATTTATCAATTGGTTCTATATTTTTACTTAATTTTGCATTACTTCATATATTAATTTTTGAGTTTTTTGCATCAATTTTATAAGAGTCATATTTTGGATATCCTATTGCTTTATTAAGTTTAACTTGGTCCATATAAATTTTTGGTGAATCATAAACTTTTTCAACTTTAACAACTGTTGCATCAATTGATTTAGTTGTTAATTCAGTTTTAATTAACTCATTTTCAAGTGCTATATTTCACCAACTATTAGTACCTGACATCAAATCAGTTAGACCGATATCTACAGGTTTACCATTTTCATATTTTCTTACATCAAAAGGATTAAAAGTTAGCTCATTACTATTGTTTAATTTATTTCCAGAAACATTTAAATACTCTTCATTAACACCTTGAAATACTTTACTATCAAATTTACTTGTATCTTTAATAGTTAATGATAGTTTACCTAAATCATTATATTTTTTATATTCACCATCTTCATAATAATATAATTGATCAGATTGGTTACCTTCTTCTGTTGGTGCAAATGCAAAGTGACCTAAATCCATTTCGTTTACATTTATTTCTTTACCATCATATTTTCAAACAAAGTTATCATTAATGTTAGCGTAGCTATTATTATTTGCTTTATATTCTAATTCTTCTACATCAAAGAACATTTTAATTACTTTACCAACATCATAACCTTTTAACTTCATTGTTTCATTGATTGAAACATTGATTGAATCATTTTCATTATATAGTAAATCTCTTCTTTCAAGATTAATGTTTTTGACTGTTGTGTCTTTATTTAAACCATAAATTTTAAAGTCGACTTTTTTATCATCTCTAGCTTTTATGTTTGTATAAATTTCATCTTCATCTAAGTTATAAGGGATTAAATTGAAATTAAAAGCAAAATTTTGGAATGATTCTGGTTCGTCTTCTCATTTTTGTTTAATAACTGATGGAATAATGTTGTTAGTCATAGATTTTATACAATCTTGATAGTCCATATTAGCATCATCAATTGGTGGTTGATTAAATAAAGTTGGTAGAATTTTACATGAAATTTGTTTTACTTGTTCAGTTGGTGGGTTATTTTTTGACCCATATACAGATCTAGAAGTATTAACTATTTGTTGCATAATTCCTGGTGAAAATAAATAACCATTTAACCCTAAGGCTTTATATTTAATAATACTTTCAAACAATCTATGATAATCATCTTTATTATTTGATCAACCTTCTTCATTTAGGGTTGTTAAGTATTTATTGTCTGATGTTTTTTTGTATGCTGAAAATAATGAATTGTTGTAGTTAAATTCTTTATCGCTTCCATTAGTTTCTCTTCAATTAAATTTAGTAAATGGATTATTATTGACAATATTTGTATAAGAATAATCATTATTATAATTTATCGCATTATAGTACTCCGTTGACATTGTGGACAACGCATTTGGAATGGATGCTGAAACCGTTAATATTGTTGTACTAACAAAAATTACAAATGAGAATATAAATAAATCTTTAACTGATAATGCAATAAGCGATCCTCTAATTTTGTTTGTAAATTTAACAAAAGAAAACCTATTAAAGAATTTTGTAAGGGTAATATTTGGTTTGTTACCTCTACTTGGCTGCATTAAAGTTAATGGGTCTTTTTTTACAGTTTTATAAGAAATAAACCATATTAAAAGTATTGCTAACATACCAAATATAAATCATTCAACTAATAAAAATTTTCAATCAATTATTGTGACTATTGGTACATTAAAGTAAATCCCAAAAATGTTCATAAGCGGCCTTTGCATAGCTATGCTTAACCCTCAACCAATTGGAACCATTATAATAATCGGTAGACTTAAATAAAGAATGAAGTTCATTATTATTTTTGTTTTTCTAACTCCCAAAGCTTTTAGGTTACCAATTTGTCCTCTTTGAGCGTTTAAGAATTTTTTTGTTAAATTATAAGTTATAAACAAAATAACTGATAGCAATATTATGCAGAACAAGAATGAAACAAGCAAGAATATAGAAGAAGCTTGACCAAAGAATCCGCTTCTCATATTAAATACTTTTGTTTCTTTAAATGATTTAGGGTTTAACCTGGTAAGAACTGAATAATCAAATTTTTCATCAAAAGTTGAAGTTGATAAGTATTCACCAATCTTTTTAGATACATCTCCAATTTTTAATACGTTATCTGCTGCAAACAATTTGTATAAATTTATTGAGCTTTCCATATCTTTTGGATTACCATTATATTTCATATAAGCTTTTGAAACATCTTGGTATTTTGTATTAGATATAAGACTTTCACCTTTATCATTATCATTAAAAAAATCTTTATACATATCAGAGTTAATATAATAAATTGCATCATTTACTTGATTTGCAAGTATATCTTCATCATAAATTGTTGGATATATATTAAGTGCATCAACACCAACTGCATCTAGTCTTGCTTTTCCATCCTTTGCAACACTTTGACCTGGTAGAATTGCATCTTTTGGAATTAATTGATATTCTTCACCTAATGACAAATTATTATTCTTATAATAACCATAAGTTGTCATAAAAGTTTTCTGAGTTAAATAATCATCTTTATCTGAATCTTGTTCATATACTGTATACAAATCTTCATTATTGAACTTACCATGTTTTTTTCCTGTTTCAGGATCAATATAGTTTGAAAAAGCAGATATAAATCGATATTTACCTTTAACATCTCACATAACAACTTCATTAGTATAAGTTATATCAAAATTTGTAAGATCTGATAATAAATCATAATATGAATTAAAAAAGTCTTTTGCTTTTAAAAACTTTATATCATCAATAAAGTAACTAGATGGACTGTTTTTTGTTGAAAAAAAGTCTTTTGACTCATAGTTTTTTAATAAAAAGCTTCCATAATCTTTTAGCGTTTTATTATCTCATAATTTACCACTATTCATTAACAAAGAGTCTTCATCAGTTATAAAATATCTTATTGTGTCTTCATCAGTTTTTGGATTAGTTTCTACATAAGTATTACCAATTCTTCCATTAAATCCATACTTTTTAAAATCATCAATACTTTGGTATTTGATATTTTCTGATGAATTATTTACAAATTGATTTACTTTTTCATTTAAATCTTTATCTTTTATATTATTTATTATTACATTATCAATTATAAAAGACTTAAAAGCAGACATAATTGGGCTATTGTTTAAATAGAACATATAGTCAAAAATATCTAATGCCACTTTCTTTTGAGAATTATTTAATTCACCTATAAAGTTATTATTTTTTGCATACAATTGTCCAATTAGAGAGTTTTTAAATTGATTTGAATTTTCATTAAATCTAAAGAAACGACCAAATTCTTTTTTTGCAACAAAATTATTTATTTTTTCTTCATTTGTTAGATTTAATATTGCATTATCTGTTGGAGTATAACTATATTTGCTTGCATTTTTATCTTTTTTATAACCTTCTGTATCTCCAAAACCAAAATTTAATAAGTAAATCTTGCTACTATTTTTATCTTCATATTTATATAAATATGAATCATAGTTAGAAGTACCGTCATCTTTTAAGTTTGAAACAAAATTAAAAGGTAGTAATACTGAATCTTTATCATTTCCAATTGTTAATGTAGGAAAACTATATTGTCCATCAGTTACATAATCATTGCTAAATGCAAAAAAAGGAGAAATTGTTTGTGTATCATTTGAACTATAAGAACTAGATGTGAATTTATAGCTATAATCATATCCTTTGAAATTTCTTGATATTTGACTATTTGTTCTAACTAAGTTTGCAGAAACAATCCCAAAAGCTGATGTAAATAGCACACCAATACTTATTAGTATTAAATAGATTAAGAATTGAAGCCAATCTTTAAATAACTGTTTAATACCGTTCTTAAATAAAAGCATAAATACATCCCATTTCTAATAACTAGTTTAAAATAAACTTGCTTTACTATTATAATTAATATTACAAAATAATACTAGTCATTAAATTTATTATATATTATTTATTATTGTGTTTTTGCTTTTAACAAATTCATAAATAATTTTACAAAAGATAAAATAAATTTATTAGTTGATAATTTTTCCTTGGGCTAAAACTGAATTTCCTCCACCTTTTAAATTGTGTGATTTTACAGATTTGAATATATCAATCGCACTGAAATTAGGATTTAATTTTTTAGATACTGAAACATAGTATGTTTGTTTTGCGTTGTTAATAATGTGTATTATCAAATTATCATTTATGTTTTGTAATTCATCAATTAAAACTTTTGTCTCAAAATCATCTAAATCATTTATTTCAAGTTTAATCTCATTAAATCCATCTTTTGGGTTAGGACTAATAGATTTATAATTTTTAATTTTATCTTCAACACTAATATCGCGATATTTTTTTTGTAAATTTTTAAATAATTCTTTAATTTCTAACAATATGTCTTTTAAGTCATCAATATTATCTTTTTTAATTTTTAAAGTTTTAAATTTATCAACTAATTTATAAATTTGATTACAATCTATTTTTTGTTCAAACTCTTTTGCTTTTGCAAACATAGAATCAACTTCATCTTTTATAGAATTATATAGATCACTTAAATAATTATTAATTGTTGAGTGACTTGTTAAAGCGGTGTAACGATAAAGACCACTACCTTTTGATTCAACATTTATTATTAATAAATCTTCTAATTCTTTTGTTGAATTTACGTGAGTTCCACCACAAAGTTCACATGAAAAACTACCAAATTTTATAACTCTAACAACTTCGTCATATTTTTCAGTAAATAAAGCGAGTGCATTATATTTGTCTAACGCCTCTTTTAAGCTACAATGAATAATTTCTCTTTTTAAATCATTTTTTATTTCTCTTTCAACTACTTTATGAATTTTCATAACTTCATCTTTTGAAGGAGGTCTTTTATAAGAAATATCAATTCTAAATCCATTTTCATCATTGTAACTACCATTTTGTAACGCTTCTTTTCCTAAAACTTCTTGAATTGCTGCTTGTAAAATGTGTGTCCCAGAGTGATTTTTCATAGTTAAAAATCTTTTATCTTTATCAATGATAGCTTTAAAAGTTTGGTTTACTTTTACCTTATCTGTAAAAATAATTGTATGAATGTTTTGTTTATTTGGACCTTGCTGAACATCAATAACTTTAAAATAGTTATTATTTTCATCAATTATAAAACCATTATCTGCAGCTTGACCACCTTTTTCAGCGTAAAATGGTGTTTTATCAAAGATTACATAAACTGTTTGGTTATTTGCTTCTTTAATTTCTTTGTCATCAACAAACATATAGATTATTTTAACTTCGCATTCTTCTTTTTCATAACCCACAAATTCTGATTCAACCTTTAGTGATGTTAATATTGGTGATTGTTTATTTCATGCTTTATTTGCTTTTCTTGCTTTTCTTGATAAATCTTTAACATTTTCAAGTAGTTCATTATATTTATCTATATCTACATTTACATTATTTTCATTTGCAATTTCAGTTGTTAATTCAATTGGAAACCCATATGATTCAAATAATAAAAGAGCATTTTCAGCACTAACTACTTTATTATCCTTAATAATTGATTCTAATAACTCATAACCTTTATTTAAAGTATTTAAAAATTTTTCTTCCTCATTTAAAATAACTTCAGAAACAATAGCTTTTTTTTCAATAATATATGGATAAAAATAACTCATACTATCAATTACTTTATCGACTAATTTATGCAAAAATGATCCTTTTATTTCTAATTTTCTACCATAAACTGAGCTTCTTCTAATTAATCTTCTAATTATATATCCTCTGTCTTTATTACTTGGGAACACTCCATCACTTATAGCAAAGACAACTGCTCTTATATGGTCTGCAATAACTTTAAAAGCAGTATTAATTTTAGTTTGGTTTTCATCAATATTTTGATAATCATTGTATATATATTTAAATTTATTATCACTTAGTTTTTCTAATTCTTTTATTGTTGGTAAAAAGATGTCAGTTTCAAAGTTAGTTGGTGTATTTTGAAAAATAGATGCCAATCTCTCTAAACCTGCACCTGTATCAATATTTTTTCTTGGTAAATCAGTATAATTGTTATTACCATCATTGTTATATTGTGAAAAAACAATATTTCATATTTCAATGTATCTATCATTTTCAATATCATCTTTTAATAATTTTGTACCTAAATTGTTTTTATCTCACTCAACTCCACGATCAAAGAAGATTTCAGTATTAGGTCCACATGGTCCTTGACCAACATCTCAAAAATTTGTATCTCGACTACCTTTAAATATGTGATCTTTTTCTATTTTAATTTCTTTTGTTCATATATCATATGCTTCTATATCTTCTTCATAAACAGTTATGTAAAGAAGGTTCTTATCTATTCCAAATCATTTTTCTGAAGTTAGTAGTTCTCAAGCCATTGTAATAGCTTCTTTTTTAAAATAATCCCCAATTGAAAAATTACCAAGCATTTCAAACATTGTTTGGTGTCTTGCTGTAACACCAACATTTTCAATATCATTTGTTCTAATTGATTTTTGTGAGTTTGTAAGTCTTGGTGAAGGAGGTGTAAGTCTTCCATCAAAATAAGGTTTTAAAGTTGCCACACCCGAGTTTATTCATAATAAACTAGGGTCATTTACAGGAACAAGACTAACTGGTTCTAAAAAATGATGTTCTTTTTTCTTAAAAAAATCTATTCACATATCTCTAATTTGGTTTGTCGATAGTTTCTTCATAATTTCTCCTTTAAATTATGCACTTCTTGTGCACTGCTAGTGTTATTCCACTGAATTGATTGTCATTGTAAAATTCGTTGTTACAAAATTTAATGTTTCAACAATCATCAGTATAGTCTTTTGAATAATGTTTGTTATAATTCATTGGTTTTTGACATACCAAACATAGTCTATGTATATCAAATTCATCTTCTTTTGCACCACATTTACATTCTAGAGCATTGCTTCATGCATTTGTTGCAATCTTATCTAAGTCAATCTTTTTCATTTTATCCTCTTTTCATGATAGTTTTTAGTTGTTTAAGTAGATTTTTAATTTCATTTATTAATGGAAGATATACATTTTCATCTTCAAAATCAACACCAACTTGTTTTAAGGCGACTAAAGGATCTTTTGAACCCCCTAATTTTAAAAAGTTTATTATATTTTCTTTTTTATTGTTTTTGAAATCTTCATAAAGTTTGAAACTCGCAACAATATCAATTGCGTATTTATAAACATAGTATGGAGAATAAAAGAAATGTGATATGTATGGTCAATTATATGTTTTTCTATCTTTATCTGAAAAAATATTATAACCAAAATTATTTTCGACGCTTTTAAATATTTCTTCTAGTTTAGAAGCGTTTAGAACTTCTCCCTTTGCGACTGTTTGATGAGCAATATGTTCAAACTCTGCAAACTGAATTTGTCTATAAAATGTTGAAATTAAATCAAATATTCTTTGTTGAATTAATAGTATTTTTTCATTTTTTTCATTTGTTTTATTCAATAAATAATCAAATAATATGTGCTCATTAAAAGTAGAAGCAACTTCTGCTAATATGATAGGATATTCATTTAAAGGGTATTGTTGTACATCATTTGCAAATAATGAATGAACAGAGTGCCCTATTTCGTGTGCTAATGTATTTAATGAAGAGAATTGATCATCTCAATTCATTAAAATTATCGGGTCCAAATTATAGTTTGATGAAGAATACGCCCCGCTAACTTTATTAACATCCTCATAATAATCAATCATATGGTCTTTGAATGCAATCTCTAAATTATGTTCATATTCATTTCCTAGTTCTTTTAAAGCTTCTTTAACAATTGATATTCCTTCCTCAACACTATATTTTTTGGTCTCAACATTAACAAGCTTTAGTTCTCTATCAGTTGTATATATTTCGTTAAGACTTAAAACTTCTTTTATAAATAAAAAGTAATCTTCAAATGCATTAATGTGTTTTTTTCCAGTGCTTATTAGTTTTTCATATATTTTTTCACTAACTTTATCTGAGTTTAAATACATACTTATACTTGATTTGTAATTTCTTAAATTAAAATCCTCTTTATCTTTTAACAAAATACTTTCATAAATCTTTGCATATGTGTGTTTATTTTTGCTATATCTTAAAAAGTATTTATCTCATACTTTTTTTCTAAACTCTTGATCTTTAATTGGGTCTGAATTTTGCATTATGTTTTTAAATGCAGTTGTATCTAAAGTAATTTCTTTATTTTCATACATAATTTTTTCTTCAACCGAATCAGCATATGTTAAAGATTCATATAAATCAATATAATTAGACCTACTTTGTTCTAATTTAGATATTAACTCTTCTTCTTCAGACTTTAATATGTGTTTTTTACAATCAAATAAGTCAATATAACATTTAATATAATTATCTAATTTATTATTTTTTAAAATATCAATTATGTAATTTAAGTCTAATTCTAGTGTTTCAGGGACAACAAAACTTGTTAAAACATCAGCTTGTTGTGAAATATTGCTATATATAGAGTCTATTTCTTGTAATTTTTCACTAGTTTTATCTAAATCATAAAGATGTAAATATCTTGATAACTTAGAGTCAACCTCATCTAGTTGTTCTTCTAACTTAACTAATTCAACAAAACAATCTTTATTTTTTAATTTTCCTTTTAACTTGGCAATATTTTTTGCAATATCAAGTACTTTTTTAGAGTCTTTCTTTCATTCTTCGATGCTATTATATAAATTTTCAAAATTTCATTTATATTTTGATTGTGCTTCTGATCTTTTCATAAGATTATTATAAAATAAATTTAACAAATACTTGTAACTATCTGTATTTGTTTAATATAATCCTAATAAAAATATTTTATATTCTAAAATAAATTTATAAAATAATTTAGTTTTTTATTATATTTTAGGTGTAGTATAATGTAATTACTATGAAAAAGGATGAACTAATAATTGATAAAAATGAAATCAAAAAACACATAAAACTTTTGATTTTAGGTTTATTATTTATTGCAAACTACTACATATTTATTAAATTTAATTACAGAACAATTTTAACTGTAATTAATTTAGATTTCACATTACTAATAGGAATATTAGTTTCTTTCATTTACAAACAAAAAAAATCAATTAGTAAAAAAGAAACTTTAAAAGGCTTTAATATACTATTTTTGAATCTAATTACAATTGGGTTTATTTTTATAATATTTATTTTACTAATTATTTCAAAAAATGATGGTTCAGTCATAGTTAATAAAAATATTACATTAATTAATGATTTAAATAGAACAAGAAAGCCAGCTAATTTACAAAGATATGTTAATTCAGTATCAATCTTTTTTACAATATTATCTTTAGTATTTTGAATTCTTGCAGCTTCAAATTATTTTAAAATATTAGAAACCATGTACAATAGCATTAAAAAAATAATATTTACTTTTGCAAATGCAATAAAAAGAAATATCCAAAAAATTGTTTCTTGATTTAAATACTTATTAAGATTTTTTAAAAACTTTGTAATAAATGATTTAATTAATTTCTCAAGTTTTTTGTTTAACCGTTTTATATTTTTAATTTTATTTAAATTAAATAAATTAAATAGTTTTTATAGATGGAGCATTATTCCTTAATATAAATATTTATTTTTAATATTTATATAAGAGAGGAAAAATAAAAATGAAAAAATTAATTCAATTACTATCAAGTATGAGTCTTTTTGCGACTTCATTAACAACTGTAGTTTCATGTGGTGGTGGTGAATCAAATCCAACCAAACCCACAGATCCAACAGATCCAACAGATCCGACTAACCCTACCGACCCAACATTGACAGACACACAAAATCAAATGATTAGTGGTGCTGAATTTATGTCTAGATTTATTTTGGCAAGTAGACATGAAAACCTAAACTTTAATCTAAACGAAATTTTATCAATGTACTTAACACCTGTGCCAACTGCACTTATGATGCCGGTTGCATATAAATATAAAAATACAGATGTTAATTTTAGTTCAGCTTTACAAAAATATAAAACTTTGCTTGCACCATCAATTGAAAAAATAAATAACGATAACTATTCAGGTGTATTTGCAAGTTATGTAATGGGTATGTATGATGATAGTTTTTATAGAGATTTTATAAATACTGGGCACTTTAATGACTCATTCAATGAACAAGGAGGAGTCGGCTTTAATAAAAAAGATAAAAATAATGAAATGGGAATATTAGCAGGTCTAGATAAAGATTTAAAATTATCAGGTGATCAAAGTAGAAGAGATTTATCATGAGCAATCCAAGATACTGGTGCATTAACAAATTATCTATTAGATATGGGCTATGATGGAGTTAATCCTGGTGATACAAATGGAACATCAAGTCCTGCAAGCGCAACAAAGCAAGAAAAAGGCGGAACTAATGGTAGTGGTTATTTGTATTACAATTCAGGTGTTTCAAGAGGACAAGGTAAACAAAACGCATTAAAAATTAATAAAACAGTTCAAGATAAAATTGGTGAAAAAAATAAATATACAGCAGCAGATTTTAGCAATGGAAAATACTCTTCATCAATAAATGAAACTACATTTAATGGAATGGGTTCTATGATTGCAAATACTGCTGGTAACTTAAATTTAAAAGGATACATAAACAACTTCTCATCTTTAAAAGATAGTCTATCTGAATCTAGTTTTGGAGCAGAGGGACTATTGACAATTGCCAATTATATAACTCCAATGCTTGCAACTGAAGAAAAAGAATCAGACTTAAAAATTCAAAGTGTTGCATTTAGTTTATTATATAATGTACAATCTGTAATTAATGCAATTCAAAAAGATTCAAGTACTGGAAATGAACTTAAAGAGTTTTTAAAAACTAACGGATTTGATAGCACAACATTAGGCAAAACATTAGACCAAAAAAAAGCTCTTGGCGCAGTTGATATATTATTTCCAAAACTTGATAATGTTAAAGCTACTAGATTTTATAAAAAAGATAAAACTGACAAAAATGAACCAATTGAAAATATGCAAATAGTATTTAATTTCTTAAAAGAGCTAAAAAAATTCCAAGAAAACCTTGGAACAAAAGAGCTTAAAGAAGAGTTTGCTAATAAATTCTTTTTATCAAAAAGTGCACCTTTTAAAAAAGATTATTCATTAATCATTAGCGCACCAATGATGGGTGGTCTTGGTGAAGATGGATGAGTTGATTTAGTAAAAGAAGATGGTTCTGGGGCTGTAAATATATTAAATCTTGTTTCTGAAGCATATAATGGACTATCAAAACAAGATACAATGGAGTTGATACAAGCAACTGAATCAAAATATAAAGATAAATCAATTTCTGATTTAAGTAGATCTGAAAAACTTAAACTAATTAAAGATTTAGGGTTTGATAGTTCAACTGGTAAATATACAGAAAACTCATTTTTTGCAAATTACTTTAAACTATTAACCGATACTAAAACACCTGGTGTTAACGAACTAAGTGATTTATTCAATAGATTAAAAGATAGCACTAATGAAAGCATGCAACCAACTCACGAAAAAGCACTTCAATATATTTATGATAAAAAATATTGAGATATTTCAAATAAATCATTAAATGTTACTGATCCTTCAGAAATAAACGGAAAAATGGAATTTACTCTAGAATACAAAGGTAATGGTGATGCTGATTCAAGTGCAGATCAACAAACTACTAAAATTGATGTTCCAGAAAACTTTAACCCCTACCAAACAAACATAGAACATCAAAAAGATTATGCTCAAAGTGATGCAATAAAAAATAAAATTGATACTTCAAGAATTTCAGGTAAAGTTCTTGGAAAAGAAAAACTAAAAATGAGTAGTGAAGATTTAATGAAATATGATGGTAAAGGTGAAAACTATAAAGAAGTAAATCATAAATATAAAGTTGTATGACAAAATGTAAGTAGTGATTCAAATAATCCACACTGAGTTGTTGTAGAAGTTAAATCATACAATAATCAAGGAAAAGAGTTTTATAATATATACTAAAAGATGTTAAAACATCTTTTTTTATTTGCTATTTAAACATATTTTGAAATTATATATAATAAATGTAATGAACATAAAAGAAAATATTTTTACAAATAATTTTATAAAAAAGCACTTGTTTTTTCTTTTTTGTGTTATTTCCATATTTTTGAATATATTTGTATTTAAAATTTGTGATTTTAATTGTATTCTTATTTTAATACACTATGACTTAATTATACTGATCGTTATTTTTACAAGATATTTAATTAGATTATATAAATCAAAATCATATTTTGAAAAAATCTCATTCAAGAGAAAACTTACTTTATACTTTTTAATATTTAGCTTATTTATAATGTTTTTTTTATTAATATTTACTTTAAGTATTGATTATTCCTCATTTTATAATGAAACATATAACGTTTGAAGTAAAATTAAAGAAAATGAAGAAGAATCTGTTTTATTTATCAACTCCATTGTTATTTTTATAATAGAAATTTATTTATTTTCTTTTTTTATTAATTCTTTAAGTCTTTTATTTTATTTATTTAGTACTGTTATAAAAATAATTTATAACCTATCAGCGAGTTTAAAGACAAATTTTGTTAGTTTATTTACATTATTAAATTTCTTATTTATTTCAATTGTTAAAAAAATAATAATTGAAGCATTTAACTCATTTAAACACTTTCTTAATATTTTTAAGTTACTAGTATCTTTTAAATTAAATAATTTATATTCATTTTATAGATGGAGTATGATTCCTTAACATTGTTTAAAATTTTTAAAAACAATTTGAAAGGAAAAAACTAATGAAAAAATTAACACAAATTTTAGCAGTTGTGAGTCTTTTAAGTACTTCAATTACAACTGTAGTATCATGTGGGGGAAGTAATAAAGATAAAAACTCACCAAGCAACCCTACTGGCAACTTGACTGAAACACAAAAACAAATGGTTGAAGGAGCAGAAACTTTATCAAGATTTATATTATCAAGTAGACATGAAAATTTAAATTATAACCTTAATGAGATTTTATCTATGTATTTAACTCCAATACCAACAATGCTAATGATGCCTGTTTCTTACAAATTTGAAGATATGGACATTAATTTCGGAACAAAAATTAGTAAGTATAAAAAATTATTAGCACCGTCAATTGAAAAAATTAATAATGATAACTATTCTGCTGTATTTGCAAGTTATGTAATGGGTATGTATGATGATAGTTTTTATAGAGACTTTATTGAAAACGGTCATTTTAAGGACTCATTCAATGAAAAAGGTGGTGTAGGATTTAATAAAAAAGATAAAAATAATGAAATGGGAATTCTAGCAGGATTAGATAAAAACTTAAAACTTTCTAATGACGAAAATAGAAGAAACCTGTCATGAGCAATCCAAGATACTGGTGCACTATCAAACTATTTATTAGATATGGGATATGATGGGGTTAATCCTGGTGATACAAATGGAACATCAAGTCCGATGAGCCCAACAAGTCAAGAAAAAGGTGGCACTAATGGAAGTGGGTACTTGTATTACAATTCAGGTATTTCAACTGGTAAAGGTAATAGGAACTCATTGAATATAACAAAAACAGTTAAAGATAAAATTGGTGAAAAAAATCAATATGAACCAGCAAAAATTGATAAAAATCAATACTCATCAAAAATTAATGATATATCTTTTAATAGAACTGGTTCTATGATTGCAAATACTGCTGGTAGAATGAATTTAAATGGATATATAAATAACTTTGCATCATTAAAAGATAGTATATCTGAATCAAGTTTTGGGGCTGAAGCGCTGCTTTCTGTTGTAAACTACATAACTCCTATGCTTGCAAGTTCTGAAAAAATAACTGACTTAAAAATGCAAATAGTCGCATTAAGTTTAATTTATAATATGCAATCTGTAATTAATCAAATACAAAGCAATGATAATGCAATGAATAATTTTTTAAAAACAAATGGCTTTAATAAGGATGTATTAAGTAAATTAATTAATGTAAGAAAACCAATTGATTCATTAGAAGCTGTGAAAGACATAAAACCTGAACAAGTAAAAATAACAAGGTTGTATCAAAAAAATAGCGATGATAAAAATGATCCGATTGATAATTTAAAAATTGTTTCTAGTTTTATAAAAGAATTAAAAATGTTTTACAATAACTTAAAAACAGATGATCTTAAAGAGGAATTTGCAAGTAAATTATTTATTAGTAAAGATTCACCATTCAAAAAAAACTATGATTTAATCATTAACCCTCCATTAATGGGAGGCCTTGGAGAATCTGGATGATTAGATCTTGTTGGGGACAAAGGTTCTAATGCAATGAACTTGTTAAATATGCTTGATTATACATATGAAAGTTTTTCAAAAAATGAAACTAAAGAGTTTGTTCAAGAAGTTATAAATAATTATTATGGTCGTTCAATTACAGATTTAAGTAGAACTGAAAAACAAAATTTAATAAAAGAACTTGGTTTTGATACATCTAGTAATAAATATGTCAAAGATTCATTTTTTGCAAATTATTACAATGTACTAACAAATGAAGAGTTTGAAGGTTCAAATGAATTAAGTAATTTATTTAAAAGATTAAGTGATAACACAAGTAAAGATATGATGGAAGTTCATCAAAGTGCACTTCAATATATCTATGATGATAATTTTTGGTCAATGAGCAGTCCTAAAATAAATGTAACAGATCCTTCTGAAGTAAATGGGGAAATGGAATTTACTCTTGAATACAAAGGTAATGGTGATGAAGAATCAAATGCAGATCAACAAACTACTAAAATTGATGTTCCAGAAAACTTTAACCCCTATCAAACAAACATAGAACATCAAAAAGAATTTGCACAAAGTGATGCACTTAAAGATAAAATTGATACTTCAAGAATTTCAGGTAAAGTTCTTGGAAAAGAAAAACTAAATATGAGTAGTGAAGATTTAATGAAATATGATGGTAAAGGTCAATTATATAAAAAAGTTAATCATAAATATAAAATTATATGAAGAAATATAAGTAGTGACATTAACAATCCTCATTGAGTTGTTGTTGATATAAAATCGTTTAATAGTGATGGTAAAGAATTTTATAATATATACTAAAAGGTTTAATAAACCTTTTTTTATTTGGAATATAAGAATAAAAAATATATAATTTAATTAATGAAAAAAACAGATTTTAATGTTATAAAAAAGCAATTGAAAAAGCATTTTATAATCCCGCTTTGGATATTTTTTACAATAATAAATTTTTATATATTTAATTTATGTAAGTTTAATTGCGTTCTTATTTTAATCAACATTGATCTAATTTTATTATTAGTTATATTGTTTAAATATATTTTTAAAAGTGAGAATTTTAAAATAAATAAACATAAAAATTATTATAAAAATTTAATATTTTTTAATATCCTAATATTTATAGTTCTATTTACAATAATTTTTTTGTTATTTTTAACAAGTATTAATTACTTTATTATTTATAATGAAACTAATTTAATATTAAGTAATTTAAAAGAAAAAAATCATTCACCAATTAAATTTATAAACTCTGTAACAATTTTTTTAATAACAATAATATTAATTTGTTTCATTTTATTATTGATTAATTCTATTAGCTTATTAAATTATTTTTATAAAAATATGATAAAAGTAATTCATCATATAATAAATACTTTAAAAAATAATATAGTAAAACTTTTATCATGATTCAAATTTATTTTTATCTCAATCAAAACAAAATACATTAAGTTTACAAAAAAAATATTAAATGAAATTTTTTTAATCTTTGAGTTGCTTATATCTCATAAAATAAATAGTTTATATACTTTTTATCGATGGAGTATGATTCCTTAATTAAGTTTTATTAATCTAAGAAAAATAAAACTTGAAAGGAAAAATAAATATGAAAAAATTAACACAAATTTTAGCAGTTGTGAGTCTTTTAAGTACTTCAATTACAACTGTAGTATCATGTGGAGGAAGCAATAAAGATAAAAACTCACCAAACAACCCTACTGGTAACTTAACTGAAACACAAAAACAAATGCTTGAAGGTGCAGAAATAATGTCTAGATTTATATTATCAAGTAGACACGAAAATCTAAATTATAATTTAAATGAAATTCTTTCAATGTACTTGGCCCCTATTCCAACAGCGATGATGATGCCTGTTAATTATAAATACGATAACTCAAATATTAATTTTGGTTCAATGTTAGAGAAGTATAAAAAACTACTAGCACCATCAATTGATAAGATTAATAATGATAATTACTCTGGTATATTTGCAAGTTATGTAATGGGAATGTACGATGATAGTTTTTATAGAGACTTTATAAAAACTGGTCATTTTAATGATTCTTTTAGTCCTAACGGTGGTGTTGGGTTTAATAAAACTGATAATGATAATGAAATGGGAATATTAGCTGGTTTAGATAAAGAACTTAAACTTTCTAATGATCAAAGTAGAAGAGATTTATCCTGAGCAATTCAAGATACTGGTGCACTATCGAACTATTTATTAGATATGGGATATGATGGAGTCAATCCTGGAGATACAAATGGAACATCAAGCCCAAAATCTGCTTCAACTCAAAAACAAGGCGGTACTAATGGAAGCGGATACTTGTATTATAATTCTGGAATATCAAGTGGTAAAGGACGTTATAATGCACTTAAAATTAAAAAAAATGTTCAAGATAAGCTTTCAGAAAAAAATAAATACACAGCGGCAAATCTAAAAGAAAATGATTACTCATCAAAAATTAATGATATCGCTTTTAACAAAACAGGTTCTATGATTGCAAATACTGCTGGAAGTTTAAATTTAAAAGGTTATATTAATAACTTTACTGCATTAAAAAATAATATTTCAGAATCTGATTTTGGATCTGAAGCATTACTTACAATTGCAAATTATTTAACTCCAATGCTTGCAACTAAAGAAAAATCATCTGATTTAAGAATACAAAGTGTTGCATTTAGCTTATTATATAATGTACAAGCAGTTATAAATGATATACAAAGTGAAGAAGAAGAATTAGGTCTTAAAGAGTTTTTAACAACTAATGGATTTAATCAAGATGTATTGAGTAGTATTCTTGACGAAAAAGAGGCATTTAGTACTGGCAGTTTACTTTTACCATCTGTTGATAATGTAAAAACAACAAGATTTTATAAAAAAGATAAAGATGATAAAAATGATCCAATTGACAATTTAAAAATTGTAACAAGTTTTTTAAATGAGTTGCAAAAATTTCATAAAAATTTGAAAACCGATGAACTTAAAAAAGAGTTTGCAAACAAATTCTTTATTTCAGAAGATGCACCATTTAAAGATGAGTACTCACTTATTATTAGCGCTTCTGCATTTGGTATGGATTTTGGTGGTCTTGGAGAAGATGGGTGAATTGATTTAGTTAAAGACGATGCTTCTGGAGCTATGAATTTATTAAATTTAATATCATCAGCTTATGATAATTTATCAAAAGAAGAAACTAAAAATTTAATAACTGAAGTTGATAGTAAATACGAAGGGAAGTCAATTTCTGATTTAAGTAGAACTGAAAAACAGAATTTAATAAAAGATCTAGGTTATGATAAATCTAATAGTAAGTTTTTAGAAAATTCATTTTTTGAAAATTATTTTAAATTATTAACAGATGAATCAGTTCCTGGGGTAAGCGAGTTAAATAATTTATTTATTAGGTTAGCTGATAGTACTAATGATAGTATGAAAAATGTTCATGAAGAAGCACTTCAATATATTTATGATAATAAATATTGAAATATGACAGATACAAATATAAATGTTACAGATCCATCAGAGATAAATAGTAAAATGGAATTTACTATTGAATACAAAGGTAATGGTGATGCTGATTCAAACGCTGATCAACAAACTACTAAAATAAATGTTCCAGAAAATTTTAATCCATATCAAACCAAAATTGAACATCAAAAAGAATATGCACAAAGTGATGCAATTAAAGATAAAATTGATGAATCAAAAATTTCAGGTAAAGTTTTAGGTAAAGATATTTTAAAAATGGAATCAAATGATTTAATGAAATATGATGGTAAAGGTGAAAATTATAAATCTGTAAACCATAAATATAAAGTTGTTTGACAAAACATAAGTAGCGATATTAACAATCCTCATTGAGTTATTGTTGATATAAAATCATTTAACAGTGATGGAAAAGAATTTTATAATATATATTAACAAATAAAACTAACATTATATAAAATGCACATAATTATTTAGTGCATTTTTTATTTAATATAAATTATAATATAAAAAAAATATTTATATATTATTGTATTTAGTGTAATATTTACTTAATAAGGTTATATTATGAAAAAAATAAATAATGACACAAAATTTTTATATTTAATTACAATAGTTTTATTAATTATTATTTCAATAAACCAATTTGTTGGAAACATATTATTTTTATTTATAATTTTTTCTTTTATAGTTTTTTATTTATATAAAATTTTAAAAAATATGAAAAATGATAAGTTTAGAAAAATTTTAATACAAAATTTCAAAAAATTATTTAATTTTATTTTACCCATAATTTTTTTATTGCAAGCATATAATTCATACTTTATAAATCATTATCAAAAATTATTTTTGGAGTTATTTTCATATCATATATCATTAATACTAATTAGCTTTATAAGTTTGTATTTATTATTGAGTTTTTTTAAATTTACTATTAAAGTAGTTTACAAAGTTTTAAAAAGAATATATCTTTTAAATATTTATTTAGTTTGTAAATATTTATTTAAAATAAAATATAAATTTATTAAAATAAGTTACTATTGAGTTATTATAAATAGTTTTTGCTCTTATTATTTAATAAATATTTTTAGCAAATACAATTTAAAAATATTTAGGATTATTAAAACATTTATCTGGAAAGATCAACAACATTTACCTCTTATTTAAATTTATTTAAAGGAGGAAACATGAATTTAGAAATATTAAATAAAAAAATTAAGTTTTTTATTTTTAGTGTGTATATAGTTATTTTTTTTGATATAGCAATATTTTTGTCAATTTTTATAAGAAATATAATTTATTTTTCAATGGGTATGTTACTGGCTCCACTTTTACAATTAATTCCACTAATAATAATGTTGATAATTGTAATTATGGGCTTAAAATTCATTACACATTTTTGAAAGTTATATAAGAAAAGCACATCTGATTATAAATATTTATATGCATTACACAATCTATCAATAAGTAATAAAAAATTTTATAAAATTGAAATTGTAATAATATTTATTAGCTGTTCATTGCTTGCTCTAATTGGTGGTATCGGAATAGCTCCTTTGGTTTTTATTATAAAAGGAAATAACTCATATAGATATTATTCTAAAAATATTGATTAATTTTTATACAAATAAAAAATAAAATCTAAACAAATTAATGTTTAGATTTTATTTTTAAATTTTTATTTATAAACTAACTTAAATTCTTCGAACACTATGACTAAATCTTCATTAAAAACAAAATTATTTTCATCAGCAATGCGTTTAAAAAAAGTATAGTGTTTATTTTTTCAAGATTCTAGGTTATCGTCTTCTCCTTCTAGTTTACAAATATCGAAAGTCATATCTTTATATTTTATAAATCTTACATTTGTTGTTTTTATTATACATTTTGGATTACCTTTAAAATCTGTAACAATTGAGTATTGATCAACTTTTGGTATATTTTCATTTTCAATTTCATATTGTTTTAATAATGACGACGTAGCTTTTTTAGTTCCATTTAAAACTAATTTCCCCAGGTCGTTAGCCATTTCTTCTGTATTACCAAAATAAAAATGTTCTGTATATATAATTTTTTCATTTAATTTATTTTCTTTGATAAATTTCTTTCAATAGTTTTCAACATTTATGTTCATTTAATGTTTTCCTTTATAAATTATAATATTATATTTATTTTTGTTCCTTGGTTAGCATAGGTATCATTTTTTTAATTTCATGAATTGATTTATCTCATCACTTTATATTTAATAATTTTTCAATTGTTTTTTCACTAAATCTTTTTTTAATAAATTTAGCAGGATTACCTGCAACAACAGTATAGGGTTCCACATTTTTTGTAACTACACTCATTGCGCCAACTATTGCACCATTTCCGATTTTTACTCCTGGCATAATGGTTGCCCCATATCCAATTCACACATCATTTTCTATAATGGTATCGCCTTTGTAAGTATAGTTATTTTTATTTATGTTATTAAAAGTTTGAAATTCTTTAAATATTTCAAAAGGAAATGATGACAATGAATTAATTCGATGATTTGCCCCACTCATTATAAATTTTACATTATCTGCAATTGCACAAAACCTACCTATTACTAGTTTATTCTTTGTGATTTTTGGAAAATGATAGATTACATTTTTATTTTGAAATTCTATTAAACCTTTTTCGCCATCAAAAGAGTAATAATAGGTATAATCTCCGATTTCAATAGCCTCATTAGTAATATAATCTTTTAAAAAACTAACCTTATTAGATTTACTCATTTTTACCTCTAAAATATTTTATTAGTTATAATTTGTGCAAAATTTATTGTTTTTTATTTTTTATTTTTTTAATATTTATTAATAAATTGTCTCATCAAGTGTTATGCAATTTTACTTTTTGTTCTTTATCATAAATTGGTTTAAAGAAATAAGCAAAACTTAGGCCAATAGATATATATATTGAACCTGCGGCTAGAATAAATACAAATAAAATTGGTCTTGATCAATGTAAATTAAATGCTCCTGCAACTTCACCCATTATAAAATTAGTTCTAAAATATAAATTATATAACTCTACCATTGATAATGTCATTAAACCTGTGATTACACTTTTATAAATTGCCTTTTTACCAAATTTATATCCTGTATATCCATATAAATAAACATACATAGTACCAAATAATGTAAATGCATGACCAAAGAAAAATGTAAACCAGTTGACAAAATTACTTGTTCAAAATAAAGGTTTTTCTGTTGGAAATATAAATGTTACTATTGGTCCCATAATCATGTATGGGAAAAAACATTCCATTATTTGCTTATTAGGATAGATTAGTATTATTATCATTGTCCATGCTGAAATTGTACAAAAATATAATAAAAAATAATTAACTGGATTTTTATATCATTGTTGGCCAATGAACGCTCCTGATTCTGGATCTCTTGCATATTCTGCTTGATGAATTGGACCTAGATAAACTGTTCTTTGAATTTGAGTAAATAATAAAAATGTAATTAAACTTATTCTAATTGCAAGATAAACTTTCTCTTTATTATAATAATTTGTAAAAATAGATAAAGATGCTCAAGCACCAACAGCTAAGAATATTGCAATTACTCATGATAAATTTTCTAACATAACTTTTTTTCTTTCTTTAAATACTCAAAATAAAAAACTTAAATTATTAAATAGTTTTTTTTACTTTATATAAATATACCATAATTTATGAAATAAACACAACTTCATTAGATTCATTAAATACACATAAATAAAACTTATAAAATATATTTTTATTTTTTTAATAACTTCCAAATTATTTCAATAATTAGCATATATATTGTTAAATATATATTCTTAAATTTAAATTTACTATTAAAATAATTATATAAAGAAAGACTTAATGAAGGTTGTGTATGGAAAAATTATACTTAAAAGATGTATCCAAGGAATTAAATGTTCCAGAATATGTACTAAGATTTTATGATAAAAAGGGTTTATTCCCCTTTTTAGAGCGGGATATCAATAATTATAGATACATATCAAAAGATAAGTTAGAATGACTTAAGGTAGTAGTTTGTTTAAAAAAATCTGGAATGCCACTAAAAGAAATTAAGAAATATGTAGAACTTGCTGTAGAAGGAGATAGTACCATTATCTCTAGATTTGAAATGATGAAAAAACAAGAAATAGCGACAATTAAAAAAATAGAATGTTTAAAAGAACAATTAGAATTTATACAATATAAAAAAAGTTTATATGAGAAAAAAATAAAATAATTACAAAAAACACTTGCATTAACCTTAGTTCAATGTTTTATCATTAAATTGAAAGGTAAATAAGGTGAATTTATGAATAAAAGAGTTTTAGGAAAAGGACTTGAAGTATCAGAAATAGGTCTTGGTTGTATGGGGCTAAGTTTTAGTCTACCTCCATTCCCAAAAAAAGAAGAAGCTGTTAAGTTTTTAAGAGAAGCTTATGAAGAAGGTGTAACATTTTTTGACACTGCAGAAATATATGGACCCTTTAATAATGAAGAAATTGTTGGAGAGGCATTAAAAGATGTAAGAGATAAAGTTGTTATATGTACAAAATTTGGTTTCTCTTATGATGAAAATGGAAAACCAAACGGATTAGATAGTAGTAGAAAAAATATATTAAGAGCCGTGGAAGGTTCTTTAAAAAGGTTACAAACAAATTATATTGATCTACTTTATCAACACCGTGTAGATCCTAATGTTCCAATTGAAGAAGTGGCAGAAGTAATGAAAGAACTTATAAAAGAAGGCAAAATTAAACATTGAGGATTAAGCGAAGCATCAGCAAAAACAATTAGAAAAGCACATAGTGTTTGTCCAGTAACTGCACTACAAAGTGAATATTCAATGTTTTGAAGAGAAGCAGAAGAAAAAGTTATGCCCACTTTAGAAGAGCTAGGAATAGGTTTTGTACCCTTCTCCCCATTAGGTAAAGGTTTTTTAACTGGTGCTATTAAACCAGATCATGTATTTAGCAAAGATGATTTTAGAAGTACAATACCAAGATTCAACAATAAAGAATATATTAAAAAAAACTATGAATTAGTTAAATTTGTTGAAGAATTAGCTGAGGAAAAAAATACTAAACCAGCAGCTATCGCAATTGCTTGACTGTTACAACAAAAACCATGAATAGTTCCAATACCTGGAACAAAAAGAATAGAAAGATTAAAAGAAAACAACTCTGCTGTAAATGTCTCATTTAGTTCAGAAGAGTTAGTTAAAATTCAAAAATATTTAGACGATATTGAATTAGTAGGAAATAGATATAGCGAAGCTAACGAGAAAATGATTGATAGATAAAAAAATATTAAGTATAATTATTTATAAAAATTCTTTTTATAAATAAAATATGACATCAATAATATAAATGAAGAATAAATTATTATTAAAAATATTAATAATGCGGCATTTGGTCCTTTATAAATATAGTCATTAATAATAATTTTTTCATTTTCATTAATTTCGTATTCTACTTTAAATAAATTATTAGTTTTAACTAAGTGGCTTTCATTTATAACTACAAAATTATCAAATGTTTTTTTAACAAATCCATATTTTGATAAAAACTCTAATCATAAAAATGGACTTGTGTAATAATTAGACATCTTTAATGCATTTGGGGTGTAACTGTTGGGTTGGTTTACTGTATCATTTAAATATTGATCATCTCCATTAAAGTGATTAACTATATAAAATAAAATTCCTTGATAAACTAACTTAGCACTTGAGTTATTTTGGATATTAAAAATATTATCCGAGTGTTTAGAATAGTCAAATAAATCTCCCCTATATATATCGTCGAAATATTTATTAACATTATTAGTAGGAATACTATTAAAACTTGAGTTCATTGTTGCTAAAAATGTTTTATCATTATTAAAATAAAATGCTTTATATATAATATTCAATATCAGCTCGTTAACCCTTTTCACTTCTTCATAATAGATAGAAGTGTTTGTATCATTTAAAATACTTTTTTCAAAGCCCTTAATAAATTTATTTAATTCTTTAATTAAAGTTGTTGGTTTTAATAATGTATTTTTTCAACCTAATGCTGAAAATTCATTAATATTATAATTATTTTTGACTATATCAAAATCATTTAACTTATCTATTAAAAAATTTGTTTTAACAACATTATTGTTAATATTTAATCTTACATAATTATCTTTATCTAATAAATATTTTTTATTAAAGTCATTAACTATATTAACATTTTGAAATAAGTTTCCATTTTTATAAAAATCATTACTAACTTGATAAATTAAACTTTCATAATAATTTTTTAGATTTTCATTAAGATTATTTAATTTATCATCATAATATAAAATATTTTTAATATCTAAATTGTTTTTGTTAATATCAGATAATTTATTTATATAGTTGTTATCATTATTACTTTTTTTGAAATTTCATATGTTGTAATTATAATATATGTCATAGTTACTTAAATAGTTTGTTCCAGTTGAAGCATAACTATCAAAGTCATAAGCAAAAGCGTTAAAAAAATTAAACAAACTTAAAACTCCTAAAAAGAAACTTGAGAAAATTAAGCATGCTTTACTTCAATTTAAAGATAGCATTATTAAATTGATAGACATTAAAAATAATGGTGTTAAAAATATTAAGTATAGGTTTGAAAAAATAAGTTTTGATATATAAATGTTATCATTAAAAATACTTAGACTTAGAATTATAATTATAGTGCTTGTTAAAAAGCTTGTTAACAAAACTATTACAATTATTGATAACAACTTAGATAAAAATATTTGTCAAATCTTCATACCATTTTTAACTTCAATAGTTTTAATTCCATTTTTTTTCTGAGTATAAAAAAACTCTATTGAAAAGATTATAGAAATTACTGTTAGTTGTATAGTTATTAAAACAACATCTATATAATCTAATATAAATAACATAGACATATTTGATTGAGATATTTTAGTATATGCATCAATTACAACATTAATTAAAAATATTAAAATAATAAAAGTTGATGTAAAAAATATAAAAAGCTTAGATTTTAGAATTGTAAGAAGTGAATACTTTAGAGATGTTTTAAATGCCATTATTTATTTCACTCCATTAAATCGTTAAATGAATTATCATCACTACTTTTTATTGTATTAAAATATATTTCTTCTAAATTCTCTTTATCTTTATTAAACTTTTTATCTAGTTTTATAATACCGTTTTCAATTATTATTACTCTATCTATTATATTTTGGAGTTCATCTAATATATGACTAGTTATAACAATAGATTTATTATTATTTTTCATTTTTAAAATTAAGTTTAAAAGTTCTCTTCTTGATGATATGTCTAAATTTGCTGTTGGTTCATCAAAAAATATAAAATCTGGATCATTAATCAATGTTGCTGCTAGCATAGCTTTCTTTTGCATACCCGCAGATAAAAATCTAAATAACTTATTTTTATACTCATATAATGATAATGATTCAAGTAGGTGTTTGGTTCTTTTTTTAGCTTCTTTATATTTTATACCTGCAAGTTCAGCACTATACATACAAAAAAAGTTCAAAGATATATTTTTAGGAAATAGAGATTGATCTGTAAAAAAACTAAATTTGTTTAAACTATTATTTTTAGTTTTATAAATTATTTCTCCACTATCTCTTTTATATTCTTTAAATATTAGTTTTAATAAAGTTGATTTACCAGCTCCATTTGGACCAAGTATAGCTGCAATTTCTCCTTTATTTAATTTTAGATTTATATTTTTTATTCCATTACCACCTTTAAAGGTTTTATTTAAGTTAACTATTTTTAACATTTCTTCCTGCTTTCTATAAAAAAATAACAAAAAAGTGCTTTTAAATGAATGCCATTTAATTTTTAGCACTTTAAATAAGTTTAGTTAATAAAGACATTTGTAAAATAAAATCCTGTGTATGCAGCATGTGCATAATTAGAACCTTTATTATAGTCTAAAGATGAAATTGAACTAAATGATAGTTGATAATTATAACTTGAAATTCATTCACCTTTAATAGTCATTTTTATTTTATGTTTTGAACTAGACGTGTGTTTAAATTCGTCTTCTTTAACAACCACTTCCATTCTATCGTTAGATAAAGAAATTTTTGTATTACCATTTTCAGGTGTTCCCATATTTACACCTAACTCAGATTTTTGCCAACCTTTATTTCCATTATTTGTAAAATTATAACCATAATTATATACTAACTCTATGTTAGAATAGTCTTTCATAAAATCTTCTTTATTCTCATAACCTAAATCCTTTTGAATATTAAATTCAGATACTTTTATATTTTGTAAACCAAATCAATTGTTTCTATCACTTTGAGATACTTCTTTAAAATAATCAAGATTATCTTCTCATTTGTCTGATTTACCTACAGACTTGGGGTATCTTGATGTTATGCTTCTTTGATACTTATCTTTATTTATCGTTGTCAATTCTTTATAATTAACATTATTAATACTTGTACTTTTATATTTTTGAAAATAATTGTATTCACTTAGATTTGTATATTTAGTTTCTGTTACAAAAAAACTTGTAACATTTGATGTAATAGCAAATACACCTATTAATGCAATGTATTTTTTCATTTGTTTTATCTCCTATTTTTAAATATTTTAATAAGATTTGTAATGTCTATTTTTTAGACATTTATATTATATTAGTTTTAATGATAAAATAAGTTTCAAATAATAAAATTAGTTTTGAATTTAATTTGTAATCAACTACATTTTTAATTAAAGAAAATTAAGATAATAAAAAATGT
Source organism: Spiroplasma litorale (assembly GCF_001267155.1). Taxonomy (NCBI): domain Bacteria; kingdom Bacillati; phylum Mycoplasmatota; class Mollicutes; order Entomoplasmatales; family Spiroplasmataceae; genus Spiroplasma; species Spiroplasma litorale. The sequence continues at coordinate 1,111,271 of NZ_CP012357.1, forward strand.
TATTTGTGAATATAGTTTATATAATTATGAAATAAATTTATTATTTTGAAATTAATTGCTTTGATTTTTTTAATTATTTAGGTAATAATACTAGTGGGTAATAAATTACTCTGGAAGAAATAAAAAGATATTTTAATCATTGAAAAATTTAATATTTACATACGCATTATTGAAATACTAAAAAAAGGCTAAGGCCTTTTTTTATTTAATGATTTTAAAATAAATTTTATTATGTGAAATATATTTCAATATTTTATTTTAAAAAGTATCTTAATATGAATAGATTAAAATTTTATTGGTGAAAGGTTGTAGATTTAATGATATTTATAAATAAAATAAATAAAACTTATGGTTCATATGTAGCTAATAAAAATATTAGTATAAAAGTTGAAAAAGGATTGACATATGGAATATTAGGTACTAATGGAGCTGGAAAAACAACATTGATTAATCAAGTTATGGGTTTTATTAAATCAGATTCAGGCGACATAAAAGTTCATGATAATAATCCTTGAAAAAATAGAGAGTTAATTATGGATAAAATTGGTTTTGTAGCTGGAGAAATAAAGCAATACCAGAATCTTAAATCAAAAAACTATATTAAGATTCATAAAGATTTTATTAAAGATTTTGATGAAAATTATTATAATAATTTGATTAACTTATTAGAGATTAATCTTAATACAAAAATTAAAAATTTATCAAAAGGAAATAAACAAAAGTTAGAGTTATTATGTGCACTAATGAAAAAACCTGAAATATTAGTTCTTGATGAACCAACATCAGGTTTAGATCCTGTTATGCAAAATAAATTTTATGATATTTTAAAATACATTAAACAATTTAATGTAACTATCTTTATATGTTCACATATATTTCAGGAAATAAAATTGTTGTGTGATAAAGTCTCATTTATTAATTCTGGGTCAATTATTAAAGAATTCGAAATTGATGATAATTGTGATTTAGAAGACGAATTTAATAAATGCTTTGGAAATAATAAAAATATAAAAAATTTATTTGACTCAAATATAAATTTAGGGGGTAAAAATGAAAAAGTATAATGACTCTTTTAGAATAAATAAAAAACTTATAAAGAACATGCTTTATATCAATAAAAATATGACAATGTTTTTTTCAGTTTTATATTTGTTAACAATAGTCCCTTTAATTGGATTTTTATTTATTAATAACTATGATTTTGATAGTGGTTTTTTTATTGCACCCACATCTATAAACTATGAAAAATTTACGGGTGGAAATTTTGGTTCAACTAAAATGAGTATTTATTCAATAACTCACTATGTTGCGTATGAAGGTCCCGGTCAAATTATTTTTTTAATTGCTAATATTGTATTTGTAAATAAAATAATTATTAAAGAACTAAACGATGGACAAATGACAATGTGATTAACTTTTAAAACTTCTAGAAAAAATATAATTCTTTCAAAAATATTATCAATAGTTATTAACAATTTAATTATTTTTGCTCCTTCATTTATTATTTTATTAGTATTTTCAACATTGAGTATGGATGCAAGCCAAAATTTAGGATTAATGTTTTATCAATCTATACAATTTATTGTTATCAATTTATTATTATTATCAATTATTTTATTCTTTTCAATTTTGTTTAATGAAAAAAATACACTTTTAAATATAGTATTTGCATTAATAGGTTTATACATATTAATTGGTTGAGTATTAAACATCGTTGACGAATTTATGGGCGGAGAAATTAAATTACTTTCATATGTAAAATATTTTCAAATACAATATTTAGTTTTCATGGTAATGAACTTTGATTATAATCAAACAGAACTATTAAAAGATTTTGAATGAAATAATAATGGAGTTGTTTCAATATTGCAATCAAAAAACCATAATATAAATTGGTATCTATCAACAATATTTCCTATGATTTTATTATTATTAATATTTGGTTTAATATATTTATCAATTAATAAATTTAATAACAAAGATATAAAAATATAAATTTGTTATTAATGATTTTTAAAAAAAACTTTATTTATTAGCTCGAAGCTTAATGAATAAAGTTTTTTTAATATTTATTATTTAAATATTTAATTATTAAATTTGTTTTTTTGTTTTTATTTTTATTCGTAAACTTGCATAATAAATATCAAATTTTATTTATATAAAAAACTCTATAAAATTATATATTTTATAGAGTTAAGGTTTTATTTTAATAATTCAAACATTGTTTTTAGCATTGGAGCTCTTCCTCTGTGGTCCGCATCCGCAGTTGCTGCAATATCTAAATGTAAGTATTCTTTTCCTTCTGCAAATGAATCTAAAAACGCAGCCGCAGTTGATGAACCAGCTTCTCTACCTGGTTCTGAGTTAGTTAAATCTGCTATTTTTGAACATTTCATTGCTTCTAGGTGATCACAAATTAATGGTTGTCTTCATATTGGTTCTAAAGAATTATCTGAAGCATTGCTAAAATCATTAAAGAAGTCATCAGATTTAGTAAATACTCCTGTAAATCATTTACCTAAAGCAATAACAATTGCACCAGTTAGAGTTGCTACAGTTATAACTCTATCTGCTTTTTGATTTCTTACTGCATAAGTTATACCATCAGCTAAAACTAATCTTCCTTCTGCATCAGTATTATTTATTTCAACAGTCATACCATTCATTGATTTTATAACTGATTCAGTAAGTGTTGCATTTCCACCAATTCTGTTATCAGTAAACAATCCTACTGCAACAACATTACATTTAGCTTTTCTTTTAGCTAATGCCATTACTGTTGATAAAGTAATTGCAGCTCCTGACATATCAAATTTCATATCATCTAAGTAGTTTGATGGTTTTAAGTTATATCCACCAGAGTCAAATGTAATTCCTTTACCAACAAGCGCAACTTTTTTTGCTTTTGGGTCTCCTGTATATTCTAAAACAACAACTCTTGGATCAACATATGAACCTGCATTTACACCAAGAAGTAGCCCCATTTCCATATTTTGAATTTGTTTTTTGTCAAATATTGTAAGTTTAACATTATCAACAGTTTTTGCTTTTTCTTCAATTCTTTTAGCAAGTTCAATTGATGTTCCGATATTTGGTGGTAAATCTTGTAAATCTCTTGCAAAGTTTACAAATTCTAACTTTGTTGATGATTCTTCATATAAATCATTAAATTTACTTTCAAATATAAAGTTATAATTTTTACATTTACAATCTTCTTTTTTCATTGAAATTTGTTTATGAGTTTCGAAAAGAGTTGTCTCTACGACTGCTTTGAATGCTTTTTCTTCATTCTTAAATTTTTTAGTAAATGAATTTACATCAATGTTTATATCATATTTGTTTGTTTTAAAAAATGGTGCTAAAACCTTTATTAATCCTTTTACACAACAATCATCTTTTATATAAAAATATATTGTTTTTTCACTTTCTATCAATGTAGTTGAACCATGTTCTTTTAACACAAGTTCATTTAATTTATCTTTAGAATCAACTGCTTTAAGAGTTAATCCTAATTCTTTATCGTTAATTGTTATCATATTATTTCTCCTTTATTTATATTCTATTATAAAGCAATTCTTTATTATCATATAAATTAATTATTTCTTTGCATAATTTATTTTTACATTTTAAAGATACACCTATTCTTAATTTTGAGTTATTTAGATTATTTAATCTTGATGCAAGATTTCCGTGATTATTACTACATTTAGCTCTTTTAGATACTAGTTTAGAATTTAAGTTTAATCTTTTTGATCTTAAAACATAAATATAATATGTTTCTAAAAATAGTCTAATGTTTTGGTTTTTTTCTAAACTTAGTATAATAAAATTAATATTTTCTTCATTAGCACCAAGACTTTTCATTATTCTATAATTTCTTTTTTTTGTATTTAGTGATTGAATATGTTGTTTGAATCTTTTAAATAAATCAATTGATTCACCAACATAAGTAAAAATAGTTTTATTATCTATTTTACAATACATTAAATATACGCCTGATAGAATCGTTTTTTCTTTTTTAATAGAATTAAAATTAATATTTATTTTATTGTTTATAAAGTAATTTATCACTTTATTAATATAATCATCTTCTATATTTTGATAATCTTTTATTAGCTTTGTTTTCATATCATATATTATTTTATATTTTTGTGACACGTCCATAATAACCTCATAACATCATTTATAAATATAATATATCTTTTATGCTAATATTTAAATTTATATTAAAATTTAGTTCATATTATGAAATTTAATTCTAAATTTACGAATATATAATTTAAGTGTAGAAATAAAATTGAGGTAAATATGAAAAAAATTATAACTATGTTGAGCAGCATTATTTTTTTTACATCTATTTTTAATTTGATATTAAATACAATTTCATGTAGCAATGATAATGTAAAAGAATTACTTTTTAGCGAAAATAAAACTGATGAAAATTTAATTAATTTATTAAAATCAGATGAAATTTCAATTGAAACTGAATATGATAACAAACCATTACAAATTAATGCTGAAAATAATACTTTAGCAATTGATTATGGTGATACAAAAAATTTACATGGCTTTAGTGAAAATATTTCATCATTCGAAGGTAGCCAAGTAATTTATGGATTATATGAAGACAATAAATATTTAGGTTTTAAAAAAAGTGTTTGATCAATTTTCTACCAACTTTTTGGTCTTGAATTTTATTTAAAAGAAAACATGGATTCTTTGGAAAGTCAAATATATTTTATGAGCGTTAAAGGTTATATGAACAATAGACTATTTGATATATTTATTTATAAATTAAATTATAAAGTTAAAATTATAAATGATGAAATAGAGTACTTTAATTTAAATAAAGTATATAAAAAAAGTATATCTATATATTAAAAATTCTAAATGGTATTTTTTCTATTTTAATTTTATTCCATAAAAAAAATGATATAATTACCATAATAGCAAAAGCTATAGGAGGAATATATGAAAAAATTATTAACTTTATTTGGAGCAATTGGTCTTATGTCATCAAGTGCAATCTTATCAGCAAATGTAGTTTCATGTGGAGATACAACTACTGAAGATAACTCAAAACCCTTAACTTATAAAGAAGGTAAAAAAGATTCTGACATTGTTGAATTATTAAAAAAAGAAGATACTAAAATTGGCACTGAAGGAAAACCTTTACAAACAGAAGCTTCAAAGTTAGCTTCAGATTATAAAGATACAACTAGCGAAGAATATGGTGGCATTCAAATTGAAGGTACAGTAATATCATCATTTTTAGGTACAGGCGGAAAGGCTTTCATTGATGAAGTAAATGAAATCTATAACGAAACTGGAGACCTTAAAATCGGTCAAGAAGGTACAAAATTGGTTGCATACCTAATGACAATAAAAGGAACTAAAGGTGAAAGTAAATTTAATTTAGCAGTTATAAAAGTTGAAATGGAAGCAAATGCAGAAACTGGAAAAATGTCAACAAAATTTTCAAAAGACTTTAAAATAGAAGTAACAATACCTGCAGAATAACATTTTATAAAATGGTTAAATAACCATTTTTTTTATTTAGAATAATTAACCTTAAACAATTTGTAAATTATTAATTTCAGGGTTTTGGTTTTTTATTTTTTTATTATATAAGTTTATTATATTTTGATTTTTAATGAGCTTAGATATATGTAAAATATTCCCAAACTCTACTAAAATTAAGTAATTGTTTATTTCATGGGCATCATTAGATATGTGACTTGCAATAATAATTGTTTTTTCTTCTTTTTTTATTGCCTTAATTATATTTACAAGTATATTTTTTAAATATAAATTCTCTTTTAAATTAATTTCTCTTTCTAAATTATGATCTAATTCTATTATCAATGTGCAAGCAATTATGACTTGTCTAGCTTGTTGAAATGTAAGGTTTTTAATTTTTTTTCTAGTATGTTTTTTAATATTCATATAACTTAATAAGTTTTTTAGTATTTTAATATTTTGTTTTTTATTAATATTATTAGAACATATTTGTTTAATGTACTTATTAACTTTCATATTTAAAGGCAGGATGTTATTGTTTAAATAATTATAGTTTATAAAATTATTTGAATTTTTATTTATATTAATAATTTTTTTATTTGCATTAATCTTAAGTTCATTAAAAATTGCTTTTGTGTTAGTTGTATATCCAGATTTGTTATTCCCTACAATTTCAATAATAGGTTTATTAGAAATATCATATTCTATGTCATATGAATCATATGATAATTGTTTTTTATTATTTTTTTTATGAAACTTAAATTTGTTTGTCATAATAGCACCTTTCTAAATCAATATAAAAAATAAAAGATAAACTTTTAATTTTTATATTAATTTTTTAAGTTATGTTCAATGAATTTAAAAAAATGAAGATTATCATTTATGTAAGATTTTCTTACATAAATATTATAATCAATATTTAAGTATAATATTTGTTTATTAAACATAGTGCAATTAATTTTATAAATTGAAATTAATTTCAACAGTATTTTTAATAAATATTTATATGTTTAAAGTTTGATAACTTTTTTTAAACTTAATATTTTTATATTTTAGTGTTATTGTATAGATCAATATTAGTGTTGTACCAATCAAAATAATAAAATTAATTGGACTTAAAGCTAAAAATACAATTATTAAAAATAATGATGATAGTGGGAATCATATGTTTGGTTTAATAAAATATAATAATGAGATGATCAAAGATATAAAGGAAACAAATATAAAAACATTAGCTAAAATGTAATTTATTAAGTTGTAATTATTTAAATGTATATTTACAATTTTTTTTATTATGAATAATATAGAGGTAAAAATTAGTAATGTGTTTGCTAAAGTTGTTTGAATTTTTAATCTTGTTTCAATATTTAAACCAATTAATCTTAAATGATTTAATATTGTTAATATTATAGTTATAAAAATCAAACCGCTAACTAAAATTTTTACTGCATTTATTTCACTATATATAATATTATTTAGAAATAAGTTAATTGTTATTCCTAAAAATAATATAAATATATAAGTATACAAAAACTTCTCAAATTTATTTTTATATAATAAAATCCAAAACATCAAACTAATAAATAAAATTATTGTTGCTATTCCATCGAATATAATATTTAATATATTGTTTTTCAAATATATCATTGGGTTAGATATACTAAAATAATTAATTATATGTAAAATACATCCAAAAAATATATTTACAGCAATACTCAATATAGATAACAACAATAACAAAAGAAGTAAATAAAAATTTTTATTTCTTAGTGTCATTAAATATGCCTTTCTGTTAAAAATATTTAGATTAATATTTTATTAATTAATTTAATTAATAAGGTAAGTTTGTACTTACATAAATATTATAATTTATACTTTTAGATATATTTATATTGATTTATTTTTAATTTTTATTTTTTAATATAAAATTTATTTTTATTAAATACTTAAAAAAAATAAAAAAATACACTTGCTTTAAGTGTATTTTTCTATTTTTTAAATTACTATTTTTCAATACCAGTAACTGTACCAGCACCAATTGTTCTTCCACCTTCTCTAATTGAGAATTTTGTACCTTGTTCAACAGCAATTGGTTTAATTAATTCAATAATTAATTCAACGTTGTCTCCAGGCATAACCATGTCTGTTCCTTGTGGTAAGTGAACTTCCCCAGTAACGTCTGTTGTACGGAAATAGAATTGTGGTCTATACTTGTTAAAGAATGGTTTGTGACGTCCACCTTCTTCTTGAGTTAAAGCATAAACTGATGCTACAAGTTTTGTATGAGGATTAATTGTTCCTGGTTTTGCAAGAACTTGTCCACGTTCGATATTGTTTCTATCAACACCTCTTAATAGTGCTCCAACATTATCTCCAGCTTCTGCATAGTCTAATAATTTTCTAAACATTTCTAATCCAGTAACAACAACTTTTTTTCTTTCTTCTACTAAACCAACGATTTCAACTTCATCATTAGTTTTAATAACTCCTCTTTCAACTCTACCAGTTGCAACAGTTCCACGTCCTGTAATTGTGAAAACGTCTTCAACAGGCATTAAGAAAGTTTTTTCTTTATCACGAACTGGTGTTGGGATATATGCATCAACTGCGTTCATTAGTTCTTCAACTTTTTCAACTCATTTTGCATCACCATTTAATGCTCCAAGAGCTGAACCATATATAACTGGTGCTCCATCTCCATCAAATTCGTATTGACTTAATAATTCTCTAACTTCCATTTCAACAAGTTCAATTAGTTCTTGATCATCAACCATGTCACATTTATTTAAAAATACAACGATTGCTGGAACTCCAACTTGTCTTGAAAGTAAGATGTGTTCTCTAGTTTGAGGCATAGGTCCATCAGTTGCAGCAACAACTAAGATAGCCCCATCCATTTGTGCAGCACCTGTAATCATGTTTTTAACATAATCGGCGTGACCTGGACAGTCTACGTGTGCGTAGTGTCTTTTATCTGTTTTATATTCAACGTGTGATGTATTAATTGTAATACCACGTTCTCTTTCTTCTGGTGCGTTATCAATATTTGCGTAATCTTTAAATTCAGCTCCACCTTTTGCTGCTAAAACTTTAGTAATTGCAGCAGTTAAAGTAGTTTTACCGTGGTCAACGTGACCAATTGTTCCGATATTAACGTGGGGTAAACTACGGTCGAATGCTTCTTTTGCCATAATATTCAATTCCTTTCATAATTAATTTTTTAAAATGTCATATTAATTTTAATTGATTTTGTATAAAATACAATAATATTTTATTTTAAGTTTTTATTATTTTTGAGACTTTTTAATTATCTCTTCTGAGATATTTTTTGGTGCTTCATTATAGTGACTAAACATCATTGTATAATTTCCACGACCTTGAGTAAATGATCTCAATTCAGTTGCATAACCAAACATTTCTGATAATGGTACTTTTGCTTTTACTGTTTGAGCATTACCTCTTTGTTCAGAACCTTCAATTAAACCACGTTTTGATGATATGTTACCCATAACATCTCCATAGTATTCATCTGGTACAGTTACTTCAACTGACATTATTGGTTCTAATAATACTGGGTTAACTTTTTTTGCAGCTTCTTTTAATGCTAATGAAGCTGCAATTTTATAAGCCATTTCACTTGAGTCAACATCATGATATGATCCATCAACAATTGTTGCTTTAACATCAATCATTGGGAATCCAGCAAGCACACCATTTTGTAATGCGTTTTCTAATCCAGATTTTGCAGCATTGATATATTCTTTTGAGATTTTACCCCCAACAATTTTATCAACTCACTCAAATCCTTTATCATGATTTGGTTCAAATTCAATCACAACGTGTCCATATTGACCACGTCCTCCTGATTGTTTTACATATTTACCTTCAACTTTTGCTGATTGTTTAATAGTTTCTCTATATGAAACCTGAGGTGCACCAACATTAGTTTCGACTTTAAACTCTCTTTTTAATCTGTCGACAATAATATCAAGGTGCAATTCACCCATACCAGCAATAATTGTTTGACCAGTTTCTTCATCTGTATATGTTCTAAATGTTGGATCTTCTTCTGATAATTTATTTAAAGAAATTCCTAATTTTTCTTGATCAGCTTTTGTTTTTGGTTCAAGAGCTAAGTGAATAACTGGTTCTGGGAAGATCATTGATTCAAGTATAATTGGATTTTTTTCATCAGATAATGTATCACCAGTTGTTGTATCTTTAAGACCAACAGCTGCTGCTATATCTCCAGCATACACTTCTTCAATTTCTTCTCTATTGTTTGCGTGCATTCTTAATAAACGTCCAACACGCTCTTTTTTATCTTTTGTAGCGTTTAATACATAACTACCTTTATTTAAAACTCCAGAATAAACTCTAAAGAATGTAAGTTTTCCTACAAATGGGTCAGTCATTATTTTAAATGCTAATGCAGAGAATGGTTCATCATCTGTTGAATGTCTTTCTGATTCTGTTCCATTTGGTAGTTCACCTTTAATTGATGGAACATCTAAAGGTGATGGTAAATATGCAACAACTGCATCTAATAATAATTTAACACCTTTATTTTTGAATGCAGATCCAGCTAAAACTGGGAAGAATTCAGCTGAGATAACACCTTTACGGATTGCTCTTTTTAGTTCATCGATTGTGATTTCTCCACCATCTAAGAATTTCATCATTAATTCTTCATCATATTCAACTGCAACTTCAACTAATTGAGCTCTTAATTCTTCTGCTTGTGCTTGTAATTCACTTGGTATATCAATTGGTTTTGCAATTTCTTCTGCAGCACCATCAAAGTGTCATGCTTTCATTTCAACTAAATCAATAATACCTGAAAAATTATCTTCAGCTCCAATTGGTAATTGTATTGGAGCAGCTTTAGCTCCTAATCTATCACCAATTGTTTTAACAGAGTAAATAAAGTCAGCCCCTGTTTTATCCATTTTATTTACAAAAACTATTCTTGGTACTCTATATGTTGTTGCTTGACGTCAAACTGTTTCAGTTTGTGGTTCAACACCACTTTGTCCGTCAAGAACAGCAACAGCACCATCTAATACTCTTAAAGATCTTTCAACTTCAACTGTGAAGTCAACGTGACCAGGAGTATCAATAATATTAAACCTATGGTCTGCTCAAAATGCAGTAGTTGCAGCAGATGTAATTGTTATACCACGTTCTTGTTCTTGTGCCATTCAGTCCATTTGTGATTCACCTTCGTGAGTTTCACCAATTTTATGAATTTTACCAGTGTGGAATAAAATACGTTCTGTTGTTGTAGTTTTACCCGCATCAATGTGAGCCATAATACCAAAGTTTCTTGTTTTATCTAAACTATATTCTCTTGGCATAAATGCTCCTCCTTAAAATTATCAACGATAATGAGCAAAAGCTTTATTTGCTTCAGCCATTTTATGAGTATCTTCACGTTTTTTAACTGATCCACCAACTCCATTTGATGCATCAATTATTTCGTTTGCTAATCTATCAATCATTTCTTTTTCGTTTCTAAGTCTTGCATAGTTTATTAATCATCTTAATGCAAGTGTTACTTTTCTTTCATTAGAAACTTCGATTGGAACTTGATAGTTAGCTCCCCCAATACGTCTAACTTTTAATTCTAAATGAGGTTTTATGTTTTCAATAGCTTTATTAAAAACTTCGATTGGACTTACCTTTGTTTTTTCTTGAATAATTTCAAAAGCTTTATATAAAATATGTTGAGCTGTTCCTCTTTTACCATCTAACATAATTTTATTAACGGCCTTAGTAACCAATTTTGAATTATAAATTGGATCAGGTAGTACGTCTCTTTTTTCTGCTTGATGTTTACGCATTGTATTTCTCCTTTCTAACTATTTTTTTTCTTTAGGTCTTTTAGCACCGTAAAGTGAACGACTTTGCATTCTTTTATTAACACCTGTTGTATCAAGTGTTCCTCTTATTATATGGTAACGAACCCCAGGTAAGTCTTTAACCCTTCCACCACGTATCAAAACAACACTATGTTCTTGTAAGTTGTGTCCTTCTCCAGGTATATATGCAGTAACTTCCATACCATTTGTTAATCTAACCCTTGCATATTTTCTTAGCGCAGAGTTAGGTTTTTTAGGGGTCATAGTCGCAACCCTTGTACATACTCCTCTTTTTTGAGGAGATGATAATTTAGTTACTTTTTTTAATAAAGTATTAACTCCTCTATTCAAAGCTGGAGCTTTAGTTTTTCAGGATTTAGCTTTTCTTGGTTTTCTAACTAATTGGTTAATTGTAGCCATTAAGTATCCTCCTTTCCACAATACCGAGTGTTTTCTATGTTACACAAAAGTAATTATATACTTGTTTTTAACAACTTTCTATATTTTTTTAAATATTGATTAAAATTATTCTCTAATTGTAATATTTTAAAATAAAGTATTTTCTTTTAAGAGTTTGTTATTAAACCAATGAAATATAACTTATAAATATAAAATATGGTTTAAAATTAAGATATATTGAAATAGTTTTTATGAGTTTTAAAAAACACATATTATGAGGTACTTATGAGAAAGTCCAGTATTGAAATATTAAGGTTTTTATGTGCGCTCGCAGTAGTTTTTTTTCATGTTGGTGGTATTAAAGAATTATGACCTACATGGTTATATGTAGTATTTGCACCAATTGCGGAGGTTCCTATACCAGTATTTATAATTATAACTGGTTATATGTCTTTTAATAATACAAAAAATAGAGGAGTGTACTATATAATAACATGTCTTTATTACTATTTACTTTTTTTAGGAGTAGAAACTCTTTTAAATATTGATAACAATAGCTTTGAGTTTAAATCAATTTTAAAAGGTGGATCAAGATGATGATACTTATGATCTATGATTCCAGTTTACATACTTGGTCCAATTTTTAATATAATTTCAAAAAGTTTGACTAAAAGACAGCTTTTATTTTTTATAGTTGTACTATTTATCATATTTTATTCTTTATCAAGAATAAAATATGATTTCCCGCCATCTGCTGGCAATGTTTTATATTTAAGTTGTGGCTATTTTGTAGGTACTTGATTAAAAAAACACGAAAATGACGTAAGTCTAAAAATTAGGTTAAATTGTTCATATGCATATATTTTATTAATGACACTTTGTGAAATAATAATCTTTGCAATTACTAATTATGTCGATGACTCACCAGTTGGTCCACACGTTCTAGTTTTAGCAATTGCAATATTTACTATATTTAACAACCTAAATATAAAGAATAAAAAAATATATAATTTTTTAGGAATGCTAGCACTACCTATTTATTTATTTCATTATTCATTTTTTGAAAAACTATTAAAATATTTATATCCTTTGATTAGTAATTTAAATAGCAATCTAATACTTTTAATTTTATTATTAAGCACTTCTTTAGTTATATTTATATTTTGCGCAATAATTATATACCCAATGAACTATGCAACTAAGTATACAAATAAACTTATGTTATTAATATATTTTAAAATAATTAATAAAAATAAAGCGATTAAAGCGATTGATCAAAAAAAATAATTCCACGATAGAATTATTTTTTTTACTTTTAATTTCTTTCAGACATACCTTTAACATCAAAGTAGTATTTTTATATTCATAACTATAACCATTTTTTGCATCAATATGAAAACGCTTATAATCTAAATTGTATGTTAGTGCTAAATTTCAAAAATGTGATTGATTCACTATGTACTCTAATTTTTGCATATTTTTTTCTTTATATATTTGAAAATATTGCTTTGTTCTCGTTGCATACAATGAGAATTACTTTTGTACAATTGGGTCTCCGTTTTCATTATATTCTACCGTTGTGTGTGTACAATTCATCAAAGAATATCGAATTTCATTCTGAATGTCCAGGATATGATTATTTTGAAACCATTTCAACATCTTTTCTTTTAAATCTCGAATAACTTCTTTATTTTCATCTAATAATTTCTTATTTTCGTTCATTTTTTACTTAATTCAAAATCACTATTATTGCTAGATTTTGTTTTTGAATCTTTTCTAAAGACAAAAACATTACTTGAAAGCAATGAATCATATATATAATTTTTAATAACTTTTTTATCTTCTTTGGAAACGTTTAAGTTTCTAAACATTTCTATAATATTATATAATAAAAAAAACTTTTTTGTTTTGTTCTAATTCATTTAATTTTAATCATAGAGCATGGTATTTAAATTTAATACTATCGTAGAATTTGAAAATAATTTTTATTGATTAATTGTAAAAAGAACTAATCTTTAATAATATATATAATAAAAAAAGCAAATATCATACATATTATTGGTATTTTTATTGTTGTATATTCTTTTTTAAAAAATATTTTTTTATAGTGTTGAATATTTAAAAATTTGCTTAAAAGATACATAAATTTAAAAGAGTTTATAAATAAAATAAATATATTTAAACTATATTTTAACCAAGTAAAAAGAAAATTTATATTAAACTAAAACTTAATAAAAAGGGTTTTCATTAAGTCTATTACATAAAATAAATGTTAATGTTTATATTTGGGTTTTATTATTAATGTACCATATAGTTTTTTTAAACTTTATTGATTGAATTTATATATTTTTTGGATATATATAAAAGGATTGTTTCTCCCTTGAAATAGATGAATCTTTTTTGATTATAAACTCTATTACTTCATTTTCATTTATTAATTCACAATCTTCATCCCTATTATTAAATCTTGAATCTACTTTTAGATTAAATTTTATATCAATATCATTTTCAAAATTGATAAATGGCGTTTTTAATTCTAATTTATTTTTTATTTTATTTAGAAATGAATTTTTACAATCACCAACTTTAACATCAATTTCACTTAAAATATTATTCAATTTATTTATATCGAAATCTTTTGTTACATAATTAAATGAATCTCCAGATAATAAGTTAGATCCATTAATTACTTTAAAAATAACATTTTCACCAGCTTTTAAATAAATTCCATTATAAGGATCATCAAAATGTATTTTATAATCTATACCTTCATTTAATACTTCAAATTTAGAGTTCGCTTTTAGAACACTATTTATTATTTTTTTGACTTCATTTTTTTCAATACCCGCTTCTATTTTAATAGACGATTCAGATTCATTTAAAACTAAATTATCTATAAATTTTTTTACATCAATAGCGTTTAAATTATTTGTTAAAATTTTTATTTTTTTATTATTTTGTAAAAATAATTTAGAATCCTTAGATGGTTCTATTTCTATCTTTTCCTCACCAACTATAAATTCAAAGTTTTTTGAATATTTTACTTGAAGTTCATCAATAATACTTGACTCTTTAAAATTATTAGATAAAATTTCATAAATTTTTTTATTAAATTCCTCTTTTGTTGTTTTTCCTATTAATACTTCAATATTTAATATATCATTTTCAATGTAACTTAAATCAATTTTTGGCGTTATTAATTTAATTTCCTTACCAGAAATTCATTCAGAAGTACTAATTGGATTGATTTCTATAACAGTATTAGGATACAATATTGAGAATGAGTTATTTAATTTTATTGTATAATCAACGTCCATTAAAGAATCTGGTACATATTCTTTAATAAGTTTATTGATATCATTTTTTATATCAAAAACTGATACATTAAAGTTGTTATTTAATTCAAGAAACTTATCTTTAATTTCGTTCAAATTAAAGGTTTTTATTAAAAAATCTTTTTTTATACCTGTTAGATATCTTGAATTTTTATCTGGGCGTAAAGAAACAATATTACCATCTTTTAAAATGTCTTGGTCAAATTTGAAATCTATATAATAGTCAACATTTAGTTTTGAGTATTTTGAATACTTAGAAATTTTGTTTATTATTTTTTTAACTACTGTATTTTTATTTTGGTTTTGCCTAGGGTAAATATCCTTATAATCTATAGTGTTTATATCAAGCAAGTATATTTTATATTGTATAAATCCTTTTAATATTTTGGAATCATTTACACTATTAACATATATTATATCGTTTTTGCTTCATACATCATTGAGCTTTGATTTATATTTTATTTCAAAGTCAACTTTATATATTGTATTTAGTATTGTTTCTTCAATTTTTAAGGATAAATAATTTATTGAATCATTAATGTTTTCATTAGTTTTTGGTTTAAAATTTTCAAATTCTTCAAGAAAATTATTTAAACTTATGTAATTTACAACTTTTATTATAGGTCTTGTTGCGTATAACAAATTAGAGTTTTTTATTGCAAATATTATTGCTTCATCCCCAACTTCAAAAAAATCATTATCATTGCTTCAGCTAATTGTATAATCTATATCAAAAACCAACATTTTAAACTCATCGTTTATTATTTTTATTATATTTTTTTTGTATATTTCTTTTTTAGATAATGGTTTAGGTTCTGGTATTTTATTTTCAATCGATAATAAATCGACTTTATTTTTATTCTCCTCAAAAAAACCTTCTTTTTCATCTATAAAAGAACAAGAATAAACATTAATAGTACTTGACAAAAATATTAATAACGCCAAATTTACAACTAGTTTTTTCATTAAATAAAACCTCACTTATATATTACATTAATATATAATAAAATTATTATAGAATTTAAAAATAGGAAACAATATGAAAAATTCTTTGCTCGCATTAAGCCTTATTTCATTAATGATATTAAATTTTATTTTTATGATTTCATCAACATATTTATCTTTTTTTGGTATAAATTATTCTATGAATTATTTAAATATAGAAATTAAAAATCTTATGAATACTTTTATTGAAAAAAATAAATATTTAATAAATTATGAAAATAATAAAGAATATTTGAGTTTAATATTTGGTAATATTAACAAAAAAACAATATTTAGTGTTAAGAATGGCATAGGTGTTTATAATCTAAAAAAATGAAAGGATTTTATATCTTTAAACCCAATTAATTATAGTAATGACTTATATTATTACTATTTAAGTTTGATTAATTTACCAATAAATTATTTGAAATTTTTTAGTAACAAATTACTTTATAATAATGATTTTTTAATAAATTATGAATATGATAATTTTTATATGTTAAAAAAATTAAATGAAAAGGAATCTTTAATAGATAAAAATTATTGATATGAAATTAATGAAAAGGATAGTTACTACAACTTTTTATATAACTCTGTTTATTTATTTTTGGATACTTTAGAGCAATTAATTTTAAAGCAATTAAACGAGAACATTAATTTGTTTAATAATTCCAATTTTATAATTTCTGACGTAATAAGCATTAAGGAAAGAAAAAACAAAATTCTATCATACAGTTTTTATATTGTTGAATTTAAAAAATATATTTATAATAGTTATTTAAATTTTATTTTTTTAATTATTATTTTACCGATTAGTTGATTTTTCTTTTTATTAATGCTTTTTATAAAAATTATTATTACTATCAAAAAAAATGGTTTACAATTTAAATATTTAAAATTCATATTTAATTTTAAATATATTTAATTTTAAAGTTTATATCCATTATTTTTTTTCCTAATTTAATATATAATCTGCCATTTTTTATATTAATAATTGCACATATAATATCGAAAATTCCATTATTATTAAAATAAAAATATATTTTTAAATTTTTAAAGCTAATTTTTTCATATTTAAGTTTTGAATTTAATTTATCTAAAATATTTAAAATATAGAAAGATCTGCACAACTTTGGATTATCAATTAGTTCATTGTTTAAAAGATTTTTTAAAACAAAAGATGTATTAATTTCGTACTTTAAAAAAAAACTCTGAATATTATCAATATTCTTTTTGGAATTATTTATAATAATTTTAAAAAGAATATTGATATGTCTTGTCAATGTCTCATTTTCCAATGATAATTTGATTTTTGTTGGCAATAAAGATATCGAATTTACTTTTATTGAGTTTTTTCAGTTATCTTGTGTATAAATTTTGTTTACTATGAAGTTATAGAAATCATTTTCAACATATTTTTTAGAATCATATTTAACATCTAACAAAATTGAAAGGTTTTTCTTTTTTGCAAAATTAACTAATATTTCATTATTAGATAAATTTTCAATTTTTGTGCACTTGTTTTTTTTAATAAAATTTATGAAATCTTTATCAAAATAATATATTTCATTTATAAATTCCAAATTATCTTTTGTAAGTAAATTAACATTCCATTTTATATTACTACCAAAGTATATGAAAACTTTAAAAAACATTAACTTAAAATTATCAATACAGTAAACATAGTCTATAAATTTTTTTGAGTTTATTAAATTAATTGGAAAGCAGTTACCACTATTTTTAAAAGAAATAAAATTAACATTGTATTTATGAGATATTTGGGAAATAGAGGAACAAATAAGATCTAATATTTTGGAGTTGTTTTTTTGTTTTATTGAAAAAGTGTCACTTGAAATTATATTTATTTTTTTATAATTATTAAAATAATTAATAATATTTTTAAAATCATTTGATTTAAAAAATTTTTTTTCCTCAAATATTTGATTATAGTCTGTATTATAAAATTTTGAATAATCTACATTTATGTAACTAAAATTTATTGAGTAATAAAATTTTTCTTTTGAATTGAAGTTACAAATTTTCTCATCAATAATATCTAATTCAATGATAGATTTAATATTTTTAAATGTATTTAATATATAAGTTGTTGCCATACTTGCATTTGTAATACCACTACCTATTGTACATATTATAAAATAAACATCAAAGTAAACATAAACTTGAACAATAATATTTTTTCACCAATATTTATAAATTATTATAAAATCACTTTTTTTATTAAGTTCAAAATATACTTGTGAAAAAAATGCAAACTTTATTTGTTTAAAATATTTATTTTTCATTTTCATCCTTTTCATATATTCTATATTAATAAATTTTATTTTTTAGTAAAAAAAATATGTTAGATGGATTTTATAAATTTAAATGTTTTTTATTAATGTTGAGTTTAAAATTATGATTTGTATATTTTATTATGTATGTTTATTTATAAAAAACAAATTAAATTTTTTTTAAGTAATCCTGTTTTATACATTATTAATCTAAATTTGCAATTGCAGTATTTAAAGATGGTTCAATAGAAATATCGATTAAATTTATCCAGTAGTTTCTATCATCATAATTATAATTTTTTTTAAATTCTAATGATTTTGATAATCTTTTTAAATTTGATTCACTTAGTTTTTCTTTATAATAGGAATATTTTTCATACAGTGAACTTATATTTTCATCTTTGTATTTATTTAACAATTTATCTTTATCTATTTTTATTATAGATATTGGTAATACTGAAAAACTATTTTCATACAGAGTGCTACTCAATTCTAGAGATTTAATATTTTCGTTTTTTTCACTTAAAATTTTAGATAAACTCTTGTTTTCATTCTCTAATTTTATAATTTGATTATTTTTTAAAAAACTATCATTATCAAGATTTTTTATTTCTTTTATTTTTTCATCTTTGTATTTATTTAATTCATCATGTAAAGTATTTTGCATAGTTGAAATATACGAGTTTTTAGCATTTCTAATTTCTATATAATTTTTTGTAGTTTCATAAATTTGAAATGCAGCTGTGAATATAGTAATAAGTGCTAATGCTTTGATCATCAAAGGGAATCTAGCTGTTAATGAGAGATTAGTTGATTTTTGTAATTTTTTTATTAAAAGTTTAGTTAAAGCAATAGCTTCGTAAATTACCTTTGCAACACGACCAATATCTTCAATTCCTTTATCGTTTCATCTATAGTTATTTTCTATTTCTATTGCTAAACTAGTTAATTCTTGATTTAAAGCAACTGTTAATCCTGCTGCGGCTGCGGCTGCGGCTGTTCCAACACCAAGTGCGACCGCTCCAAATAAAGGTATTAAAGCTAATACACTTGAAGCGATAGCTACTGAAGCAAGGGTTGTGGCAGAAATATAATATGCATTTACTGTGTTTCATTGCATTTCAATTTTATCAAAGTTATTTATTGTTTTCTGCTTCTCTGTAATATAGTTGATTTGCCTTTGTAATTCAATAGATTTTTCATTAATATTTTTTATAGAGTTTTTTATGTTTAAAATATTGTTATTATTTAAATTTATTTTTGATATTAAATCATTTTTTTCTTTTAGTAAAATAATTTTTTTTATAGCATATAAATTATCTAAACTTTCTAAGCTGTTATTTAAAGATTCTATATAACTACTAATTAAATCGTACTTAACGACATTATTTAAATTACTTCAAGATGACAAATTATTTTTTACATATAATGACTTTAGATAATCATACTTTGAATAATCTTTATTAAATTTACTAATGTAAGTTTCAACATCATTTATTAAGATGTTCTTTATATAATTAATATCTTTATTTAAATTTTCTATAGAATAAGAACTTAAAATTCTTCTCATTGAAATTTCGTTTTGTACACTAGTAACACAATATAAAAAATCTTTTTCCCCACTTTTTTTAAATAAATCATTTTTTGTAGAATTAATGTATTCTTCAGTTAAAAATGATGGAATTTTTGCCTTGTTAAAACTATCTAAAATATCATTTTCTGATGTGTAAGTATAATTATTTGAATATTTTTTAGATTCTTTTTTAAAATTTGATATAACCATAAAAGTTGTTATCAAACTAGACGTTGCCAAAGTTAAACTTCCGATTATAGATAAAGATATTTTGTATTTTCTTTTCATTTTATACTTTTACCTTTCTTTATAATTATAAACTAATAAATTTATATAATAGCTTTATTAACTAAATTTTTTTAAAATTATTATTTTTTGGAAATTTTTTAAATAGGTTTTCATATATTTAATATATATAAAGATTATTTATTATTAAAATATATCTGGAAAAAGTTTTTTAAAGTCTATTACACTATTAAATTTATTTCCATACTCGGCGAAGTCACAATCTTTGATCAACCTTTTAAAGACTAATGAGTGTATTGCTTTAAAATCGATTAAGACATTGATAAAACAGTTTCTTTTTTAATTTTTTAATTAATTTTTTACAACATAAGATGTATTTGAAGTATTTATGTATGTTTGTACAATTAAAAAATCAACTTCAAAATATTATATTATTCTAATTACATCTTTAGTTGATTTTATAACCACTTTTTTGTTTTCGGTTTATGAAAAATTAAAAACTATTATATTTTTATTTGATTAATTACAAAAAAATACACATAACGCTAAATAGGGAAAAATAAATTCTACACTAGAAAGAGGTGTAGATTTTTTTATGTCAAAAAATTTAACTATTGAACAATGAGTGAGAATAATAAATGTATTTAAAACAGAAGAAATACTAAAGGCGGTAACTAATTACAAAAAATTGAAAGGAAAATTTATAAAATATTCTTACGATACTCAAAAAATGATAAGAATTAAAGCTAATTTACTAAATAATTATGGTATGAAAAGTTTATTAAGAAAAAGCGAATCAGACAGACCAAAAAACGAGATGACTCTGATATTACCTGGTATAATCGATGATTTAAATGAGGAACAAAAAAAAAAAAAAATTATTAAAGATTGAATTAAAATTCAACGAAATAAAAAAGATAAAAATTCATTAAAATGCTTGATTACTTTAAATATTAATATTAAGGCTAGAATATTAAAACTCCATAGAACTTCTTTTTATAAAAAACAAATTTTAAGAGTTTATAAATTGGATTATTTAAAAAAAATAGTAGGAAAAATATTGATTGACTCAAAATTTATTTATGGAAGTAGAAAAATTGCTATTTTACTAGGTGAAGAAGGCATTACAATCAATGATAGAAATTTAAGAAATTATATGATAAGATGAGGATTTTTTATTAAAAGAAGAAGAAGAAGTCAGGAGTTAAAAAATACAAGTATAAAATTTGTGGACTTAATAAAAAGAAATTTAAACCCTGAAATGGATAATATAATTGAAACAGATGTATCATATTCCTGAATTTAGTAAAAGAAAATAATTTTTATCTTTTTGCAGCAATCAGTCATAAAACAAGGAAAATTGAGTCTTGATTATTAGATAGAAATGATTCTGAATTAGTTGTAAACACAATTAAAAAAATTAATAAAACTAATTATATCTTGCATTCAAATCATGGTACTCAATATTCAAGTGTAAAAGTCCAATACTTATTAAAAAGGCTTAATTGTAAAACATTCATGAGTAGAATTGGTAACTCTCTTGACAATATAGAAATTGAATATTTCTTTGGTTGTTTAAAAGGAGAATATTTAAATCATATATCTACTTACAAAATGAGTTACAATGAAATAAATGATCATATTAATTGGTACAACAATGAAAGAATTCAAAAAACATTAAATTGAAAAACGCTAACTAGTGTCCGCATTAAAATATAATAATTGTAGAATTTATTTTTTCCAGTTTAATTTCCCAAATGATTTTTTAATGATATTTCAATTTCAAAGTTTCTCTTAATTGTTCTATGCCTATATTAATAGGTTTTTAAAAATAAAATGATGAAATTTAATTTTTTTTATATTTTCTTTTTGTTTTGATTTAACTACCTTATTCAATAGCGCCATCCCCTTTAAATTTTATCTCTGATTTAACATTTTAATCTTACTTTTCTAACTTAAAATTTTTATGTTTATTTATAATTGTTTTTTTAAATCATATTAAGGTTTTCTTTTTATATTCGTTTTTTTCATATAAAATTAAGGAGTTTCAGTAAAATATAAAAATTAAAAACACTCTTTATGAAATTGTCAATTAAAATTGACATTAAAAAGATACTTTCTCCATACGAATTTCGTATGGAGTTTTTTTATGTTTTAATGAAGGTCTAACATAATTATAAAAATCTATATAGTCTGAGATAATTTTATAAATATTTGAATGATGTAGTTCTTTTACTTTATATGTATATATACATTCATTTTTAAAAGTTCCAAAAAAAGACTCACAGGCACCATTATCTGGTGAATTTCCTCTTCTTGACATAGAAATATTTATATTATTAGTTTTACATAATCTTTCTCAAGTTTCATTTGTATATGGTGATCCTTGATCTGAGTGGATTATCTTTGGTGCACCTCTTTTTTTAATGGCGCTTATTAAATTTGTATGACATAATTTATTATTAGGACTAACCGATAACTTTCAATCAATAATTTCTGAATTAAACAAATCCTTTATAACAGATAGATATACGTTTCCATTAATAGTTTTTATATAAGTTACATCTGTTACTCATTTTTCATTTATATTTTTAGATTTAAAGTTTCTATTTAGTAGATTTTCAAATCTTAATGGACCTGATTTATCATAATTTGGAACTTTCTTTTTCTTTGCTGCTTTTAAACTCATTGTTTTCATATATCTATAAACAACTCAAGGTTTTAATCTTTCTTTAAAGTATTTGTTTAAAAATAAAGTTATCATATTATAACCATATCTTTTTTTAAACAAGTAAAAAAGTCATCTTATCTTAATTGCTAAAATTCTATTATAATTTTTATACTTTGGTTTCCCGTTTTTAAGTCATTTTAAATATCCATACCTTGAAACTTTTAAATATAAACAAGCTAATTTTATAGAAAACATTTTCTTGATATTAAAAATGGCGAAGTACTTTTCCTTAGTCGTCTTCGCCAAATGCTTTTTTAAAGCTCGTTCCAGTTTCAAAGCCTCTCTTAATTCTTCAACACTCATATCATCAGGTTCTTTAAAAATTCAATCATGAGATTTAAATTTTTTGATATTTCCTTTTGCTTGTGTTCCACTACCTCATTCAAGGGCTCCTTCACCTTTAACTTTTACCTCTGATTTTCATCTTTTAATTGTACTAGTACTAATATCAAACTTTAATGCCGCATTTAAAATACCAATTTTTTTTGATTCATTAATTATATTAAGTTTTTCATTTTTTGTTCATTGTTTTGCCATATAAAAAGAACACCTTTCAATAAAATTTTAACAATAAAAGTACTTTTTTACTGTCAATTTTATTTTAGATGTTCATTACTGTCATTTTTATTTTAGATATTAATTATAGTTTTTTAATTATCATTTATAAAAATATTAGAGTTATCATTTAATGAGAGAATATACTCAATATAAATTGAAATAAATAATTTATTAGGGGTTGACTGTGAATATACTATTTTAAATCAATCATATGATTTAAAGAAAATAATTTTTTTTGTTTTGTTTAAATTGTATTTAATCTAAAATTATTTTAAATTTTGTTATGTCTTAATAGTGTTACAACTTTTTAAATTATTTATACTAATTTTTAATTAAAACGTATTAAAAAATTTAAACTTTTCAATTTTAATTAATTTGCATATTATTAAATTTTCTTTTAAATTTAATACATTTTTCATATAATAATAACTTTATGTTTTCATTTTTATTTAGCACATTTCAATTAATTTACAACTAATTAACTACATTAATAATTTATATTTATAAAAATGTACTGTGTAAATTATTATTTAATCATCTTAATACTTTTTTTGTATCATAAACAAACTTTAGCAATAAATAAATTATTAAAATTTTTTATAAACAATTATATGTCATAAACAATATTTTTAATGTTATTTATGTCATTCATAACCGCTTCATCAAATATATCTATGTAATTTTTTTTATTATATTGTCTTTGCCCATACAATCCAAAAATTGAGTTATTAAAATCATCTTGTTTATTAATGAGTATATCTAAAACAATAAAACCTTTTTTTGAAAACATGTAAGTTGTGTCAACCATTAAAATGTCAATTGTTAAATGTATATTTTTATCTATTTTATTAAATTGAACTTTTTGGTGGATTTTATTTTTAAATTTATTTGCAATATCATCTAATGGTATTCTTTCATTAAATATTATTTCTTGTTTTAATATTATTTTGTTTATTTCTTTATCATAATAAAAATTAATAAAAATGATTTCAAATTTAAAATTATTAACAACAAAGTCAAATTTATTATTAATTTCAATTGTTTTATTTTTACTAATAAGATTAATTAAATCGGATTTTTTTAAAATGCTTTTTTCAATAACAATTTTATTAACATCTATTTTATAGTTTTTTAAATAATATTTAAATACTTCTGTCCATTTAATTTTAAGTACTTTTATATTTATTTTTGTATATCTAATTTTACATACAATATGAAAAATTAAAATCGGTATGTAGGTTATTGAAGATTCTACAGACATACATATGTATAGAGATGCAATTGCGATATGAATATTAAAAAAAAATAAAATAATTATAAATAGTACTACCGCTATTAAAATTATTAAAATTGGTAAAACTAATGTGTTTTTAGTCAGTGATTTTTCTTTTCAACTTAATCAACTATTATTTTTTTTTGGCACTTTTTCTCTTTTCAATTCTTTTATTAAAAAGTCTTTTCCAGTCATTTAATAATTAAACTCCTACTATTATTTTGTCATATTTATATATAACTATAACAAAATATCTAGATTTTTACAATTTTTAAATATTTTATATTTAAAAAATTTAAGACAAAAATCAAATAAATTATACATAATATATAAAAAACTTTGAAATACTATTATATCTTTTGATATTGACTTACTGTTAAATTATTAACGTTTGTTAAAAATATTTATTTTCAAATAGACCCTAATACTATTTTAATTTATCATCTTAATTTGATAATTAATAATTTTTTAGTTAATTAATAAAATATTCTGTTAGAAAATTATTTCTAAACATAATTAAAAATTAATAAAGACGTATTTAGATAGTTATTAACTAACTTTTTTACCTCAATAAATTAATTTTAAGTTACCAAATCTGCTTATATAATTAAAAAGTTTAATTTATACTATTTCATAAATTTATTGAAGCCCTTAATTGTATTTTAGTATCATTAGATTTTTAAACAATAAATATAGAAATTAATCTATATATAAAAATTAATTATAAGAAAATCTGACTAAAAACTCCATTTTTTAACTATTATTAATTCTTATTTTTCGCTTTTATTTAAGTAAATTTATAAATTTGTAGCTTATTTTAACATTATTATAAAACTTTAAAAATTCACTTTTTACATCAGAGTTTTTAATTTTTAGTTTAATATATCAAATATTTATAGTAATTAACAAATAAAACTATTATATTCAATAAAAAATGTTATATATTAATCTTACATACTTATTACTAGTTAATTTTTATTTAAATTTAATGAAGAAACGGCTTTTCCAAATAAAAACTTGACCTTGCATTTTATTTTTTTATATTTAAATTGTAAATTTTTTTATTAGTTATTTTTTTACATGTAAACATTAAATTTAAAATGTAATTATTTTAAATTAATTTTAAATTTCTTAATATTATAATTCATTATTAGAAGAATAGATAAAAAGTAATATAATAAAATAAAAACCTTAAATAAACCATATTAACATATTGAAATTAACTATTATGTTTTTATAGAAAGTTTGTTTTTTAAAGTAAATAATGATAGATAAAAAAAATCATATTGAGGAAAATCAAAAATATAATTGAAAATTGAATGTAGATATTCAAATAAAACAATTTGTAATATCAATGAACTGGAAAGTGGCTTAAACTAATAGATTTGTAATATTAATATTATATAAAAAATATTTAAAACAAAGATCTTAAAGAAGAAAAAACTTGTAAATTTATATAAAGTAAAAAAAATTAAAATTATACACAGCCTAATGTTAAATGTCATACTAATTTAATTAAGAGAATTTTTTACCAAATATAATTTAGAGAAGATTGGAATGGAAGCTTATTTTCTAGATATTATTATAGGTTTAAAAAAACCAAAAGTTTAAAGTGGGAAAAATAAATTTCTGCAATTATTATATTTTAACGCTGATACTAGTTGTCGTTTTCAATTTAATCTTTTTTGAATTCTTTCATTGTTGTACCAATTAATGTACTAATTGATATGATCATTTATTTCATTGTAACTCATTTTGTAAGTAGATATATGATTTAAATATTCTCCTTTTAAACAACCAAAGAAATATTCAATTTCTATATTGTCAAGAGAGTTACCAATTCTACTCATGAATGTTTTACAATTAAGCCTTTTTAATAAGTATTGGACTTTTACACTTTAATATTGAGTGCCATGATCTGAATGCAAGATATAATTAGTTTTATTAATTTTTTTAATTGTGTTTACAAGTAATTCAGAATCATTTCTATATGATAATAACCAAGACTCAATTTTCTTTGTTTTATGACTGATTGCTGCAAAAAGATAAAAATTATTTTCTTTTACTAAATTCAGGAATATATGATACATCTGTTGCAATTATATTATTCATTCCAGGGTTAAAATTTCTTTTTACTAAGTCCACAAATTTTATACTTGTATTTTTTAACTCCTGACTTCTTTTTCTTCTTCTTGTTTTAATAAAAAATCCTCATCTTATCATATAATTTCTTAAAGTTCTATCGTTGATTGCAATGCCTTCTTCACCTAGTAAAATAGCAATTTTTCTACTTCCATAAATTAATTTTGAGTCAATCAATATTTTTCCTACTATTTTTCTTAAATAATCCAATTTATAAATTCTTAAAATTTGTTTTTTATAAAAAGAAGTTCTATGGAGTTTTAATATTCTAGCCTTAATATTAATATTTAAAGTAATTAAGATTTTTAATGCATTTTTATCTTTTTTATTTCGTTGAATTTTAATTCAATCTTCAATAATTTCTTTTTTTTGTTCCTCGTTTAATAAATCATCGATTATACCAGGTATATCAGAGTCATCTCTATTTTTGGTCTGCCTGATTCGTTTTTTATTAATAAACTTTTCATACCATAATTATCTAGTAAGTTATCTTTAATTATTATTCTTTTTTGAATATTATAAGAATATTTTATAAATTTTCCTTTTAATTTTTTGTAATTAGTTACCGCCTTTATTATTCCTTCTGTTTTAAATACATTTATTATTCTCGCTCATTGTTCAATAGTTAAATTTTTTGATATAAAAATCTACACCTCTTTCTAGTGTAGAATTTATTTTTCCCTATTTAGTGTTATGTGTATATTTTTTTTGTAATTGATCAAATAAAAATATAATAGCTTTTAATTTTTTATAAACAAAAAAACAAAAAAGTGGTTGTAAAATCAACTAAAGATGTAATTAGAATAATAGAATATTTTGAAGTTGATTTTTTAATTGTACAAACAGACATATGTAATTCAAATTCATCTTATGTTGTAAACAATTAACAAAAAACTATTTTATCAATGTTTGTAGTTGGTTTTAATGTGATGCACCAAAAAATCATTATAAGGTTCATACAAAGATTATAACTTCGCATAGTGTGGTAATTAAATTTAATAGTGTAATAGAGTTTGAAAAATATTTTATTGATTTCTTGTAATAATAAATAATTTTCAAACATACATATTATAAAAAGATATGCCAAATATTATTAGTTGCTTTAAGGTTCTTTATGCTGATTATTTAAATGTTTATTTTTTATCTAAATATTGATTGAAAAAAATAAACATATATTTTAATGTATAAAAATATAAACATACAAATGGAATGCTATTCTAAATTTTAAAATAAAATAATAGTCTATTTTAATAGTGTTGTATTTTAATCAAAAAGCTAGAAACTATATAAAAATACTTAAATTTTACAACATATAATATATAATTTTTTTATAAAACTATTTACTCAATATTATTTGTTAAGTTATTATATTTTAATAAAGTTTAGCCGCTTAAATAACAATGAAGATACGGTTCACTTGTTGTTGAAAAATTTTTTTAGAATTGACCAAATAACTTTTTAAAAGTTTTATTAGCTTTTAGTCATTTATAAACAATATTAAAAGTACTATAATTTATATTTTAATAAACTCACAACGATATAAAAAAATGTTATCATATATAAGTAACTAATAATTAATTTATAATAAACACAAATAAATATTAGAGATTAATTTCTATTCGAAATGTATTTATTTGTCATTAATCTAATCATTATATTTTTAAGTATAAATTGATTAAAATAAAAAGTTTAATTTAGTTGTAATAAATAATGTACTGTGTAAATATATTAATTTTAATTAATATAAATTAATAATAACTATCGCCTTTTATTTATAAATAAAATATTTAATAGGTTAATATAGAAATGAGGAAATATAGAAATGAGAAAAAAAGATTTAATCAATAATCTCGAATCAAATGATGCGCCATCTTTTTTATATAAAGAAATGGAAAGAGTAAAGTTACCAATCAAAAAAAGCATTTGATGCAGTTTAAATAATAAATATACAAACCTAATATTAATTATTTTAACAATTGTAATGCTACTCATTGCCGTTTTAATATTTACTGTAACTTGATTTATAACAAATATAGATAGAAGTCTCAGTGCGTTATATCTATATTTACTTTTAGGACCGGAAATATTTTATGGGTTATTTTTTTTATACTTTTTTATATGCAAAATTAACAATAAAAAAATTGATTTAAAAATATCTAATATAAGCTGAAATAAAGTTTTTGAATTATATATAAAAAATGATAAGTTAAAAATATCGAATATTGATATAATAACAGCAAGTTTAGAGTTATACAATTTATTAACTATGCTCAATAATAATAAAACATATGATATTAATAATAAAATAAATTTTGTTTTTAAAGACTTTGATTTTAAAATTAATTTTAATAATATTTATTATGATAAAGAAGAACAAAATATTTTATTAAGACAAGAAATTATTTTTAATGAAAGAATACCATTAGATGATATTCTAAATGAGTTTAAAAGTGAAAATTACCAAAATGTTAAATCTCATAAAATAGATAATAATATATGTTTAACTATGAATGTTTTAATAATGGACACTACTAACAAACTATCAAAAAAAGGTAAAATTACTCCAGATAGTTTTATTAAAGAAAACATAAATTTTAATGAATGCATTTTTGGTTTATACGGACAAAAAAATTATAATAAAAATAATCGTGCAAAAGTATTTGAAGAAATGGTTAAAAAAGATAGCAATATAATCAAAAATATTATTGAAAATCTATAACAATATTTTGTATATTGATTATTAAATAATAGCAGAAATTATACTTAATGAATTATTTAAGTATTCAAAGTCTTGCATTATTTTTTTATACATTTCTCGTTTAAAAATTCTATAGCTTTTGACATTTTCATAACTTATTACACCAATTCGTTTTAGTGCATATCTCTTTGTAATTCCAGTTCTTACATAGTATAAGTTATTTTTATATTTTAAAACATCGAAATCCTGGTCTGAGGCGTTTACTAATTTGTCAATCAATTTTGGAGTTAAGAAAAGAGGAGCTCTTAAATCATCTGTTTTTAAATTTATATCATGTTTTTATTGAATTCAATTGATTCAGTTTGAAAGTTCATATCAAATTTTTTTGCTTTTTTTATTTTTAATCCATTGAAAGTACTACCAATTTTTTTAGTTTTAACAATAATTCTATCATTACATCCATAATGATGTTTTAATATTCATATGAATAATCAAACTATTATTTCTGAACTAAAATCAACATATAAATTTCTTGTTTTAGCTATTATTGACTCGTCAATAATAGAAGACATTTCAATATCTTTATATAAAATTTAAACTATTTTTAAAAAACAATGTTTTATCATTTATATTAAGATTACTTTTTAATAAGTTTTAGTTTTCTACCTTTATTTTTTGCATCAATATAAACATCAATAATGCAATTAAAAAGAAGTTTCCACCAATAGCTAATTGTATAACTCTAACATAAAATAGAATTATTGATAAATCTTGATCAGATTATAAAAAATACATAGAAAATAAATAAAACAAAGGAATAAGGTTTAAAATAAGAAAAAAATAAAGGCTATGAATAACTTTAATATCTTTAATCAATCACAATAAGTTTTTTTAAAGACTATATCTATTTTTTATAAACTTCTTATTTAATGTTATATTTATATAAATCTTAAAATAATTATAATACTTTTAAAATGAGAATAAATATATTTAAAAAATACTAACGATACTATTATGTAATTTTTTATATAAATCATTAATACTCTCAATTAAAAATAGGATTTAAATGATGAAATAAGCCATTCATCGAACGACTATACACGATAAGGAAAATGTAGAAAATACTATTTTAAAATTATTTTAGTTTTTAATAATGCGAGTGTCCAAAATAACCATCAAGGCTTATTCAATCAATAATAGTGTGCAAATAATAGTAAAAATAGCATTACCTAGATTGTTAAATAATTTAATATTTAAAAAACAATAAGAAATACAAATTGTATTCTCTGACAATCTAAGCAATAATTCCAAATTTTAGTTTTTTATATATTTAAACACACCCTTATATAATTTTATAAATATGTAATTATATTTATATCCTTTAATTTATTCAATTACTTTTTTTAATTGTTGCCTTTCAAAAATTATAGTTTCCAACAACCAATAATTAGATTAAAGATATAAAGAAAACAAAACCCCTAAATTTTAAAGATTGTTGAAACTATTCTATACTTTAATTTAAAAATATAATAGTTGAATCAAAAGTAAAGTTCAAATTATTAGTAACATATTTTTATCAACACTAAATACAAGTTTATTTTATTTAAACCACTATTAATAAGACTAATTAAATTATAAAAAAGTTCAAAAAAAAAGCAAGTCAAATATTAAAATCTCTTTAATTTGTTAGTATTATCAACTCTACTTTTTTTATTTGTTATTTATTATAAAATTATAAAGATAGGTTTTTTATAATTTAAAAACACATTTATAATAAAAAAATAAAAGTTTGCATAAAATAAATAACTAAATACAAAACATTAAAAGAGCATTAAGTCATTGAAGAAATTTATTCAAGTTTAAGAATGTTAATAAATAATAAGTTTACATATACAAAGGCACGGATGTTACACTAAAAAATATTTTAATATTGAAATAACAATAATAGAATTTATTAAATCAATATATTATCATTAAGTTAAAATAAGAAATACAAGTCTAGGCATATAGATTATTAACGCTACCAACATTTAAAAAGTTTTAAAATTAAGTAGAACATTAAGTTTGGTGGTGAACATTGTATTTTAAAAAATATATATGCTTAAACAAAAAATAAGGAAATATATAGTTTTATCAAATTTCAAAATAAATAATTACAAATTTATTTATAAAAAAATAAATTCCATAGAAAAAGCTGATAGTATTAAACATAATAAAATTAAATACAGAATTAAAAAATTGCTTATGCACCTAGTGTTTACATAGCATAAAAGTTATTAATAAACCTACACTTTATACATATAGTTTTTATAAAATTAATAAAAAAAATTATGAATTAATCAAATAAACTTCGAAATGTATATCCTTTATTGCTAAATTATTTTCAAATATTGTTGATAGTTTGAGTTTTAAAAAAGATAGTTTTGTTAATCCGGAGATAGTTAAGAGTTTAAATCTTATACATATAAATTTATGATCATTAATTTTAACTTAAATATAAAGAGTTGCAAATTAACTAATATGTTTATATAGAGTTTTTTTGAAGTGCCTTGAAAAAAGAGTAATAATATAGAATAAAAAATATACGTTAATTTGGTGTAATATATACAATTTTAATTTATACCTAAAGGAAAAAAATTATAAAATAAATGTTTCTAGAATAATTTATAACATGGTTGCGTCAAAGATTAAAGAGATGAGTTAAATAAAATTGGCTCTTATAATGATTTATGAAATAAACGCTATACACAAATTAAAACATAGTAACTCTTGGTTAATTAAAAAAGCTAGGGAATTATTAAAATCCTTTATTTATAAAACCTTTATAAATATTATACGTACGAAATTATCACATTATTTAAAAATGAGAGTTAGCAATATCATAGTTTTTTAGTTCTTTATATTATTAAAAAATGACAACAAACAAAATTAAATATTTTCATTAATTTATTTAGCAATAAGAATAATGAGTTTGAATGTATCAATTTTTTATATTAAATTTATATGTGCTTTTTGAAATGGCACATTTAATATTAATGAATAAATCTAAATTCTAGTTTCATTTACTCATTTTCAATAATTTTTCCCCAACATAGTTAATGAACAACTTTTTGAGTTTATTGCAGCATAATACATATATTCTTCATCATCAGGTTTAACTAAGCCAACACTAACTAACTTTTGCAATTCTTTAAAAATAATTACATTTTCTTTTTTATGTTCTTGTCTAGTTTCTTCGAAACTTGGATTTAAAGAATATTTGCTGCTTGGTTTTTCAAAATATTTAACTAAATTTCTTATTATTTTTATGTCAATTTGTGGATTTACTTTTCTTATATCAATAAATTTTGAAGATGATGTTTTAAAAATAGGTCTTTGATCTCAAGCTCCTAATGACTTATCTATATATGAATAAATACTTGCAGGGGTTATAACTCCTAAAATATCAGAAGCACTACCCGATAAAGCTTCCACTAGAAGATTTGTAAATATACCCCCTTCTTTTGTTTCGACTGAAGTTTCATCCTTTTTAGATGCGGTCAAATAAGTTGTATTATCATACAAAATAGAGCTTTTTGCAATGCCATTTTCATTTCTAGTGTTTCCCATCATGCCAGAATAACAACAATCTAAAAATACAATTTTATTTTTAGCGTTTGATTTTGAAATAATATTTTCAACTACACCCATTTCCAACCCGTGATTATTTTCATCTGTTTCATATGTACATAAATAACTTTTATCTGAATTGTAATCAATAAAACCATGACCCGAAAAATAAAATAAAGCAACATCACTATCTCCTGCAAATAATTCATTTATTTTATCACTTAATTTACTTACTGTTAGTTCGTTTGAGTTTGTTATTAATTCAACATCAAAGTTACGACTATTGTCAAAATTTTTTTTTAATAATTCTGCAATTTTTTTAGCATCATTAATGCACTCTTTTAAAGGGTTTACATGCTTATAGTCATTTATTCCAACTATCAAAGCTTTTCTCATTATTTAACTCTCCTTCCCTGCATTGGTCTTGAAATATTATATTTTTGTTTTCTATTACTAAATGCATAATCTATTAATTGTTGTAATTTATTAATATTTGGGTAAGATGTTGATAAATCTAAATCATTTCAATTAATTATATCAATTTTAATATCATCTTTTGACAAGTTATCAATTAGTCTAATAGGTAAATTTTTTCTTTCTCTATTTAATATGTCTTGATTTCTTTCTAATGGTGTTCAAATAGTATCGGGAAATTTATTATTTACTACTTCTTTTACTATGTCTGAGAAATTTAAACGATTAATTATTGGTGAAGAAGGTAATTGAATAATTAAAATACCAGTAGATGGGTAATTTGGGTAATCAGTCATTGATGCCAACAATTCTCAATCTACAAAATTACTTTCTCTCATTTCATTGCCAATTAATAAAATCATAACACTTGAACTTTTTATATATTCATCTCTTATTATTTTTCTAACTTGTTCATCTGAGAGATTACTATCATCAATATCACCATCATTAGCTGAATAATCTTCAAAAATTTCATATTGTTCGTTTAATTTTAAAAGTCTTTTAACATACTTAATGTCTTCGTATTTGAAACTTATAAATACTTTATGTTTATTCATTACAATCACATTCTCCATAATTTATCTATATTTTAATAATATCATATATAGGTCACATGAGAAATATAATTATATGCAACAAGTATCAGTAAAAAATCAATAACTAAAATAAAATAAAATACTTTACATAAAATGCATATGCCAAAATCTATGTTATTCAAAATGACGAATATTGAAGACTAAAAGAGTATAAAATAGTTGATCTAAAACTTTATTTATAAATTAATAAAAAAAATAAAATATTAAATGTTTTTTGAAAATCTAAAATTAGCAAAATTATTTTTATTTTATTTATAGATGTCATTAATTTTATTTAGTATATAAATATGAAGATTATAAAAACGATTAAGAAACTTAAGTAGGTCAATTTTTTAAAAAAACTTTTATTTAATTAATCTATTTAAAATTGTTGGATAGATTATTACGTTTAAATGCTATTTTTTATATTAAGTTTGTTATATCGTTGTTGTTATTTAAATACTTTCTTTTTTTTTTTTTTTTGCATGAAAATGCTAACTCAAATTTAATTGAACTATTTTATTAAATTCAGTAAGTTTTGATTACTTATTAGTTTCTTTAAATAAATTTAATGAAGTGTTTGAATTTTCATACTTATCAAAATTATAACCCACAATTATTTTTAAGTCTTATAATAAAAAATCTTATAATTTAAATTTGTTTTATAGTTAAACTTATCTAACTATAATTTACAATATTATCATTAATTCCAACAAAAGAATTTTATTCATTATAATTCACTTTAACTAGATTATCTATAAAATACGAGTTGTTTTTTTGAGTTCAATTTAATCTATATATGGTTTTATATTGTTAAAGCAAGTTTTTTAGTGTATTTAGTTTGTCTCTTTTTATAAATTTATTAGTTTTTAATATTGAGATATAACTAGATCTATCGAAATATTTTATAATAGTGGTTTATTTCTTTATTATATAAATAATTTTGCAAGTTCTTCTTTTTAATTATAAATTAATCAAATAATAATTTAAATTTTGGAAAACTTTCAAATTTATTATGATATTGTGCAAAAAAAACTTTTTATATTAATTATTTAAAGATTATGTTGTTGCATTATGTTTAAATCATGATTCATAAATTAATAAAATAATATTTAAATATAACTTAATAACATAATTAACAGCATAATATGTGTATGCAATTCCTCAATCAGTTTAAATTATTAACTTTATATTTATTAATAAATTTCATTTATTTAAAGGGAAAATAAAAAATAAATTCTACAATTATTATATTTTAACACCGACACTAGTTGGCGTTTTTCAATTTAATGTTTTTTGAATTCTTTCATTGTTGTACCAATTAATATGATAATTTATTACATTGTAACTCATTTTGTAAGTAGATATATGATTTAAATATTCTCCTTTTAAACAACCAAAGAAATACTCAATTTCTTTATTGTCAAGAGAGCTACGAATTCTACTCATGGGTGTTTTACAATTAAGTCTCTTTAATAAGTCTTGAACTTTTTCACTTGAATATTGAGTGCCATGATCTGAATGCAAGATATAATTAGTTTTATTAATTTTTTTAATTGTGTTTACAACTAATTCAGAATCATTTTTATCTGATAATAACCAAGACTCAATTTTCTTTGTTTTATGACTGATTGCTGCAGAAAGATAAAAATTATTTCCTTTTACTAATCTAGGAATATATGATGCATCTGTTGCAATTATATTATCCATTTCAGGGTTTAAATTTCTTTTTATTAAGTCCACAAATTTTATACTTGTATTTTTTAACTCCTGACTTTTTTTGTTTTAATAAAAAATCCTCATCTTATCATATAATTTCTTAAAGTTCTATCATTGATTGTAATGCCTGCTTCACCTTGTAAAATAGCAATTTTTCTACTTCAATAAATAAATTTTGAGTCAATTAATATTTTTACTATTATTTTTTTTAAATAATCCAATTTATAAATTCTTAAAATTTGTTTTTTATAAAAAGAAGTTCTATGGAGTTTTAATATTCTAGCCTTAATATTAATATTTAAATTTCTCTTTTAATTTTTTGTAATTAGATACTGCCTTTATTATTCCTTCTGTTTTAAATACATTTATTATTCTCTCTCATTGTTCAATAGTTAAATTTTTTGACATAAAAAAGTCTACACCTCTTTCTAGTGTAGAATTTATTTTTTCCTATTTACTTCACCAAAAGTTTTTTTAATAAGTTTTCAGTTTTTTTAATAAGTTTTCAGTTTTTTTAATAATTTAAAACTATAATTAGTTACTTCTCTGTTAAACCATTTGTAAATAAACTATTAAAAATTTTTAGCTTTTAAAACTTTAATTATAAACAAAAATAAGAAACACTCATACCAATTTTTTGAAAGTTATATCGTATGCTAAATTTTTTTATTAAGTTTGTAAAACCTTTACTCTTTGGTAAGTATTTTTTGAGTCACTTTTAATTTTATCTAGATAAAATAAATTATTTTTTTAATTCATTTATTATTTTGTAACTGAAATTAATATTATAAACATATCTAATCCAAGAACTTACATATCACGAAAAAGAAGATCTATTTGCTTTTTGATAATTTATTTATTAAGTTTATGGCTTTTTATAATTATATATACTTTTTATTTTAGATAGTTTTTTTTTAATTTTTATTTCTTTATTTAAATATTTAGCAAATTAACAAATAAATTGTGTTATATGCATTGCTTTTCCAAAAACTTTATTTTTTTCTTTAAAAATTAC
The DNA here is from genome assembly GCF_001267155.1 of Spiroplasma litorale. Classification (NCBI taxonomy): domain Bacteria; kingdom Bacillati; phylum Mycoplasmatota; class Mollicutes; order Entomoplasmatales; family Spiroplasmataceae; genus Spiroplasma; species Spiroplasma litorale. Next base: position 1,148,274 of record NZ_CP012357.1, read on the forward strand.
GTTTTTAATGTTTTTTTTTTTTTTTTAATAAACATTAACCTCATAGGACAAATTGTATAATTTGCATTCTACTTTATTAATATTATATCTTTTACTCATTGTTTTATTTTTTGGTTACCTATTTTTAAAATTTAATTCTTCATAATTTTAGAAACTTTTTTCACAAGCAAAAAAATATTTGCTATTAATTTTATCTTTTGTCTATTAATTTTGTATAAAAACGCCCTTTCTGTAGAAACAAGTATTTAAAAATTTTAAATACTTTGATCTCTTTAAGGTTGTCTACTTTAATGATATTTTACATATTGATTATTAAATAATAGCAGAAATTATACTTAATGAATTATTTAAGTATTCAAAGTCTTGCATAATTTTTTTATACATTTCTCGTCTAAAAATTCTATAGCTTTTAACCTTTTCATAATTTATTACACCTATTTGTTCTAGCGCATATCCCTTTGTAATTCTAGATCTTACATAATATAAGTTATCTTTATATCCTAAAACATCGAAATCTGGGTCTGATGTATTTACTAATTTGTCAATCAATTTTGGAGTTAAGAAAAGAGGAGCTCTTAAATCATCTGTTTTTAGATTTATATCATATTTTTTATTGAATTCAATTGATTCTGTTTGAAAGTTCTTATCAAATTTTTTTGCTTTTTTTACTTCTAATCCATTGAATGTATTATCAAATCTTTTAGTTTTAACAATAATTCTGTCATAACATTCATAACGAGGTTTTCATATTCATATTAATAATCAAACTATTATTTCTGAACTAAGATCAGTATATAAATCTCTTGTTTTAACTTTTATTGGCTCGTCAATAATAAAAGATATTTCAGTATCTTTATATATAAAATCTAAACTATTTTTAACAACTAATGTTTTTTCATTTATATTAAAATTAATTTTTAAATCTGTTAGCTCTTCATTTTTGAAGTTATTGATAAATACTAAATTATAAATATCATCCATTTTATTATCTGAGAATTGCATTTTGATAAGTTTTAATTTTCTACCTTTGTTTTTTCCACATATAAATATCAATAATGCAATTAAAAAGAAGTTTAAACCAACAACCAAGAGTATAACACCAACATAAAATAGACTTATTGATAAATCTTGGTCAGATTCTAAAATATACATAGAAAGTAAACCAAACAAAAGCAATAAGGCTCCAAATAAGCAGAAAAATCTAAATGCTATTGATAATTTATAATAGTCTCTAATCAATCCCAATAAGTCTTTATCTTTTTTAAACACTAAATCTATTTTTTTATAAACTTCTTCTTTCATGTTACACCCTTTATAAATCTTAAAATAATTATAATACTTTTAAAGTGAACAATAAACATATATAAAAAACTTCATTTAAAAGTAAATGAAGTTTTTTAATGTGTATTTAAATTATTGAAACAATTCTATTTTGCAATTTTTCCACAAAGCATTAATACACCACCAAGAGAAAATAAGACCACTGGAATAAAATATGCCATTCAACCAACAACTATACATAATAAGGAAAATATAGCACATACTATTTTAAAATTATTAGAATTTTTTACTAATGCAAGTGATCCAAAAATAATTACAAAGGTTGGTCCTATTAATAGCAATGCACCAATAATAGTTATAATTACAGTACCTAAATTTGCAAATAATGTAACAGTAACAGTACCAATAAGAAATACAAATATGCCAATTACACAACAAATAGAAGCTCCAACAATTGAAGTAATAATTCCACCTTTTACTTTTTTGTCCATTTAAACATACCTTTCTATAATCTTATAAAAATAAAATTATATTAATAATATTTATAAATTTAATTATCCTTTTTAGTTGTTGTTTCTCCACAAAGTGTAAGTATTCCACCAACTAAGAATAAGGTTGAAGGAATAAAGAAAGCAAAACCTCCTAAAATTGTAAAGATTGTTGAAACAATTCCACACGTTAATCTATAACGATTTGTTTTTTTAATTAGAGATAATGAAGCTAATATTATAAATATAATCGGCCCAATCATTAACAATGTTCCAATTAGTATTACCATACTTTCACCAATGCTAAATACTAGTCTATTATCATTTAAACCAACTATTAGTCCAACTAATCCAATTATAAAACATACTCCTGCACCAACTAGAGAAGTAATGATGCCTCCTTTTGCTAATTTATTCATTTTATCAACCTTTCCATTTTTTGTTTATTTTATAAAAAATAAAGGAACATAAATATTTATATTTTTTATTTTTTTAATTGTCCCATATAAATGTTATCATTGCGTTTTGAAGAATCTTAAATATTGGTTTTTATAATAAATTATGAAATAAATTTCATAATTTATTAATTTAAAAAAGTGTAATTTTATTTTTTAAATTAATTACAAAAAAACAAAAATACGTCATTTTTGTTTTTTTAATATTGTAATTTTAGTTTGAATACATTTAATAGTTATTTATATAAGTTTATGTTAGGTAACATATTATTAAATGTTGTTTGATTCATCAACCCTTCTTGTAATGGATATGTTAAAACAAGTTCTAGCAAGAAAACTAACAAGTAATAAGTTTCAATATAGTCCATAAAAATTTGAACTCTTGACTGACTCATGTCATCATCAACAACATTAATTATTTTGTTATTTAGTTGTTTATAGTTTTCGATAAATGATAGCATATTTTCTATTAACATCGAAAAAGCAAGCATTGAATCTTGTTCAACCACTTTAGTTAATCATAAGTTAAAGTTTTTAAAAATTTCCTGTTTATCATTTTCTAATTTTAATTCATTGTATTTAAAACATAGTTCACTAAATTTAATACCCAAAGCTTGGACTGCTGTTGTAATTAAAATATCTATCCCTTTTTTTGTTTTTATTATTTTTGTTTCTAATTCTTCTTTTTTTAAATTAGTATTTATTGACATTAAAACAACTATTGAATTTTTAATAATTGATAATATGTGATTTACAATTATAATTTCATCTTGATTATCACTAATAGGCTTTCATTCTTTTATTGAAGCATTAACACATTCACCAAACTTTTCTAATTCTTCTAAACTATTTAAAGTAGATACTTCTTCAAAAAAGGCAGTTACTGTTTTTGGAACTTTAAAACTATCTCTAATATTTTGTTTTATGTTTTGATAGATTTCATTTACTCTTGTAATTATAATTTTTTCATAATTTAATGGTTTAATATTGTCTTGCATAGTATTCTCATTTCTAATAAATATATTATATTTTATAAATATAAATTATTTACCATTTTATTCTATAAATGTAACTTTATTTAAGTTTTTAAATAGTTTTCTTCTGATATTTTTTAATAATTTAAAATTTATATAATAATATAAATCTAAATTCTTTTCATTACCTAACAAATTATCTAGTTTAAAAGTTAACATATCATCATTTAATTTATCATGATCATAATTAATTTCTTGTAACATATTATATCAAGACTTTATTCATAGTGGGTCTTCTATGTTTACGTTGACTAGTTTTTCATCATTTAGCTCACCATAATATTCCACTATTCAATTACATAGTTTTTTTATATTAATTGTTAAAGTTTTTAAATCCTTATCTAATCTTTTAGCTTCTTGCAAATCTAATAAAGAGAGATTATTATGAGAAGGTATAAATATAACTCCATGTTCCCCTGCAAAAAAACTATTTGTATCAAATATAGACTGGTTAAATAATAATGTATGAAGAACTTCAAGTAAGTATAAATACTTATTGAACCTTAGTTTATAACTTTCTTTTTCAATTATTGTTAATTTGTATTTACTTTTTATTTTTATGTTTTCTTTTGTAAACTTGTTGTAACAAAATACTTTATCTAAATAAACAAAATACTTAAAAACATCTTGTCATTTAATTTTGTTGTATAATTCCATATTTTCCTATCTATAATGTTTATGTTAAATATTTCATAAACATTTTTTTATGTTTATAATTTTTATTTATACAAAGTTTAATTCCTAATTTTTTATGTTTTTTTTATATTTTATAAATATATAGTTTATAAAATAATAAGCTTTGCTATCAATTAATATTGCAATTCTCATACTTATTATAAAAAATATTTGCACTATTTACTACACCAATTAAAATAAAATTTATTAATGGTTTTTATTTTATATAATAAATCCTTTTATACATTTAATAATGAATATATTATAATTATTTTAAAAGGGGTGTTTATAATGTGAGGAGAAAGTAATACAAGAAACTTTGTAGATTGAGCAGATTATTGTCAAAGTAATTCTTTGAAAAATAGATCTATAAATTCTACTGGTGGATATGATTACAAGTCTAATATAAATTCAGATGTTACACGCAAAGCAATGATAGATGTTTTAAGTCTTATAAAAAATAATAAAAGTCTTAGTGTTCAACATTTTTATAACACTGCACCACCAATATATGTTGCTAATCCAACAACTAAATATTTGTTGCTTCAACTTTATTATCAAGATTGTATTAAATTAAAAGGTGAAGTTGATAATTCAACTTTTAAAGAAAAAAACTATACTATGGTTTTTTCAAAAAACCTAAGTACTAGTCAACCTCAACCAATTAGAAACAACTATGAAAAACAAAATTCTAACATTGAAAGTATGATTGACAACAATTGAGTTGCAACTGGTAGAAAATTAGAGTTTGACAAAAAAGAAAGAGAAGTTAAAAGAGAGTACAATATTAATTTAAAAAATAATAACTCAAAAACAACTACTAGACCTGCTGTTAAACCAGTTATACAAAGTCAAAAACAACCAATTTTAGAAGAAACAAAACAGGTTGTTCCTGCAAGTGTTTTTGAAAAACCAGATATAAAAGTAGAAGAACCAGCACCAAGCTTTAATTATTTCAGTCTTCCAAAACCTGAAGTTAAAGAAGATATTAAAATAAGTGAAGTAACACTAAACTTAACAGAATTACCAAAACAAAGAGAAAAAGAAGTTATTGTTGATAATAAAATATTTGCTGGTTTAAATTCATACGAATTATATTTTATTCATAATTTTTTAAGAGATTCTATTAATAGAGGAATAGACTCATCAAGTGAAAATGTTAAATTAAGTAAGATTGTAGTTACGAGAGCAGAAATGGCATATTTAAAAGAAGGAAATGGTGTAAATATTGCATCAAAAATAGCAGTTATATTTTTCAGTTTTCTAATTATAGGTTTATTTTTTATAGGACTAGCCTTTAAAAATAAACAAAAAGCAAATGCAAAAAAAGACTATTTTAAACAGATAAAAGATTTTTCATATAAAAAAATAAATGAAGATCTTAATTTAAAATATCCAAATATAATTAAAAAAATATATTAATTAATAAAAAAACGCTCTGAAGAGCGTTTTATTTTATAAAGACTGTTTTTTTCTTGTACTTTTAAGTATTTTCATTTCGTTTTTAATACTTTTTAAGTCATGTTTCCCATTTTTAAATTCTAATTTTGCTTGTTTAATTGTTTCTTTACATTTTTTTAAGTTATTTTCAATATTAGCTTTTTTTTCATCAATCTTAGCTTTTCTCTCTTTAAATTCGTCTTTTGTCATATGTTTACTCCAATCTAATTTAATTATAAAAAAATTAAAAGTTGAAACTTTTAACCTCTTTAACAATAGCACAATATTATTTTACCATATCTTTATTACATATTGAAATTAATGGTTTCTTTTTTTATTATACTGATATTTTTTAAATAATATACTTGGGTCTTTTTTTGTATCATAACTTGATTTTTCAGCAAGTTCTTTATTTAGATTATCAAGTTTATTTAATATAACATTAAATTCTTCTTTAAATTCTTCTTTGTTTGATGTTTGATTTGTTAATCTTTCAAGAATTAATTCTATATTGTTAATTCTATTTTCTATATTATCCATTTTAAATCCATTTTGTTCATTATTACTTAATGGTATATTATTATCTCCATCTAGATTTAAAATATTTTTTAAGTCTGCTTCTAAAGTTAAGTTTTCAACTTCGTTATCATAATCTATTGAAATATTTTTTTTATATTCATTACTTATATCTTTATTAGAACTAATAGAATTTAAATTTGCATTAATATTTTTTTCATTAACGTTATAATCATTAAAAATTGTGTCGATATTATTAAATGGCAATGGTGTTTTAATTGTGTTTTGACTAGCAAAGTTATTGTTGTTGTTAAATATTTCAGAAACCACTTTATTATTTTCTTTGCTTGCTTCAAGTCTAGTTTGAGGTCTAACAAAACTGTTTGTAACAGTTTCAACATTTAAATTATTTTCTTCAACTAATTTAGTGTTATCTGAATGTAATTTTTCTTCTTGATTAAAATTTTTATAAGCATCTGTATTTTTTAAATTAAAATCTTGCATTATATTTTTTGGAGAAGATATTGTAGATACACTAACATTATTTAAATTATCTAACCCCATATTAATAGCTCTTGCCATTTTTTCTCTAACAAATTTTTCTCCCAATGCATTAACTGATGGCGAGTTTGTATCAAGTTTTGTTTCAGGTCTTACAAAAGTATTTGATTGATTTTCTTCAAGTCTAGTTTGAGGTCTAATGAATGTATTTGATCTGTTTTCTTCAAGTCTAGTTTGAGGTCTAATGAATGTATTTGAAATATTTTCAACTTTTTGTTCTTTTGTTTCTTTTTGTAACTTTTCTTCTTGATTAAATTTATCATAATTTGAAGATTGATTTAAATTAAAATCATTAAAAATGTTTTTTGTATCGATTGAATCATTAGACAATGATTCTTGTAAAAGATCATGTGTCATATTAATAGCTCTTGCCATTTTTTCTCTAACAAATTTTTCTCCCAATGCATTAACTGATGGTGAGTTTGTATCAAGTTTTGTTTCAGGTCTTACAAAAGTATTTGATCTGTTTTCTTCAAGTCTAGTTTGAGGTCTTACAAAAGTTGTTTCAATATTTTCAACTTTTTGTTCTTTTGTTTCTTTTTGTAATTTTTCTTCTTGATTAAATTTATCATAATTTGAAGATTGATTTAAATTAAAATCATTAAAAATGTTTTTTGTATCGATTGAATCATTAGACAATGATTCTTGTAAAAGATCATGTGTCATATTAATAGCTCTTGCCATTTTTTCTCTAACAAATTTTTCTCCCAATGCATTAACTGATGGTGAGTTTGTATCAAGTTTTGTTTCAGGTCTTACAAAAGTATTTGATTGATTTTCTTCAAGTCTAGTTTGAGGTCTAACAAAAGTTGTTTCAATATTTTCAACTTTTTGTTCTTTTGTTTCTTTTTGTAATTTTTCTTCTTGATTAAATTTATCATAATTTGAAGATTGATTTAAATTAAAATCATTAAAAATGTTTTTTGTATCGATTGACTCATTAGATTCAGACTCAGTAAGTTTTTCAACATCCTCATTAATAGCTCTTGCCATTTTTTCTCTAACAAATTTTTCTCCCAATGCATTAACTGATGGTGAGTTTGTATCAAGTTTTGTTTCAGGTCTAACAAAAGTATTTGCATTATTTGAATCTACATTTTCATCTTTATTATAATCATCTTTGATTGATGTTAATATTCCATGTTGATCAAAATCGATTTCATCTAAAATATCATTTTTAAAATTATCATCGTCGTTAACTTTTAATTCTGATAAATCCATATTAATAGCTCTTGCCATTTTTTCTTTTATAAATTCATCACCTAAGCTTTGATCAAATCTTCCATTTGGATTGAATTCAGGATAAACACTTTCAAATTCGTTAATTTCTTGTGTAGTAAAAGTATCTATATTTAATTGTTCTTCAATTGTTTTGGTATTTTCATCATATTCTTTGTAGGCATCTTCTAAAGTGTTTTCAACTTCAATATTTTCAATGCTTTCAAATGTTGATGGATTTTTAATAACTTCATTTATAAAAGAATCTTGGACTAAATATTCAATGTAATATTGATCTGATATTGATAATTTTTTTGCAAGTCCATTAATTTTTTTAACTTTAAAATTAAAGTTTTTAATTAATTTATTAAGAACGTCTTCTTCGGTAGTGTTTTTAGAGTTAAGTATCTGCTCTCTTAAGCTAACTAGAGAGTCTCTTTGTTTTTTTCATCTCTCATGTTTAGCTCTTAATTTTATATCTAATTTCATATCTGTGTTTGGCAACGCGTCTTTATCAATTTTTTTTATTCGCTCAACTTTGTTTTTTGCGAGTTTTGACTTTTGTTTTTTTAAAGTCACGTTGCCATTTTGCTTTCCCTCTTTAGCTACCTCTCTTTCAAATTTTCGTTCTTCTTTGTTTATTGAAATAAGGTTTCGTTCTTCTGCATAATTATTTAATGCGTCATTGTCAAATAAGACAAATTCAAGCATTATTAATCCTAATACTAATGTTCCTGCAACTATTAACAATATTGCTTGGCTTAATAACATAAATACAACTATTAATACTAATAAATAACCTTTAATAAGTGGTTTTGATATTTTTTGTTTTTTCTTAAGCCTAACTAATTCAATAATTGAAATAATTATTAGACTTATTGCAATCACCATAAGTACTGCTATTGCAATAAAAGCACCTATTTCTTTGCCTGACATATTTTTTAAGTTAACCATAAATTTGCTATCATCCCCAACCACACTAGAGTATGGGTGGCCTGATAATATGTCATAAATTTTCATTAACACTGAAACTTTTGCAATTAATGTCAAAATTAATGAAAGTGTCAGAAATGTAATCAATGCTAATGAAGAAATTATAACAATAGACCAAGCACTTATTATAAATACTGAAAACATATATACCTCCTATTTATTTAAATTATCTCAATTACTTCCTTTTATTGAGAACATATTTTCACCTTGCTCTTGCTTCCTTTGCATATGCAAAGTATCTTGAATATTTATCTGAGCAACTTCTTTATTATTTTCGTGTTGATCTCATAGGTTGAAACTTTTATTTTCAACAGATTCTTTGTTTGAATTGTTTGCCAATATTTCAGTTCTAAATATTGGGCCATCAGCTTTTTTACGAGCAGCCAATTCTTCTTTTTTATTCATTACATCAATTTCTAACTGTCTTTTTTCTAATACTTTTGAGACATCTATTCTCATTTTATTATTATTTAATAAATTAAAATTACTTGGTTCTTCACTATCATCTTCAAATCTATTCATTGGTTGAATATTTTGTTGACCTATTGGAAATTGACTTATATTATTTAATGAATCATTTCTTAAGGAATGCGTGTTAAATCCTTCATTTTGGTTATGGCTATTTCCTATATTATGGTTCATTGTCGTGTTTACAAAAGGTAACGGACTATTTTCAACTTGATTTAAATTAATATTTAAATCATGAGCTGGTTTATTATTTGAGAAGTTGTTAGTATCAATTAAGTCTCTTTCAAAATTTCCTTGGATAATGTCGTTTAAACTAAACCCTGAACGATCAATCTCATTATCTTTTTTAACATTTTCTTTTGTTACTTCATCTCCATTATTCTTCTTCTTCATTTTAATAAGAATATCTACATAATCAAATATATATTCATTAGCATACTTATTATAAAATTCAGTCTCTGATATAAATGTAAGGTTTATTTGAGGTATTTTAACAACAATCTTATTAAAGAACTCAATAAATCCTTTTTTTAAACTTGGGTCTATTGGGATAAAGTTTTCAACAAATATAGTTATAATTCTGTCAAAGTCATAAGATTCAAATAAGTTACTAAACTCTTCACATATCATATCTATTGGATCTTTTACGATAAATACTTCATCCAACATTTCTTCTATTTCTTCAAAATTTGAAGATTTTCCTCAGCTCGTTGCTTTAAACATTAAGTCAACTCTTTCTCAGAGTTCAATTCTATCTTCTACTTCCATTTTTATTGGTAGTTTTGATACTATTTGTTTTAAAAAGAAACGATAAGGTCTTTTATATTTTGAAATTTCTGATATATCTATGAAAACATTATAGTTATTTATTAAATTATTTTTTATATACTTAGTTATTTTTTTGTTATCTTGTTTATCAACAGGTATCATTATTACTTTATTTTCAAGATCAGGTTTATCAAACAGATCTTTAAATTGACTTAGAGTAAGAGATGTATAACCATCTTCAATGATATCTCTATCAAAAGGATCGTCTAATAAGTCATTTGTTAATTCAGAATCCTCATTTTTATAAAACGGTTTTATATTTTTAAATTCTTTCACTTCATTAGATTTTTTGTTTGAAACACTATTAAATTCTTGATTACTGTAATTTTGAATTATAGGAGTCTCAAAGTTTGATTGATGTTGATTTGCAAATGCATTATTATTAAGGCTGTTAGAAATCATATTGTCCATTATTGGTGGATTAAAACCATTCATATTATTTTGAGGTATAGTATTATTCAAACTACCTAGATTGAAATTATTATTATCAAAATTATTTCTTTGCACCTGGTTTAAATTATTTGTTTGAGGTATATAGTTATTATTTCCCCCAGGCATTTGTTGATTTGTTAAAGGTGGTAATGATATGTTTTGCTGTGGATTGCTATTCATACTATTTATATTTTGATAAAGATAAGATTCGCTTAAATTAGGTTGGTTATTGTCTGAGAAACCTATTTTAGAAGAAATACTTGTGTGATTGCTATTAAAATTATTATTATTATTATTATTATATGTTTGATCAGCATTTATAAAAGGTGGCACTGAAACTTTTTGTGTATCATCCATCATAGTTTTAATGAAAGATGGTATAACTGCTTTATCTTCAACAAAGCCCATTTGAGCACCTAAGCGTATGTATTTTTCTTTTTCTTTTTCTTTTTCTCTTAGCCTTTTAGCCTCGTCTTCTTTTTGTTTTTTCATTCTTTCAAATGGATTTATATACATAGCGCGCACCCCCTTATTTACTAAGTTAATTATACCACAATTTTTGCTGAAAAGTTTAATAAACTCTTGTATTTAGTATTGTTGTTTGCTATTATATATTGTTAATTTTATTGCTCTTTTTAAAGTTTTTAAGTAATTTGGTTCCAATAATTATGTATGAAGTAATAAATAAACCAAATGTAATGATCGCATGAGATACATATTTAATTCCATACAAGAAGAAATCTTTAACTGAACCATCTTCATTTAAAAATGAGTCTCCTAAAATATTAGATAAATAACTATTCGAGCTTACCATTTTACTATAATCATTTTCTTTTCAGTAATTGTATATTTCATTTAATTTATGCATAGAATAGGTGTTTATACTAATTAATAAAATTACTTCAATGAATAAAATTATGAATTGAATTAATAAAAACCTGTAATTAATTTCCTCTTTTTTTATGTATATAACACTTATGACACTCATTGTTGCAATCATAAATCCTGATATAACTATTGGAAGACTTTTAATTGCAAATTGCGAGCTACTTTGAAAAGCAGTAGTTTTATTTAGCAATTGTAAACCATTAAAAGTTCAATTCAACATTGAGTTTAATGATGTATCGTGAAGAGAAATCGATATTACGTATATAAAATGTGGTATAAAAACAGCAATCGCTGATAATAATATTCATAATGAAATATTTTTTTTATTATTAAGAGATAAATTAGATAAAATATTTGATATCTTTTCTTGTTCAAAATTTTTTTTAGTATATTCTTTATTAATTTTTTTATGTTCAAGTGAATTACTTAAAAAAGAGAAATAAATTATTGAAATGATAACCTTAACTAGACACAACCATCATGTCATTGTGTCTGAAGTCCATCCAAATATAATATTATTTTTATAATTTGTTTTAAAAACATCTACTAAATCTTTTAATTCTTTATTTTTTATGTCTAAATCTGAGTTACTTAAATAAGAATACATTTGATGAAATCTTGAATAATTATATTCAGATATTGAGTTTATAATAAATGAAATTACTATTATTGATGCTAAGGCAAATATAATGATGTGTTTGTATTTCTTAGATATCTTACGATTTAAGATTTTTCTCATAAATATTATAAATATAACTGCCACAAAAGAAACAGCTGTACTTACTCATGCAGCAAGCAATATTAAAAGATGTGAAGGTAAAAAATAATCTTCAAAATATGATTCAAGCACTTGATAATGTTTTCCATACTCTGAAAAGGATTCATTTAGATACATTATTGCAATAAACAAAAATTGTGGTATTAATAGCAATGAAAAAACAAAAGCCATTTTAAATACCGTACTTTTTTTAATTTTATTACATGTTTCAAAATTTTCTTTCATTTTAGTCCTTTTTTAAAATAAAATATCTTCAATTATTCGATAGGTCTTTTTTAAATTCTATATTATATTTTACTCTTTTTATCTCAAATATTTTTTCTAGCTTTTCTTTTTGGTTATATCCGAATTCTGAATATATTATTAGGTTTTGATTTAATGAATAAAGTTTATCAATATTTTTTAATAAACTTTTATAAAAATATAGCCCGTCATTTTTTGCAAACAATGCAATTTTAGGTTCATATTTTTTTACTTTATTATCAATTGTTTTATCTTTTTTATCAATATACGGAGGATTTATTATCAATATATCGGGATTTATATTATTTTTAAATAAAAATTTCAAAAAGTTAGTTTTGTATAATTTAATGCTTAAATCATACTTGCTAATATTATTTTTAGCTATTTTTAGTGCTTTTTTTGAAATATCTGCGAGATAAACTTTACAATCTTTTTGCTCTAAGGCAATTGAAATGCCAATACAACCTGAGCCACAACAAAGATCAACTATAGTTTTATTTTTTAAATTATTTTTTAAAACTTCTTCAACCAGTAGTTCGGTTTCTTTTCTTGGTATTAAAACATTTTTATTTACAAAAAACTTATTTTTATAAAAATATTTATATCCTAATATATGTTCAAGCATATAACCTTTGTTAAGTTTTTTTACTATGTTTTCAATTAATAAAATTTGACTATCTGTGAGTTTGTCATCATCAAAAAAAACATCTTTTTTCAAGACGTGTTTTAGTATATTCTTTATTAATTGACTATCAATATTTTTTAATATTGAGTTTTTTATATCTTTAATTATCATTTTCGATTTGTTCTGCAATCATTTCTTTTTGATGATTTTTTATTAAACCGTCAATTATTTCATCGAGATTACCTTCCATTACATAATCTAATTTTCCTAAAGTTAAATTTATTCTATGATCAGTTACTCTGTTTTGTGGATAATTATAGGTTCTTATTTTTTCGCTTCTTGCGCCTGTTCCAACAGCATTTTTTCTTTGATTTGCTTCTTGTTCTTGTTTTTTTTCTAACTCAGCTTCATAAACACGTGCTCTTAACATTGTCATAGCTTTATCTTTATTATCATGTTGACTTCTACCGTCTTGAGATGACGCAACAATTCCAGTAGGTAAGTGCGTTATTCTAACAGCTGAGTCAGTAGTGTTAACATGTTGTCCACCTGCACCCGAAGATCTGTATGTATCTATTCTTAAATCTGTTTGTTTTATATCTATTTCTAAATCTGATATCTCAGGTAAAACAGCTACTGTTGCAGTTGATGTTTGAATTCTTCCTTTAGATTCTGTTTTTGGAACTCTTTGAACTCTGTGACTTCCTGACTCAAATTTCATTTTAGAATAAACATTATTACCTTTTACCATAAAAGATATTTGGCTAAACCCACCCGCAGTAGATTCACTTTCTTCTAAAATATCTATTTTTCAATTATTTTTTTCAGCATATCTTGTATAAAGTCTGAATAAGTCCCCTGCAAAAATATTTGCTTCATCTCCACCTGCTGCACCCCTAATTTCAAAAACAACATTTTTGTCATCATTAGGATCTTTTGGCAAGAGTAATAATTCAATTTCTTTTTCTACAACTTCTAACTTCTCTTCTAGTTCTAATATTTCAACTTTTGCAAGTTGTTTTAATTCTTGGTCTTTTTCATTTTTTAAAATATAATTTGCTTCATCAAAATTATTTTTTAGCACTTTATACTCTTGATACTTACTATACATTTCTTCAAGGGCTGACCTTTCTTTATTAAGTTCGGTCATAAGTTTTATATCCCTCATTGTTTCATCAGATTGAAGTTTTTCATCAATTATCTCTACTCTTTTTTGAATTACATTAAGTGCTTCAATTGTTTTTGCATTCATATTTATCTCCTATTTTGGCTCTTCAAAGCAATGTCTACACCTTGATTCATACTTTTCATTTGCAGCAATATCAATTAGAGGACTGTCTGCTTTAGCAGGTTTTCCCTTTACTATTCTTTGTGTTCTTGTGCCATTTCCGCCACATTTATGACATATTGAAGTAAGCTTGTCGACATATTCAGCACTGACCAAAAGCTTGTCGACATTTTTAAATGGATTATTTTTAAAATCTTTATCCAATCCACTTGCTACAACAATTATTTGATTACTAGCAAATTGTTCAAGCAAATCAACTATACCTTCATCTAAAAATTGTACTTCATCAATTCCAACAACATCAATTTTTTTAATTTTATCATTTTCTTCAAATATTTTTTTTACTTCATCGCTGTTGTTTACTGGTATTGCATCTATATTCATTCTTGAATGAGAATATATTTCTTTTTCACTATATCTATTATCAATCGCAGGTTTAAAAACAATAATATTTTGATCTGCGTATTGATACCTTCTTAGCCTTTTAATAAATTCTTCTGTCTTACCAGCAAACATACAACCTGTTATTAACTCTATTCAACCTTTTTTATTTTTTAAATTTAAGATATAGCTCATTTATTTATCCTCGTTGATTAATTCTTTTAATTTGTTGTTTAGTACTTTTATTTCATTTCAATTTTTTAAAGTTAAACCAGAAGCAAGTATATGACCGCCACCACCAAATTCATTAGCCACTTTGTTGACATCGTACTTTCTACTTCTGATTGATACCTTAATTGATTTTGAATCTTTTTTTTGATATGCTATGTATCAAATCTCAATTTCTTTTATATTTACAAAAATTGATAAAGAAGATTTTATTTCATGTTCTGACAGTTTTTTATTTTTAAAATATTTTTTCTTTATTTTCAGATAAGCAATTTTTTTATTGCATAGAGTAATTATCTTTTGAAAACATTTGCTATTTCATTTCGCTTGTTCAAAATTTTTTAAATAAAGATTTTCATAAATTTTTATTATATCTATATCTTGTTCTGTTAAAACTTTTGCTGCTTCAAAAGTTTTTGAAGAAGTATTTTTATATAAAAATCTAGCAGAGTCTGTAATCAATCCATAGTATAAGTAATATGCAGCTTCTTTTGGAATTTTGAGACTGTTTTCTTTTGCTCATAGTGTAATTACTTGAGTGCAAGCAATTGCAGTTGAATCAACTAGTTTATCTTTTGCAAAATTATCTACTTCTATGTGGTGATCTACTTTAAAAATATTTTTTACTAAATCTATTCTATCAAAGTCTATTCTATCATAATTTGCAACATCAACAGTTATTAATAATGACTTTGTGATTATTTCTTCTGATAGGGTTAATTCATCAGGTTCCACAGCTTTGTTTTCAATATCTCATCCTACCACAAATATTTTTTTATTTTTAAAATTATTTAACAGAATATGTTTTAAACCGTGAGCAGAACCGTGAGCATCTCAATCTGGACTTTTATGTTTTGCTATTATAATATTTTCATATTTATTTATTGTTTCTACTAGAATATCCATAAAACTCCTTATGTTATTTTAAAAATTGCATCTTCTGTAACGTATATATTTACTTTATCTTTTAAATTAAAATTATCATTTGAATAAAAATATAGTTTAATAGTTTTGTCTGATGATACAAAATACTTTACTTTATCATCTGTGAATATTTTGTTTTCTTTAATATAACCTTTTATATCAAAAAGATTATTTTTATTTTCTTTTTTCTTATTAGTTAATCTGGTTGGATCTAGCAAGACAAATCCACTGTCATTAATAAAATCACTTTTAATAAGTTTTATTTTATTATTTAATATGTTAACTTTATCTTTTTCTTTTGTATAACTAATTTTATTTTTGTTATAAAAAATTTCTGATGCATTATTTTTCCAATTATCTTTTATATAACTTGAGAAAGAAGTTTTATTTATTTTTGATTTCTCTAGAACATAAAAATCTTTGTCAAGATTTGCAACATTTTGAACTTTATTATCTAAAAAAATAAAGTTAAATTTATTATTTAATTTATTAATATTTTTAAGAACGTAAAACAATTCTTTTATTTCCTCTAAACTTAATTTTTCTAAAACTTTATAGAATACGATATTATATTTATTTAAAAAAATACATTTTAGAATTTGAAATCAAATATTTATAACAGTATTTCATTTAATTGAGAATAAATCTAATTTTAAATCTAGCTTCTCGACTAATTCATTAATATACTCTTTAGATTGTGAAGCCATGGATTTAATTTCTGACTTTAATAATTTAGCTTTCTCTTTAAACTCTTCATTTTTTTTAAATACAACTTTTTTATCTAAAACTAATTTGTGATACCCATGAACAACCTCTACAATTTTACCTCTTAAAGTTGTTGATTCATCTGAAAGTCCGTCAAAAAACATTTTTTCTTGTTTTAACACAAACTCTAATCTTTGATCTATACCAACATTTCTTCAAAAGAAATAAGCGTCCGGATTTTTAAGTTTTTTGTTAATTTTATTTACTTTTAGTAACTCAAAATTTATTTGTTTTTTTAAGTTCTTTAAAACTTGCTCATTTCTTAAAATTTTAAATCGTATATAGTTTATTTTTATATCTATTATTTTAAGTTGCTTTCTAACAACATAATTAACTTGATTAAAATTTAAATGTTTTGTTAATTTTTTAATTGACTTATCTTTTGATTTTTTAGAGATATACTCGCATTTACAAAGAGAAGTTAATTCTATGAAGTTATAAACTTTATCTCATAAACTTTGTAAAAAGGTTTCTAATAGTTCATAGTTTTTTGTTTTTTCATAAAGCAAATAATAATCCTTGGCAATAATTTTTATATGTTCTTCTAATGTGTCATTTTTTTCATCAATATTTTTATTGTTAAATTCTACAATTTGTTTTAAAAAATCTTTTAATCATTGTTCTTCAATTTCAACAGAACTATCAATAAATGTCAAAATCATTTTTTCTATTTTTTCTCTTATTATTAAATCTTCTTTAATATTTTTAGATGTTAAGAATGAAAGATAATCGTATTTTTTATTAATGTAATTAATCTTTGCATTATTATAATAGTCTTTATTTCATAATAGAGATGTTGATAATCAAAATTTTTCAGGTCACTTTCTAAAATACTTATTTATCCCTACAACAGAAACATGTTTTTTTGTTCATTCTTTATTAACTTTATCAAATCCGTTTATCTTAAACGAACCAGTTCTTACAAGATGCTTACCAATTAGTATATTTTTAAAAGCTTTTAACTCGTCATAATTATTTGCAATAACACTTGTAATAAAGTCGTTGGTTTCAAAATCAACCTCTATGGGGGTAACTTTTTTATTTATAAATGTCACTTTCTTCATTTCAAAACTCATAATAACCACCTATTTATTTATAATTATATTATGCCTTTAAATACTTCTAATTAAAAAAATAAAAAAGTATAATAACTTAACGCCAATCATACTTTTTTAATTATATACTATTTTTTATCTTTTGATTTTTTAGCATTTTCAGCTTTTTGAGCCTCTGAAGCTTTTTTTATTTCTGCTTGTTTAGCATCTTTTTTAGCAAATTTTTCCTTGAATTTCTCAACACGACCCTCTGCATTTGCAAAGTTTTGTTTTCCTGTGTAGAAAGGGTGACAATTTGAACAAGTATCTACTCTTACTTCTGCTCCTTTTGTTGACCCTGAAAGGAATTCGTGACTACATGATGTACAAATAAATTTTGCTTCTTGATAATTAGGATGTATTCCTTGTTTTGGCATTCTTTCACCGTCCTTTAAAATATAGATACAAAATTAATAATATCATATATTTTAAATAATGATATAATCAATTGATTTTTTTATAAAATTATTTAGCTTTACCTTGGCAACCAAATCATTTAGTTAATTCTAAGAAAGTATCTTTAATAGCTTTTGAACCAGGTGCCATTAATTTTCTTGGATCAAATCCTTTTGTATGGTCATCTAAGTCTTTTTTTTCTTCAATATATTTTCTTGTTGCATCTCTAAATGATAATTGTAACTCAGTATTAACATTGATTTTTGATATACCTAACTTAATTGCTTTTTCAACTTGGTCTTGAGGTATTCCAGAACCACCATGTAATACCATTGGTAATTTACATGCATTTTGTAATTTTTCAAGTGTTTCAAATGATAAAGATTTTCATCAATCTGGATATTTACCGTGAATGTTACCAATTCCAGCAGCAAGCATTGAAATTCCATATTTCGACATTTCTTCAGCTTGTAAAGGATCTCCTAATTCACCTTCACCAACAACACCATCTTCTTCTCCACCAATTGAACCTATTTCAGCTTCAACTGAAACTTCATGGTCATTTGCAAATTCCATTAGTTCTTTAACTTTTGCTACATTTTCTTCATATGGTAAGTGTGACCCATCAAACATAACTGAAGAATAACCTGCTTCAATACATTTTTTAGCCATTTCAACTGATTGTCCATGGTCTAAATGAAGTGCAACTGGAACTGTAATGTTTAATTCTTCTAATAATCCATTAACCATTCCTACAATAGTTTTTAAACCACCCATGTATTTTATTGCACCTTCTGATGTTGCGATAATAATTGGTGTTTTTGATTCTTGTGCTGCTTCTAACAATGATTTAGTTCATTCTAAATTATTAATATTAAAGTGCCCAATTGCATACTTGTTTGTATGAGCATCTTTCACCATTTTAGTTGCGTTAACTAGCTTGTTACTATATATTTTTGACATTTATAAATTTCCTCCTACAAAAGATTATACAACTTAAATTTGCTTACTATTAAATTATATTGCTTTTTCTATAATCGCTTTTAAAAATCCTTTAAATAAAGGACCTGGTTTATTGGGTCTACTTGTAAATTCGGGATGATATTGACAAGCAATAAAGAACTTGTTACTTGGAATCTCAATAATTTCAACTAAGTTTTTTTCATCATATATTCCTGAAAAAACTAATCCTCTTTCTTCAAATGATTTTTTATAATTATTATTAAATTCATATCTATGTCTATGACGTTCAATAATATTATCTTGATTGTATAATTTTCAAGCTAGAGTATTTTTTACTAATGATGTTTTATAAGAACCTAACCTTAAAGTTCCCCCTATATCTTTTGTATTTTTACCTTCTAAGATATCAATTATTGGGTTTTTTGTATTAGGGTCAATTTCAGTAGAATTTGCATCTTCTAGATTTAATACGTTTCTGGCAAACTCAACACAAGCAATTTGCATCCCCAAACAAATACCTAAATATGGAATGTCATTGGTTCTTGCAAATTTGGCTGCTAAAATTTTACCTTCAATACCTTCTTCTCCAAAACCCCCAGGCACCAAAATTCCTTTAGAGTTACCAAGTAGTTTTTCATAATTTTCATTATTTAGTTTTCTAGCATTAATTCATTTAATTTTAACCTTGTGTTTAAGATCATAACCTGCAATTTTTAGTGATTCAATTACTGAAAGATACGCATCACTTAATTCAACATACTTACCAACAATTGTAACCTCTATTTCAGTTGTTGATGCATTTATATTTTCCACAAAATTATTTCATTCATCAACATTGGTTTCTTTTAAGTCCAAGTTAAGTTGTTTTGCGACAATTTTATGCATGTTAGATTTTTCTAAAATTAATGGAACCTTGTAAATTGAATCACTATCACTACATTCAATAACGTTTTCTTTAGGAACATTACAAAATGAAGAAATTTTATCTTTTAGTTTTTCTTCAAAACTAAATTCACTTCTTGCAACAATTATATCTGGTTGAAGACCTAAGCTTAACATTTCTTTAACTGAATGTTGAATTGGTTTTGTTTTAAATTCCCCAGATACTCTTAAATATGGAAGTAATGCCACATGAATAAATAAAACATTTTCCTTAGATTTTTCCATTCTAATTTGTCTTATTGCTTCTAAAAATGGTTGAGACTCAATATCTCCAACTGTTCCACCAATTTCGCTAATTACAACATCGTATTTATTACTTTTTTCAACTTCATATATTTTGCTTTTAATTAAATTTGTAATATGTGGTATAACTTGCACTGTTTTACCGTTATAACCACCTTGTCTTTCAGAGTCGAGTGCTTCTGCATATATTTTTCCAGCTGAATAAGAAGAACTTTTAGTTAAATTTATATCTATGAACCTTTCATAATGACCTAAATCTAAATCTGTTTCTCCACCATCATAAGTTACAAAAACTTCCCCGTGTTCTATTGGATTCATAGTTCCAGGGTCAATATTTAAATATGGATCAAATTTTTGCATAAATACTTTTAATCCACTATTTTTCAATAAAACTCCCAGTGAGCTTCCTGTAATTCCTTTTCCAAGTCCAGATACAACACCACCAGTTATAAAAATATGCTTACTCATAATTAAAATATCTCCTTGTAAGAAAATCTACTAAATGAAAATAAGTTTAATCATCATCTCCATAGTCATCTTCATCAAAATCATCATCAAAATCATCATCTAAGTCTTCATCACTAATATCATCCATTGATATTTCATCTGAATCTAAGTCGCTATCAAGTCTTTGTTTTGCTTTTTTAACACTTTCTCCAGTGTCACCATCATAATAATATAGATCTGTTGTTGCATAGTTATCAAGATCATCAAATTCTTCAGTTGTTTCAAATTTATCAACATATTCATATTGTTTTTTTACATCCTCAAATTTTAAATAATCTCTTAAAGCTCATTTACCATCAGATGTTAGCGCAAATCTATTATCTAATACAAGATCACTATAAAGCTCAGCTATAATTTCATTTTTTCTTTCATTATTTGCGTCTATTTCACGAGATATTGCATTTCATATGTCTTCAAATGACATATCATTTTTGACTGAACTTAAAAATTTATATGCTAGTTCAATCGGCGATGTTTTATGCATAAATTACCCTCCATATTTTTTATTCTACATTATTACTTAATAAAAATATAAAACTTTGTACTTATTTTACTTGATTCATTTGATAAAATATCAGATACATTGCTAATTTCATATTTATTGTCACCTTTAAATATATAAATAATATTACTTGATTTATTATCAACTTGATATACACAAAATTTATCTTCTATTTTTGTATCAAAATAATATGATTTATCAATATTTGGGTTTTCATTAACAAATTTATCTATATAGTTATTATATTCAACTTCTGTAATTTTATAAGATATATTAACAAATTTTCTATTAATTAATCTATTTGCTAAATCTGATAATATATAGTCATTTTCTTCTTTTGATATTTTTATAAACTCAATAATCGAATAGTCATCTAGTCTAATGTATTCTTCAATTGTTAAATCTTTATCTTCTAAAATTGGTTTTAATAAACTTAAGTAATAATTATTTTTAAAGTTAAATTTACTTTTATAAAGTTCTTTTAATCTTTTAAACCAGCTTTTAAAAGTAAAGTCAAATGCTCTTGAAATTTTATGATTATATACTTGGGTAAACATATGGTATCTTCCTAATAAAAAATGCTCAATTGCATTAATAGTTTTTTCTGGAAAACAGATTTGACCATCAACCACCATTGCGTGTCTTATTATCCATTGTAAATCTAGTTTAGAATAATTAACACCTGCACCAATAGAATCTCTTAATAAATAATCAATTCTATCAGCATCAATTTGACTAGATACTAATGAATTTAGAATTTTATTTTTATGCACTCCCAAAACTATTTGAGATACCTCATCTTTATTAATATTAAACTTGTCTAAAATTTGAGATATTTCAACATCATTTTTAATGATTTCAGCAGAATATTGTTCATGTTTTTTAGTGATTATTCCTTCAAAACTATGTGAGAACGGTCCATGACCAATATCATGTAAAAGTCCAGCAACTTTTAGCAATAAAGGTTGTCCGTCATTTAAAAAAGATTTAATATTTTCATTTTCTAAGAATTTACAAATTACGTGATAAGTTCCAATAGAATGTGAAAACCTTGTGTGTGAAGCACTTGGAAACACAAACTGCCCTCCACCAAGTTGTACTACTCTTCTAAGTCTTTGAAATGCCTTTGTTTCAATTAGCTCCATGATTACTTGTTCATTTATGCATATTTCTCCATGGACATTGTCTCTTATAAATTTTGTTTTCATATATTAATTATTTCCTAACAAACTTTCAATATTTTTAATGGTTTTTTCTTTACCAATTAAATTAATTACTTTTGCAAGTTCTGGTCCATGTTCATAATTAGTTGAAGCAATTCTTATTGGCATAAATAAAGACATTCCTTTAATAGAAAGTTTTTTACCAACTTCAGTAATGGTTGTTTTAATATTTTCGCTTGTAAAATCTTCAATTGCAACAAGCATATTTTTAAATTCATTTACAACTTCTTTTCAATTATCAATATTTTTCAAAACATCAAATTGTTTTAACTGATTATCCCCAAAAAATAAATCTAAATGATCATTTATTTGAATACCATAATCAAGTTCTTTTTTATATAAAAGTAAAATTTCATTTAATCACTCACTATCTTTTGTTAAGTAATCATATTTTTTTACATCAATAAATTTTTTTACAAAATTAACGTACTTTTGGTCATCCATTTTTTTCATTCATTGACTATTAATTCATTTTAGTTTCCCTATATCAAAAGTACTTGGAGATTTTGAAAATCTTTTATCATCAAATATTTTAACTAAATCTTCTTTTGAAAAAATTTCTTTTTCTTCTTTTGGGCTTCAACCTAAAAGAGATATAAAGTTAAATAAAGCTTCTGGTAGGTATCCTTTTTTTCTGTATTCAGTTATAAAAAATAATTCGTTTCCACTTCTTTTTGATAATTTCTTTTTTGTTTCATCAACTATTAATGTCATATGACCAAAAACTGGTTCTTTTTCATTTAATGCTTCATATATCATTAACTGCTTAGGAGTATTAGAAATATGTTCTTCCCCTCTTAATACATGCGTGATTTGCATATCAATATCATCAATGACAACAGCAAAATTATAAGTAGCTATTTTATTTGATTTTACAATTACAAAATCCCCTATTTCCTTAGAGTTAAATTTTATTTCTCCTCTTATAAGATCATTTACAATGTATTCTTTGTTATCTGGAACTTTAAATCTGATGTTATATTCTTTTTTACAATCTTTTAGTTTTTCTCTGTTAATTCAGCAGTGTCTGTCATATCTTGGAGCTTGAATATTATTATCTAGTTGTTTTTGTCTGCTTTCTTCTAATTCTTCTTTTGTACAATAACATTTATACGCAAGGTCTTTTTCGATTAATAAATCTGCAATATTTAAATATTTATCCAATTTTTTTGACTGCATATATTCACCATATTTTTCAATAGGTTTTAAAAAAGATTCATCTGGAAAAATACCTAATCAATCCATGTTTTCAAATTGAGACTCTATTGCTCCATCAACATTTCTTTCAAAATCAGTATCTTCAATTCTAACAATGAAATCACCTTCATAATGTTTTGCAAACAAATAATTCATTAATGCTGTTCTAGTATTTCCAATATGTAGAAAACCTGTTGGTGATGGTGCATATCTTAATCTTACTTTTTTCATTATTTTTCTCCTTCATTTTTAATTAGTATATTTGAATAACACCTAATTAAGTTTTTTTCATTTCCTTCTGTAGTCGTAGCTTTAACAGATAAACTATCTTCATTGAGTTTAAGAATTTTAGTTAAGTTTTCTTTAATTACTTTTTTATAGTTGTTTAATTTAGGTTCGTCTAACTCTATTAACAAATCTAAATTAACTATACTGTACCCTTTTTTATGTAGTTGATTTAGAGTATCTTCAATCATACATATTGAATTAAAACCTTTATCTTTATTTTTTTTAGAATAGTAATATCCTAAATCCTCCATACCAAGAGCTCCATAGATTGATTCTGCAACTGAGTGAAATACAACATCTCCATCACTATATGCATCTACTGATTTTTTACAATCTATAAATACTCCCCCTAAATTAAATCCATTACCTAATTTAAAATTGTGAGTATCTTTAGAAAAACCTATTTTGTACATTCCAACCTCTTTACTTACTTTATTATAAATAAAAATTAGTTTTATAACACTTTTTTATAAGAATGTTAAGCAATTTAAAAAGCAAAGTAATAAAACTTTGCTTTTTAAATTTTTATATTGTTTAGTCTGTGTAAAACTTTATTAAGTTTACGTTACTATATTCTGTTAATTTATACAAACTTTGTCAAGAATCATTTAAACCTATAAAAATATCAAATTCACATTCGAATGAAGTTAATGGGTCAATTAAATCACCTTTAATTTTATAAGATGCTAAAAATATAGTAGTTGAAGGTTTAGTTTTTTTATCTGTTGTTATTTTATAACCACTATAATTTGCTGGTACCAGTTCATTTACCATTCATTGATCTAGTTTATTAGGAATGTTCTTTGCTGAAACATTATTGAAATCTTTTGTGTTACTTGCAGATAAAGTTATTTTTTCCATTGTTTTTGTAAAAAAGACTCTTAAATCTTCTTCTACAGAGAACGGATTACTACAAGAGACTGAAAATAATGATAGTTGGGGCATCAAAGATATACTTGCACATATTGAAATTAACTTTTTCATTACTTATTTTTACTTTCTTTTATTATTGATGCAAGGTCTCTTTTTGCAGGCGCCTCTTGATTACCTTCGATTACTGATGACAAATTATTTGCCTTTGTTTTTTTTGTTACTCTCAAATATATTTCTTCTAATGAATCTTTTGATTTATCAAAAAAATTACTATAAACAGTTTGTCCCTCTTCAACAATTACAACCCTATTAATTATTTCTTCTAATTCATCTATTAAGTGACTAGTAATTAAAATTCCAATTCCGGATTTTGCAAGCGATCTGATAATATTTAAAAATTCTAATCTATTTTTTACGTCTAGGTTTGCAGTTGGTTCATCAAGAATTATGTATTCGGGTGAACTAATTAAGCAATTCATTAATAATGCTTTTTTTTGCATCCCTGCACTTAGCGATTTAAAAGTTTTTTTCTTATAATCAACTAAATCTAGTGATTCACATAAACTATCAAATAGTTTCAAAGCATCTTCTTTTTTAACTCCTGATAGCTCTGCTTCTAATAAGCAATAGTCTTTTAAATTGATATTTTTTGGATAAACACTTTGATCTGGGAAAAAACTTATTTTATTTATGTATCCAGTTTCATAAATTGAATCTCCGTTATGTAAAACTTCTCCTTGGTTTTTTTTGTACTCATTGAAAATTGATTTTATTAATGTTGTTTTACCCGCACCATTATCACCAACTAAACCAATAATTTCTCCTGGGGATATAACCAAATTAAAGTTTTTAATCCCTCTATCATTCTTGAATAATGTTGTAACTTCTTTTATATTTATCATTATTTATCACCACTTTTCTTATAAATTCTTGATACATAGATTCAATAACACATTCCTATAAGACCTAAAGATATGATTATATAGGATGAATATACTGCACCTAAGTTAAAATAACTATCCTTTGAGCTATATTCGGGTGCTATGCTTGGATCTTCAAACTGTTGCAAACTATTAGTTTGATAAACTAAAGAGTAAGCTGGTCCTCTTAGAAATGAGTTTTTTTGCACAAATGCATCATAATAATCTCCTGAACCAAATGAATTTGCCATTACATAAAAGTTATTAAAAGGAGAAAGGTTATAAAACGATTTATTTTTAGTGTAGTTTGAATCAATATTAATTATATATGCTGTTTGCGGAACTAGAGGGTCTTCAAGTGTATCTTTTAAAATTTCAACCATAGATAAGAAATTGTATGGAATTATTATATTTTTTTGCAAGAATGACCAATTAAATTCAAACTTCAACTTATCATATATATATTTTTCGGATTCAACATTAGATAAATTCGGTGTACTGTATTTAATATCTGCAAAGTTATAATTATAAGCATTACTTATAATTTTATATATATTTTTTAGCTGATCATCTGTTGTTTTTATTAATTTACTGAATAATGTAGAATTAACAGTTCCTTTAATTCCGTTATCTCCAATTAAAACTTCTTTATCATTACTATTGAAATAAGAATTATTTCAATAGGATTTAACGTTATCTGTAGCACTTACAACAGAAGGAGACAGTGTTACAATATCTTTTAAAAACTCATCTTTTTCAAACAGATTTATTAGCTGTTGATTGAACTCACTTGTGAAATTTATTTTGAAATTATAATTATTTTTAGAATTATTAATATATTCTTTAACAAATGTTTCTACTAATTTTTGATTTTTTTCTTGACTAAATAAATATAGTTGAGGTTTTAATCAGCTTTTTGATAGCATGTAGGTAATAAAATTTAAAGTAACGCTTCTTATAATTTGATAATCCCCTGATTCATTTTCACTTTCATTTGAGAATTTAATTGTTATATTTTCATCAACAAGATTTTTATATTTTGTCTCTAATTTTTTAGTTTCGTTTAAGTCGGTATACAATTTATTTAAAAAAGCATTTTTATTTTTTCTTTCTTTATAGTTTTCATATCTATAAAGCGATGAAATAATATTACTATCATAAAGATCGCTAGAACCAAGAGCCACAAATAAACCTGGCCCAATTATTGGGTACATAAAGAACAATACCGATATAACCCATGTCACTGGCAGTGTTTTTTTATAACTTTTTGTAGTTACTGCAATTAGTAAAGTAATTCAAGTAATTAGTAGGTCAAATGGTATCAATACAAAAACACCTAATGAATACTTCAATACAATAGTCTCTTTTTGATATATTTTAGTTGATAATGAAATAAGAATATACAAAGTATATACAACTAAAATAAATGACGTAGTAATTAATTTGTTTGCAAATATTTTTGAGAAAAATATTACTGTAGGTTTTCTGCCTTTTCTAATCATTAATGATTCAATATTTGAAATATGATCTTGTATAAAAAAATCTGATAGATTTGTAATATTAAAAAATGAGATAAATATCATATCAATTAATATTATAAAAATTGAACCAATAGTTATAATCATGAAACTATTCGAAGTTGTAAATATAATTATAGATATAAATAAGTTTAGTGCTATAACTATCGATATAGGTATGTAAAATAATTTTCTCTTTAACGTTCTCATTATTGAGAACTTAAACACAACTGACATAAAATTATCTCCTTATCATCTTTCTTTTAATACTGTAATTTTGTTTTGGCCAAGCAATCTATCAGATGTTGGAGATGACTTTATAGTGATAATGGCACCTGTAACAATTGTATTATCACTTGTAAAAGCACCTTCACTATATCCTATTGAATAGTCTGTATCAAGATCTGGAACTTCAATATTTAAATTTCTAAAAAATTGACTAATATCACTAAATATATTTTCTTCAACACTTGCTTTTGATGAATTATTATATATTTCGCTAAATTCAACCATTTCTAAATATACTTTTGTTTGTCTAAAATTAGTTGTCAAATCACAAGAAGTAACTACAATTGGCGATGCAATTGTAGGTATCAAAGAAAAAAATTTTAAAATTCTTTTCATATTAAATACCTCCTTCATTAGAACTGGATTTTAAGACAATCAAATTATTAAAATAATAATCTATAAAGTTCTTTGCAGCAGTTCATTTGTTTTTGTAATTAAAAAATATATGTATTTTGAAATTCATAACGTAATTATCAGAAGATTCGTATTCTTTTGTATAGTTCTCAAAAATATTTAAAACTAAAAGTAAATTATCCTTTGGTTCTTGATTTGCATTTTGGGTAATTTCATAGTCATATAGCTTAATAGATTTTATACTTTCATCAATTCATTTTAGTGCTAATGGGTCATCTTTTCCTGTATACATAGTTTCATTATTCAGAGATTTTCTATTTAAATATTTGTAAATAATTGCAGAACTTGTTTGCAACACTCCAAAGTTATAATCAGAACTTGAACAAGACATGGTTAATAAAGATGTATTTGCAATCAAACTAGTTGTAAATAGTGAAATTATAATTTTTTTCATATTGGCTCCTTAATTATCTGAACTTTTTTTATAAATTAAACTATAATATGCAAGATATGATATAGAATAAATACCCAAAGATGTAAATATTCATATTAAGTAAGGTGTATAGGCATAAAAGTACGGTTCCATCATAGCGTATTCGTTTTGAGCTTTTGGATTTAAAGTTGTTTCTAGATCATTTGTTTTATATATATTATTTGCATAGTAAGGAACTTGGAATGCAAATGAGTTATAAATTGGAGTTTCATAATAAATATCATTGGTTCCAATGTTGTTTGCCATTATAAAAATATGCATAAATGGATTTAAATTATTATATAGTTGATCTCTATTTTCATATTTAAAAGCATCAGCAAGTTTATCTCCAGATGTAGTTAATGGGTCATTTAACAAACCAATTATAAAGTAATTTAAATTTGAAGAATTAAATGGAACAATAAAATTGTTTTTCATTCATTCTTTATTATTTTCAAACTTAAATTTCCCTCTTGTTATTCCATAATTATAGTTATCATTATTATAGTTTGTTAAAAGATAATGATATTTATATTGATTTTTAATAATACTGTTGATAGAAATAACATCATTTTTAGAATAATTTTCGGCCATTTTAGTAAAATCAACATTTTCTAAAATTTTCTTAATTCCATTATTTCCATTATAGACATTTCAGTCACTACTATTGAAATATGTATCACTTCAATATTCTTGCTTATTTTTTGCAGAATCAATTGGTTCTCCAGATATGCTAATTAAATCTTTTAAAAATTGGTCTGACTCTTGGACTTTCAATAATTTTTCTGCAAAATTCTCTCCGAATTCAACTGAAATACGAACTTCATAATTTATTTGCTCTATGTAACTTGAAATAAAATCTTTAAGTTTATTTTCTTTATTTTGATAATATAACTCTACTTGCTCTCAACTTTTTGTACTTAGAACAACAAAATAATTTGTGATTTCTGATGACGTTTTTTCAGAGTCTGAAGTTATTTTTATAAGGTTTTGATTATTAAATATTTCCTTATAATTTTGTTCTCTTTTGCTATCCATAAAGTTATCGTACAACTTATTTAAAATTTTGTTATCATTTTTTCTTTCTAAATATGATTGATATCTTCCGATATTTTGGGCTTTACTAACAAGAGAAATCGAAGTGTCTCCTTTATTTATAATATAAAGAATCATTGGACCTCCCATGGGGTAGAGACATAATAGCGTTGTAATAATTCAAGGAAAAGGCAATGTGACTTTCATTTTTTTTGTAGTTACACTTAGTATTAATGTTATTGCAGAAATCATTAAGTCAAAAGGTATTAAAACAAAAACACCCAATGAGTATTTATTTGTAATTGAAGTTTGTATTTCAGCAGAAGTAGTTATATTTGAAAATGATATATATAATAAAAATATTAAAAAACAATAACTTATTGAAGCGGTCTTATTGGCAAAAAATCTGGAAAAAAATAAATTTGTTGGTTTTTTACCTTTTCTAATCATTAACGATTCAACATTAGAAGTATGGTCTTGTATAAAAAAATCTGCAATATTTGTGACATCAAAAAATGCTAAAAATATAAAGTTCAATATTAAAACTATCATAGTCATAGTTGTAATTAATTCCATTTTATTACTTACAGTAAATATAATACAAAATGCTAATAGATTAATAATTACAAAAATAAGTGACGTGATAGAATATAATTTATTTTTCAATATTCTTAACATATAAAACTTATATATAAATAATTTTTTCATAATATTCCTTTCGATAATTTATTTATTACTCGTATTAAATTATTATTTATCAATTTCATATCAAACAACTACAAAAGATATGTATTTTAATGAGTTTTCATTTGCTATAATTTTTGCTTCATCATTACTTTCAAAACTAAAATTAAGTTCTTTTTCATCTAATGTTTTACCAGGATTAACTTTTTCAATATATGAAATTAGTTCCTTTAAAGTCGGAGAATTGGATTGAATTTTTATTTTTCCTAGATCATATTCATCTATATATTCTGCTAAGTCAATGCATTTATAGTATTTAAAAGTCACTTTAAATTCCCCATAATAATATAAGTTATTATCAGAACATAATATTATAGCTTCATTATTTGATAATGAGTTTTCTTTGATGAAATAGTCTTCAATTTTTAGGTCATTTACATTATTTAATGCTGTTATTTTATTCAACAAACTTTCAAGTAAAGGCTTTTCTCCAGTATCTTTTAAAATTCCTAAATACTTATTTTTTACAACATTATTGATGTCTGTTTGTTTAAAGTACTCAAGTTGTAAAAATGTATTATTAGCAAAATTTTCAGATGTTTCTTTAGACTCTAATAAAATATTTAATTTTGCCCCATAATCTTGATCAACTGTAATATTTACATCATTTTCAGTAATATTTAAATCTTTATTTAATTCATTTATTTTATTAATAATTTCTTTATTTGATGGAGTGTCATCATTTCCTCTTAAATAACCTAAATCTTTAGTTTCAATAGCAAAATCTATGTCTCATTTGTGTAAATAATTAAGATTTTTAGTTCCTTTATAGTGTTGACTTTCACTAGAAATTACCAAATATGCTTTTTTGTTTGATTCTATTTTTGAGTTATTTAAATCAATATCACTTTCTCTTAAATATAAACCACTATAAATTTCATTTATTTTATTAATAATTGAACTATATGATGCATTTTTTACTTCGCTAATTATTTCTTTTAAATCACCATCAATATCTTCAATTGCTTTTTTGTTTGGACCGTAAATAACAAAATTAATTACTCTATCCTTTGCCCCTGGATAAGATAATTCTAATACTGCACTTTTTTTAAAAGTCTCTTTATTTGATGTTTTAACTGTAATTTCAAAATCTCTTTCATTTGATTGTGATTGAGTTACTTTTATATCTTCAAAATAAGAGTTATTACCTTGCTCTTTTATAATAAGTTTTTCATCTTTTTTTACATTTAATATAACTACATTTATTTTGACTGTTTCATTAAATCCTGCTTCATTAATAACATTAGAAGGCACGATAATTATTGGCATACTATCTTTTTCAATAACTTCTAGACTAAATGTAGAGTTTACACTACCTATTTCAAGATTAACTGTGCAAACTCCTTTTTTATATCCTTTTATATTTACTATAAATGTTTTATTACGTTCTGACTGGTTAGAGTTTTTATCTAAATCTACACTTCAAACCTGTGCATATTCACCACTTTGAATATCAGCTCTTAAATTTAATTCAAAAGCATTTTTTACTTTAACTTTAACATTAACTTCATTGTCTACAGCAACTGTTTGATTTTCAACTTTAGATATTTCTGGTTGTACTTTTTCAGGTTCGGTATCTCCCCAACCAGAAGAATCACCTTTTTGAATACCACTTCCACAAGATACTAAAAAAATAGAGGTTATACAAACCATCAATATAGATATGTAAAAAAATAATGACTTTTTCAAATTTATAACCTCCACTTATATTTTAATCAATATATAATTTAAGTCAAGAAAACAAGACTTGCGTCTTGTTTTCTTATATTTCTTTATTAGGTCTTAAAACATTTTTATCTCATATTCCATTAAACGCTTTTGAAAAATCATATTCATTCAAATAATTTAGACCGTGTGAAGTTAAAGATTTTGGTATTATATTTCCATTTTTGTCTCTTCCTCTATCATCATTCATTGATCACACACTTAAGTAAGCTAAGCTATTTTCATGAACATAATTATAAAGGTCTTTTGCATCTTCTAATGTAAATACACCTTCAACTGTATCATTAACACCAATCATTGGAGTAGCCCCAATTAACTCAAATAATTTATTTTCTTCTATATTTAAAGAACCATATATTCTTTTTATAGAATCTTTTAAATTATTTTTTGTATTTTCAATTGCTTCTTTTGCCATATCAAAGTTAGTTTGACCTTTTTTAATTGCATCTAAATATATTTGATCCCCATAATCCATTAACATAAGATTTATAATTGGTAAATTATCTTGTGAAATATTTTTTTCTTTATATGCTTTTACAAACTCATCCATAACACTAATTCCAACGCTAGTTAGACCAGTAGGCAGAACTGGAAGAGTTACTGAAAAATCCCAATTAATATCTTTAATTTTCATATTAGCAATGGTGTTAGCTAGTAGTGAATTTGGTTCTTTTTCAGATTGCGCGGCACCTTCAATATCAAAATCAATATTTTTGGGCATTATCAAACTTTTACCACTTTTTTTTGAAGCTAACTCTGTAATTTTTTTATTATAATTTATTAAAGCTTCTTCAAGTAAAATTGATGCTTTATCTTTATTGTTTTCTAATTTCAAAGCAAGATTTCATGGATTTTTAATGGTGTTTCCACCTGTTGAGGCACCTCCGTATGCTACTTTAATATTTTTGAAGCTATTTGTTTCGACTAATGGTTTTAAATCTTTTTCATAGAAAACTGATTCTGCTCATCAATCATAGTTTGGTCCACTACTTTCTATCCCAGCAATTGATAAATCTAAAAAGTTATTGTGGCTATTAACTTGTTGAACAAAAGCAAGAGTAATGTGGTTTAAACCAGATGCTTTAACTACATCTTTAATTTCATTTCCCTCATATAAACCAGCATCTAAATATGGTGAAAAATATGAAGTATGGTTACAAGCAATTTTATTAGTTACGTTATCTTTTCTATTTGGGTTTGCATCTTGTCACTTTGTGTATGAGCTTTTATTTTTTGTTAGTTTGTTTGGTTTTTTTATTTGTTCATTTAAATTATTAAATTTTGGTTCAATGCAACTATCTTCTTTTGGGTCTTTTTGTGAATTTGGTTCCCCACAAGATACAATTACTGATGTAGGACTTATTACAAATCCTAATGATAAAATCATTTTTAATAGTTTTTTCATCTTTTTTTTCCTTATATAAGATATTTTAATTAAAAAAAAGAAAATTTAAATATAAATTAATTTCATATTTAAATTTTCTTTTTTATTTATTAAATTTAAAATAGCAAACATCGCCATCTTGAACTATATACGATTTTCCTTCAAGTCTAACTTTACCTTTACTTTTTAGTTCTTGTTCTGATCCTAATTCTAATATATCGTTTATTGAATATATATCAGCTTTTATAAAACCTTTTTCAAAATCAGTATGTATTATACCAGCACATTGAGGTGCGGTAGAACCTTCTTTAAACTGTCAAGCTCTAGCTTCTTGAGGACCTGCAGTGAAATAAGTTTTTAATCCTAAGGTCTTATAAGAGGATTGAGTTAACTGGTCTAAACCAGATGTACTTATCCCATAATCATTTAAAAAATCAGTCTTTTCTTCTTCAGATAATTCACTTAAATCTTCTTCAACTTTTGCACAAACTTTTACAAATTCTGAATTGTTTTTATTTGCTAGTTCTCTAACTTTTTTTACATATTCATTATCTTCTGAAATATTTTCTTCTGAAACATTTGCAGCATATATAAACTTTTTAAATGTTAATAAACCAAGATTTTTAACAAATGTTTTTTCTTCATCATCTAAATCAAGTTTATTTATTAAAATACCATCTTCTAATGCTTTTGCTAATTTTTGTAAAACATTATATTCAAATATAATTGAAGCATCTTTTGAACTTTTAAATTTAGGTTCAATTTTTGATAATCTTTTTTTTACAACACTTTCATCTGCAAGTATTAGTTCTAATTCAATTATTTCTATATCTCTAATTGGATCAACTGAACCTTCAACGTGAGTTATATCCTTTGAATCAAAACACCTTACTACTTCGCATATTGCGTCAGTCTCTCTAATATTTGCAAGGAATGCATTACCCAATCCCTCACCTTTACTAGCACCCGCAATTAATCCAGCTATATCAACAAATTCAATAGTTGTAAAAATAGTTTTTTTGGAATTAAAAATTTCAGCTAATTTTTCAAGTCTTTTATCTTTAACTTCAACAACACCTACATTTGGTTCAATTGTTGCAAATGGATAATTTGCAGCTTCTACTCTTGAATTAGTAATTGCATTAAATAATGTTGATTTACCAACGTTTGGCAATCCGACTATACCTACTTTTAAACTCATATTTTTTTCCTTAATACTATTCTTCTATAAAACCAAGCAAATCTAAAATTCTATTTAGATCGTCAACACTTGTATATTTTATTGAGATTTTTGATGAATCGATGGTAACCTTTGTTCCCAACCTTCTCATGATTTTGTTTTCCATACTTTTTAAATTTGGGTTTACTTGCTTGCTTTCGATGTTTGAATTACTAGTTTTGTTTTTGTTTTTAACTAATTGTTCAACTTCTCTCACTGTTATATCTTCTTTAATAATTTTATTGAAAACATATTCTAAGAAATTTTCATCCCCTAGTATTGTTAATAAAGGTTTTGCATGCCCCATTGTTAATTTTTTTTCTAATAATGCCTTTTGAACAAAGTCGGGTAAATTTAAAAGCCTCATTATGTTAGCCACATGTGATCTAGACTTACCTACTCTTTTTGATATTTCTTCTTGTTTTAGTTTTAAACTATTAGATAATTGTTTATATGCGATTGCTTCTTCAATTTCTAATAAATCAACTCTTTGAATATTTTCAATAATTGCAAACTCTTCCATTTGCAATTTAGATAGGTTTACTCTTATTACTGGAACTTCGCTTAGACCTGCTTGTTTTGCAGCTCTAAGTCTTCTTTCTCCAGCTACTATTTCATTTTCAAAGTTAATAATTATTGGTTGTATTATTCCATGCAATTGAATTGATTCTGCTAATTCAGTAATTTCTTCAGCTTCAAAAATTTTTCTTGGTTGATAAGGGTTTGCTTTTAAAATATTAATATCAACAAATGTTTTTGCCTCTTCTACCAATTTTTTATCGTTTTCAATTTTGCCAACAACATCAGAAACTGATTCTCCAAAAATATCGTCTAGACCTTTAAAATTATATCTTTTTTTAGTTGCCATTTTCTTTAAGCACCTCTTTTACAAAATCTAAATATGCAATTGCACCTAAACCGTTTTTATCATATTCAAATATTGATTTTCCTTCAATTGATGATTCTGAAATTTTAATATTTCTTGGAATTACAGCCTTATAAACTTTAGGTCCGAATGTTTTCATTATTTCTTCTAAAACATCATGTGCAAGTTTTGTTCTAGAATCAAACATAGTAACAAGTACACCTTCAATTGTTAATGATGGGTTTAATGTTTCTTTTACTTTTTTTATTGTTCTTAATAATTGTGCAACACCGTGCATTGCATAATGTTCTGCTTGGATTGGAATAAGAACAGTGTCAGACGAAGCAAGTCCATTTCGATTAATTAATCCAAGACTTGGAGGGCAGTCAATAATAATAAAATCGTATTCTTCTCTTAAACTATTAATTTGGTCTTTTAAAATATTTTGATTACTATGTTTTTGTTCAAGCAAAATTAAATCCACAGCGGCAACATCAATAGAACTAGGTGCTAAATCAATATTTTGTTTAATTCCTTTAATAACTATATCTTTTATACTTTTTTCTCCAGTAAAAACATGATACATACTTAAAGAATTGCTATCAATTTCATATCCTACTCCTGTTGTTGCGTTAAACTGAGGATCAGTATCTATTAGTAATATTTTTTTTCCGCTCAATGCAAGACCACATGCCAAATTAACGGAAGTTGTAGTTTTCCCGACTCCACCTTTTTGATTTGAAATTGATATAACTTTACCCATTTCTATGTTCCTCCACTATCACTTATTATATAATTTTTATTCTCCTAATGGTCTTTTTTTTATCTTATTGTAATTTCTGGGATAACCATTCGGAGTTGAACTTATTTTTTTATAAAATAAATTTGCTCTTGTTCCTAAATATAAATCTTCATAAATTTGTTTGTTCATAAATTTTAAACCGATTTTATACTCACAGTTGTTTAAAATATTAACTTCTTCTTGATAGTTTTTACCTTTTAATGCAATAAATGTACCATCAACTTTTAGCGCTTGGACACCAATTTCAAGTAATATGTTTAATTGTGCAACTGCTCTTGATATTACAATATCAAATTTTTCTTTATTATTTATTGAAAAAACTTCTGCTCTTTCATTTGAAACAAATATATTTTTTAAATCTAATTCTTTTATTACTTCTTTTAAAAATAAAACTTTTTTATTATTTGATTCTAATAATATAACTGTCAAATTTTCATAAAATATTTTTAAAACCATTCCAGGAAAACCAGCCCCTGTACCAATGTCTAATATTGTTTGATTATTTAATTCATAACTACTTGTAAAAATTAGTGAGTCATAAAAATGTTTTTTAATTATTTCTTCATCTTCAATAATGGAGGTAAGATTAAATTTTTTATTTCATATTTTTAATAACTCAATGTATTTAATTAATTTTTTTCTTATATCAGTATTAAAATTTTTATTCTTTTCTAGTATCTTGAATATCATTTAACTTACCTTTTTTCTCTAAGTATTTTTTAATGGCTTCTTCTTTATTGTACTTAAATCAGTTTTTTGGATTCACTTTTAACACAAAATCATTTTTATGGATATCTTTTTTTGATAACAATATTTCATCTATAAATCAAAATAATCCAATTACAATTGAAAATAATATTAATAATAGAGGGTCCTCATAATTTTTTGCTATCATTTTATTTATAAAAAAGTCATAATAGGCGTATCCTAATACAAGTGTAAGCATTGAAGCTCCAATTATTCCAGTAACAAGTCCACCTTTTATATTTTCTGCTTGAACTTTTTTAGTTTTTTTATTTATTAAAACAAAAATCATAATTAATAAATACGTTGTAAAAGAAAACATAACAGAACTATTTGATGAATAATTTGATATATAAAATGCACTCATACTATTTCCATCATTTCATGTTATTGCTAAAGATATAATTACAAATGAGATAAAGATTGATAAGCTAATAAAAAATCCAAGTCAACCACCTTTTTTAAATGAGTTTGTTTTAAATTTTATAAATAATAAATCTTCTTCTATTGCTGAGTTAATTGTTCTAGGCAATAAAGTTGTATAACCATTCAAAATAGTTAACATAGTTAAAGCAATTAGAATTTTAAAAACTATAACTAAGTACATATTTCCTTTAAAAATTTTGTCGTATAAATTGAATATATTTCCATCTTCTCTTGAAATAAAGATTGAAACTGTAACAATTATATAAAATAATGTGACTGCTAATATTGCAGAAAGCATAGCTGGTGCTACAACTTTTTTATTTTCACAATCTCTTCTCAATGTTGCAGCATATACAAAGCCATCAAATGCAAATAATATTGGTATAACAGTAGCAAACATTGTAGTTAATTTTCATGTTTTTTCAAATGGAACTGAGGGGTTAAATGTATTATTTTGATCACTACCATTGATAAAAAACACACTGAAACTACCAACTATTGCAACAAGTAATGGTATAAATTTAACAAAAGTGAAAATTGTTTGTATGTATTTTGATGGATTAAAAGTATAAATATTCATAACTTGAAAAGAGATTAATAATATTAATGACAAAAACACTTTTAGCGTTGTAAAATTTACAATGCCTCATTTATCTATAATATTAAAAAATTCATCTAATGTTTGAAATACAATTTCTATTGAAAATAATGCCGCAAGACTAATAAGCACTGGCATATACATGCATATATATAGTATTGAAAATAAACTTGCAGATCTTCTATTTATGAATTTTTTTGCCCAACTTTGTATTGTTGAATGATCTTCATTTTTAGTCGCTATTGATGTAGCCTCCATAAAAGTTATCATCATAAAAGTACACATTACACCAATAAAAACTCAAACAAATATTGCTATGTAGGGGTTTCTTGCAGCTTCTCCCAAAACACCCCCAGGCTCGTTACTATTTTTTAAATATATTCCGTTTCCAATAACCAGACCAAAAACCATTGAGAATATTGTTAAAAATTCAAATATTCTATTTTTTGCTCTATTTTTTTTGTTTACCTTAATCATTTTTTTGTTTCCTAACCTATTTATTTTTTCATTTACTCATTTTTTTTAAATGAAAAACTAACATGTGAATGTCAGACGGATTTACACCAGTTATTCTTGAAGCTTGTCCAATTGAAACTGGTCTAACCTTTGATAATTTATGCTTTGCTTCAATTGCTAAATTATCAACTTGATTATAATCTAAATCAGCAGGTATTAATTTCTTTTCTAGTTTTAATAATTTTTCAATTTCTTCTTTTTCCTTTTTAATATACCCTTCAAATCTAATTGTTATAAGTATATTTTGTAATTGAACTTTTGAAAGAATTTGAAGTTCTGGTATAAAATCCTTAACAACTTCTATGTCTACTTTTGGTTGTTTAATTATTTCATATGCACTAAAACCTTGATTTAAAATTGCTTGATTTAATTCTTTTAGTTTAATTGCTAATTCGCTTTTTGGTGTAAAGCGAACATTTTTTAATACTTCAATTGTTAAATCTATTTCTGATTTATACTTTATATATTTATTTCATTCACTTTCAGTTATTAAACCGTATTTGTATCCATATTCTTTTAATCTAATTTCTGCATTATCATTTCTTAAAGTAAGTCTATTTTCTGCTCTACTCGTTAACAATCTATAAGGCTCAATAACACCTTTATTGACAAGATCGTCAATCATTACGCCAATGTATGCTTCACTTCTTTTAAGGATGATTGATTCTTTATTTGTTAATTTGCAAACCGCATTAATTCCTGCGATTAATCCTTGACCTGCAGCTTCTTCATATCCGCTAGTTCCATTTATTTGTCCTGCAAAAAATAAACCTTCAATAGTTTTTAATTCTAATGTTAATTTTAATTGCTGAGGATCTATACAATCATATTCAATTGCATATGCTCATTTATCAACTTCCACATTTTTAAAACCAGGTAAACTTTTCAACATTTTTTCTTGAACATCAATTGGCATTGAAGTAGAAAAGCCTTGTACATAAAATGTATCTAAACTTAAAGATTCAGGTTCAAGAAATATTTGATGTCTTTGCTTATCTGAAAATCTTACAATTTTATCCTCAAAACTAGGGCAATATCTTGGTCCAACTGATTGTATTGAACCTGAATACATTGCAGATTTTGATAAGTTTAATTCTATAATATTTTTAGTTTCATCTGTTGAATGGATTAAATAACAGACTTCTTGTTCATCAAATGGAATTACTTTATTTGTCGAAAAAGAAAATGCTAGTTCCATATTTGAACCTGGTTCAATTTTTGCTTTTGATAAATCAATTGAGCTTTTTTTTACTCTTGGGGGCGTACCCGTTTTGAATCTAAATGTTGAGATATTATATTTTTTGAATGACTCAGATAAACCTTTTGATGTTTTTTCTTTACTTGGTCCTTCTTCAAAATTTTCACTTCCCTGATATATTTTACTTGATAGGTATGTTCCAGTTGTTAAAATCAGAGCTTTACAATTTATTATTGTTTTATCTTCTAAGATAACGCCTTTTATTTTATTTTGTTCAACAATAATATCAACAACAGTCCCAACTACTAGTTTCAAATTTTGTTGGTTTGATATTTTTTCTCTCATGTAATTAGAATATTTTATTTTATCAGACTGAGCTCTTAAAGCTCATATGCCCGGTCCTCTTGATGAGTTTAATAATTTCATTTGTAATGCGGTTGCGTCAGCTGCTTTTGCCATTTCACCACCAAGAGCATCAATTTCTCTTACAACAATTCCTTTTGCAGGGCCTCCGATGGAAGGATTACAAGGCATTGTTGCAATTTTATCTTCGTATAGATTTATTAATATTGTTTTTTGATTTAATCTTGCAGATGCTAATGCGGCTTCAACTCCAGCATGACCAGCACCAACAACAACAATGTCTGCTTCCATAATCCTCCTTAACTAGATTCTTTTAAATATAATTTCTCTACTACTTATTTTATCAATACTATATTTTTTATTATTTATAGAATCAAAATTAACATCGTCTATTTTTACCCCAATTTGTTTAAACATTTTTTCTGTGTTTTCAACCAAAATCGGTTTTAATAGGTAAATTATAATTACAATATTATTATGTAATATTTTTATAACTTTTTTAAGTTCATCTATTTTATCATTTTTTTCTAAATCTCAAGGCTTAATGTCCTCAATATACTTGTTACAACTTTGACCTAGTTTTAAAACTTCTTCTATTGCTTCTGTAACTTTGTATTCATTCATAAATTTTTTGTAGTTTGTAATTGTTTCTATTCCTTTTTTATAAAGAGAATCTGATTCAATATTAGCTTCAGGTGTTTGTCCATCAAAATATTTTATAATCATGTTAGATGTTCGTGAAATTAGATTACCAACATTATTTGCAAGATTTGTGTTAAAAGATTCTATAAATAATTCCTCAGTAAAATTTCCATCCTTATAGGTTGGTAAATTATATGAAATATAAAATCTTAGTGCATCACTTGAAAAATCGTCAATTATTTTTAGAGGGTCAATTACATTATTAAGAGATTTACTCATTTTATCGTTTTTACTTAAAATCCACCCATGAGAAAGAATTTTTGAAGGTAATCTTAAATCTAAAGCTTTTAGTAGTACTGGTCAATAAATAGAATGAAACCTTGTAATTTCTTTTCCAATTATTTGCAATATTTCTGTGTCTTTAGATCAAAATGTATCCATTAAGTTTTTTTCATTATTTTTATAACCAAGAGCAGTTATATAATTGCTTAATGCATCAATTCAAACATAAATTACATGTTTAGGGTCTTCAATAACTGGTATGCCTCATTTAAAATTTATTCTTGTAACAGACAAGTCTTCTAAGTCATTATTAATAAAATTATTTAGCATTTCTTTTTTTCTATTCTCTGGTTCTAAAAAATCTGTTTTAAAGATTTCTTGTAAATAAGTTTTAAACTCAGTAATTTTCAAAATGTAAGAATCTTCTTCAAAAATAATAAATTCTTTTTTACACACTACATGAAATTTATTATCTACAATTTGTTCTTTAGTAAGAAACTCTTCACAACTAATACAATATTCACCTTTATATTTTGAAAGATAAATAAGTTTTTTTTCTAATAGAAAAGAGAAAATTTTTTGAACAGAGTCAATATGATATTGATCTGTTGTTCTAATAAATTTATTGTAATTTATGTTTAATTTTTTTCACAAATTTTTAAAATTTAATACAATTTCATTAACATATTCTATTGGTTCTAGATTATTTTCTTTTGCTTTTAATTCTATTTTTTGACCATGTTCATCAGATCCAGTCAAAAAAAAGGTGTTATAACCATCTTCTTTTTTATATCTACATATAACGTCTGCTAATGTAGTTGTGTAAGCGTGACCAATATGTAAATTCCCACTTGGGTAATATATTGGAGTGGTTACATAGAAATTTTTTTTCATCTTTATTTAGCAATTTCTAAACTATAGATTGCTTTTAAGCCTCTATAGCTTTCGTTATATGTTAATCCATAACCAACTATAAATAAATTATCAATTTTAAATAATGATTCATATTCTAAAGATATGTTACGATCTTTATTATCTTTTTCTATTAAATTTAAAATTTTGATTGAACCTGGATCTTCATTTTTAACATAATCATATAATCTTGTTAATGTATTACCATTTAATAAAATGTCATTTACTATAAGAACATTTTTACCTTTTAATGATTCTGTTAGACCAAGATCAATTTTAGAATTTTGTAAATTACAATTTTCTATATCTTTAGTTGGAGTAGCTACGAACTGAATTGTTACATCGATTGGTAATTCCCTAATTAAATCAGCAATAAAAATAAATGAGTTTCTTAAATCAGCAACTATTGTAAGTTGTTGATTTTCATATAATTTTCCATAGCTCTGTGCAGCATTGGCGATTGCAGATCTAATTTCTTCTTCTGTTATAATTGTTACTAGTTTTTGGTTTTCCATAAATTATTTAACCACCCTTTCAAAGACACGATTTACATGTCTTAAGAAGTATTTCAAATCAAAGAGTTCTTCAAATTCATTTAAGTTGGAAATATAATTATTAATACCATTTTCTAATAAAATTGATTTAAAGTCTTTATTTTTTAATTGGCACTCTAAAGTGCATTTTTGAATGAAATCATAAACTTCTTCTCTAGAAAAATTATACTTTATTAATATGTATGTTAATACCCTTTGACTATAAAAAATGTTATTTTGACTATTAATATGTTCTAACATTTTATCCTTATTTACAACTAAATTACTAATTGTACTAGTTGTTCTTCTTAGTATGTAAACCATAATATTAAAAACATCTGGAAGCATTAATCTTTCATTTGAACTATGAGATATGTCTCTTTCATGTCATAAGACATTGTTTTCTAAAGATGTTGATACAAAACCTCTTATATACCTTGCTAGTCCAGTAATATTTTCTGAACTAATTGGGTTTTTTTTATGAGGCATTGAACTAGAGCCTTTTTGGCCTTTATCAAAACCTTCACAAACTTCTTGAACTTCACTTCTTTGAAACAATCTAATTTCTGTAGTTATTTTTTCTAAAGTGCTTGATATATTTGCAAATACTTGTATTAAATTTGCATGTCTATCTCTTTGAGTTACTTGAGTAGAAATATTATCAAGATTAAGATCAAATTCTTTTGCTACAAACTCTTCAATATCTGGTTCTATATTTGCATAATTACCCATTGAACCAGATATTTTAGCAACCTCTATTTGATTTTTTGCAAGTTCAAATCTACTTATTTGTCTTTTTAATTCATCGTATCATAGTAAAAATTTTAGACCCAGTGATGTTGGTTCTCCATACATTCCATGAGATCTTCCCATAATTAATGTTTCTTTATTTTCTATAGCTTT
This sequence comes from Spiroplasma litorale, assembly GCF_001267155.1. Taxonomy (NCBI): domain Bacteria; kingdom Bacillati; phylum Mycoplasmatota; class Mollicutes; order Entomoplasmatales; family Spiroplasmataceae; genus Spiroplasma; species Spiroplasma litorale. Next base: position 1,191,453 of record NZ_CP012357.1, read on the forward strand.
TTTCTTAATTTCTTCTAATAATTTATTTATCTCTTTTAAAACAATTTGGTTAGACTGTTTTATCAAAACATTTTGAGCTGTATCAACCACATCTGTAGAAGTAAGTCCAAGATGGATTCATCTTTTTTCTTCTCCTAAATACTCAGAAATCATTCTTGTAAAAGCAACAACATCATGTTTAGTTTCTTTTTCAATTTCCAACATTCTTGGTATGTTAATTTCTTTAAGTTTATCTATTAAATCCATATCCTTTTTAGGGACTACACCAAGGTTATTTCATGCTCTTACAACAACTTTTTCAACTTCAAGTCATGTTAAAAGTTTATTTTCTTCACTTCAAATTTTTTCAATTTCATTAATAAGGTATCGTTCTATCATTTAATTTTCTCCTAAAAAAAATCTTCATACAATATTGTTTGATTTCTATCTGGTCCCACTGAAAATCCATCTATTTTTATTTCACATATTTTTTCTATCAACTTAATATAATTTTTAGCTTCATCTGGTAACTCAATAAAAGAAGTTATTTTTGTAATGTCTTTTGTTCAACCTGGTGTTGATATATATATTGGTTTACAATCAGCTAAATCATTTGCGTTATTTGGCATAATGCTTATTTTTTTGTTATTTAATTCATAACCAACACAAATATTTAAAGTATCTATACCTGTTAACACATCTAATAATGTAATAAATATTGAATCTAAACCAGATGTTCTTATTGCATGTTTTAATGCAACAGCATCAAACCATCCTATTCTTCTTGGCCTACCTGTATTTGACCCAAATTCATTACCAACTGTACGGATTTTATTTGCAATTTCATCATTTATTTCACTTGGAAATGGTCCTTCTCCAACTCTTGTACAATAAGCTTTAACAATTCCAAGAGTTTTTTCAATTAGTTTATGGCTAATACCTGTACCAATTGAAGCATTGTTCGCAGAAGTGTTAGAACTTGTTACATAAGGATATGTTCCATGATCTATATCAAGCATTGCTCCCTGCGCACCTTCAAATAAAACATTTTTGCCATCCTTAATTGCATTCTCTACAAAAATATCACAATCAGTTACTCAAGGTTTAATTTTATTGTAAGCTGCTTGAAGTTGGTCATACAAGTCCTCAAAAGTAATTGAAAAGTCTATATCAAACATTTTCTTAAGGAACTTAACATTGTAATCATATGTTGCTTTTAAATGTTCACCAAAACTAGGTCTTGGAATATCACATATCCTAATACCAAATCTTGAAATCTTATCATTATAAGCTGGTCCAATCCCTTTTTTTGTAGTTCCTATTTTAAAATCTTTTCTTTCATTTTCTAATGCATTGTCTATTTCGATGTGGTATGGCATTAAAACGTGTGCTTTATTTGAAATTAATAAATTTCCGTGACTTGTACCAAACTTTTCAATAACATCAATTTCTTTAATTAAGTTATCCAAATTTATCACACAACCATTACCTATTACATTTGTTGTTTTTTTATTAAATATCCCTGAAGGCACGATTGTAACTTTATGTTTTTCACCATTAAAGTTAATAACGTGTCCTGCATTATCTCCGCCCGAAAATCTAACTACTACATCTGCTTTTTGACCAAAGTAATCAGTCATTTTACCTTTACCTTCGTCACCTCATTGAGCACCAACAATTACAAGTGAATTATACTTTCTCATAAATCTCCTTAATTAAATTCGTTCATTATTTTTAAAAAATCAATATTTTTAACAAAATCTTCAATGAACTTTTGTTTTTTCTTAAAATTTTCAATTATTAAATCAATTTCTTGATCTTTTAATTTCATTAAAACTCAATCAACAATCTTAATATTATTAATTGGTTTGCCAACACCAACTTTTAACCTTTTAAAATCTTGTCTACCTAAATGTTGAATGATATTCTTAAGACCATTGTGTCCACCTGAGCTTCCTTTGTTTTTAAAACGAAGTACACCAACATCAAGATCTTTATCATCATGTATCACTATGATATCATCTACGTTTATTTTGAAATAATTCATCGCTTTTATAATGGCCTCACCTGATAGATTCATATAAGTTAAAGGCTTAAGAAATATTGTTTTTATATTATCTATCTTTGTAATGTAAATTTCAGCATCAAACTTTAAACCTTTTTTCTCATACCCATACTTTTCAAGCAAATAATCTATCAATATAAATCCAGCATTATGTCTTGTTCTAGAATAATTAGAACCTGGATTGCCAAGACCAATAATCAATTTTTGCATTTTATTTAAATTTTTCTACATATGATTTAACTTTTTCTGCTATTCTTGCTTGTTCTTCTTCATAAACTTTTGTTAAAGGGTTTTTTTCATAAGAACTTTTAATCATTGCAGACATTAATTTTGCAACAGATATAATTTTTAAACCGTCAAATTTTTTTGATTCAGGTAAATCAATTGTATTTGTTACAACTACCTGCTTAATAATTTTTTCTTTTATTGCTTGTTTCAAATTTTCGACAGCATTACCATTAAATAAACCGTGACAAGCAATTAAGTAAATTTCTTTTGCCCCTTCTGTTTTCAATGCTTTTGCTGCATTTATAATTGTTCCACCTGTATCAATCATGTCATCGATTATAAAACAAGTTTTATTAGCAACATCTCCAAGAATAAACTCAACCTCTGCTTTATTAGGTTCAGGTCTTCTTTTTGCAATTACTGCAATACCGTTTGTTATGTTTCCAGTATATTTTGCAACACCATGGACTCTTGTTAAACCACCATAGTCAGGTGATACAAGAATGCATTCCTTAGGATCTAAATTATTTTTAATTATATCTTTTATTATTTCTGAAGCCACTGCTTGTGCAGTTGAAAAATTATCAATTGGGACATTAAAAAATCCCATAATTTGTGTTGAGTGCAAATCGACAGCAATAACTCTATCAACGCCAGATTTTTCAATTAAGTTTGCTACCAATCTTGCTGTAATAGGTTGTCTTCCTGCTGCTTTTCTATCTTGTCTTGCATATCCAAAATATGGGATCACAACATTAATTTTTGCTGCACTTGCCCTTTTAAAAGCGTCAACCGCTATTAATAATTCCATTAAATTTTCATTTACAGGTTGGTTTGTTGATTGAACAATATATATTTCTTGTCCTCGAACTGATTCCATTGATTGAACCAATATCTCACCATCCATAAATCTTGATATCTTAGTTTGAGATTCTTTAACACCAAGTATTTCGCATATTTCATTTACTAGAGGTTTATTTGAAGATAAACCAAATATCCTTATATTATTATTTTCCATTTTTTATTCTCCATATTAATAATACCAAATTTGAAGGTTATATCTATAAAAGACGTTCATACTATCAATTTTATTGAATGATTCAAATGTATTTTAGAGCTTAAAAATAATCAAGGTCACTAATTTAAACATATAATTCTATTATTGAACATTTTAGTTTATAATTTTCTAGTACAAAAATTAGAAAAGGTGGAAAAATGGGTTTAGTTAACATTCAAAATTTAAGTCATGCTAATGGTGATAAAAAACTTTATAGAGAAACTTCTCTTAAACTTAACAGAAAAGAACATATTGCATTAGTTGGACCAAATGGCGCTGGTAAAACTACTCTTTTGAATATCATTTCTAAAAAAATAATACCTGATTTAGGTGAAGTTGAAATTCACTCTAAAACAAAAATTGGTTATTTAGACCAACATTTAGAAATAAGCGACGATGTATATGTTGAGGAGTATTTGAAATCGGCATTTAAAGACTTATATGATATTGAAAAAAGAATGAATGATATTTATGAAAAAATGGCAGAGAATTATGATGAAGATGAACTTGTTAAAGCTTTAAAATATCAAGATATTTTAAACTTAAATGATTTTGACTCTATCGAAAAAAGAATTGGTAACTTGGTTAATGGTCTTGGAATAGGTGTAGATAAACTCGAAAGAAAAATGTCTGAATTAAGTGGAGGTCAAAAAAATAAAGTTATGCTTGCAAAACTATTGCTAAGTGATAATGACTTTTTAGTTCTTGATGAACCAACAAACTTTTTAGACATCGAACAAGTTAATTGACTTGCTAATTTCTTACAAAGCTATGAAAAAGCTTTTATAATGGTTTCACATGACCAAGATTTTATAAATAAGACTTGTAATATTATTTATGCGTTAGACAATTTAAAATTAACAAGATATGTAGGAAATTATGATAAATACCTTCAAGAATTAGCAATTCAACAAGATCAATATGATAAAGATTATTTAAGTCAACAAAAGAAAATAAAAAAATTAGAAACATACATTGCAAAAAATATTGCAAGAGCATCAACTTCAAAATCTGCTCAATCAAGAAGAAAAACTCTTGACAAGCTTGATGTTATGGATAAAAGAAAAGAAAACCCAAAACCTAATTTTAATTTTATATATAAAGAACCTGCTTCAAATGTAATTATAAAGGCAAATGATTTAGTTATTGGTTATGATAATCCTTTGTTACATAAACTAAATTTTGAAATTAGAAGTGGCGAAAAATGTATAATTAAGGGTAAAAACGGGATTGGTAAAACAACTTTTTTAAAAACATTATCGAAAGAAGTAAATCCTTTTGATGGTGAAATTAATTTAGGGAACGGTGTTTCATATACTTACTTTAAACAAGCTGAAAAATGCGGTGACGTAAATGCAATCACTTATTTAATGAATAAGTTTAAAGAGTTAACAGAAAGAGAAGCAAGAGCAAAAATAGGCCAATTTGGTGTTAGAAATGATCTAATGATAAGACCAATGTCAACTCTTTCAGGTGGAGAACAAACAAAAGTTAGATTATCAGCTTTGAGTATGCAACCATGTAGCTTATTAATATTAGATGAACCCACTAACCACTTAGACGCTTTAGCAAAAGAATCTTTATTAGAAGCAATTGTTAATTTCAAAGGAACAGTATTATTAACTACTCATGATATTAATTTTTCTACAAAATGAGCAGATAAAGTAATAAACTTTGAAGATTTAGTCTAAATACCTACTTTTATTTAATATTAGAATGATTTTTTGTAGCGGAAAATATACTTAATTTTGAAGTATTTTTATCTAAATAAATATATGTTATGAATTTGGTGTCAGTTGATTTAACTTTTTCACTTTTAATAACATCTGAATTTTTTATATTTACCTCTATTTTAGATTTCTTTTCAACTCAATATGCAGGAGATTCAGGCTCAAATTTTTTTAAAAATGATTCTGATCAATATATTTTATTATTATTGCTATAAAAGTATCCTATTTCCATTGAGTCACTTACACTATTATAAGAATATTTATTATTATATTCTTTATCAAACATTATTACCTTTAAAGCTTGTTGAGATAATGTTTCGTAATTACAATAGTCAATATAAACAAAATTCTCTCTTGAGGTTATTATTTCATAACCTTTATCATAGAAAACAAAGTCTATTTTACTTATTTCAGGTACTTTACTTTGTGGTAAAACACCGTATTTTGATTCTTCTTTTACTATGTCATAAATAAGAATTTTGTTTGTTTCCTTTTCAACTCCGAATAAATAGTTTTTATGTATACTAATATAATCTATTTTCATAATGAATGTTCTAACTCTTATTTCTTTTGAATTATTTTCTAAGTAATTGATCTTAGTTAGTGTGTTTGTTTCTTTATTAAATAAATAAATAAAAGAGTCATCAAAAGTAATGCGCCCGATTTCTTTATTGCTATCGGTATTTAACTTTTTAAATGAAGTAACAATATTTTTTTCAATTTGAATTATATAAATTGAACTTTCTGATTCTATTAAAAATTTCCCTTGATTTAAGTCTAAAAGATTATTAATATTACTTTTAACTTTTTTCAAGTTCGAATCATTTATATTGCTTCAATCGAATTTTAATAATTCTGATTCATTTTTGTAATATAATTCGCTATTATTACTATTTGAATTGTAAAAAATTAACTCGTTTTCGCTAATTTGGTGTGAGAATTTAATTTCTTTTAAATCTTTATTTATAAAAGACTCTTCATGAAAACTCTTACTAAAATATATTTGTTTTAAATTAAAAGTTCATTCACCTGTAGTGAACAATCTTCCAGAAGTAGAATATGAGTTAGGTAAAAAAGTAATTGTAACTTTTCCTTCATTAACAAAATCTTCCTTTGTTGATTTAATTTCAGCATTATCAAAAACTAAGTTATAAAAATAAAGTTGAAAAACCTCAATCACATTTTCTTCAAAAGATTTATCTACATTAATAATTGAACTTCTACTTATTGTTCCAAAATCTTTATTTTCAAAATAATCATTTATATCAATATATCCATATAGTTTTATTACTAAATACCCTTCAAATTTAGGATGGATTTTAAAACCTGTACATATGTTATTTTCGGTTTTTAATTTTACAGTTGCTTCTGGGGTTTTTGAATCTTCATTATTTATTTTTATATTTAAATATTTCCTTGCATTTTTTATTTTAGATGTTTCTTCGATATATTCTATTAATTTATTATTTCACTCTTCAACTGTAAGTATCTTTTTTTCTATAGAAGTAAAATAATTTTTTTGTTTAAAAACACCACTTTTTGATTTTAAAGAGGCATCATTAAAAGGCTCATAATCTAATTTAAACATTTCATCTAAATAAGGTCTTTGGCGGTTTTCATCGTTTTTGTAATAAATCTCCCCGTCAGTCTTTTCAAAAGTAAGTACTCTTTCTTTATCATTACTAACATAAAAAAACCATTCTTATAAGTTTCGTTTGTTGCATATTTTTCTTTAAATTGACTAGTACTTGAGAAATAATCTTTAATTTCTTTACCACTTAAATCAGAAGGTAAATCCTTATTTAATGTTGCTTCACTTATTATGTATGATAATCTATTTTTGTAGTTTGCATTAAATACTACCCTACCATAGTAAGGAACATAATATGTGTACATTTTTGTGTACTCGCTAGTTTGAGGCACTGAAAATTCAATTTTTTCTAATTCGTTGTATGTTTGAGTTAATATTTCACGTGATTTAATTATATATTTACCATTATTTGGCTTTTTTAAAACTTTGTTTTCCAATAAAGCAACAAAGTCAGTGTATGAATTATTATCAATATCTTTGAATGGATTCTTGCTATCTTCATTAAGATAAATTTCAATATCTTCTTTCATTTTATAATTATATTTTTTTACTACTTTTAATTTTTCAAACCTAAGAGTAAATGTATCTTGTTCTATTTTATCAACTGTTATATTTTCATTATCTTGTAAAAAGTTTTCTCTTCTAACATCCCCGATAAATGCTTTAATTCCGCTTTCATCATTGTCTAAAAGATATAGTGTATCTTTAGTGTAATGGTCAAATACACTATTAACCATTTCTAAATAAGCCCCAGCGTCTTTGTCTTCATTTGTGTCAGTGGTTGGATCATTAAAAGCACATGAAGTTGTAAAACCTATAGAAGAAGCTGTTGATACAATTGCTAGCAAAAATTGGATTAATTTTTTCATTATTTATAACTCCTTTAAATTATTATAGTCTTATACAAATAAAAAAACACCTTATTGAAATTGTCAATTAAAATTGACATTAAAAAGATACTTTCTCCATACGAATTTCGTATGGAGTTTTTTTATGTTTTAATGAAGGTCTAACATAATTATAAAACTCTATATAGTCTGAGATAATTTTATAAATATTTGAATGATGTAGTTCTTTTACTTTATATGTATATATACATTCATTTTTAAAAGTTCCAAAAAAAGACTCACAGGCACCATTATCTGGTGAATTTCCTCTTCGTGACATAGAAATATTTATATTATTAGTTTTACATAATCTTTCTCAAGTTTCATTTGTATATGGTGATCCTTGATCTGAGTGGATTATCTTTGGTGCACCTCTTTTTTTAATGGCGCTTATTAAATTTGTATGACATAATTTATTATTAGGACTAACCGATAACTTTCAATCAATAATTTCTGAATTAAACAAATCCTTTATAACAGATAGATATACGTTTCCATTAATAGTTTTTATATAAGTTACATCTGTTACTCATTTTTCATTTATATTTTTAGATTTAAAGTTTCTATTTAGTAGATTTTCAAATCTTAATGGACCTGATTTATCATAGTTTGGAACTTTCTTTTTCTTCACTGCTTTTAAACTCATTATTTTCATATATCTATAAACAACTCAAGGGTTTAATCTTTCTTTAAAGTATTTGTTTAAAAATAAAGTTATCATATTATAACCATATCTTTTTTTAAACAAGTAAAAAAGGCATCTTATCTTAATTGCTAAAATTCTATTATAATTTTTATACTTTGGTTTTCCGTTTTTAAGTCATTTTAAATATCCATACCTTGAAACTTTTAAATATAAACAAGATAATTTCAAAGAAAACATTCTTTTAACATTAAAAATGGCGAAGTACTTTTCCTTAGTTGTCTTCGCCAAATGCTTTTTTAAAGCTCGTTCCAGTTTCAAAGCCTCTCTTAATTCTTCAATGCTCATATCATCAGGTTCTTTAAAAATTCAATCATGAGATTTAAATTTTTTGATATTTCCTTTTGCTTGTGTTCCGCTACCTCATTCAAGAGCGCCTTCACCTTTAACTTTTACCTCTGATTTTCATCTTTTAATTGTGCTAGTACTAATATCAAACTTTAATGCCGCATTTAAAATACCAATTTTTTTTGATTCATTAATTATATTAAGTTTTTCATTTTTTGTTCATTGTTTTGCCATATAAAAAGAACACCTTTCAATAAAATTTTAACAATAAAAGTACTTTTTTACTGTCAATTTTATTTTAGATGTTCATATTTGGTGTTTTTAATAGTTTCAGTTATTAATAAGTACTTATTTTTTTTCTTATTATAAAAACTGTTTTTAATGAAAGTTGACCCTGATCCTGACATAATTCCTTTATTTTTATATTGTTTTAGTTCAGGATAAACGCTGATAGAAGCTTTTGTTAAAAAGTTTTGCTCTTCGCTAAAATATTTATCAAAATTTTCATAAACTTTTTTTGTACTACAATATATATTAGTAAATAGCAAATCTTGTTTTTTAATCTTGACATTTTCATTAAATGGATTTACAACTTCACCAAAACCACTAACTATTGCAGTATTTAAATTTGAAAAGAAATAGTAAGAATCAAATCCTATTTTTTTACAAATAGTCTCAATAATTTCTGGCCTATTTTCATCCTTTAAAAAATACTTTGCAACTGATATAGCATTGCTTGTTCCACCACCAAGCCCTGAACCAACAGGAATATTTTTTTTAAGATATATTTTATAATAATCTTTTATAATTTTATTTTCTCTTAATATATTTAGGACATCATAAATATAATTATTTTTCTCAAGTGACTTATTTTTACAAATAACTTTATCACTATTATCAGTTATTTTTTTTATATATATTACATCATAAAGATTTTTAACTTTTGTAACTAGACTTTCAATTTGATGAAATTGGTCAAAGCTATTTTTTTTTCATACTTTTAATCAAATATTTGCCTTTGCGTATGACTTAATTTTCATTATTTACCTCTTTATATAAGCTAATAAAATCATCAGTTGTAAGATTTTCAGGTCTTAAATTTGGATCTAATTTTAGATTTAAGATATAGTTTGAAGCGATTACTTTGTTTTTTGTGTACATACTAAGGTTATTTAGAATCGTTTTTCTTTTATTATTAAATAACGTTCTAACAAAATCTGTAAATTTTTCATTATCTTTTATTATTCCTAACTTGTTTTTAGTGAAATCAAATTCTATTAATGCTGAATCTACCTCGGGAATTGGTTTAAAAAGCTTTCTATTTATAGTAAACAAGTACTTTGGGGTTGCATAATAATTTGATATTACTGACAAATTATTATAGTTTTTGCTATTTATATTAGCGCAAATACGCTCTCCCACTTCTTTTTGAACCATAAAAACAGCTTTAGTAATATGTTTTTGCAAACTAAAACATTTAAATATTATTGAACTTATTATGTAATATGGTGTGTTTGATATAATAGAAACCTTTTTAAAATTATGTTTTTTAATAATATTTTCTAAATCTACATTTAAAAAATCCTCAATAATTAGTTCAAAGTTATCATTCTTGATAGATGTTTTTAAAATTGTTTCAAGATCCTTATCAATTTCAATAGCTATAACTTTAGAAAACTGGTTAACAAGTTTTTTTGTTAATGCCCCTTTGCCAGGTCCAATTTCAATTACAAGTTGATCTTTTTCATTTGGTAAATAACTTATAATTTTTTCAATTAGATTACCGTCAGTTATAAAATTTTGTCCAAATTTCTTTTTAGCTATATGCATATTAATCCCCAATTATTTTTTTTACTTCATCAACTTTTAAATTTAAATAGTTAAGTCATTTAAATAGTCTCTTATTATTTATACTTTTATCTCAATTATAGTATTTAGTTATTTTGTTCCTGTTGTCTTTTAAATAAAAATTATTATTAACATATTCTTCTCATGTAATCGACTTGGCTCTATTATCGAATTTTATTAACTCAATTAAAGCTTTTTTAATATCTTCATCTTCTGCTTCTGCAATACCAACTTTTTTTTTATTTTTAATCATTTTTTTGTTGATAAAAGCATTAAAACAGTTAAAATCAAGGTAGGTATTAATAATATCACGTATTTTTAGACCTGGTCCATCAGGATCGGTAAATATAATTACGCCACGTGTTTTATTAAGTTCCGCTATTAAATTTAATTTTTGATTTGTTAGTGCAAGGCCGTTAGTTTCTATGGTATCTATATTATCGTTTCCAAAAACCTTTTTAAGTTTTATAGTATCAGAGAACCCTTCAACAACTACCACTTGCATTATTTTCATATAGTATAACCTTTCTTGTGTATAAAAACTAGTATTCTGTCAAAGTTTATAGTATAATTATACACGAAGGGTTTTTTCTTATAAAGGAGGAAATAAAAATGGCATCATGAGACCGTAAAAAAGAATTCGTAGCTCTTGATCTTGGTACAGCAAACGTTGTTGCTTACTTAGGTGGACAAGGAATCATATATAATGAACCTTCAACAATGGCTTACGATGTTCATACAAATACAGTTATTGCATCAGGTGAATTGGCGTATGAAATGGTTGGTAAAACCAACGATGATGTAAGAATGGTTGTTCCATTAGTTGATGGAGTTATCGCTGACTTAGACGCAGCAAAAGATTTGATTAAAATTATCTTTTCACGTATCAAATTATCAGACATCTTAAAAAATGCTTTAGTAGTTCTTGCTTGCCCTTCAGGAGTTACTGAATTAGAAAGAGGAGCATTAAAACAAGTTGTTGTTGATATGGGAGCAAGAAAAGTTCTAGTTGAAGAAGAAGTAAAACTTTCTGCAATTGGAGCAGGTATTAACATATCACTAGCAAGTGGTCACTTAGTTGTTGACATTGGTGGAGGAACTACTGATATCGCTATTATCTCAGCTGGGGATATTATTATTTCAAGATCAATCAAAGTTGCCGGAAATCACTTTGACGAAGAAATAAGAAAATACATTCGTGCAGAATACAACGTTTTAGTAGGTATTAAAACTGCAGAAAAAATTAAAATAGAAATTGGTTCATTAACAAAAATTGATAATGGACGTACATTCCGTGCATTTGGACGTGATGTAATATCAGGATTACCAAGAGAAGTTATTATTGCACCAGATGAAGTTAAAAATGCTTTATTGGCACCATTCTCAAAAATTACTGACTTAATTGTAGAAGTTATGGAAAACACACCTGCTGAACTTGCAGGAGATATCATTAGAAATGGTATTACTATTTGTGGTGGTGGAGCATTAATAAGAGGTATCGACGCATACTTTGAATCAATCTTCCAATTAAAAGTTATTAAAGCACAAGATCCTTTATTAACTGTAATTGAAGGAACTAAAGAATACGAAAAACAAGCTGAAAAATGACTTGAAATCGTTGATTTACGTGACGCAAGAGAATACGTTATTAAATAATAAAAAAGAGATTAAAATCTCTTTTTTATTTTATTTTCATTTATTTTTTTAATTCTAGTAATTTTTATATATAATTTTTAAGTGTGAAAGATTAATATAATAAAGTGTATAATTTGTTTAATATAACCAAATTTTTATAAAAAAGGTTAAAATTAGAATATAGAAAAGTAGGTGTGAGAATTGGCAAAGTTAAATATAAGAGCTGGCAAACATATTGCTATAGATATCGGAACATATAAAACACGAATATTTATAGACGGACTTGGAATAATATTTAACCAAGCATCATTAGTTGCTGTTGATTACAAACTTAACAAAATTATTGCTTATGGTGATAATGCTAAGAAGTACATTGGAATTTTAAGTGGTAATCTAAAAGTGGTAAAACTTGTTAAAAAAGGTGTAGTTACAAACATTGAACTATTAAAAAGTTTTTTAGGATACACACTTACAAAACATAAAGAACTATTAAAAACTGCTTATGTAACATTAGCATGTCCTGTTGATCTAACTGGTTTAGAAAGAAATTCTTTAATTGATGCTATAAAATCACTTGGTGTTGCATTTGTAAAGGTTGAAGACGATATAAAACTTGCTCTATTAGGAGCAGGAATTGATATTTCTAGTTCTGATGGTTGATTATGCCTTGATATTGGTTGTGGAAAAACTACAATCGCAATGATATCAACTGATACAACCGTTGCATCATCAACATCAAAATTTGGTGGTGCTATTATAGATGACGAAGTAATTAAGTATTTAAAAGCAAAAAAATCAATAGTAGTTGGTGAAAAGACTGCAGAAGCAGTTAAAATTGGTGTTGCATGTCTATTAAAACCAAAGGAAACTTTAAAAGTGAAAGCTTATGGTTATGACATTACATCAGCAATGCCAAGAGAAATCGAAATAACAGACAGTGATATTATTAAAATTATCCAATTCTCATTTGGTAATCTTGCAGATACAGTAATTAGTTTAATTGAAAAACTATCTAATGAATCTGCAATTGATGTAATTAAAAATGGTATTGTTGTAACAGGTGGTTTAGCATCAATACATGGAGTGAAAACATTTTTTGAAAAATACTTTGAAATTCCTGTAAGAATAGCTAAAAACTCAGCTTCAGCTGTTATAGATGGAGCTATTGCACATAAAGAAAAAACTTTAAAAGCACTAGATTTTGAAAATGGTGTAACTCAAGAACTAACATTATAATAAAGAAATAAACCCTATTTATTTTAAATTAGGTTTTTTTTATGCCCAAAATAAATTTATAATAAATACTAAATGATTAATAATTTTTAATCCAAACATAGACAGGTGGAACTTATGAGTATAATATTGAATGCTGTTAAGATAGTTTTAGAGAAAGTAATTAATTCTCTAAATCTTGAAGGTGAAATAATAACTGAAAAAACAAAATTTGAAGGTCATTTTGATTACACAACAAACTTTGCATTGATTAATGCAAAAAGAAATAATACAAACCCTTTAGAACTTGCAAACAAAATTAAAGATCAATTATTAAAAAATAAAGAAATCGTTAAAGATGTTCAAGTTGCTAATCCTGGTTTTATTAATATAGAAATTAATAACAGTGAGCTTTCAAATGTAATAAAAACAATTAATACAAAAAAGAATCTATATGGTTCATCAAATAAAAAAAATTTTAACTATAACTTAGAAATAATATCTGCAAATCCTACAGGATTCTTACATATTGGTCACGCTAGAAATGGTGTTGTTGGTGATTCAGTTAGAAGAATACTAGAATTTGCAGGATTTAATGTTAGTGTCGAATATTATACAAATGATGCAGGTAATCAGATAAATATACTAGCAGTTACAGTGTTTTATCAGTATTTAAAGTTATTAGGTGTAGAAGTTGAAAAACCCTATGAAACATATGGTGGGACAATGTATGAGGAATTTGCAAATATTTTAATTAAAAAATACGGAGATAAATTTAAAGATAATTCAATAGTTGATAATAAAATAAACGACGAAAAAACTCATCAACTGTTTAAAAATGAGTCAATAAACTATTTTTTAAACAATATAAAAAATCAAATTAATATGTTAAATGTAAGAATTGATTATTTTTCAAGCGAGCAAAAAATGTATGATGATAATTTAATAAATAAAACATTAGATTTATATAAAACTTTGGGTAAAACATACGAAAAAGATTCAGCACTTTGATTAAAAACAACAGAATTTGGTGATGATAAAGATAGAGTATTAAAAAAAACAGATGGTTCTTTCACATACATCACTCCAGACATTGCATGTCACGATGAAAGAATTAAACGAACAAAAGCAGATAAATATGTAAATTTTTGAGGTGGAGACCATCATGGTTATATCACACGTATAAGAGCAGGTTTGGCTTTATTAAATCATAAGTTTGATATTCTAGATATTGATATTATACAAATGGTTAGATTAATAAGAAATGGCCAAGAATATAAAATGTCAAAAAGAAAAGGTACTGCTGTTTGATTAATTGATTTAATTGAAATGGTTGGTTGTGATGCAATTAGATATATGCTTGCATCTAAAAATCCCTCTTCACATATGGACTTTGATTTAGACTTAGTTTTGGAAAAAAATGCAAATAACCCAGTTTATTATGCTCAATACGCAACTGCAAGATGTAAAAAATTAATTGACAAAGTTCAAAAACACGAAAAATTAGATCAAGACTTTAATTGAAATACAAAAGAAAAAGAAATAATAATGCATTTAGACGACTTTAATTCAACAATCGAATATTCAGCAAACAAACGATTACCAAATATTCTTTGTGATTATATTCAAAAACTATCTAAGCTATTTCACTCATATTATGGAAATGAAAAAATAATTGACATCGAAGATGAAAAAACAACTGCACAGAAAATTCAACTAGTAAACTCTGTATATCAAGTTTTATCTAATGGACTTGGTTTAATTGGAGTTAGTGTAAAAGATCAAATGTAGAAAAGAGGATTTTAAATTGGAAAGTGAAATTAAAACTAAATATAAATTTAAAGAGTTTGAAAATAAACATACTGTTTATATTACTAAAAGAGAGTGAATTTTAAGATATTCTCACCCTTTTGCTGCTTTAATGTTTATGGCGGGACCTATGATGCTTATAGCTTTAGTTAATGGATTATATGGAGTTTTAGATAAACAACTAACATTAAATTTTGCAATTAATCAAATTGAAAAGTTATACAATAATTATCTTGGAAGCGGTGTTGGTCCTGGTATAAGTTATCACTCAACTATTGAAACTGCTTCAGAGGATGTATTTAAACAAATAATAAATGTTTCAACACAATATTCAAATACAGTTGTAATTATTTTAGAGTCGCTTTCAATGTTAACAGCAATTGGTACTGCTATAAACTTTGGTCAATATATGGGTCAAAGAGATCAAAAGAAAATGAATCAAGTTTTAATTAATGGTTTAATACAAACAATAATACTTTCTCTAATAAGTATTTTGGTAATGTATTTTTTATCTCAGTTTATTCTTGTTTGGCAAACAGGTGTGCCGTGATCTGATAGAGACTCTACACTATCATATTCTTTATCAAAAGAATATTGCTCTGTATTTGTTTTCAGTTTTCCCCTTCTAAGTTTAGCTATGTTTACAACCACTCTTCTTAGAACGGAAGGAAAGATTTGATTTGTTGTAATAATAAACTTAGTTTCAGTTGTAATTAATGCAATATTTGGTTATATATTTTTAGACATTTTACAACTAGGAATGGCTGGAGCTGTTTATGGTTCAATGGTTGCATGAACCTTTATGATTGTTTGTTCTGTAATATTAGTCTATACTTCTAAAAATACATTCTTGAGACCTGAATTCAAAAAATTCAGATTCAACAATAAAGAAGGTTTAGATATTTGACTTAATGGTGTTGGTCCATTCTTTATGAATGGTGCTTTTGGAATAATTAGTGGTATTTCTACTAGAATGGTTGGAGATATTCATAATGGTGAAGAAATGTATAGAAATGGGATGGCAATAAAAGTTATTTTCTTCCCTAATGCATCTGATAAAAGTTATTACCATGAAGAATACATAACTGATACAGTTAGAGTATTATCTTCAGCATTCCCATGAAATATGATTATATGAGCTCCCGTTGTGGGAATACTTCAAGGTGGAGTTAACTCAATTGCTTATAGCAAAGGGGCTAAAAAAGATAAGAGACTTTGAGAAATAATAAAATGAATGTTAATTATTAATTTTGTATGAATGACAATATTGCTTCTAATACTTACGTTGTTTGGATCTTACATGATGCAAATGTTTGATGGTCCAACAAATGGTGGTTGAAAATCTGATGACAAAAGATGATGATTCTTAATGTATTTATCATGTATATTATTTTCAACAACAACCTATGCTGCTATGCCCTACTTTAATGGGATTGGAAAAAGCTATATCTCTATAATTCTTTCTCTTGCAAGAACATTTGTATTTCAAATAAGTTTCTTGTTTATTGGTTATTATGTTGCAAAAGCTGCATCAAATGACGGAACAAAAGATTGACTATACTTCTTAATTTATTCATTTAGTGAAATTCCAGCCGGGATAATTGCATTTATTCTTTTATTCTTTGCATTCAAAAAAAGTAAAAAAATTGGTATTGTTGATAAAGCAGATGATTTTGAAAAAATTAGTTATTTTGAAGCTAAACTTTCTCAATTAATTATCGATCATAACAAAAGAATAACAATATTGAATAACAAGTTAAAAGATAGCGATAAATTATTAGAACAACTTGAAAATGAAAATAAAGTTACAGAAAAGAAATTTTTAAAGGTGAATAATAAAAATTTAAATATAAATAAAGAAAAAACTGCTTAGGCAGTTTTTTGAATTTTTATGAATGTATTATATTTTAACATAATACTTTCCAAGTTGCAAAAAAAAGAAAAATGTGCTAAACTTAGATTATGTTATGTATTCTATAATAACTAGAAATACATAATCATAAACAAAACATTAGGAAAATTAAAAATGAAGGAGAAATGAAAATGGCTGTAAGTAAAAAACCTACATTCGTTTCAATGGACCTTGGAACTGCAAATACACTTGTGTTTATTTCAGGACAAGGTGTGGTTTATAATGAACCCTCAATTGTTGCGTATAAGATTAAAGAAAATAGAATTGTAGCAGTTGGTACTGAAGCGTACAAAATGATTGGAAAAGGAAATAAAACAATCCGTGTTGTAAAACCAATGGTTGACGGAGTTATTACTGACATTAGAGCTACTGAAGCTCAATTAAGATATATATTCCAAAAATTACGTATATCTAAACAATTAAGACACTCAATCATGTTATTAGCTTGTCCATCAGTTATTACTGAATTAGAAAAAAGTGCACTTAAAAAAATAGCAATGAACTTAGGAGCAGACCAAGTGTTTGTTGAAGAAGAAGTTAAAATGGCTGCTTTAGGTGGAGGAGTTAATATATATGCTCCAACAGGAAATCTAATTATAGATATGGGTGGGGGAACTACTGATATAGCAGTTCTTGCATCAGGAGATATCGTTTTATCAAAATCAGTTAAAGTTGCTGGTAACTACTTAAATGATGAATGTCAAAAATTCATTCGTTCACAATACGGACTAGAAATTGGTTCTAAAACTGCTGAATCAATTAAAGTTAATATTGGATCATTGGCTAAATACCCAGATGAAAGAAGAATGAAAGTTTATGGACGTGATGTTGTTTCAGGATTACCAAGAGAAATCGAAATAACACCAGAAGAAGTTCGTGAAGTATTAAAAGTACCTGTATCAAGAATTATTGACCTAACTGTTCAAGTTCTTGAAGATACACCACCAGAATTAGCTGGAGATATCTTCAGAAATGGTATTACTATTTGTGGGGGTGGAGCATTGATTAGAGGTATTGATAAATACTTTGCAGATACTCTACAATTACCAACTAAAGTTGGAGAACAACCTTTATTAGCCGTTATTAACGGAACTAAAAAATTCGAATCAGAAATTTGAGAAATTATTAAAGCTCAAAGACATCATGAAGATGTAATGGGTAGATAATTACTTGAAGGTTTAAAAAAACTTTATAGAAATGAGGGGACTTATTATGTATCAAGAAACTAAAAGACCTTTTATTTCACTAGACCTTGGCACAAGTAACATATTAGCATATGTTTCAGGCCAAGGTATTGTTTATAATCAACCAAGTTTGATGGCATATGATATTAATACAAATACTTTGGTAGCTATTGGTGAAGATGCTTATGATATGGTTGGTAAAACAAGTGAGAATATTAGAATAATTACACCCCTTGTCGATGGTGTAATCGCTGACTTAGATGCAGCAAAAGATTTATTAAAACATATCTTTGATAGACTTAAAATGATGAATTTCTGGAAAGGTTCAATTGTTGTACTTGCTTGTCCAAGTGGTGTAACAGAACTTGAAAGAGATGCACTTAAAATGGTTGCGAAAGATATGGGTGCTGATCTTGTTGTTATTGAAGAAGAAGTTAAAATGGCTGCTTTAGGAGCTGGAGTTAACATTGAATTACCAAATGGTAACTTGGTTGTTGACATTGGTGGAGGAACCACTGATATTGCTATACTATCTGCAAATGAAGTGGTTTCATCAAAATCAGTTAAAGTTGCTGGTAACTATTTCAATAATGAAATTCTTAAGTACATTCGTTCAGAATACAATATGGCAATTGGTTCTACTACATCTGAAAACATTAAAAAAACATTAGGGTCACTTGTACAATACCCTAATGAAAGATCTATGCAAATTTATGGTAGAGATATTATATCAGGACTTCCAAAAGAGGCTAAAATAAACTCTGAAGAAGTTAGAAATATATTATTAAGTGCTTTTAGTAAAATTACAGATTTAGTAATTGAAATACTTGAAGAAATACCACCAGAATTAGCTGGAGATATAATGAAAAACGGTATGATAATTTGTGGAGGTGGAGCATTGATTAGAAATATTGATAAATATTTCTATGATATATTCCAATTACCTACCAAAATTGCAGCAGAACCACTAGGTTGTGTTATTGAAGGCACAAAAGCCTATGAAAAAATAATTGTCAAAAGAGTTAATGAAGGTGCTTATGATGCAAGTCAAGATACTTATTTAAAGAAATTAAACTAAAAATACCAATATGAAATTGTCAATTAAAATTGACATTAAAAAGATACTTTCTCCATACGAATTTCGTATGGAGTTTTTTTATGTTTTAATGAAGGTCTAACATAATTATAAAACTCTATATAGTCTGAGATAATTTTATAAATATTTGAATGATGTAGTTCTTTTACTTTATATGTATATATACATTCATTTTTAAAAGTTCCAAAAAAAGACTCACAGGCACCATTATCTGGTGAATTTCCTCTTCGTGACATAGAAATATTTATATTATTAGTTTTACATAATCTTTCTCAAGTTTCATTTGTATATGGTGATCCTTGATCTGAGTGGATTATCTTTGGTGCACCTCTTTTTTTAATGGCGCTTATTAAATTTGTATGACATAATTTATTATTAGGACTAACCGATAACTTTCAATCAATAATTTCTGAATTAAACAAATCCTTTATAACAGATAGATATACGTTTCCATTAATAGTTTTTATATAAGTTACATCTGTTACTCATTTTTCATTTATATTTTTAGATTTAAAGTTTCTATTTAGTAGATTTTCAAATCTTAATGGACCTGATTTATCATAGTTTGGAACTTTCTTTTTCTTCACTGCTTTTAAACTCATTATTTTCATATATCTATAAACAACTCAAGGGTTTAATCTTTCTTTAAAGTATTTGTTTAAAAATAAAGTTATCATATTATAACCATATCTTTTTTTAAACAAGTAAAAAAGGCATCTTATCTTAATTGCTAAAATTCTATTATAATTTTTATACTTTGGTTTTCCGTTTTTAAGTCATTTTAAATATCCATACCTTGAAACTTTTAAATATAAACAAGATAATTTCAAAGAAAACATTCTTTTAACATTAAAAATGGCGAAGTACTTTTCCTTAGTTGTCTTCGCCAAATGCTTTTTTAAAGCTCGTTCCAGTTTCAAAGCCTCTCTTAATTCTTCAATGCTCATATCATCAGGTTCTTTAAAAATTCAATCATGAGATTTAAATTTTTTGATATTTCCTTTTGCTTGTGTTCCGCTACCTCATTCAAGAGCGCCTTCACCTTTAACTTTTACCTCTGATTTTCATCTTTTAATTGTGCTAGTACTAATATCAAACTTTAATGCCGCATTTAAAATACCAATTTTTTTTGATTCATTAATTATATTAAGTTTTTCATTTTTTGTTCATTGTTTTGCCATATAAAAAGAACACCTTTCAATAAAATTTTAACAATAAAAGTACTTTTTTACTGTCAATTTTATTTTAGATGTTCAATAGGTATTTTTTTATTTAAAATATTTAACTCCCATAAAAAACATTGGTATAATTATTGAATAGGTGTTATATATGAAAAAATTAATTAATATAAGAATTATTTTCATATCGTTATTAGTTATATTTTTAACAATATATCTATTTAGTAGTGCACTTAACAGAAAAATTGATAATTTAAATTATTATATTTTTTTTGTATCTCTCTTTATATTTTCAATATTTATAGTTGTAGAATTTTCAAAAATAATTTCAAAAATAAACAATTATCAAATTAAAAATGAATTAAAAAATCCAAAAATTTCTTTAATATTAATTGATAACTTAGTTTTATTTAAAAAATTTTTTTGAGTAGCTTTCCCAATATTAATAATTAATATTATATTCATTACTGATGATATTAAAAAGATTGATGACTTAAACTATTTTATATTTTTAATTTTTTTAATAACATCCACCCTATTTTTAAATTTAGTTTTTTTTACTCTATTAGTAGTATTAAAAAATAAATTAAAATCAAAGAAAATTAATCAGTTAGACCAAGCTTTTGCAAACGATGTCTTGGTTTTGAACTTAGATTTTTATATTGATGAGTGCTATAGCCTTAATTATAAAAATATCAACATATTATTTGAAAACAATTTAATATCATTTTTATCTTTAATAAAAAATAGTATTAATTTAATAATTAAAATTATTTTTAGCCAATTATTAAATTTGTTTAAGAAATCAAATACACCACCAAATTTAATTAAAAAAAGCATATTTTAAATCATTTTTTTAAGAGGAGACTAATTATGAAAAAATTATTAAGCATTTTAGGAAGTGTCACATTCATGGCAACTTCTATATCCACAGTAGTTGCTTGTGGTGATAAAACAGAACCAGAAGATGGAAATAGCGCTGCTGGTGGCGAAGAAGGTAAAAAAGGTTTCGTTTTAGACACAAAATCTATTGAAGGAAACCCAGGAGATAGAAAAATAATATTAATAAAAAATTACTCAGAATTGTCAAATGATGAATTACCTAACTCTTATAAATGTTCAGAAGATGGCTATTTAGATGTAACTTTTGATTATTCTAATAAACAAATACTTGTTGATCTAAAAAAACCAACAACAAATAATATTAAACTAACAATTTCTTCAAGTGCTAACTATACTGCTGATATTGATGTAAAAGTGAATAATGTAAAAATTGATATTTCAAAAGTAGTAAAAATTAATACCTTTATAGCTGGTAACAAACTAAGTGATGGAACAATAGACCCAAGTATAGCTATTGGTGATGAAGGATTTAAAATTACTGAAGCTGGGATTGTTGATAGTATGAATAATATTAATAAATTATCACTTGACATAAAAGGGTTAGATATTAAATTACAATACTCAGGTGATAATGGAATTGGTGCTAGATATGAAATATCAGGAAAAGAAAATAGTGATTATACTGGAAAAGTTATAGTTAATTTAAATAAAGGTGTTGATCCAAATCTATTTTTTGCAAACAAAAATATAGGAAATATTTTTGTGTATGAAGGAGCTTTTAATAAAATAGATGATGTACTTAAACATGAAAAAAATAAAAAATCTATAATATCAATGGCTATAGAAAATTTAGGTGCTACTAACAAAGATTTTGAATACCTAAGAGGAAATTTATTACAAGGTAAAGATATGTTTAATCCAAATGCAAAGGTTATTATTGATAATGCTGTTGCAACAAAAACTGGAGTAACTTTAAATAAGTTCCCAACAATGAATCCTATATTTGTTGATAAAGGTAAAATTGAGTTAACTTATAATCTTGTCAAAGAAGATAGAATAACATTATACGAAGCTTTACCAAGTGATAAACTAATTGAAGCTCCAAAAGATTTATTAGAAAATGAATCAATAGAAAACTCTAAAAAATTAAAAGACGTTGTATACGATAAATTAACAGATGAATTTAAAAATAAAATTAGTCAATCATACTTTGAAAGTTTCACAAAAGTTAGATATAAAATTAGAAAATCAAAAGAGGATGCAACTAAGGTTACAAAAATTGATGTATTACCAGGTTCAAATGATCTTTATGGTCATGATGGAGGATCATTTAATTCATACATTGTAACCGATTCAACTGTTGGGATTGGAACCCAAGGTGGAAATCTAGGAGAATATGAAGAAGATGGAAAGCTAGATATTAAATACACCACAGGTATGGGATTTTTTGAATATAGCGGAGGTCTTAAAGGAGACTTTCACCAAGGACACGATATATTTAAAGAAAAACAATAAATTATATAATCTCAAAATGTAAAAATTTTGAGATTTTTTTTGTAAAATTTTTTTATATTATATTTAATTAAAATTAAAAACCTAAAAGTTGATATAATATTCAAAAAGGTAGAAAAATGAAAAGACTAATAAATATTAGGAAAATCTTTATATCACTAGTAGTTGTATTTATAAGTATATATTTGCTTAGTATTACTTTCCCATATCTTAATGAATTTAAGGAATTAAGCAATTATATAATTAATTTTAATAACTTAGTTTTTTTATTGTCAATGTTAATATTTTTGGTTTTTTTTGATTGCAGATGTTTCAAAGTTAATAAGAAAATTAAAAACTTTAAGAAATGATAATGAATTAAAAAATCCTAAAATAACAGCATTACTTATTAAAAATCTAGTACTATTTAAAAACTTTACTTTAATTTCTTTACCTATCATTTTAATAAAAACAGTTTCTATAGCTAATGACACAAAATTAAGTAAAAATCTAAATACTTTCTCAATTTTGGTAAGTTTGGTAAAGATTGTTATTTTATTGAACCTTATTTTATTTTCCTTATTAATCGTTTTAAGAAGCATTTTAAAGTCAAAGAAAATTAGCCAGTTAGATCGAGCTTTTGCAAATGAAAACTTTATTTTTGATGATCATTTATTTATTATTAGTCTTTATAAAATAAACCCAAAAGAAAACAATAATATATTTAATAAAGCCTTTATTTCTTTTTTAGCATTATCAAAAAATAAAATTAGCTTAGTAATCAAAACTAAATTTAGTGCCTTATTAAATTTGTTTAAGAAATCAACCACCCCTCCTTATTTATTTAAAATTAATTATTAAAAAATATATGAAATGATAGTGAATGACTTACATTTTTATAATGTGGACTTTTTAGTGTATTTAATTTAAATTAAATACCTTATTTAAATACTAATATTTAGAAATTTTTAATTTTACTTAGTAAATAAATATTTACTAAGTTATAGGAGATAAAATAAATGAAAAAATTATTAAGCATTTTAGGAAGTGTTGCTTTTATGGCAACTTCTATATCCACAGTAGTTGCTTGTGGGAACACAGAAAAAACAGAAGAAGAAAATAAACCAGAAACACCTAACCCAGAAGGTGAAAATAGTAAAGATTTAAAAGATTTAATTAAAGTTGACAAATTTATAGCAGGTAACAAACTAAGTGATGGAACAATTGACCCAAGTATAGCTATTGGTGATGAAGGATTTAAAATTACTGAAGCTGGAATTGTTGATAGTATGAATAATATTAATAAAACTAATATAGATATAAACTCAATTCAACTTAATAAGTTAACAAGTGGAATAAATGGTATCGGAGATATTTATAAAATAATTGCAAAAGAAGGAATGGGTTATAAAGGAGAAGTAAACGTTGTATTAAACAAAGGTGTTGATCCAAATCTATTTTTTGCAAATAAAGATATTGGCAATATTTATGTTTACCAAGGAGCTTTTAATAAAATTGATGATGTACTTAAACATGAAAAAAACAAAAAGTCAATTTTAGCAATGGCTGTAGAAAATTTAGGTTCAGCTAATAAAGATTTTGAGTATTTAAGATCTAATTTATTACAAGGTGAAAATATGCTTAACCCTAATGCAAAGGTTATTATTGATAATGCTGTTGCAACAAAAACTGGAGTAACTTTAAATAAGTTTCCAACAATGAATAATATATTTATACAAAGAGATAAAATTGAAATAAAATATAGTTTAAAAAAAGACGAAAGAATAACTTTTTATGAAGCATTACCAGAAAGCAAAACAATTGATGCTCCAAAAGATTTATTAGAAAATGAATCATTTGAAGGGTCTAAAAAATTAAAAGATCTTGTTTATAGTAAATTATCGGATAAATTCAAAACAAAAATTGATATAAAAAAATTTGAAGAATTTACAAGAATTAAATATAAAGTAAAAAAATCTTCAAATGAGTCTTCCTTAGTTACAAAAATTGATATACTACCGGGTTATGAAGATTTGTATGGTCATGATGGCGGTTCATTTAATTCATACATTGTAACTGACAAATTAGTTGGATATGGAACCAATGGAGGAAATCTAGGAGAATATGAAGAAGGTGGAAAACTAGATATTAAATACACCACAGGTATGGGTTTTGTAGAAATGGCAGGAGCTATGAAGGGAGACTTTTACCAAGGTCATGCTATCTTTGAAGAAAAATAACATTAAAAACTTGTATATCAAGTTTTTATTTTGTTTAGAAAAACAACAAAATTGTTGTATAGTATATTTGTAATATATTTAATAATCGATTTTTATATTTATTGTTTTATTTAGTTATTAATAGTATAATTATATAAATTATTGATTTTTAGGAGGTAAAAATGAAACTAGAGGAACGCACATTTATAGCATTAGATCTAGGAACAAGTAACATAATTGCGTACGTTAGTAAGCAAGGTATAGTTTATAACGAACCATCAATTATGGCATATGACTTAGTTACAAATACTTTATTAGCATTAGGTGAAGAAGCATACAATATGTTAGGTAAAACACACGAAAACATTAGTATGGTTGTTCCAATTAAAGATGGAGTTATAACTGATCTAGATGCTGCAAAAGATATGTTAAAACATGTTTTTGGTAAATTAAAAATGCTAAATGATTGAAAAAACTCTGTAATATTATTGGCATGTCCAAGTGAAGTTACAGAACTTGAAAGAGAAGCATTAAAACAAGTAGCTTATGATATGGGTGCTGAAATTGTTATAGTTGAAGAAGAAGTTAAAATGGCTGCCATTGGAGCAGGGATTAACATTGATATTCCAAAAGGTAATATTGTAATTGATATCGGAGGAGGAACTTCTGATATAGCAATAATTTCAGCTGGTGACATTATAATTTCAAGATCAATTAAAGTAGCAGGAAATGCATTTAATGATGAAATTAAAAAATATGTTAGATCAGAATATAACGTAACTATTGGTGATAGAACTGCAGAAAATGTAAAAAAAGAACTTGGTTCACTTGCTAAATATAAAGGTGAAAAAACAATGTCTGTATTTGGTAGAGATATCGTTTCTGGTTTACCAAAAGAAGCAATTATTAGTTCAGAAGAAATTAGAAACGTGCTAGTTAATGCATTTAGTAGAATTACTGATATGGTTATTGAAATAATGGAAAATACACCTCCTGAATTAGCTGGTGACATTATATCAAATGGATTTATGTTATGTGGTGGCGGAGCACTTATAAGAGGTATTAAAGAATACTTTAATGGTATATTCTCAATACCATGTAAAATCTCACCAAGTCCAATGACAGGTGTTGTAGAAGGTGCACAAATATATCAAAAAGTTATAAATAGAAGAATAGAGTCAGGTTACTACGGTAAAAATGCTCGTGATTTAAGAAAAAGTAGCCAAAGTCAATACATTTAAAAACATCAAAATTGATGTTTTTTTATTTTAAATGTTGTTATATTTTTTAAATATTTTATTTTTTTATATTAGAGGTTTATAATATTCTTAGTATATTTTTTATAATATTAATTTGCTATGGAAAAAATACTATTTATAACTTGGAGGTCTTATGTATAAAATAAGTGAAATTGAGACAATCTTAAAGGCAGAAAAGAGAAAAATTAAAATCATTCTACCCGAAGGTGAAGAAGAAAAAATTCAGAAAGTTGCAACATATTTGGTAGAAAATGATATATGTGAACCCATTTTACTATTTCAAAACAAAATAAACGAAAATCTTGATAGAAGAATTAGACAAATAAATGTATCGGAAATTGATGTAGATAATTATGCTAAGGATTTTATGGAAATAAGAAAAGGTAAGGTTGAGAACATCGAAGAAGTTAAAAAATTGGTTTCTAAATCAAACTACTTAGCAAATATGATGATTTATAAACATGAAGCAGATTGTGTCTTGTGTGGTTTAAGTTATACAACAGCAGATACTCTTAGACCGGCTTTGCAAATAATTAAAACAAAACCTGGTGTTTCAGTTGCTAGTTCCATTATAATAATGCATAAGGGTGAGCAATATTATTTCTTCGGAGATTGTAGTCTAAATTTAAACCCTACATCTAGACAACTTGCAGACATAACTAAAAGTTTTGTTGATTTTGCAAGAAAAATGAATGTAAATGATCCAAAAGTTGCTTTATTAAGCTATTCAACAAATGGTTCAGGTTTAGGCCCAGATGTTGATAAAATAAGAGAAGCAAAAGAAATATTAAATAAAGAAAAAGTTGACTTTAAATTTGATGGGGAGATTCAATTTGATGCTGCATTCTGTAAAGAGGTTAGAAATAAAAAATTTAAGAACTCAAAAATTGATAGTGAATCAGCAGACATATTTGTTTTTCCAACATTAGATGCTGGAAATATAGGATATAAAATAGCACAAAGAATGGGAGGATTTGAAGCCATAGGACCAATAATTTTGGGTTTGAATAAACCAGTAAATGACTTATCAAGAGGTGCAAACCTTGAGGATATTATTCAAGCTGCAGTCTTAACTGCATATATGGTGATATAAATATGATATTAGTAGTTAATCCAGGTAGTAGTTCTATTAAATTTTCATTATACGAATATAAGGACGAAAAAAGTATTAAAAAAATTTCAGATGGAATCGCTGAACAAATAAAAGTAAATGGTAAAGTAATTATAAATTACCAAAATAAAAAACATGAATTTGAAGTTAAATTGCCAAATCATAAAATTGCAATTGAAACTATTTTAAATAAACTAGACGAACTAAATATTATTAAAGATATTAAAGATATTAACGGTGTAGGTTATAGAACAGTACACGGTGGCACAATTTCAAAATCATCTATTATTGATGAAATTGTGCATAAAAAGATAGAAGAATCTTCAAAGTTAGCTCCTCTTCACAACCCCCCTGGTTTGTTGGTTATAGATAAATTTAAAGATTTCTTACCCCATGCTATTCATGTTGCATGCTTTGATACAGCTTATCACCAAACAATGCCTGAAATTAATTATATTTACCCAGTTAATTATGATTGATACGAAAAACATGGTGTCAGAAAATATGGTTTTCACGGCACATCTTTTGATTACATCAATAGAAAATATGAAGAAATAGTTAATAAAAAAAATAATAATATTGTAGTTTGCCATTTAGGTAATGGAGCATCAATTTGTTCCATAAAAGAAGGAAAATCCTTTGATACAACAATGGGATTAACACCCCTTGCAGGAATTATGATGGGGAGTAGAAGTGGTGATATTGACCCTTCTATAATTAATTATATGTCTAATGAGCTTAATGCAAGCGTTTCTCAAATAAATGATATGTTAAATAATGAATCAGGTCTTTTAGGAATAAGCAAAGTCTCTTCAGACATTAGATATGTTATTGATGGTTATAAAAAAGATGACAAAATGTGTAAATTAGCATTAGAATTATATACACAAAAAATAGCAAATTTTGTTATACAAATGGTTAACCAACAAGAAGGAAAAGTTGAGTCAATTATTTTTACAGCCGGAATTGGAGAAAATGCAAAAGATATTGTAAGCATGATAATCTCTAAATTATATTTATTAGATATAAAATTAGATTTAAATAAAAACAATGAAAGTTATGAAGATAACATAAAAATTAGTAAAGATGAGTCAAAAATTTCAGTGTATAAAATAAGAACAAACGAAGAAATAATGATTTGTAGGGATGTTATCTCATTTTTAAACAAATAAAAAGCCTTGTAATATTTTTAAACAAGGTTTTTTATTTGTTTTTTTGTTCTACTTTTTCCTTTTTTAATTTTCTTTTATTCAAGCTATCTATACTCAAATTAGACATATAATTTATAAATATAGATAAGAAAATGAAAGAAGACATAAACCCAATAAAGAAGAATACCACCAATGGTCATCCCATTATTGAGGGGTCCATCTGATCATATGGAAATTGGGTAAAAAAAGGTTTTGGAGCATAGTATTCAATTAAAATTGCTCTAGATATAACAAACGTTGAATATACTCCAACTAAAAGTAAGTTAAATCATGTATATTTTTTTGAATATTGTGACGAAGAAATCTTTTCTCTTACTATTATAAAATAGTAAAGAATTATTAAAATTGGTGTTATAACGTGTTCTAAAATAGCTTTGATTATTTTATACCACGAATTAAAACCCACAACAGCATTTCCGGCAAGACCACCAAGTCAAATTATTAGTAAAATTACGTTATCAGTTGTTACTCTTGTAAAGTTATTTTTTCCTGTTACTCATTTTGGCATATTTTTTCATTTGTAATGAATCAAATTTAGCAAACCAAATACAAATGTATCTAACGTTCCTCAAACAGATCAGTAAATTATTTGATTAATTACTGATTTATCAAAACCATATGTTCCTGGTGGTTCTTCAACTGGTTGTATTGTGGACATTACTAGATCTAAAATTATACAAAAAAACGGTACTGTAGCACACCAAATAAAAAAAATTAAGTTTAGTTTTTTAATCATATTATTTCCTCTTTTAAAATAATACTATATTTGAAACTAAAAATTTTTTAAAATTAATTAAAAATTTTTTATTTAAATAAATCTACTATTTGGTGGAATAGTAGATTTATTTTAGTTTTTTATGTTAAACACTTTGTGTGCATTATTTGAAGTGGCCTCAATTATATCATTTTTATTTAATTGCTTAATATTTGCAATCGCCTTAATTGTATAAACAATATATCTTGAGAAGTTCATACTTCCTCTGTTAGGTTCTGGCGTTAAATATGGTGCATCTGTTTCTACAATTAAATTATTTAAAGATACCTTGCTAACAGTTTCTTGAAGGTCCTTAGCATTTTTGAATGTAACAACACCTGGTATTGAAATATAATAACCCAAATCAATAAATTTTTTAGCTAAATTATACCCTCTTGTATAACAGTGAACAATTGCTCTTTTTACTTTTTTTTCTTTTAAAATTTCTAATGCATCTAAATATGCTTGATCAGAATCATCCTTATCTCTAATATGCATCATAAGTGCAAGGTCATTTTTTTTAGCAATATCTATTTGTTTTTTAAAGAATTCTTTTTGTTTATCTTTATTTTTTGATGTGTAATAATAATCTAATCCAACTTCTCCAATTGCTACTAC
Source organism: Spiroplasma litorale (assembly GCF_001267155.1). Lineage (NCBI taxonomy): Bacteria > Bacillati > Mycoplasmatota > Mollicutes > Entomoplasmatales > Spiroplasmataceae > Spiroplasma > Spiroplasma litorale. The sequence continues at coordinate 1,221,361 of NZ_CP012357.1, forward strand.
ATTTTGCCCGTAGGAAAGTGTATCAACATCTTCTAAGTCCTTAAGGTCAAACTCGTCTACATTATTTGGATGTATACCGACTGCTGCATATACACTTGGAAATTTCATTGCATATTTTACCGCTTCTTTTGAAGAGTTAATATCAAATCCTACACAACAAAATTTTGAAACCCCGTTATTGTTTGCTTCTTTAATTATTTCTGAAACCTCAATGTCATTTTTTTTATACAATTCATCATTAAAATGAGTATGTGTATCAAATATCCCTGCCATTAATATAATCCTTCCTTATTTTCCAAGACAATACTTTCTAAATATATTATCTAAAATCTCTTCATTAGAATCAAATATTCCAAGCATATTATTGATAATATCTAATGAGTTTCTTAGATCAATCATTATAATATCAATATCAAAACCTTGGATTATGTTAGACTCAATCAAATCAATTGACTCTAAAACTTTTTTAAGTAATTCTATGTGAGAGATATTCGATAGTATCAAAACATCCTCATCTAGTATTTTTTCTTGGTCGTATCTTCTTTCTAATTCCTTTTTTAACTCATTTATATCATTTTTTTTAGCAGAAACAATTATAAGGTTATTAAAACTTTTTTTAATAGTTTTAATATCTGTCTCTGTTAGAAGATCAGCTTTGTTTAAAACAACAATGTGCTCTTTCTCCTTAATATTATTGTAAAGATTTATATCATATTTTTCTTTATTAATTACAAATAAAATTAAATTTACCTCATCAATTAGTTTAGTTGTTTTTTCAATTCCTTTTAATTCAACTACATCGCTTGTTTTTCTCAATCCTGCAGAGTCGATTAGATTTAGATTAAAGTTTTTAAATCTAATTGTCCCTTCAACTATATCCCTTGTAGTACCTTCAATATCTGTAACTATCGCTTTGTCTTCATTTATTAATGAATTTAATAGTGATGATTTACCAACATTTGTATCCCCTAATATTAGTGTTTTTATGCCACTATTAATATAATTATATTTTTGGCTATTATCTATTATATTTACAAGTTCTTTTTTAATATTTAACAGATCTCTTAATACAATTTCTGAAGTTGTATTTTGTGTTTCGTCATATTCTGGATAGTCAATAGCAGTTTGTAATATTGAAATATTATTAATAAAGTTTTCTTTGATATCCTGCAATTTTTTATTATTTTTGTCGATTAACATTTTGGCATTAAGTTTTAATGCTAGGTTATTTTTTGAGTGAATTATATTATTTATACTTTCGGCTTGTATTAAATCAATTTTGCCATTTAAAAATGCTCTTTGGCTGAATTCTCCTTTGGCTGCGAGTCTAGCCCCTTTTGATAAAACTAATTCTATTATTTTTTCAACTAAAAAAATACCACCATGACAATTTATCTCTACAGTTTCTTCTCCGGTAAAAGAATGATTTTTTATAAAAACCAGAAACAAACACTCATCAATGACGTGTCCTTCATGTATTATTTTACGAAGATAGAATCCATTTTTTGGTTCTAATTCTTTATCAATTAAAGAGTTAATTAAACCGATTGTTCCTTCACCCGAAACTCTAATTATAGATATTGCTTGTGTTGATATTTTTGTTGCAGAAGCTACAATTATATCGTCATAACTAATTTTCATTTTTACCTCTCTATAAATGATATTAAAGAAAACCAGAACTATTTGTCTGGTTTATAAACTAATTTTATTTTTCTTTCACCAAAAGGACCATTACTTTTAATTTTAATATTTTTATATTTCATAACAAATTCATTGATTTTTTTTCTATATTTTTTTGTATGTGGTTGGAGCTCCGCTTCGGTTTTGCTTATTAAAACCTTACGCACAATTTCTTTTAAAATTGGTATTGAAAAATTAATACCATTTTTATGAGTTTTATAAATATTTGATAGTTCAACATTTATGTAAGCTTTTTCTATTCTAAAAAAATAGTATTTAATGAAATTAACAAAAACAATTTTTGTATTTTTATTAAGGAATGAGTTACTTTTATAAAAACAAATATTCTTATTTTGGGAGTTTGAGAAAAATATTGTAACAATTCTAAAATCTACAAATAGATCAAAAAACCTATTAAGCTCATCAATTATTTTTTTCTTTTTAAGATTATCGATTTCTTTAAAAGTTTCGGTATTTTTTTTAAATAATAGTTTTACTTTTGGGTTTTTAGTATAAAAAAAATAACTATTTTTTAATGTTATTTTTTGTATTACTATTTTTTTCACTTAATTTTTTGTTTTTCATTACAACTTTTTCTCTTTTTTTCTTAATTCTACTTGCTTTTGTTTCTCTTACAAAGTGGAATATTAATGTTTGTGATATTTGGAAACATGAAGAGAATATCCAATATATAGCTACACCCGCTGCTGTTGTAAATATAATAAATACGAACACAAGTATGAATATACTGTTCATTATAATTTGTTTTTTTCTTGCTTTTTTTTGTTGTTCTGTGTCATTTTTTTTGTTTCTTTTAATCGATTGTAAAATCATCGGTAGAAACATAGATATTATTTGTAATGGTATATAAACAACAACTAAAGAAACATAAACTCAATTACCACTTGTTATTTGATCTCAAGGAGTATCAATAAGTGTAATTTTACCTACGACTGCTATTTTTAATGCGTGTGTTGCTCTAACGATAGAGAACATCGCAAACAAGAAAGGCATAGATAAAAATGTAGAAACTAAGGAACCAATCGGAGATATACCTTCTTTTTTGTATAGAGCCATTGTTTCCATTTGTTGTTTTTGTTTTGCAACAGGGTCTGTAGAACCCTTATATTTTTGCTGAATTTCTGCTTGCTTAGCTTGAACTAATTGAAGTTTTTCTTGGTTTGATTGTGTTTTCCAAGTAAATCCTAAAGTTATCATCCTAATAATAACTGATGTAAAGAAAACTGATGCTAAAACTATATAACCATAACTTGCGGTGCTTGATTTTATAATTCCGCCTTCAGAACCCGCCATTATTCTAATGAACGCCACAAGAATAAAGGACATAGGATAAACGAAGAAACCATAAAATGGAGAAGAAGTTTCAGTGAAAGCTTCTGACCACGAGGATATAGCATTTAATGAATATTCATGAATATTACCATTTTCATCACTTGCATATCAGTGGTTTTTAGATCCATAATCTCCTAAAGCTCTGATAACGATCTCAAAAGTAGTCCCGGGTGAATAAACTTTGTTACCTGCCATATCTGATACTTGAGAAACTGTATACTTGGATTGATACATTTGTACACAACCCCAAAGCATTGAGACTATAACAAATAAGAATAAAAATAAACGTACCCATACTCAAATTTGCTTAAGTATGTCTTTTTTTGTTTTTTTCTTGCCCTTATTATTATTTAAATATTTTGAGTAGTCTTGTTTATACAAGATATTCACCTCTTCTAAATTGACAATAAAACTTTGTCGAGTTGTTTGTGATTTTCATCATAACTTAATTCTAAAAAACTTGCCTTAACAATTATAACTACATCTACTTTTTTATGTTCAAATTTTTCTAACAAATCATAGACTATACTTCTTGTTACTCTTTTTATATAGTTTCTTAAAACTGCGTTTCCAAGTTTTTTCCCAACTGATACACCATATTTAAATAAATTATTATTATTTCGATAATAAATTACAAATGATTTTGAGTTTTTATAGTTTTTTAAACCTATTATTTTTTGGAAATCTTGGTTTTTTTTAATTATATTTAAGTTTTTCATAAATATTAAGCAGTAAGTTTAACTCTACCTTTTGCTCTTCTTGCTTTAATAACTTTTCTGCCGTTTTTAGTTGACATTCTAGCTCTAAAACCATGAGTTCTGGCATGTTTAATCTTACTTGGTTGTCAAGTTCTTTTCATATAAATACCTCCTTTAAAAATAAAACTTCATTTAAAATTATATAACAATTTGAAAGCTTATTTTTAAATAGTTAATATTTTTTTTAAAAGTGGTGAAAAAAATGTTAATATATTTTTTATGTGGAAAACTTTAAAAAATACCCAATTAAAAAGGTTTTATTATAATATTTATTCACAAATAAAACTAATAATGTTGTTTTTAAAAGTTATTAACAACAATAAAAATACCTTAAATTATAATTTTATTGTTAATAAATCGGAGGAATT